>DATJNF010000051.1:0-189106 GCA_035508375.1 Occallatibacter sp. | reverse complement strand
CGCGTATATTCTGGTTTTGCCAATCCGCGACAAAGAGGTCGCCGTTGGAGTCGGAAGCAATGCCGGTAGGAATATTCAGACCCGCATTGGTCGGCGGACCGCCATCACCCCAGGTGCCGCGATAGCCGTCGCCGACCACGGTACTGATGGTTCCGCTCGCCGCGGCAATCTCGCGAACGCCGGTGCCGACGTTCGTGAAGTACACGTTGCCCTGGGCATCGGCAAGCAGGAACGCCGGGGTGATTTGCGCGTTCAGGGCAGGTCCTCCATCTCCGGTCGCGCCGTAGTTCCCATTACCCGCGATGGTGGTGATGTTCCCGGTGCTTTGGGTGACCTTGCGGATCCTGCTGTTTCCTTCGTCTCCGATGTAGAGATTGCCGGAAGGGTCCAGTGCCACACCCTCCGGGGAACTGAGATACGCAGAAGTTGCCGGCCCGTTGTCACCCGAGTAGCCGCTGTGCTGGGGCGTCCCCGCGACGGTGGAGATGTTTCCGGTTTGAGCGCCGACCATGCGGATAATATCGTTGCCTTCATCAGCGATGTAGAGGTTGCCCTGGGCATCGAACGCAAGACCCATTGGCTGGGAAAGGTTCGCGCTCGTTGCCGCCCCTCCGTCTCCGCTGTAGCCGGAGGTTCCGGTGCCCGCGAAGGTGGAAATCACCCCAGTTTGCGCGTTGATCATCCGCACCCGGTTGTTGTTGGTATCCGCGAGATAGATATTTCCCGCAGCGTCCAGTGCGACGCCGGAGTACTGGCCGAATCTAAACTCGGCGTCGACCGCCTGGCCGCCATCGCCCGCATACCCGTACACTCCGTTGCCGGCGACAGGCGAGGCGTTCCCCGTGGCCGCGGAGATTTCGAAAACCGCAGTGTAGGAAGAGCAACTGTCGATCGCGTAAACATCGTTCGCATGATCCAGAGCGATGCCCCCGAAGCATCCCTCATTCGGGACACCGACCGTGGTATCCGATGTCGCGATGGTGGAGATGACCGTAGACGGCGCCGGAGTGATGGCATAGTCAGCGCTGGCGGGCGCGCTGGCCACATAGCCTGGAGCGATGGCGATGGCAGTGAGGGTGGAGGAGCCGGTGACGACCACCGATCCGTGATAAAGCGACGACGTTCCCGTGGGCGTGGATCCGTCGAGGGTGAAGTAGATCGTCGCTCCCGGCGTGGTGTCGGAGAGGGTGACGGTTTGCGGAGACGAGTAGGTTCCACTGTTCAGGCTGATGACCGGGGTCGCGGCCGATGTGGAGGGCGCGGCGGCCGGCGCGCTCACCATCTGGAGGCGATTGCCCCAAACATCGAAGAAGTAGAGAGCCCCGGTCGGTCCGAAGGAAAGCGACGTGGCCCAGACCGCGTTCTCAAGGGGCACCGCGCCATCGTTGTTAACGGACGAGTTGCCGAGTTCTCCGGCGAAGGTCGAGATGATGCCCCCTGACACGACACGAATGGACAGCGAGGAGAGGCCGCCAATGTAGAGATTCGACGAGGAATCCACCGCGATCGCCCATGGCGAACCGATGCCTGCCGCTGTGGCCGGACCGCCGTCGCCGCTCACGGTGAAACTGCCGTTCCCGGCGACCGTCGTGATCACATTGCCAGACCCAGTCAGAACCTCGCGCACGCGAGCGTTGCCGAAATCCGCGATATAAACATTCCCTGATGGATCCAGCGCCACAGAAAATGGCTCGCAGAGCGTGGCGCTGGTGGCGGGGACACCGTCGCCGTTGTATTCGCAGGAATAGAGCTCTCCAGCAAACACTGAGACGGCTTTCGTTCCCGCCGTGACCTTCCAGGCCACCGAGCAGCTCAGATCGGTAACATACAGATTGCCCGAACGATCAAAGGCGATCCCGCGCGGAAGGCCAAAGCCATTCGCGGTTGCCGAGCACACGTGCTGCGGCACACCTGAATTGACCACGCCCGCATAGGTGCCGATCAGGCCAGTCGATTTGGTGACCACGCGGACGAGGCCGTTGCCTGTATCGGCGATGTAGACATTGTCGGAGGAGTCTACCGCCAGGCCGGACGGGCTGCTGAGTTGCGCGGCGGTGGGCGAACCGCCGTCGCCGCTGTATCCGCTTGTGCCCGTGCCGGCGAAGGTGCTGATCAGGCCTGTCGAGGCACTGACCATGCGAATACGGTTATTGCCGGTATCGGCGATGTAAAGATTGCCGCTGCTGTCCATCGCCGTGGCGTAGCCGATCCCGCCCAGATCGGCTTGCGTGGCCGGCACGCCGTCGCCGTTGTAGCCGGGCTGCTCGGTTCCGGCCACGTTGTAGACGAACTGCGGCAAGTTTGTGCCAGAGATCTGATAACTCGCCGCGGCGATGATGCTCGGCGCGTAGTCTGGGGCAATGGCGATGGCCTGCAGCTCCGCCGAGGTCGAGATGGTGACCGGACCTGTGTACAAAGCGGATGCGCCGGTGGGCACGGTGCCGTCGAGCGTGTAGTAGATGGATGCGCCGGAGGCTGAATCGGCAATGGCGACGGTCTGGGCCGCGGAGTATGTGCCGCCGCCGGGAGAGAATTGCGGCGCAGGCGCGGGTGTGGAACCCGAGAGGTTCAGGGCATACGTCGCGGTCGCGACCGAGCTGGCCGCATATCCGCTCGCCGCGGCGATCGCCTCAATGGTCTCAGTGGAGGAAACCGTGATCGGGCCGGTGTAGACGTTTGAGCCAGTCGTCGGCGTGGAGCCGTCCGTCGTGTAGTAGATCGTCGCGGCGGGGTTGGCATCGGAGATGGAGACCGTTTGCGTCGAGCCGTAGGTTCCCTGCGGAGGGTTGAAGGTCGGCGCCGGAGTCGGGATCGCGTTCGTCGTATAGACAAAGCCGTGCGCCACCACGCCGCTATCCAGATAGAAACCGACCACGGTTCCCGAGCCGTTCACGCTAAAAACGCCGCCTTGGATGGGGAGGGTTGTGGACGTGGTCATGTTCGGCGGGGTGAAGGTAGTAAACGAGCTGCTGCTGGTGAGCGGTAGATAGTAAACGAAGCCGTGCCCGAGGCCGGAGGAGTCGGTGTAGATGCCAGTAATGTAACTACCAGTTGGATCGATATGAGTGGGGAAGGTGCCGCCGAGCATTCCGCTCTGGCTGGTAGTATTTGCGCCTGGGGCATTGAATGTCGTGATCTTGCCGCCGGCAGAGCGGATGAAACCGTGACGGACAAAACTCGAATCGGTGTACGTGCCGGCCACATCTCCCGCCGTATCGATGCTCATGGGAACCGTTCCGCTTAAGCCGCCACCTTTTGCGGTGTTTGTGGCTGCTCCGGGGACGTCGAAGGAGGTGTAGCTTCCCGCAGCGTAGACAAATCCGTGGCTACTGCCGCCCGAATCAATGTAGTAGCCGGCGACAGTACCGGAACCGTTGATGGCCGTCGGGACCGTTCCCTGCTTCTGATAGTAAGCGCTGTTTCCGGTTCCGGCATTCGGCTCGTCAAGTTCTGTAAAGGCGTTGCCTGCGACGGAATACAAAAAACCTCGATAGAGCGAAGTGGTGGCATAGTTCCCTGTTGTATAGAAACCAACGATCTGGCCAGCATCGTTGATGCTCATTGGGAACGTGCCGCGGCTCGAGGTCGCGGTCGGCGCGTTGGGATCGTCAAACGTGGTGATTGTGCCGGCCGCCGAGCGCACAAAGCCGTGATATGCGTTGTTGCTATCAGCGTAAGTGCCGGCCACATCACCCGACGAATCGATGCTAATGCCGGTTGTTCCTTGAAACCATCCAGACTTCGGGCTTAGACCGGTCTCGTTGAAGGCATCAAACGAGGTAAAAGTACCATTGGCGTCCACGAAACCATGCGCGACGCCTGCCTGGTCCGAATAGGCTCCCGTGATGGCCCCGGAAGCATTGACGGCGAAGACAATGGTTCCTTCGGTCGCGCTCGTACCTGCGCTGGGTTCATCGATGGTGGTGATCGTGTAGTTAGGGCTCCCCCCTGTCTGCGCGAAAATGCGTGGACTCACATTGGTGAGTGACGTAGGGCCAAAGAGTCTCTCCCAGCCTTTCCAAACCCAGTGGCTAGCTTCGGCAGACGTCGTCAACCACACGGCTGCACCGGCGAATAAGACTCCCATGAGCAGCATCAAGGGAACGGCGCGGCGCGCCGGGCCCGCCAGCCGAACGGCGGCATGAATGGAAATCCCGACGATCCTGGATCGAAAAGACGCTCGACGCCTCATGTGTGCGCCCCCTTCTTCTTCAGACCGGGAAACACTCCTCGGGGCCGGGTCCAGGCTCTGTCTCCCCGGCGACACAGCCACGCAACCTAACCGCCATAACGAAATACCCGGTTGAGAATTTGGACACCAAGGATAGCTGGTTTGCGGTGGCTATACGCGGGACAAGTGAGGGCAAACTAGTGGACATTTGAGGGTGCCTCCGGCGCACTTTTACCCGCCACACCCAATGCGCGCAGCGGTATACTGTTTTTCTCTCCCAAATCGCTTTTCCGGGCCCTTTGCTTACGCCAGAACCGGTGGAGGTGGCAGAGGCATGAGTCCCTACAGAACGGACGCGAAAACTATCACGAGAAAATCTGATGTACTTACGGGCTGGAAAGGGATAGCTGGCTATTTCGGTTGCAACGTGCGCACTGCGAGAAGGTGGGAGCAAGAACGCGGATTGCCGGCGCATCGTGCACCAGGAAAGAAGGGTGGCACAGTCTTTGCCCATGCCGCTGAACTCGACGCCTGGCTGGAATCCAGAGGAAACGAACAAGGGTTAGAACCAACTCCGCCGACAAGCGGTACTGCACTTTCCAAAGACGATTCCGCGCAGAGCAGTTCATTCCCCGAAAGCGCCAAACCACCGTCGGCCGTTTCTTTCCAAAAGCAACATGCAAGACACAGTACATTCCTCCGGTCGCCAACCTGGCTCCTTGCGGTATCCGCGCTCTTGCTTTTGTCCGTAGCGCTGTTCTGGTTGGTAGAGAATCGGCGGGCGGTTGCTGCAAAGGCTTCTGCTAAAACGAATGGGGCGAAAGCGAGAATTCAAGTCCCGGCCAACGGCACAGAGGACTTGGTTCTGCGCGGGCGCTACTTCTGGAACTTGCGCACGCCCGATGGCCTCGCCAAAGCAATCGATGCGTATACACAAGCAATCGTCACTGACCCTTCCAATGCTGACGCCTACGCCGGATTGGCTGAATGCTACGATTTGCTGCCCCAATTCGCCCATGCGGACCTTGGCCAATCGCTAATGCATGCTGAATCCGCCGCTAACCGGGCGATCGCACTGAATCCGAATCTTGCCGCCGCGCATCGGTCAAAGGCATTTGCCCTTTTCTATTGGGATTGGGACATCGCCGGTTCGGATGCCGAATTCAAAAGCGCGCTTGCACTGGATCCGGACTCCGCGCAGACCCGCCAGTGGTATGCCGGTACACTCGAATGGAGGTCCGAAGGTGCGGAGGCCATCCGGCAAATCGACGAAGCCGTCCGGCTTGATCCTACTTCACCAGCAATTGCTGCCGACGCGGCTCTTCTGCATGCCCAATTTGGTGACTTCAAATCTGGGGTCAAGGCTCTAAGAGAGATCGAGCAGACTCAACCTACCCTGGCATCCCCTGCCGAGTTTCTGAGTGTGCTTGATTTCAATGCTGGCGACCTTCCCGCTTATGTTGAGGATCTCCGGCGAATTGCTTCCGTCCCACGTGCCCCGGCCGATGTCGCTTTGGCCAAAGCCGTTGCGAAGGGGTGGGCTCAGGCTGGTCGAACCGGCCTGCTCCAAGCGAGGGCAGAAGCACTCAAGTCGGCGTTCGAGCATGGCACAGAGTCAGGCTTTGCACTTGGCGAAACTTTGCTGTTGCTCGGACGCCGCCAGGAGGCCCTGTTCTACTTCAAGGCATCTCTCGACCGACGCGCGGTCCAATTTATCGCTGTCCAGTATTTTCCGTGGGTCAAAGAGCTTTCGAGCGAGCCGGGATACGCAGCGCTGTTCGCTCAGGTTCGCGAGCGAGTGCACCAAGCCGACCCGAACCACCCCGAGCGGGCTCGATTTGCAACCGTAGCGCTAAAATAGTCCGCGCGTTCAAGCTGTTTTCCCGAGGTTGCGGCGAAAGATGCCCAGAGTTATGAAAGCGCGGTCACACTCCACATTGGGATTCCTCGTCCACTTTTCCGAGGCCCCTCTCAGCCCCTTCCTGACTTCGAGCAAGACAAGTTCGACGAGTGACTCGGCGTGTTATTCCTCATCGACGTCTACGTGACGCACGACCGACGTTATTGCGGGCTCAAGTGGAGAAACAAGCCTACGGCTGAATAATGGCTGTCCTCATTGTGAATCTGGCTCCAGAGGCATCTCCATGAAGACATCGGCGCGGCTATAGGGCACAGGTGGAAGAGTCTCAGGTCTTACATGGCGAAAGCCGACCGATTCGTACAAGTGAACTGCGTCCTTGAGCCGTGTATTGCTGCCGAGAAACAGAGATCTGGCGCCGAGGCTTCCGGCCTGTGCAATCGCGTGCTGAAGCAAACGGCGGCCGAGGCCTCTGCCGCGCAGACGAGGAGAGACCGCCATCTTCGAAAGCTCGTAAACGCCATCCTGCATGGGGATCAGCGCGACGCATCCGACCGCTTCGGAGCCTGCGTACGCCATGAAGATGTGGCCACCCTTCAGGAGAATAGAGTGTGCTGGATTATTCAGAGTCTCTCGATCCTTCGCTTCAAGAGTGAAATACCGCGTAATCCATTCTTCATTGAGGGTCCGGAACGCAGTGGCGTCATCGTCTGGCGCAAGTGAGCGAATCTCAATCACTGGAGGAGTAGAGATTGCGTTGGGGGAATCGACCGGTGACCCTGGGCGAGCAGTAAGCATAGGCCTCCTCTATGAAGTATCGTGCCGAGATACTAGCTAGACGGTTCTACTCCGCTCTCAGCGCGTCGACGGGGTTCAAGCCAGCAGCGCGACGTGCGGGGATGGCGGCTGCAGCCAACCCGCAGAGAACGAGCCCAAGGGGTGCCAGGGCGATAGTCCAGGGATCGGATGCGGTGACACCGTAGAGGAATGCATGCAACAGACGGTTGCTCCAGAGAGCGATGCAAACTCCGGTCGCGGCCCCGAGAGCCATGAGCAGCAGGGCCTGGCGCATGACCATACTTATGACGGCAGCGCGGTCGGCTCCGAGGGCCATGCGAATGCCAATCTCCCGCGTCCGCTGTTCGACCATGTAGGTGAGCAGACCGTAGAGACCGACGATGGTGATGAGCAGTGCGAGGCCACCAAAAACGCCTACGACTCCGGCAGCCAGTTTCTGCGCTCCGATGGAGTCCTCTACGGCGTCAGACATGGTGGAGAATTCGCCGATGGCGAGATGGGGATTGACTTCAGCGATCCGGCGACGCAATTGTGCAACCAGGGTGCCAGGGGCAACTTCCGTGCGGATGGCAAGCTCCATGTATTTGCTGACGATCGCCAGGTAGAGTGGATTATCCCGCGCTATCTGCGGTGTGCAGAGATAGAACTCGGGTCTGCTCGCGTCAGTGAGGGTGTCTTGGTGGATGTCGTCAATGACTCCAACCACGGTTGCCGTGACAGGTTTGCGCCCAAACCGAAACTGCTTGCCGAGCGCGTCCCCTCCGCCGAGGTATCGATCGACGAAGACGCGATTGACCACCGCTACCGGAATGCTGGCGGCAGTGTCACCCGAGTTGAAGAAACGGCCGCTGCGCATGCGGATGCCGAGCACATCCATCAACCCCGGAGAGGCGGCACGGACGACCGCGTCGACATTGCTTTCGGTCCAGTTGGTCTTGTAGACGATGGTTAGCCACTCGACCGGGTGCTTCAACGGCATGACAGTGGAAAGCGCCGCATCTTTGACGCCGGGGAGTTGGCGCACCGCATCGAGAAGGGGCTGCCAGGCTGCAGAGTCGATGTTCCGATCCTTATATAGATCGCCAGGAGCGGTCAGGCTGGTGACCAGGAGATGGTCGGTGCGGAAGCCCAGCGGAACGTGGCGCAGGGCGTACATCGTGCGCATCATCAGGCCGGCGCCGGTGAGCAAGGCGATGGACAGCGCGACTTCGCTGACGAGCAGTACAGCGCGCGCTCGGTTGTGGCGGCGATCGCCGGCCACGCTGCGGCCGCTGTTCCTCAAGCCTGCTTCGCTGCCGGCCCAGGCAGCGAGAAGCGCGGGCACCGTACCAAAGGCGAGGGCTGTGAGGAGGGTGAGAACGACGAGGCCGGCAAAGATCGACCAGTCGATATGAATGTTCTGGGCCATGGGAAGCATCGCAGCCAACATATGGCGGAATATGCGCAGGATGAACGCGGCAATCCCCACTCCGCCGGTTGCCGCTGCAATGCTTAACAAGAGCGACTCAGTGAGAAACTGTGCAACCATGCGGCGCCTGGACGCTCCGAGCGCGGAGCGGACCGCGATCTCAGTGCGGCGCGCCGCAACCCGCGCCAGTAGCAGGCCGGCCACATTGCTGCAGGCGATGAGCCAGACGATGCCCACCGCTATCTCAAGCGCCAGAAGCGCGGGCCGGACCTCGCGCACCAGCTGATCGTGGAGGCGCAGCAGACGGATGCGGTGGGGAACGTCGCTTTTCACAAATTGCGAATGCACCCGTGCCAGTGAACTCTCAAGTGCTTGGGGCCGCACGCCGGCATGCAGGCGGACAATGGGGCTCCAAGGAGACCCATAGGGATCGTCGGGCTTTGGGACGAGGGCGCTGCGCTCGATCGGGATCCAGACTTCTGCGCGGGTGTCCCCTAAGGGATAGCGAAACTGTTTGGGCATGACACCGATGACGGTGAACGGAGCTGGGCCGATGTGTACCGTCTCGCCCAATACGTTGTGATCGCCCGCAAAACTGCGTTGCCAGATCTCGTAACTCAGCAGCACGACGTTGGCATGATCGGAGTTCGTTTCGTCTGGCAGAAAGCCGCGCCCGATGACTGGCTCAACGCCGAGCAGATTAAAGAGGTTGGGACTGGCTGCCACCGAAGAAATCATCTCCGCGCCGGGAGGAGCATCGAGGATGTTGACGTAGCTCGAGGCGAACGCGACATCGGCAATGTCCCTGGTTGCCTGCTGCCATTGCGTAATCTCGGGGTAGGAGGCTGCGAAACTTTCGTCGCCTTTCGCGGTGCTCTCAGCGACTTCAAACAGTTGGCGGTCAGCGCGAAACGGCAACGGCTTCAGCAGGACGCTATAGCTGATAGTGAACATGGCCGTGACCGTGCCGATGCCGAGGGCCAGAACAAGAACGGTGAAGATGACATACGCTGGTGCGCGCCGGAACTGCCTGGCGGCGAAACGCACGTCCTCGCGGAAATTTCCGAACGACGTAACGATGCGGCTCAAGGGCCCGACCTCCATTCTGATTTTAGAGTGACGCCTGCTTGTTTTCGCCTGGATCAAGGCAGGCACAATGGTAAGAGGTCATCTCTCCGTTCGTGGTTATGTGAGTTTTCGCCCCCAAGGCAGGAGAATGCAGAAGTGACGCAGCTATTTCTGGATCGCAGACACTTGGCGGATTGGCAGTTAGGATCGATGCGCGAAAGCCGCAGTCGGACCGGTTGTATCGGCCTGATCCCCGAGCTCCATGGCTGCGATAAGACCGTTGTTCACGGTGAACACATGAAGAACTTCGCCATCCCAAAGAACGTCACCTTGGGGGTTCTTGACGAGTTGGTGCACCCTGACGCGGATCTTGCCTCCTTCTTCCTCGATGATTGACAGTGGTTCGACACGGCCATCGAACTCACGCCATTGTCGAGTCCAATAGGCGCGAATTTCTTCCTTTCCGATAACACTGCCGCCCTCTGAAGCCTTGGGCCAGCTCACGTATTCCGTCATCAGTGCCAATGCACCGTCGATATCCCGCCGGTTAAATGCGGAATACGCCTGTTCAATAACGGTCTTTGTGTCTGCCATATAACCTCCTGCTGCGGTTGGCATATTCGGCGTTCGTATTAGCCCCAATTCTCGGTTCCTATTGCTGCACGGACGGCTCTGACGAATAGATAATGGACGCAATCCGCCAGCCGTCGGCTGCCTTGACCAGTTGCCAGGTTTCACTACCGCGGTTGTTGGGCTTCCCGTCAACGTTGAATACAAAATCGAAATAAACGGCCGCGATCGTGCCATCGGTGTGGATCACGACGTTGCTGTGTTCTGGGTCGAAGCTTTTGGGTGTCGTGGAGACCAGCTTCGCGAAGTCCTGATAGTTACTCACGCGAACTTTCTGGGCGCTAGGCGACTTCACCTGCGCCTGAGCATACGCGAAGTCTGTCAAAACGTTCAGCCAGAGATTGGCATCGGGCAGGAACAGGCTGGAGAGCGCGGTTCCATCATGAGCGAGGATGGCGGCATGATACTGCCTCATCACCTGCTCGATCGAAGCTTGATCTGCGCGATGATCGTTGACTTCCTCGGTCGGCGCTCTGGAAGGCGCGGGCGCTTGAGCAATGGCCGCCGTGGGTAACAGGGCAATAGCGCAGAGTGCGAAGTTATTCAATTTCAGCATTATTGCTTTCCTCAATTCGAAAGAGATGAAGTAGTTTCAATCTGCGGCACCAGCGGCGTGATATCAGATCCCGTCTCCGAACTGCGCCCTCTTGAACAAATCCTGGAAGATGAGTGGACCCCAAATGCGGTCGCGTGCGTGCACCAGCGCACCACCCTCGTTGAGCTTTCCCAGGTTTACGGGTGCGAACCCGAGTTGTTTGGCCAAATCCGCCACAGGAGCGATCGCGTCCTCATCGTCGCTCGACAGAAAGACGACCCGATGGCCGCCCTTGACGATCGGATCGGTTGCCAGGGTGGCTACAACAAGGTGATTGAAGCCTTTCACGAGCTTGGCGCCGGGGAAAGATTTCGCAACAAAGGCGGAGGACAGCAGACCGTCTAGTTCCTCAGGTGGAACTAACGCGTTCATCGTGTCGATGACCGTCTTGCCTTTCCAACTCGGCAGCGCTTTCGCAACCTCGCGATGTTCTCCGAAGGGGACCGCCAGGATGATCGTGTCGGCCTTGAGCGCATCTTGCAGTGACTTGGCGATGACTGCAGGTCCAATCGCGCGAGCCTGCGGCGCCAACGCCTCGGGCGGCCGGCGGCTCGCGACTGTCACGGCGATGTTCTTCCGGGCGAAGGCAAGGGCGAGAGCCTGGCCTATCTTGCCGAATCCAACGATTGCATAGCTCATAGTGTTTCTCCGATCTGTGTTGATATTGATTTCCAGCCCTTCGATGGCACGGGACATCAAGTTCCGCGCTGTGGCGACCTTCGAAGACGTCCCGCAGTCATCACTCTGCGGTCGGAAGGTCCGCCGCGAGCCGGGGTTTGTAGGCACTAGATGGCCGTCATGCCGCCGTCGACGAACAACTCCTGCCCATTCACGAAGCTTGAATCACCGGAGGCAAGAAACAGCGCAACCGTCGCTACTTCTTCAGATTGGCCCATTGTTCCTCGCGGGATGAGGGATTCGAAATATTGCCGCGCGTCCTTGGTGAGAACTGCTTCCTGCATTGGTGTGGCGATCGCACCAGGAACCAGCAGGTTCACGCGAATCTTTCTATCCTTCAATTCATTGAGCCAGGTGCGTGCGAAGGAGCGCAGCGCCAACTTGCTCGCCGCATACACGCTGAAGCCACGGAAGCCCTTTGCTGCAGCATTGGACCCGGTCATAAAGATCGATCCGCCATCGTTGAACAGCGGCAACGCCTTCTGCACTGTAAATAGGGTGCCGCGCACGTTCAGGTCGAAGGTCCTGTCGAAGTGCTCCGCGGTGATCTGTCCCAGCGGGACGGGCTCGCCAATACCGGCACTCGCGAACAGGATGTCGATGTTGCCCTTTTCCCGCTTCACGATGTCGAACAGCCGATCGAGGTCGTCGAGATTGGCCGCATCACCCTGGACGCCGGTTACATTCCGGCCGATTACCTTGACGGCGTTATCGAGCGCTTCCTGCCTCCTGCCCGTGATGAAAACGTAAGCGCCCTCCTCCACAAAGAGCTTGGCGCTCGCCAGCGCCATGCCGCTCGATCCACCCGTGACGACAGCGACCTTACCCTCAAGTTTTCCCATAACTGCTCCTTTCGGTAGAAATTGAACATTCCGGACAGTGGAATAGATTTCTCTGGCGGTGGACCCTGGGCTACGTGTCACGACTACAAGAGCCGCCACTCTCCCGCTAGACCTGCGCCATGCCTCCATCGACGGCGAGGTCCACGCCGGTAATGAAAGAGCTTTCGTCGGAGGCGAGGAACACGGCGGCGGCCGCAATTTCCTCAGGTTTACCTCTGCGGCCGAGAGGAATCTGCGAGACGAACTGCTCGGCCGCTTGCCTGACTTGCTCAGGAGTTAGGCCTGCTTTCTCAAGTGCTGGAGTCTCGATTGGTCCGGGGCTTACCGTATTCACGCGGATCTTTTGGTCTTTCAGCTCCATGGTCCAGCCACGCGCGAAGCTGCGCACAGCCGCCTTGCTCGCGGCGTAGACGGTAAACACTGGCATTCCCAGCACGTTCGCAACTGAAGAGGTCAGGATGATCGAGCCTCCATCCCTGAATAGGGAAAGGGCCTTCTGCACCGTAAAGAACAGTCCCTTCACGTTTAAGTCGAATGTTTTGTCGAAATGAGCTTCGGTAGCCGCTTCTAGCGGTGCGACTTCACCCCAGCCGGCATTTGCAAAGAGTACGTCGATGTGACCGTGTTTCTCTTTCACGACTGCATAGAGCCGGTCCAAATCCCCCAGGCGCGTTACGTCGCCCGTGACCGTCGTGACGTTGCTCCCAATAAAGGCTGCGGCCTCTTTCAGCTCTTTCTCGCGTCGTCCAGTAATAACAACGTGGGCGCCTTCTTCTACGAAGCGCTTAGCCGTGGCCAAGCCAATGCCGCTGTTACCACCCGTGATGACTGCGACCTTACCCCCAAGTTTTCCCATGACTGCTCCCTTCGATGTTTAACATCCATACAGTGGAGTAGATTTCCCTGGCGGTGGACGAGAACTGCTCGGAAGTCCTAACTTTTTGTCTATTCGTCCAAAAGAGGGAGGTAAAGTTGGACCCAATTACAGATATCTTCAGCACGCTGCGCGTGACCGCTTTCGGTCAGCACAGGCTCGAGGCCACCGCCCCGTGGGGCTTGATCGGCGGGAAGGATACCGAAGAACAGGTCCCGCCTTCCGGCAAGAAAATCTCGCCACCGGATTTGGCGCACTTTGCGATGCTTTCGCGCGGTAATTGCTGGCTTAGTGTCGTAGGCACTCCGGACCCAATTCCCCTCACCGGCGGCGACTGCTTCTTGCTGGCCCGCGACACTGCGATCGTCATGCGCGATAGCCCGCGAACACGTCCAAGGTCAACCTTCCGCGAAATCGCCGCTAAAGCAAACGGCACTGTCGCTCATTACGGAGGTGGTGGCGCACCGACGACAGTCATCTGTGGCTCCCTCAGTTTCGAGCGAGCCAGCGTGAAGCCCATCACGCAGCTATTACCGCGCTTCATTTTGATCAAGGCCGATCAGGCTCACACGCTTGCACTTCACAACACAATGCAGGCGCTGGCCTCAGAAATGGCAGAACAGGCGCCGGGATCGGAAGTCGTGGCGACTCGGCTCGCCGAGGTTCTGTTCATTCAGGCACTTCGGGCGCATATCGCGTCGGAAGTGGAGTGGCGCAACAAAGGATGGCTTCGTGCAATTTTCGATCCTCAAGTAGGCGCTGCCCTGAGTGCCGTTCACGACAGAGTGGATACACCCTGGACAGTCGAATCTCTGGCCGCAGCAGCGACCATGTCTCGCTCCGCTTTCGCAGCACGTTTTAAGGAGCTACTCGGACAAACACCACTGGAATATGTAACCGAGTGGCGGATGCAAAAGGCGATGCAGTTACTCGTACAGCGTGACAAAAAGCTCATAGACGTTGCTCGGTCGGTAGGTTACGAATCTGACGCTGCGTTCAGCAAGGCGTTCAAGCGAGTTGTCGGGGTCAACCCTGGTGAATATCTCAAACGAGGTTTTTGAAGACCAGGGTCGCTATGGTTTTGTGAAGCGTTTAGAGAGGAACGAGCCGATCCGTTCCAGCGCCTGAGTCGAGGCGCTCAGTTGGCCTACCGATCCCGGGAAGCCATGTACCATGCCTTCCCAGATATCCAACTACGCATCTACTCCTGCCGCTAGTGCCCGTTCTCGCATCGGAGCCTTCGCGCGCCATCTCGACAAAGAGCAGATGAGTCGCCAGAGGAGCGGCCAGATCGGCACGCTCTGCAATGCTTCAGTAAGCTGATCGGCGTCGCATGCCGACCAGATACCGACGTTCGCTTTCTGGCCAGGAAGACGCAAACCATCCGCAGGATGCCCCCAGCGTGCAATTCCCGGCCGCGCGCTGATTCTCGCTCGATTAGCTCTTTTCGCTCTCGAGCCGGGAGCTGATGAACAGCGGTCGCATCCATCCGTACCAGGAAATCCATGAGCGCACCTCCCCTGCACTCGTGCTATTCCAGGCTGTGGCTAGGCCGCAGCCCACTCCGTTGCCAATTCTTCAGCGAAGCTGCTGTACGTTCTCGGCTGACGCCCGATCAAGGCAGCAAAGCGCGCTGCCTGGTCTTCCGTATTGCTGAATCCATTCTCGACGAAACCCTGAAACATGACGCGAAGATCGTATGCCAGCCAGTTAGGGCTTCCTTTTTCCCGTAGCTGCGCTTCAAACCCGTCGAAGTCAGCGTGTCCCGCGTACGCAATTTCCTTGCCCAGCAGTTTCGACCATATTGCTGCCGCATCCGGACCACGCAACATCTCAGACGAAACCAGATCGTACGTCTTTCCGCTGTGGCCTTCTTCTGTCAGCGATATCGCAGCCGCTTCTGCGAGATCGCGAAGATCTACCACGGCGAGGCCCTGGTTCCCCGCTGGAACCGGGTATACGCCGAACCCAGTTAACTCATTCCTGAACGAGCGCTCATTTTGAGCGAAGTACGCCGGACGCAGAATCGTATAGGACATGCCGCCCGCACGAATCGCTTCCTCGACGGCATGCTTGTTAGCGAAATGCGGCACTTCAAGAAACTGATCCGCGCTGAAGACCGAGACAAACGTTACATGCTTCAGACCTGCCTTCTTTGCCAGGCCATAAGCAGTGACAGCGTGCGTCAACTCGACCGGGACACCTTCTCTGCCAATCAGCAGGAACAACTTGTCGACACCTTTTATCGCTTCCGCCACTGAGACCGGATCACTCAGATCGCCAAGAGCGATCTCTACGGCGTTGGGAAACGTAATGAGGCGGCCATCAAGGCCCGTCTTCTCCGGGCGCGAAAAGCTGGTGAGTTCCCCAAGGAAGAGAATGTGGACGACTATACGAGGTATCTCCTCGCTACTCAGCGGACTGGCCATCCAGGCCGCGAACGGATCAACGAGGGCTGAGCTGAAGCGCACGGCGGAGGTCGCGCTGAGACATCTCGGCGTTGAAAGATAAGCTCGGGGGCGCATAGCACCTCGAGAACATGGACTGACGGAAAAAGTCTGTGTTCGTAAGAGTGACCGGCAGCGCCGATCAGCACGAAGACGAATGCGTGCTGCTTGAGGCATACCGTATTGCCTCCGTCTCCCTTGCGGTTCCGATCGGCTGGTACTTCTTGTGAAAGCTCCCGAGCACTTCTTCGGGTGCACTCTCCGGAGTTCCGCTGTGAAAGACCGGGTTCGGATCATATTCAATGGCAAGCTGAATCTCCTGCGCAGCTGCATCTCCGCGCAGAAGAGATACCAGCACAAGGGCGGCATCCAGCCCTGCCGTGACTCCAGCGGCGCTGATAACGTTGCCGTCTACTACTACTCTTGCATCCGCCAGAACTGCGCCGTAATACACCATCAGGTGACGAGCGCTCCAATGAGTCGTTACGTGTCTTCCCGTGAGAACGTCGGCCGCACCACACAGCAGCGCTCCGGTGCATACCGAGAAGAGGACCTTTTCGTGCTCAACGTGCCTGCGAATGAGCCCGAGTACTTGTTCGTCATGCATAAGCGCCTGCTGTCCATAACCACCAGGAACGAGCAGAACATCGAAGATTCCTGCTTCCGCGATGCTCACATCCGGAGTGAGCCGAAGCCCCTGTACGTCGCGAACAGGCTCGAGTTCTTTCCCGACGATCTGAATTGTAGTGTCCGGCATGCGGGAAAGAACTTCAAATGGTCCCGTGAAGTCAATCTGATCCATCCGCTCGAAGATGAGGCAGCCCACGGAAAGTGGCCTCGCCGACAGGTCTGGCTTGGATCTTTCACTGACAAATAAAGGAATGCTCATTGTGACCTAACTTTCGACGACGGCGTCCTTATGCGACTTCGACCGTCAGGCTATCTTGGGTGGCACGAATTGGCGCTGCAGGCACGACGACTTCGACCAGTCCGGTCGCGACGTCATAGACGAGGCCGGAGATGAGCCACTCGCCCGGCAAAGCGGGAATAGCCCTGAGTGCGGCGACATCAACAGCCACCGACTTGCGCGGATCGGGAACTGACTTGGTCGCAACCTCACTCTCCGGTATCTGGAAATAGTGCGCGAGCATGGCTGGATCTCCCACCAGACGCGTACTGCCGCAATCTGTATGGTGAAGCACGATCAGGTGAAACTCCTCGCCACCCCCGGGAATGGTTCCGGCAACCTCTCCGATTCGTCCGAGTAGACCGACTTCCTCCAGCAGGCCCGGCGTGACTCGGCCGCCGATGTTCCGCATAACGACGGCCTCACCGCGCTTGAGCCCAAGCACTTGAGCAGGATCAACGCGCATATCGGCGCAACCGATGATTACTGCTTTCAAAGTTTGCAGGGATTCTGGAAGCGATGGAACAGGGGCAGCGGACTCTTTGTTGCGTTTCAACATGAGGTCAAGGCTATTCATATGATTCTCCGAGAAGAGACATTCTTGGCGGCCACTCCGCCATGTTCAGGTACGCACTTTTGATGCTGGCATCTCTTCGAAAAGACCGGGCGATTAAGGACAGAAAGCCAACCATTCCTGCCAATCGCAAGGTGAGTGCATTACCGCACGCGAGCACGCCCGAAAGAGGCCCTGTATTGGCGTGGCGTAACGCCCAGGCGGCGCTCGAACGCGCGGCGAAGTATCTCAGCAGAGGCAAAGCCACAGGAAACCGCTACCTCCTCAAAACTCATCGCAGCCGATTCGATTTGACCGCGCGCTGCCTCAATGCGGAGGTCCTCGATGTATCTCGCTGGCGTCCTGCCCACCTCCTGTTGAAACAGGCGGGCGAAATTCCGGGGACTCATGGCGGCACGTCGGGCGAGACTTTTGACGGAGAGATCACGCCGGACGTTGTCAGGAAGCCACGCGAGCAAATCATTGAGCGGAGATTTCGCAGAAATCTGGGCCATGAGAGTGGCGCTGAACTGCGATTGACCGCCTGGCCGCCGCAGAAACACCACCATCATTTGAGCAGCCTTCAGAGCGACTGACCTGCCCAGATCTTCTTCCACTAAGGCGAGTGCGAGATCGATTCCAGCCGTTACGCCTGCCGACGTATAGCAGTTTCCGTCTCGAACGTAGATGGGGTTGGGGTCTACGGTCACGCGCGGGTAGTCGCGCGCAAGCTCTTCACACCAGGCCCAGTGAGTCGTCGCGCGACGCCCGTCGAGAAGGCCAGCTTCTGCCAGAACCAGAGCACCGGTACAGACCGAGCCAAAACGCCGACTGCAGCCGCATCGGTCTTTCAGCCAGCTCAAGAACTTCGGTTCGTATCGGACCTTCGAGACCCCGTCGAATCCGGCGACGAGAAGCGTATCGATTGAACCCCGATACTCGCTGTAGGTTCGATCGGTTCGCAGCGTTGTACCGAGATGAGTCGGCACATCCCGATCCGTCCCGCCGGAGATGATATTGATTTCGTACGTCGGGCCGTCGCTTCGGGAGCGATTGACATCCCCGAACACCTCCAGCGGGCCAAATACGTCCAACGTCCTCACCGGAGGCACGGCAACGATCAGAACGCGCCTTGTGCTTCGCACTGGCGAGCGGTCGCCTCGATGGCTGCGCTCTGTAGAGACTCTGGTGTGCCTTGATTCATTCATGACCCTCACGTCTCGTCCGCCGTCCTATGCGCGAAATATACATAGAGCAGCAGCCGTCTGGCCTAAAGGTTATTGCGTGAACCATAAATAGTGCAAGGGGAACTCGCCAGTGTGAATGAAGGGTAAATCGCCAGACCCCGTTTCCAGCCCCGGCAGTTCTGGAAAGCGTGCTTTGTCCTGCAGGCAACAATTGAGGCCAAAATCACTTGACGGCTAATTAACGAGAAGCGCGTGAACCAAGCTCCCGCTTTCCACCCCGGCTGGGGTGTCCGGAGTGGACCTGCGTTGCTAAGTTCAGTATTTGCGCGTGACGATCAGTGAACCACTCAAGTGTCACCCGCATCGGTCGATAAAGTCATGGTGAAGGAGTGTGCCCGTGAGTGAAGTACGTGTACTCATCGTTGATGATTCTTCCGTGATGCGCAAAATTGTAGAACGCTCTCTGCGCCAGGCAGGTCTTGAGTCTCTGGTAGCGTACGAAGCCAGCAATGGAGCTGACGCGCTGGAGGCATTAAAGAATGGATCCGTTGATTTGATACTTACCGATATCAATATGCCTTCGATGGACGGGCTGGAGTTTCTCAGCCGGTTGCGGTCTCAAAATCTGGCTCCCGGTGTCCCGGTGGTGCTGATTACGACAGAAGGGAGTCTGGATCGCGTGAAGCAAGGCATAGAGGCGGGAGCGCAGCACTTCATTCACAAGCCATTCAGTGTGGAGCAACTTCGCGACCGGGTATTGCCCCTATTGAAGACAGCCTGACTGCAGTTGCTCAGCCAAATCAGATTGCTCTCTATTGCGTCATCGCATCGCTGCGGAGTGAAGACCATGGGATGTACAGTGCCACAATCGCTGCGGGACACACACCCCGGCATATGCGACCCGAAGAACCTCGATGCCGCCGTTGAAGACGTCTTCAGCATGATGCTGGGGGTGGATTGCAAGCGCATGGCGGATGTCTCTGATGCCGAGAGTGAGGCGGAACAGGGAACCGTAACAGCCGTTATCGGGCTTGGCGGAGTGCTGAGCGGCGCTTGCATCTTTCGATGCAGTGCCCCCGCAGCTATAAAGCTGGTGGGCTGCATGACGGGAATGAACTTCTCCCAGGTCGATCGGACCGTCGAAGACGGAATCGGCGAAATTTGCAATATGGTGGCTGGGGCCTGGCGAAACCGCATGCCCGAATTAGCGGCTCAGTGCGGGCTTTCAGTCCCTGCAGTCGTCTCCGGCTGTGGATACAATCTCCACCTGCAGGCTTTCGAGTTCCAGCTCCAGAGTGCCTATGGGTTCGAAGAAGTGCGTTTTAGCGTGACCATTGCCTGCGGTGGACTTCAGCAGTCAAAGCCTCGCAAAAAGTAGGACAGCACAACTCCCATCGGAGAGCCGTCATCAATTCACACCAGGCAGATTAAGCGAATGTTCGAGAGAAGATTCTGGTCCATCTGCAATGAGTCCAGATTCTGCACCGCGAGAAGGAACGCTGCGACGAGCTGGAGGACCTGGAGTCGAATCCTCCCACTCATGCAGCGGATTTCCTGACGCCCAGTTAGAACAGCATCCGCACTTCCGAGATCAGGTTGTGATTGTAGGTGTGAAAGCCTGACGTGGCAATCTGCATTCCGCTGTCGACGATAAAGAAGGGGTGAGTAGGCTTCCACTCTTTCTTGCGCATTACATAAAAAGCGCCGGGCAGAACGAAATTCTGCATCTTGCCATCATGTGGGCCGCCAACGTAAAACGCGGAGTTGTTCTCCACTTCGAGCCAGATGTGCTTGCTGGCGTGCGCTTGTGCAACGGAATTCCAGCTGATCGATCGGCCCTGTGCGGCGATTTTACCTGTCGGCAATGTGCCGCCAAGGCCGGAGATGACGTCGAAGCGACGCCGAAACGCGTAGCCGGCAGCAAGCGTCGGACAATAGGCATCGGTCTTCGCACCGTTCGTATGGCTGCCGGTGGCAAACGTGTGGCTTGCCATGACCGCCAGATCGAAGTTGCCCCCCTCGGCGTCTGCCGAAGCGATGCGGTACTTTACTAAGACGCCGGCATCTCCAATACCATCCGCAGCGGTGCTGTTGTGCTGAATGTAGGGTGCCGGCATGAAGTCGAATTCAAGACGCTTGCCGGCAATCACGCCGCCGCCGCGATTGCTTCCATAGTTGACCGTCTCCGTTCCCGCCGACGTATATTCTTTGGAAAATGACGCGCGAACATACTGCAGCAGGCGCGGATCGGGGCTGACGATCGGTGTGATAAATGAGGGCTGCAGTGTGGCCATCGAGCTATTGTGCGAGGCCATGCGCTCCGTGAACGACTGCTGAGCATGGGCCGCGCCAACGGCCAACGACGTGCTCACTACGATATGCGCGGTGAAGCGTGACATTCTAAGCATCGATATAGGTCCTCTATCAAGCAAATCCTTCTTCCGGTGCGCGCTGTTTTAGACAGCGGATTGAAGGGTTCATGCCCATTCGAGATTTGGGCATGAGTTGCTCTATGTGCTTTCTCGGCGAATTAGAGGGATCCAAGAGATATTTCAGAAACTGCGCTGTTACGTTCGTGACTGGGCGACGGCGCTACTTCCGAGAAACGTGCAGGAAAGTCAACTGCGCAACATCATTCATGGTGCTCACTGCGCACGCCTGACCTGAATTGAAACGGCGAGAGCAGGCCTTCCCGTCGCCAGCGCGCGAATTTGAATCTACAGTTTCTCTCCAGATCGCCGATAAGCTTACAGAACCGATAACGACGAACTTGCCTGCGGTTGAAATTCAACGCTAAGAGAGTGTGTGCCGGCGGACGATGAGCCGATGAGCATCCTTAGCGGGCTGGAGAGAGCAAGAAGATGCAGGACCAGGAAGTGATTCGCGAATTCATAGTGGAAAGCTATGAAAACCTCTCGCGTTTAGACCAGGAACTCGTCGAGCTTGAGCAGAGGCCCAAAGACAAAGAGCTGTTGACGAGCATCTTCCGCACCATCCACACCATTAAAGGCACCTGCGGGTTTCTCGCCTTTTCGACGCTGGAAAAGATTACGCATCAAGCCGAAAGCCTGCTGAGCCGGCTGCGCGACGGCCAATGCGAGCTCGACAGCAACATCGTCTCGCTGATCTTGGAGACCGTGGATGCGACGCGAAAAGTCTTGGCGTCGATTGAAGCAACCAGCGAAGAGGGCCCAGAGCAGTTCGATAGTTTGACGGAGCGGCTGCGAGCGGCGGTCACTGGTTCCGATGCGCGGCAAACCGGTCCGGCGCCGATGCCCTCCGTAGAAAGTGAAGCGACGAGCCCGGCACCGGCCGCTGGAAGCGGCGGGGACCGCTCCAGTGGAGTGGAAGCGCCCAAGCCGGAGTCCGACGCGGCGAAGTCGTCGGCCATCGCCGACGCCAACATCCGGGTCGGCGTCGGATTGCTCGACAACCTCATGGATCTCGTGGGAGAGCTTGTCCTGGCGCGCAACCAGATTCTGCAGTTCAACTCGGAACGGGAAGATCCGGCTCTGAATGCGACCGCACAACGGCTGAACCTGATCACCTCTGAGCTGCAGGAAGGCGTGATGAAGACGCGTATGCAGCCGATTGGAACGATCTGGAACAAGCTCCCGCGTGTCGTGCGCGATATGGCCCAGGCTCTGGGAAAGCAGATTCAACTGGAAATGGACGGCGCTGAGACGGAGCTCGACCGCACCATCATCGAGGCCATCAAGGACCCGCTCGTACATCTGGTTAGAAACTCCTGCGACCATGGCATCGAGGCGCCCGATATTCGTTCGTCGAAGGGCAAGCCGGCGGCCGGCAAACTGCTGCTTCGCGCTTACCACGAAGGCGGCCAGGTCAACATCGAGATCAGCGACGACGGCGGCGGCATCGACGTCGCATCCGTGCGCCGCAAGGCGATCGAAAAAGGCATGCTGAGGCCCGAGCAGGTTGAGAAGCTCAGCGATCGCGAAACGCTCAACCTCATCTTTCAACCGGGATTCTCGACCGCACAAAAGGTCACAACCGTCTCCGGGCGCGGCGTGGGAATGGATGTGGTGAAATCCCACATCGAAAGGATCGGGGGCGTCGTCGACATTGTCAGCCAGCCCGGCCAAGGAACCACGGTCAAGCTGAAAATCCCTCTGACATTGGCCATCATTCCCGGCCTCGTGATCACCAGCGGAGGCGAGAGATTTGTCATACCGCAGGTCAGTCTTCTCGAGCTGATCCGCCTGGAAAGCGGCTCTTCCGAAAAGCGTATCGAACATGTTCACGGTACGCCGGTCTATCGCCGCCGTGGCACCCTGTTGCCGATCGCACATCTGAACCAGGTGTTGGACCTCAATTCGCATGCACAGAACGACGCGACCAACATCATTGTGCTGCAGGCGGAGGATCGTCAGTTCGGACTGGTGGTCGACGGCATCAACGACACTCAGGAGATCGTGGTAAAGCCTCTGAGCAAGCAGCTCAAGGGCCTGAGCATTTACGCCGGATCCACCATCATGGGAGACGGCCGAGTGGCGCTTATCCTCGACGTGCTCGGAATCGGCCAGCGTTCCGGTGTTCTCTCGGAGATCCGCGAGCAGTCTCGCGCGGCTGCCGACCAGAGGACGGAGATCCTGGCCGAACAGAAACAGCGGATGCTTCTGTTCCGCACCGGGTCTTTCGACAGGCTTGCTGTCCCGCTGTCGCTGGTGTCGCGGCTTGAAGAGTTTCCATGGGACTCGATTGAGAAGGCCGGCGACACGCAGGTGGTGCAATACAGGGGCCGCATTCTTTCGCTCCTCTCTCTTCGCGAAATCCTGTGCCCTGGTGACCACAAGGACAAATCAGAGGCCCAGCATATCCAGGTGATCGTCTTCAGTGACGGTGAAAACAGCATTGGCATCGTCGTCGATCAGATTCTCGATGTCGTGGAAGAGGCAATCAACATAAGAGAGAAGTCAACCCGGAAGGGTCTCCTGGGGTCGGCTGTCTTAGGCGGTCTGGTCACCGACATTCTGGATCTCAATTCCATCCTTCGATCCTCTGGGGCGGGCTGGTTCAACGGCCGCGGAAGCGAAGCCGGCAAGCGCGTGCTGGTCGCTTCGAAGTCCCCGTTTCTGCGCGGCCTGATTCATTGCAGCCTCGATATGGCAGGCCATCGTGTTTCGGAAGCCGGCGATCTCGACGAGACGATTCGCCTTCTGGAAATGCAGCCAGTTGACATTGTCCTCACGGAGCTCGACCTGTCTCCCCGTGGAGGCGGCGAGCTGCTGTCGGCCGTGCGCGCCAGGCAGGAGTGGCAGATGCTCCCGGTCATAGGCCTCATGAACCCGAATCGACGCGCCAATGCTTCTTCCGCCTCTACACCCGGTTTCAGCGAGCTCGTGGATATTGCAGATCCGGAGGCAATCCTTCAATCGGTCGCGCGCTTGGATTCGGATGCACCCATTGCCCTGGATGTCGAGCGAATGGCGAGGCAGGAGAGATAGAAATGCTCAATGAGAATACATCCTCGGCGGGTACCGAGAACCATGCAGTGAGCCAGTTCTCTACGTTCTTTGTTGGCGACCTGTTCTTCGGTGTAGATGTTCTGCGTGTTCAGGAAGTATTGCTCTTTCAGCAGATGACCCGCGTGCCGCTCGCCCCCAACGTCATCGAGGGCCTGATCAACCTACGCGGACAGATCGTTACCGCGATCGACATGCGGCGCTTGCTCCGGCTACCCGATCGCGCCACCGGACAAGCCCCGATGAATATGGTGCTCCGCACCGAAGATGGCCCGGTGAGCCTGCTGGTGGATGAGATCGGTGATGTCGTGGATCTCGATCCGGGCAGCTTCGAGCGGCCCCCGCAGAATGTTGACCCGGCGGGTCGCGAACTGATTCGCGGCGTGTACAAGCTCAAGGACCGGCTGATGCTCGTGCTTGACGTCGAGCAAACAGTGGATCTGGTCGCAGAAAGAATTTCATAGTCATCCTGCGCGATGCTCTTGGCCGCAATGCCGCTCATAGTGCGGCTTTGGAAGCAGACAATAAGCCGACGGCGTCGCAGTCGACAACAGAAAACCAATGGGAGGAAGTAAGGCGATGGCACAGCGAACAAACACCGGATTGCGGAACCGGACAAATCAATCATCAGAAGAGGTGGCCGTTCTCGACCGCTCTCGCAGTCAACAAGGCGTGGGCCACCGTTCGACTGTAGATGTGAATTGGAATGCCGGCGGGGAGAGCCTTGCCCGCGTCTTCGGCATCGAGGAGCGTAACGTCGCTCTGCGCCGGGAATTCATCCGGCTCGGCGACGAAGATCGCGAGTTGCTGGCGGAGATGGCTCCCTGGGCGCAATCGGTTGCGGCGGAAATTGCAAAGGAGTTTTACGATTGGCAATTCAGCTTCGGCCCGACCAGAGAATTCTTCGAAAATTTTGCGCGCGAAAAGAATATGCCGCTGCAGGCGCTGCGCGCCCATTTGGAAGCGGCGCAGACTGGCTATCTGACCGAAGTTTTCGCAGGTGCCGAAATCAATTGGGATGTCCGTTATCTGGAAAAAAGACTGAAGGTCGGAAGCGTCCACGACCGGATCAATCTGCCCTTCAAATGGTATATCGGGGCATACAGCGAATTTGAGCGGCTGCTCGCCGACTATCTTCGCCGCGATTTCGAAGATGAGGACAAGGTGCGCCGGGTCGAGTCGGCCCTGAAGAAGGTCTTCAATCTCGACATGCAGGCGGTTGGCGACGCTTTCCTGTTGAGCACGCTTCGCTCTATGCTGGCCGCTTCGGAGGTCTCCCTGGACATTGTGGGAAAGGGCGACAAGACCGACCAGCTGGGTGAAATCAAAAGCATGATTGGCAAACAGTTCCACGCACTCGCGGAGGCGAGCACGGTACTGCAGCGTATGGCAGTCAACGATTTCACCCGGGCGATTGATGGAGACTATACCGGCATCTTCGATGCGGTTTCGAAGGCGGTTGCGGCGACGCGGGAAAGGGTAAGCAGCATAGTCGACGCAGTAAAACGCATTTCGGAAGGGCACCTCGACAGACTGGAGGAGTTCAGAAAAATAGGCAAGCGGTCGGAACAGGATGAAATGATGCCCGCCCTCATTCGGCTGATGGAGAACCTTCACTCTCTGATCACCGATACGGATACGTTGTCGAAGGCCGCCACAGAGGGCAAGCTTGGCACGCGCGCCGACGCTTCCAGGCATCCGGGAGAATTCCGGCAAGTCGTCGAAGGGATTAACAGAACGTTGGCAATCGTGATTGAGCCATTGAAGGTGGCTGCGGAGAGTTCGGCGATATTGGCGTCGTCCTCTGAAGAGTTGACCGCGGTGAGTCAGCAGATGTCGGGCAACGCCGAGGAGACGGCGACGCAGGCCAATGTGGTCTCCGCGGCCAGCGAGCAGGTCTCGGCCAACGTTGCTTCCGTCGCATCGGCCGCCGAAGAGATGCAGGCGTCGATCCGTGAGATCTCGAAGAACGCCAACGAGTCGGCGCGAGTAGCAAAAAACGCCGTCAGCGTTGCGCAGTCGACCAACGTGACGGTCAAGAAGCTCGGCGAATCCAGCCAGGAGATCGGGAATGTCATCAAAGTCATCACATCGATCGCTCAGCAGACCAACCTGCTTGCCTTGAACGCCACCATCGAAGCGGCGCGAGCTGGCGAAGCGGGCAAAGGTTTTGCAGTGGTGGCGAATGAAGTGAAGGAGCTTGCTAAGCAGACCGCTAAGGCCACTGAGGACATAAGCCAGAGGATCGAGGCCATTCAGAGCGACACGCGAGGAGCCGTCGAGGCCATTGAGGAGATCAGCGGCATCATCAACCAGGTGAATGACATCTCCAACAGCATTGCGTCGGCGGTGGAAGAGCAGACGGCGACAACCAATGAAATCGGGCGCAGCGTGGCCGAGGCCGCGCAAGGCGTGGGCAACATCGCCAAAAACATCAGTGGTGTAGCCGTTGCCGCCAAGAATACGACCGAAGGCGCAAACGATACGCAGAAGGCATCGCAGGAGCTGAGCCGGATGGCAGCCCAACTGCAGCTGGTCACATCAAAGTTCACCTTCTGATCCTTTGGACGATCAGGGCGCGGCTGATGCTTCTTCCCCAGGTATCGGCCGGACCCGATCGCCGATTATTTTTTGTTTCCTACGGAGGAAAGATGGCCAAAGCACTGGTCGTGGATGATTCGAAGGCCATGCGGATGCTCATCGGCAGGCTGTTGCGGGAGATCGGCTTCGAGGTGGTCGAGGCCGAAAACGGCAAGCGAGCGCTTGAGATGGTCGAAGTTGAAGGAATCAATGTGGAGTTGATTCTCGCCGACTGGAATATGCCGGAGGTGAATGGAATCGAGTTGCTGAAGAGACTGCGCCACTCTCCAGCATTCGCGTCGATCGCGTTCATCATGGTCACCACGGAAACCGAGTTGGATCACATGACCGAAGCCCTGGACGCCGGAGCCAGTGAGTACGTCATGAAGCCTTTTACCAAAGAGATCCTTCTCGAGAAACTCCACATGACCGGAATCCAATGCTGAGGGGCAACGCGTGACGCTAACGATCAGGCGAGTTCTTCAACCCGGAGAGCGGGTGCGAGTGCTGGTTGTGGATGACTCCGCAGTCATTCGCAGGGTCGTCACGCAGGTCATCGAACAGGATCCGGAATTGCACGTCGTCGGGACCGCCTCGAATGGGGCGATCGCCCTCCAGCGGATTCCGCAGCTCAATCCCGATGTTCTCACCCTGGATATCGAGATGCCGGAGATGGATGGCCTGGAAACCCTCCGGCGCTTACGACGCGAATATCCCCAGCTGCGAGTAATCATGCTCAGCACGCTCACCGAACGCGGAGCGGCCGTGACTCTCGAAGCGCTGACGCTGGGAGCCGACGACTACGTACAGAAGGTAACGAACGAACCGTCGATCGAGCGCTCGATGGATCGGCTTGGACTCGAGTTGCTTCCGAAAATCAGGCAGTTCTTTCGCTTTCCGGGCAGCAGCAAGGTCATTGCGCCAACACCGAGAGCGGCCAACGGATCGATCGCGACAGCTTCGTTCCAAGGCCCGCGCCCGCGGCCCAAAGCCCTCGCCATCGGAGTCTCGACCGGCGGACCGGCTGCGCTTGGCGCGATTCTGCCTCAATTGCCCGCCGATTTTCCGCTTCCGGTGTTGGTCGTGCAACACATGCCGCCCCTCTTTACGCGATTTCTCGCCGAGAGATTGGATGTAACCTGCAAACTTTCCGTGACGGAAGCTGCAGACGGCATGGAGGTGGCGCCAGGAAGAATATTCGTTGCTCCCGGCGACTTTCACATGAAAATCTCGACGGCGGGCAATGGAGCATCCATACATCTCGATCAATCGCCGCCTCTGAATTCGTGCCGCCCCGCAGTCGATGCACTCTTCGCCTCCCTCGCCGAAACGTACGGAGGCGCGATTCTCTCCATGATTCTTACTGGCATGGGACAGGATGGGCTGCGGAGCGTCGAGGTGTTGAAGAGGAAAGGTGCAACGGTTCTCGCCCAGGACGAGGCCTCGAGCGTTGTGTGGGGAATGCCGGGAGCCATCGTCAATGCCGGTTTGGCCGATCGCGTGTTGCCGCTTGGCGAGATGATTCCCGAAGTGCTGCGCCGCGTGGCGCTACGTTAGGAGATTAGAATGTCTGCGGTCCAGCCCGTCCCTATTTACTCCGACAATTATCGCTTCCTGCAGCAGCATATCTATTCGCAGGCCGGCATCGTCCTCGAAGACGACAAACAATATCTCTTCGAAACCCGTCTTGCCCCCATCGTTAGGCAGCTTGGGCTCGGTTCAATCAATGACCTGTGTTCACTGCTCAAGGCGGGCCGCGAGATGGAAGTCAATCGCCGAGTCGTCGAGGCGATGACCACCAACGAGACCTACTTCTTCCGCGATCCTGCTCACTATGACTCCATTCGCTCGGTGTTACTGCCTCGCTTGAGAGAAGAGCGGCGCGATACGCGAAGAATGCGGTTCTGGTCAGCGGCATCGTCCACAGGACAGGAGGCCTATAGCCTCGCGATGATCTTGTTGGAAGAGGGATTCGGGAATTGGAATGTTCAAATCCTCGGCACCGATTTTGCTTCGAAGGTCGTTGAGCGTGCCAGGACCGGCGCATTCCAGCAGATCGAAGTGAACCGTGGACTGCCGGCCTCTCTGCTGGTGAAGTATTTTCGCCGCACGGGCATGGAGTGGCAGCTGAACGAGGAAGTGCGCCGGCTGGCCCAATTCGAGCTGATCGATCTGCGCAAGAGCATGCGCGCACTCGGACCCTTCGATCTCGTCTTCTGCAGAAACGTCATGATCTATTTCGACGCTGAGACCAAGGAGCACATCCTGAAGGAGCTCCACGCTACGCTTTTTCGCGGTGGCTGGCTATTGCTCGGCGGGGCTGAAACAGCGATCGGCGTCGACAAATGGTTCGAGCGGCGAACGATTGGTGCAGCGACAGTATACGTAGCCAAATAAGGAGAATCACGCATGTCAACCTCTGCGATGAATCCATGCATCGGGGCATCCGATCTGGCTCAGATCGTTCAATCGGTCTTCGCCACGATGGTCAGTTTGGAAATCGTCTCCTGCTCCGAAGCCTGGTCACCTGACGGAAACCGCGTCACATCGGCTGTGCACCTCTCCGGCGACTGGAACGGCGTTGTTCTTCTCGAATGCGAACGCCGTCAGGCCTGCGCCTTCGCGGCGCGCTTTCTCTCCATTGACGCGCCGGATTCCGTTGATGATACCGTGCGGGACGTGCTGGGAGAATTGGCCAACATGATCGGCGGCAATCTCAAGTGTGTAGTGGCGCGCGGCATTGCGCTGTCAATGCCCTCTGTGGTGGACGGAGGAGATTACAGAATGCGTTTCTGCCGGGCAGAGCTCATGCTGCAATGTGCATTCGACTCGTCCGATGGTATCTTCTGGGTTTCGATTTTGACCGAACCGGAAAAGCCCCAGGACCATCCACAGTTCGGAGCAATCCGCGATCCGCGTGTTGTTAGCTCCGGAGGCGGACGAGTCGTGTAACGCGACGCTGGCAGGCTCCGATATATGTGACCTGGCGTTGCAGAGCCTTGCGTGCGTTGGAAAGGAAGCGGGACAAGAATTCCATGAGTGTCAATTCCATTCGCCCTACCGGAACCGAGCGCACCTTCGGGGAAGACGAGATCATCGTCAGCAAGACCGATCTGAAGGGGCATATCACTTACGCGAATGAAGTATTTCTTCGAATTTCGGGCTACACCGAAGAGGAGATCTTGGGAAAGCCGCATAACGTCATTCGCCATCCCGATATGCCGCGCTCTGTTTTCAAGCTCCTTTGGGGCACCTTGAAGCAGAAGCGCGAAATCTTCGCTTACGTACTGAATTTGGCTAAGAACGGCGACCATTACTGGGTGTTCGCCCACGTGACTCCAACCTTCGATGAGTCAAACAACGTGATCGGCTACCACTCGAATCGCCGCCTGCCCGAAGCCTCTTCGGTTGCGAGGGTGCTTCCAATCTACAGAAGGCTGTTGGAAGAAGAGAAAAAGTTCGCCAATAAAGAAGAGGGAATGGCTGCGTCGGGTTCACTTCTGATGAAGGTGATTCAGGAAAAAGCATCGGATTATGACGAGTTCGCCTTAGCGATTTAATTGCGGAACGAATCAACGCTGAGTGCGCAGACGCACCCACACCGCGGAGGACTGGAGCTAGGAAACAGTGGAAACTCTTTCAATGCCAACTGATTCAATTGTCGAAGCAAAGGATGGGCGGCCATCTGAAGTCCTTCCGCGCATACCGGGCGCCGACCGTTATAAAGAATGGATACAACGGATAACAGAAGTGTGTGAACAGGCGGGCCGAGGGAATCTTGAATCGCGCCTGCTATGCTGCCGTGCGGATGAAGACATTGTGCGTCTTGCACACGCCGTCAACCACTTGCTCGATGTGACAGATGCATTTGTCCGCGAGGCAGGCGCTGCCCTGGATGCTTCGGCTCATCAGAAGTTCTACCGCAAGGTCATTCAGCGGGGTCTTCTAGGATCGTTCCGGTTGGCCGCCGGCTTAATCAACCATGCCACCGACAAAATGGGTCAACAGGCGGCCGAGCTTGCCCAGACCGAAGCGGAGCGTTCACAGCTTGCCGCAGCCGTTGGAGAGGTTGCGCAGTCGCTTGGTGCCGCCGTGGCGACCATTCAGTCTAACGCTAAAGACATGAGGATCGCCGCAGAGAACACCTCAGAAAAGGCGGCCTCCGTAGCGGCGGCATCGGAAGAAACATCGACGATTGTGCACAGCGTTGCTTCGGCGACGGAAGAACTGAATATAACTGCGGCAGAGATCGAAAAGCGCGTACGGCAATCCGCGGCAATTGTTGAGAGCGCTGTGACGGAGGCCGACAGGACGACCGCTACCGTGGATGGACTGACCGCGGCGCAGAACAGAATTGGAGCTGTGGTCAAAACAATCGCCCAAGTTGCCGCGCAGACCAATCTTCTTGCACTGAATGCGACGATCGAAGCTGCGCGGGCAGGCGAGGCGGGAAAGGGCTTTGCAGTGGTCGCCTCCGAAGTCAAGTCTCTTGCCCGCCAGACAGCCGGAGCCACAGACACGATTCATAAGGAGACGGAACTGGTTCGGTCCGCCGCCTGCGCGTCCGCGAAGGCTATTTCTCAAGTGGGCAAAACCATTCGCGGAGTGGACGACATCTCAAAGAATATTCTGATATCCGTAGACGAACAACGGTCCGCAACCCGACAGATAAGCGATAGCATTCAGCAGGCGGCCCTGGCGACTGGTGACGTTTCGCGGAGTATTGTGAGCGTAACCACAGCCGTCCAGGAGACAAGCGCTGCCATTCGTGAACTCGAAGCCGCCGCGGAAGCTCTGCAACGGGGCGCCGAGACCCTGAAGGTTTCTGTTTCGCAGCTCCTCCAGAAGCGCACAGATTGAGCATTTGTTGCGCTTGATTGTCAGTGCACGCCATCGGCTGGCGTGGTTGGGGATTGCTGCTCCACAAGGCGGTAGCGTTTGCGTTCCGTCTCGCGGCGGAGCGACTCCTGGTGCATCTCAGAGAGACGCTTCACCAGCGGCTGCAGATCATCGCTCTGCCCACTGCGACGCAGAGAAATCAGCAAGTGATACATTGCGGTTTCGTCGGAAGGGTCGTATTGCAGAGCTGTCCTGCTTTCTTTCACAGCCTTGTCGTACTGCTTGAGGGTCATATACATGGTTCCCAGCAGATTGTGAGCTTCGATAACATCTGGCTTGCTCTTCTCGGCCGCGAGAGCAGCCTGCATCGCTTCATTGAATGCCGGGCTGTGCGGCTCAGGCATTTCGTTCATGAGTAATCGTGCCAGCAGCAGGAGCAGGAGCGGACTGTTCGGGTGAACTTTCAACTGGCCGCGAATCCGTACAAGAGCGCTTTCTGGATCGTTCTTCTGCAGCACGGTCAGGTCGCCTGCGTAGGCGCCAAGACTCTGGGCGGCGCCGAGCTGCTCGGCCATTTTGAAGTCTGCATCGGCCTTGTCAAACTCCGCCAGTTGCACGTAGAGCACGCCGCGCGACAGATAAAGAGAGGAATTGCCGGCGATCCGCTTGAGCCCGGCATCGAGCATGTCGATTCCCACTTGGAATGAATCGTGCGTCAGACAAAGCGCCGCGAACGACACGTAGTTCGAAGCGTCTGACGGATCGAGCACGATGGCTTGACGCTGCAGCCCAACTGCCTTGGGTGTATTGCCGGTTCCCTCATAGGCTTCTGACGCCAGGCTGAAGATGTCAGGATCAGATTGGCCTTGGGTCAGAAGTGGCTCCAAAACCTGAACGGCGCCCCCGTAGTCGTGCGACGAAACCAGCAACACCGCAAGATCGTAACTGGGATAGGTGCGCCCGGGAACCAGCGGAATCAACTGGCGGAAGACGGGAATCGCCTCCGCAGTCTGTTTCAATTCAACCAGGCAATACCCGTAAGCTTCGAGGGATTCGGGATGCTCCGCGAGGACCTCTTTGCTGAGAAGAAATTGCGACACCGCCGCGTGGCAGTTGCCCGCACGCTTCTCGAACATGCCGAGCATCTCGTGTCCGGTGACGTCGGCAGGGTCGTTTTTTAGCATTCTTTCCAGCAGAGGAACTGCGCGCTTGTCACCGGTTTTATAGAGGATCTGCACTTCGCCTCGAAGCGCGGGCGTGTAATCGGGCGCGATGTGAATCGCGTGTTCGAATGCGGCCAGCGCGTCAGGATCTTTCCCCTGCAGCGCAAAGCAGATTCCTTCCAGAGTCCAGAGCTTGAAGTCTGTTGGACTCTTGTCGAGTGCCGTCTTCAATGTCGCGAGAGCCTGATCGTATTGCTGCGATCGGATCAGCGATTCAACAAACGAAATCGAAATTCTTCCGTCTTGTCCCTGCGTTGAAAGCGGCCACGCCAATGCGAACCCCAGGAGCAAACGGAAGCGGAGCATTTGCAATCTCACCAGGCGTAGGTTGCGATCACATGGGGCGGACCGGAGACCGAGTCTGTCACCGTCGTGTGCAAAAGCACTTCCAGATTGCGTTTCGGCCAGTCGGCAGGGGCCCCTGCGAGTCCTTCTTCCAGAGATCGTGCAGAGGTGACGAACTCGCCCGCGGCCTGGGTTCCCTTCGGACCAATGCCCGCCACCGTCACAGTGAACTGCCCGGTTTTGGAGTCAATCAGGCGGCTGACAATCGCGAAGTCCTCGAGTGTTTCACCATCCGGTCCCAGGCGGGTTGTCCAAACCTTACCGCCTGGAACTTGCTCGCGGATCATGTAGTGCTCGTGATCCTCGATAAACGCGAAGCGCAGGTTCGAAACCAATTGCATAGTCCACTTGTTGTTGAAACCGCCGATAACCGCAGCCGGAGAATCGCGCAAATCCTGAAACGTATACCCGGAGCCGATGCGCAATTGGCTCGGCTTGTCGAGCTTTCCCAGCAGGCCTGACAAAGCCACGGCAGCGTGGACATCGCCGGCGGCGACGCCGTAATCCGTGTAAACAAAAAAGTCACCCCAGGTCAATTTTTCGTTGGGATCAAGAGGAAGCGGCGTATTGGCACGTTCGGCCTCCGTTTGGAAAGTCCCCGGATGCGTGCGCGAGTAGCGGCGGTAGATCTCTTCGGAGGGCCTGTACGCTACCGGTTCAGCAAGGCAGATGAGTACAGGTTGGCGCGTCGCAAAAACCGGACCCCAGAACTGTTCGAGAACCGTCTTCGCAGCGGCGGGCCGATGCCAGGCGTTGTACGCGGCTCTCGCTCCCAATCCGAGTGCTAGGGCGGCGCCAAGTAGAAGGGCTACCTTGACGAGAGGTTTCCGGACAGACCCGCGTGCGGCAACCGCAGGCACTTCACTCTTGAATACCGGTTTCCAGCGAAAAACCGGTGAGTATGAACCGACCGGCAATTCGATGCGCAGCGCCAACGGCTGCGGCGCTTCCTGATAGTACTGTTCGAGGCGACGCCGGACTTCGCCGGCCTGAACCCTGACTACCGGATCCTCTCCCGTGGCGTAGCCGACAGGGCGCTGGAACACCTCGGTTCCGATCGTGCGCTCCTTCAATTTGTCCTGCTCACCGTCGAGTTTGCGCTCTACCACGTACCGAAGGAATTGTTTGCACCGCACCGCGTGCTGGAAGTGATGGCTGGCAAGAATGCTTTCCAGCTCGCGAAGAACTGCGTCGCGGCTTCCCTCCTCATAGCCCGGCCGCATATGAATGGCTTCACGGCCCGGCGGCGGTTCGACGAGAGGTTTCATGACTTCCTCACTGGCACCTGAAGGCAGAAGGTCAGAAATTGTGTCGGCCGCTCTTCTCTCTTTCCCTCGGCGGCCCGGTCTGGCGGCCGGAATGGTCGCGCGAAGTGCAGTCGGGCACGACTACGGCGGCAGTTTCGAAGGTCGGAGGAAAACGCTTTCTCAGCGCAGTCCGGCAACACAAAGAATCTGTCCACTATCTTCTCGCTCCCCCCAAACCTGAACAGAAGGCGAGATGGAGGTTACGGCTGCGCACAGAAGTAAAGCGGAGATAGGGGGTCATTGTCAAGCGGTTTCATGAGGACTCATCGGACTGTGCCATGGCCGGCTTTTACAGTTCAACCCGGTTTGGAACCAGGCACGCATTTCGGTAAGCGCTTGCTAATGAAAGAAGTGTGCGCAGTGCGAGCTTCGGTGTGGAAGCCCCTGGAGGTCGCCGCTTGGGAGGGTCACGTCCCACTTCCTTACTGATCTGTCCTGTCATGCGCCCCAATTTGCGGTGTCTCTAACGGTAAAAATCTTAAGCTCCATAGCTCCCTCTCCACACAAAGTTGGACAAAAGTCTCGTACTTTTCGCCCAGTACTGTAAAACACCGTGTTTTACTTGTCGCTTCCCCACAGTAGGAAGAAGCTGTTTCACTAAATCGTTTTTGTGATGAAAAGCACAAAGATAGGTCCGCGATTGCGGTCCGAAAGATTCAGTTCGCTTCCCGGTCATCGGAGAGTCGCAGGAGGAAAACGGGTGCTGAACGCTTTCGTTCGAAGAAGCGCGTTGGTTGTCGGGTTGGGACTCCTGTTCCTTGTGGGCCGGGTCGCGAGTGCAGCAGACACCCAGATCGTGTTGGAGCGCGAGGGAAGGATTGTCACGCTGGAGCCCTACGCCCCCAATATCGTGCGCATCACTCTGAGCTCGGAGAAAGCTGCGGCGCTTGCGGCCCCCGGCTATGGGTTTGTCGCCACACCATCGATGGCCGGCTGGACCCACGAGCAGGATTCTTCCGGCTACGACGTGTTTCGCTCCGAGCGCATGGTCGTCCGCGTCTCGCCGCGGGACCTGCCGCCGCCTCATCCCATGCCGCTCGACGCCCTGAATGCATCGCTGCGAGAGCACTATTTCGGCGGGAGTCCCCACAGGAACGGACCCTACAACGACACGATCTCCATCGCGACTGCCTCCGGCAAACCGCTGCTGCTGATGCAGAACTGGTCCATGATGCCCAATCAGCCGGCGGTATCCTCAGGCGGCCCAGGAGGCGCTCAAAAAGCCCACACCGGCTATCGCATCGCAGCAACCTTCGACTCGCCGGTCAATGAACACTACTACGGCCTTGGTCAGCACCAGCAGGGTTTTCTCGATCTTCGCGAGCACCGCATTCCCTGCTGGCATGATTACGACACGATCGGTGGCGAGAGTGTCTGCGTTCCTTTCATGGTTTCGAGCCGCGACTATGGCCTCATCTGGGATAACCCCTCGAAGACCACGATCGACCTCGGTTTCAACCTGCGGAATGTCTGGTCGTCGGAGGTGGGAGACCGTGTTTCATTCTTTGTGATCGCGGGTGACAGCAGCGATGAGGTGTATCAGGGCTACCGCCAGCTCACCGGGGTTACGCATCTGCTGCCGAAGGCCACGTACGGCTACATCCAGAGCAAGGCGATCTATCCCACGCAGGACCAGCTCATGGCCGTCGCGAAGGGATACCGAGACCGTAATCTGCCGCTCGACGTGCTGGTGGTCGACTTCCTGAACATGACAAGGCAGGGTGAGCTGGATCTCGATCCAGCCCGGTGGCCCGACCCCGCCGCCATGAACAAGGACCTTGGCGCGATGGGTATCAAAACCCTGTTGAGCGTGTGGCCGCATTTCGCTCCCGGCACGCGCTATTACGACATGCTCCGGCAAAAGGGTTGGCTGATTCACACCGCGGATGGTGCTCCGGACTTCGGCCACTTCAAAGATGTCATCGGCCCCAACATCGACACCACCAATCCCGCTGCCGCCAGGTGGTGGTGGGAGTCGATCAGGGACCGCTATGTGAAGCCATACGGATTCAGCTACCTCTGGCTCGACGAAACAGAACCAGACATCGATCCGGCCGCGGATGTTTTCTATGTCGGCTCAGGAACCAGTTACTACAACGTCTATCCCCTGTTCCATACATCCTCAGTCTATGAAGGCTTCCGTCGCGACTTCGGAGATAGCCGGCGCGTGATGATTCTCGCCCGCGCGGCCTATCTCGGAGCGCAACGCAACGGCACCGTCTTCTGGTCGAGTGACATCCTTTCCACCTGGGATATGCTCAAGCGCTCCATCCCTGCCCAGTTGAACTTCACCGCTTCCGGCATGCCCTATTGGGACACAGATATTGCGGGATTCTTTTCGCCGTCGATTCCCTCCAACTATCACGCGGCTCATAAACCGCTCGTCGACGCCTCAGACGCGCGAGACAACGTGGGCAACTACGAAGACTATCCGGAGCTTTTCGTGCGCTGGTTCGAATGGGGCGCATTTCAGCCCGTTATGCGCGCCCACGGAGAAAGACAGCACAACGAGGTCTGGGCATACGGCAAGCAGGCCGAGACCATCCTCTCTAAATACCTGCGCCTGCGCTACGAGCTTCTCCCCTATATCTACTCGCTCGCCCACTTCAGCAATGTAACGGGTGCGCCGTATACGCGGGCGCTGTTCATGGACTTTCCCGACGACCCGCATGTAGCAAATATCGGCGACGAGTACATGTTCGGTCCGGCATTTCTGGTGGCTCCCGTGACGGAACAGGGGGCAACCAGCCGCAGAGTGTATCTGCCCGCCGGAACCGACTGGTACAACTACTGGACCAACGAGTGCGTGAAAGGGGGCCAGACCGTGACCGTGGACGCCCCTATCGACACACTTCCGCTTTTTGTCCGCGCGGGCTCCATCGTCCCGCTGGGAAGCGAAATCCTGAGCACGGACCAGCCGCAGACCATCCGCCGCGTGCTTGTCTATCCCGGCACAGACGGCAACTTCACGCTCTATAACGATAACGGCAAAACCTACGCCTATGAAAAAGGTGAATCGCAGATCACGCATTTGCATTGGAACGATGCCTCACGGCAGCTGACGCACGATGGCGCACAGGCCTGGACATCACCGGATGAGAGCATCGTCAGGATCGTGGGGAGGCCGTGAGTTCGCAGCTTAATAGTGTGACCACAGTAGAAACGGGAACGCAGCAACGAGTGTTTGCGCAAAGGAGACCAGCATGAAACGTCGGATATGCATCTCGATCTTCGTTTCGCTTCTGTTCGGGCTGGCAAGCAGACCGGCAGTGGCTCAATTCTCCAGCGGAATTGAAGGCATCGTGCACGACACGAGCGGAGCGGTGGTTGCCAAGGCGAATGTCACCATCACCGATACGCGGCTGGGGGTTGCGAAGACTGTCGTTACAGGGCAGGACGGCTACTTCCGGATCGACGGCATAGCCGCGTCCACTTACACCGTTGAGGTGCAGATGGCAGGCTTCGAGAGCTGGCGCCAGGATGGGCTGACTCTGCAGATTGCCCAGATTCGCACGCTCTCGCCTGAGTTGAAGGTCGGCGCCGTCTCGACCAGTGTTGAGGTATCCGCAGCAACAACCACGGTGGATCTTGTAAGCCCGACAACGGGCTCCATCATCTCCAATGTGACGTTGCAGGACACGCCTTTGACCGGCCAGAACATCTTCGGCCTGGCTTCTCTCACACCGGGCATGACCGGTGGCGGCGTAGAGACAAGTGGCAACGACAATTACACGAATGAATACGCCATCAATATCAATGCATCCGGCCTGCGCCAGGAGCAGAACGGCTACCAGATCGATGACGCCTATACCAACACGCCTTCCCGCGGCGGCGGCACGTCGATCTCTCCCAATCCTGAAATTGTTCAATCCGTCGATGTGCGTACCAACGACTTCGACGCCCAGAAGGGCCGAAACGGCGGCGCAACGGTTGACGTCTACACCATCTCCGGCTCCAACCAGTTTCACGGCAACGTCGACTACTATTTCACCAATAACGCGCTGACGGCGCTCACTCACTTTGAAACCACAGTGCCGGCCTTTACGCGCAATGAGTTCAGCGCCACCATGGGCGGACCGCTGTTCAAGAACAAGCTCTTCTGGTTCGGCGCGTATGATGTGCTGCGCTCCAGCTTTGCCAGTGCGTCCACGCAGACGGTCGAAACGCAGGACTTCGATAACTGGGTACAGACGAATCTGCCCAACACGGTTGGTGCGCAGGTTCTCAAGCTGGCGCCGCCCCAGCACAATCCCACCACCGGCCTCGTTCCCGTGAGCGCATACAAGGTATCGACACCGGGCTACTTCGCCCCGCCCGCGGGCATTCCAGCTACTCTGAATGTTATCGGAACCACCAACATCGCTTACTCCACACCCAAGAACGGTTATCAGTGGAGCTTCCGTATCGACGACTATATCGGCAAGAGCGACCGACTCTACGGGGATGTGATGCGCACCGAGTACGACAGCGCCCAGAACGGCGCCCGGCCGGCGATGGATGGTGGGCAGCACAACAGCTCGGATTTCATCAACATCAATTGGACCCACACCTTCAACTCTCATCTTATTAACCAGGCCGGCGCCAATCTCATTCGTCCATACGGATCGAATCTGGGCTTCCCCACCGACCAAATTCCGTATATTAACGTCACCAATCTGGCGGGCTTTGGAACTTGGGCTCCCGGCAACTTCACCCAGAGCACCTACGGTTGGCACGACGTCATGACGGCAACCATCAAGACGCACACATTGAAGTTTGGTGGCGACTTCTTCAATATCCGCGAAGTCGATCACCAGGACGGCGCATTCGATCGCCCGACGTACAACTTCAACAGCCTCCTCGATTTCGTGCAGGATGAGCCGACATCCGAAACTGCGACCCATGTGAACCTGCTCACCCACCAGGAAGCGCCTTATGATCGCGAGTACCGCGAGCTCTACATGGGCTACTTCCTGCAGGATGACTGGAAGATGATGCCGCGGCTCACTCTGAACCTCGGCGTGCGCTACGACACCATGCTCAACTTCTTCAGCATTCTCAGTCCCAAGCTGACCAATTTTCTTCTTGGTTCGGGCCCAACTGAAAATGCCCGCATCGCCAACGGCGTGGCCATCCTCGCATCTTCCAACCACGTCCTCAACCACAATGTCGGCGGCTTTACGCCGCGCGTCGGATTCTCCTGGGATGTCTTTGGCAAGGGCAGAACCGCTGTCCGTGGTGGGTTTGGCATGTTTGAAGACCAGCCGCCCTATCTGCACACAACGGACATTACCTCAGGCAATCTGCCCAACTTCTACACGCCATCCATCAGCGTGTATTCCGGGCAACCCACGCCGAAGTTCCAACTTTGCAGTCCTTCGCAAGGCTGGAACGAGCCGTGTCCGGTTGTCGACACCAGCAACGTTACGCTTAACTCAAGTGGAGCTGTGCTTGTGAATGGCGTCATACAGAGAGCCGGCATGGGCGGGTACGATCTCAACTCCAAGATGGAGCAGGTGGAAGAGTGGTCGCTGAGCGTTCAGCAGCAGTTGAAACAAAACCTGATTGTCGAACTGAATTACTCCGGCTCCGCGGTTCACCATCTCGAGGTCTACGATCCGGATATCAATCGTTTTGCCGGCGATCTAATCGTCAACAAGGGCACGCAACAGCGTCTGAATCCATATTTTGGCGGCATTGCCTACGCGTTTTCCAACGGTAATTCCGCCGGGAACTATGGCTCTCTTGTCGTCGCACGAACGCTCTCACACGGCCTCGCCTTGCGCGGCATTTACACCTACGGCAAGACCCTGGATACCGTGAGCAACGCGCAGTCCCTCGATTCCGGCGCTATCACCGCCCAATCCGGCAATTCCAACCTCATCGAGACGCAAAATCTGAACTTCCAGCGTGGTCGCGCCGACTTTGACATCCACCAGCAATTCACGGCCGACGGCACCTGGATGGTTCCGAACCACTACTCCAGCATCGTGGCCCGGAGCATCCTTGGCGGATGGCAGTTCGGCGGCAAATGGGTCGGTCAAACTGGCCAGCCATTCACCGTTTACACAGGCGCGGCCTTCAATGCGGTCTACAACGCAAGCGGCGCGGTCATCGGCAATACCGGAGGCGATTACAACGCCGACGGCACCAACTACGACGTCCCCAACGTCCCATCATTTGGCCGGCATTTAGGCGGCCAATCCAAATCGCAGTTCCTGAATGGTATCTTTAAAGCCTCTGCCTTCCCGGTTCCTGCTCTCGGTCAGGAAGGCACGCTTGGTCGAAACACCTATGACCAGCCAGGCTATAAGGACTTCGACTTCACCTTCGACAAGTTCTTCGAAGTTCCCTGGTTCTTCGCAGAAAAAATGAAGATCGAGGCCAAGGGTGAAGTCTTCAATCTGTTCAATCGCTCTAATCTCTGGACGGTGTCCTCCGATCTTTCCAGCAGTACGTTCGGACAATCCACCAACCAGCTGCCGCCACGCAGCTTCCAGCTGCACCTGCGGGCTAGCTTCTGAGCACATGGGTGAGGGCCGGTATAAAATCCGCCGGCCCTCACATGCCCAGCGGCCCCTGGCAGTACGGAACGGCCTCGAGCCCATTGTGTTGGACCGAGTGGCTGCGCCTGCGTAGCTGGTAATCAAGGCATCACGCGTCAACCACACCGGAATTACGCAGAATACGCCTCACCTTCTTCGGCGATACGGACAGCGAAGACGCCACGCGCGAGATTTTCTTCTCTTCGCGCAGCCACACTTTTGGGATCACAATCTCTGCGAATTCTTCGGTGATTTGCTGGAAGGTCTTGTTGCCCACGATGCCTTCTGACCAACCCCGCAGCAGATCGTTAATCCCGGATGCGCGTACGATCCGGGATTTCAAAAGCGCCAGGTCCTCCACCAGATGATCGTTTTCGCCGGGGCCAATCAGGCCCGTGGCCTCAGTGGCGTACCGGCGCGCGGTTTCCCAATCCTGAAAGAAGTCGTTGGCCGCCGTGATTCCCCGTGCGATACAGGCTCCGGCAAGCAGTCGCCGGTTTTGCGTGCTCTGCGAAAGGCTGAGCGCCTCTTCGCTATACAGGCGAGCCCGGTTCGCATGCACAGCCACATCAACCTCCTCTCCCGTCTGCTCCTCGACATGTGCATTCTCAAGGGCGGATTCCAGAATCCGCGCCCGCGCCATCAAAATATGGTCGTCCTGCTGAACGCCAATCTCGTACGCCTTGGTTGCTTCACTGTACGCACGTTCAATGTCTCCACGATCCAGATGAAGGTAGCCAAGGTTCAAAAGCACTTTGCCGATGCCATCGAAATGTGTGTGCAATGCGTAGATTTCGTGCGCGCGGGTTAGCGAATCCACTGCCTCCTGCCATACGCGCTGGTAGCGGGCAAGAGGCGTCTCGCGCGATACGGAACCCTGGCTGGCCACGACTGAACGGGCCTTGCCGCTACGCGACTTCATCTCGATCCGTTTGCGCAGCTGCAATGCGAGCAGGCGCTGCACATAGGCTGCATTCACCAGCGCGCGGGCAACGTTGACGTGGTTTGGATCGCGCCGCGAGTAGACATCCACAGCGCGCGAGAAATGTTCTAGAGCCCGCGAATATTCGCCAGAGCGCCGCACAATCCGGCCTCGCGCCGATTCGATATTCCCTAAGGCGACGAAATGATCCGTCAGCTTCAACACCGACTCTGCCTGGTCGAGCATCTGAAACGCTTCTTTGGATAAACCCTTTTGAAAGAGAAGCCAGCTTTCCTGGACTTGAATCACCGCCGTGAAAATCTCATCGCCATCGGCTTGCGCCATCTCCCGAGCTCGCGCAATGTGCTTCAATGAGGTTTCGTACTCGCCTCTCTTCCGGTGTGCGCGTCCCTTCCAGAAATGAGCTACAGCCTCCAGCGACAAGAGGGAAAGATCACCAGAGGTCCTGAGTACCAGGTCAAGCGTCGCGATCGCAGAATCCAGTTCACCGGCCGCAAGGTCGCGGAAGGCCTCGGCCATGCGCAAGCGGAGAAAGTCTTCTACTGGAAGTCTCCTGCGGCAGTCCTGAGGAAATCTCTCCAGCAGACTGTCGATGAACCGGTGATCGCGATAACCGACATCCACCCACTGCGCAATCAGAAACAACAGCCGCGCCGCTTCCGGCGTCTCCGGTCCAAAGCTTCCGAGTTCGCGCTCCGCCTCACCCAGCAGCCTCAGGCCCTCATTCATGCGGCGCAGACGGAGTGCCGCGGTCAGATCCGCAGCAAAGTTTGCATCAAGAGGCATCAAGCACCGCCTTCGTTTGTGTCACCCGAATCGGTCGAGTGGGAAGAGTCTTTCAGCGTCGAAAATCAGTTCCACATGTCACAAAACTCCCCGCCCTGCCTCATCGAAAGACTGTGAACCCGATTATGCACTTGCAAAGGATTTCTCGTCCACTGGACCGAATCGGACGACCCGGCTTGCCTCGGCATTCCAGGATGCCCTCTAATCGGTGATGCTGCATTGCGGCACAACAAGATCACCAGGAGGTTAGTCAACATGGAGTTCTCAACAAATGGCGCGCGGACTTCGGATCGATGGAATGGAATCACGCGAACATACTCGGCCGATGATGTCGCCCGGCTGCGCGGCACGGTGGAAATAGAGTACTCGCTGGCACGCAGAGGAGCGGAGAAGCTCTGGCGCCTGCTGCATCGCGAAGATTACGTACCCGCACTCGGAGCGCTTACCGGCAATCAGGCTGTGCAGATGGCAGCCGCGGGACTCAAGGCAATTTACTTGAGCGGCTGGCAGGTGGCGGCCGATGCGAACCTGGGTGGGCAGATGTATCCCGACCAGAGCCTGTATCCGGCAAACAGCGTCCCGGCCGTGGTGCGAGCCATCAACAACGCGCTCATGCGCGCCGACCAGATTGCGCATGCGGAGGATCAGCCTTCCCACGACTGGATGCTGCCGATCGTCGCCGACGCCGAAGCCGGTTTTGGCGGCGTCCTCAACGCGTTCGAACTCACCAAGAGCCTGATTGAAGCAGGCGCCGCAGCGGTGCACTTTGAAGACCAGCTCTCCTCGGCCAAAAAGTGTGGTCACATGGGCGGAAAGGTGCTGGTGCCCACGCGCGAAGCGATTCAAAAGCTGACCGCGGCCCGGCTCGCAGCTGATGTGATGAGCGTGCCGACGATTCTGATCGCCCGCACCGACGCCGATGCCGCCCAGATGATCACCAGCGATTGCGACGTCGCCGATCGTCCATTCCTTACCGGCGAACGGACTGTTGAAGGCTTCTTCTTGTCACGGGGTGGTCTAGACGCCGCGATCGCCCGCGGATTGGCCTACGCACCATTTGCCGACATGATCTGGTGCGAGACCTCGGAGCCAAATCTGGAAAACGCGCGCAAGTTCTCATCTGCCATTCACGCGAAGTTCCCCGGCAAGCTGCTGGCCTACAACTGTTCGCCGTCGTTCAACTGGGAGAGCAAGCTGAGCCTCTCTGAGCTGGCAGTGTTTCAGCATAAGCTTGCCGGCATGGGATACCGGTTCCAGTTCGTTACTCTCGCCGGATTCCACGCGCTCAACTCCTCTATGTTCGAACTGGCAAACGAATATAGCCGCACCGGTATGCTTGCCTATTCAAACCTGCAGCAGCGCGAATTCGATCTTGCAGAGCGCTGCGGCTACGGAGCAGTCAGGCATCAGCGGTTTGTGGGAACAGGATATTTCGATCAGGTGGCGACGGTGATTGCCGCAGGCAGCACGTCAACGTGCGCTCTGCCGGGCTCCACGGAAGAAGAACAGTTTGAAGATCCGTACGATCATGAAATTCCGGAGCAGCGGCGCGCTACGGCTTAACCGCATCGGTTGAAGTCCGGCACCAAAGCGTTTTCTCGGTCTGCCTCAAGGTGCCGGACGATGCCCATCACATGGCATCGTCTTTCTCTGCGCCGCTGTCAGGCCGGATTACCGGGCAGTGGCGGACTCCATTTCTGCGATTGACTTTTCGACTTCGTCGAGACGATCCAGCCCTTCGTCCTCCAGCGATAGCTCGCCATCCTCTTCCAACCTGGAGACTTCGATCAAATGGTAGATGCTAAACTCCTCGCCGGAGTCATAAGAGTCCGGCACAGGTCTGCCATGCGAGCGTGGAACCGCAGCATGGTTGGGGGTTAACACGTTCTGCATATCCACCTCCGAAAACTGCTGTATCCCTGCGCATTACTTAACGGGAAGCGTAGCACAAGGTGTTGCAAAGGTCTGCGATGGTGGGTTCGTTCTAGGCAACTCCGGACGCTGGTCCAGATCGGCTCACTGGCACGGATAACCGCTTGCCTGTCCGCCCTTCAAACTGTTCAACGATCGCTCGGCTGGCTGGCCCACGCAAGAACGGGAGCGGCGATCGACGAAACGTCCGACACCAGGCTTCGCAACAGCGCCTCCACATCGCTCTTCCGCACCAGACTTGCACTCTGCCCTGCCCAAAGCTGCTGGAGCTCCGGGTTGCCGGCCTTCTCGGCCAGAGAAACCAGGTTTTTTAGAAGAAACCGCTGCAGCGGATACGGAAGAATTTCCACACCCGGACCATTCAGCTCCGCCAACAACTGATTGTGCACGCCGCGAGCGAGCCTGCCGGTGAAGCCCTTGGTCAACCCGGTTCTCCCCGCCCTTCCGTTCAGAATTGTGTCGCGATGCAGCGCGCTCGCGCCCGATTCTTCGCACGCCAGAAAGGCCGTTCCGAGTTGGACTCCCTCGGCGCCGAGAGCAAACGCCGCCACAACGCCGCGCGCGTCGGCGATGCCTCCAGCGGCCACCACCGGAATTGACACCGCATCCCCGACTTGAGGTACCAGCGAGAAAGTTCCGGTAAGCGACTCTTCCGCAGGCAGCACGAAAGAGCCGCGGTGCCCACCGGCCTCGAATCCAGAAGCCACGACAATGTCTACACCTGCCTGCTCAAGAACAATCGCTTCGTCCGGCGTCGTCGCTGCTCCGATCGTCGCAATGCGTCGTGCCCGGCATTCGTCAAGGAATTCTTTCGGTGGGATCCCGCAGATGAAACTGAAAACCGGCACATTGGCGTCGAGCAAAACCCGCACCTGGTCTTCAAATTTTGCAGGCACGTACGGTTTATAAACCGGCAGCGTGCCGCCAAGGGCCTCAATATGTCCGGCGATAGCCGTCAGGCTGCGGGAAAAGGCCTCGCTGCCCGCGGCTCGCGCTCCTTCATCCTCCATCGAAACCCACAGATTCATTGCGAACGGTTTTGTAGTCATTGCGCGGACCTCGGCAATCACGTCTTTGATAGCCGAAGGCGCAAGACCATGCGCGCCGAATGAGCCGAGGCCCCCGAAATTAGAGACCGCGGCCGTCAATCGCTGCGTCGAGAGCCCGCCGAGTGGTCCCTGAATGATCGGATACTCAATTCCAAGACGCGCAGACACGCGCGTTTCGTTCCACTGCTGCGAAGCCTTTACAGGCGATTGGCTCATCACTGCGCTCCTCAAGCGACGGATCGAGGCTGTCTCGCCTTTCTCCGCGACGGTTATTCGGAACTTCGAAGATGGCTTCAGGTTCTACCGCGACCCCAAGGGAAAAGAATGCGGGCCTTTCCCGATTGAGCTCAACAACGCATTAGATTGAGCGCATGATCGTTCGACTCAAGGTCTTATTTACGATTCACATCTGCATCGCCGGCGGTAGGAGCTTGGCCCTGGATTATTGCGCAGTCGCATCGATGCCCTTGCCGTCGTCCGGCAGTAGAAACCTGACGCTCTGCCCTGCACTGGACACCGGCGCGGAAATGTTCCTGGATTTGACGGAGACAACGCCCTTTTGCGCCTTCCAGCCGTAAACCTCGGCGCGGATCTCTTTCCACCACGCTGGATACGATCCTTCATGCGCGCCGACGTGCAGATGGAGCCCATCTGCCCCAATCTCGCAGCTGAACTTCACCCGCAGGTAAGCGCCATGTTCGAAGCCGTAGCTCCTGCCATCGTCCTCGTAGAGGCTTCCCGCGCAGGAATCGCCCGCGTAAATGCGCAGCGTGAGCGGCCCTTGCGGTGTCTCGTTCGTGCTTTGGGTAAGCTGCGCCATCGGAACAATCGATCCGGCGCGCACGTACACCGGAAGCTGATCGAGATGAGGCGTAACGCGCAACGTAACAGGCACCCTGCGATCCGGCGCATTCACCGCGGCAACCGTACTCGTCGCCGTCTTGACCCGTTCGCCAGTCCAGTAGTTGTACCAGTCCGGCGAAGGCAATTCGACGGAATAGTCGTCGAGCTCATCCGGAAACGGTTGCGGCGCAACCAGCAGATCCGGCCCGAACAGAAACTCGCCCCCGGCTTCGATATCCACGTCGATCGGATGCCGGTCCGAGGCTGCGTCCGGAAACTCCAAAAAGAGCGGCCGCACGATCGGAAGCCCTGTGCGCGACGCCTCCTCCGCAAGTGTGTACAGATACGGCATCAGCTGATATCGAACATCGATATAATGCCGGCGAATAGCCTCTTGCTGTTCGCCGCCCACCCACGGCTCCTGGTCGCCTGTTCCCTTCTCGGTGTGATCGCGATCGATGGGCTGGAACGCAGCCAACTCGAGCCATCGGGTCAGCAGCTCCGGCGTAGGAGTGCCCGCATATCCGCCGACATCGGCTCCGCTGAAGGCGAAGCCGCTCAGCCCCAGATTTTCCAGCATAGGCGTGGTCATGCGCAGATGATTCCAACTGCTGCTGTTGTCTCCTGTCCACGTTGCTGCGTACCGCTGCCCTCCAGCATAACTAGCCCGCGTCAGCACAAACGGGCGATGATCCGGATCGAGAGCGCGCAATCCATCGAAGGTAGCACGCGAATTCTGCATCCCATACACGTTGTGAATCTCGGCATGTGTCGCGGTCCGCGTCGCGAAGCCCGGCTCATCGATGCGATGCACCACATCCAATGGCATGGTGTGTGTAGGCGTATTAAAGACGGACGGCTCATTCATGTCATTCCAGAAACCATCGGCTCCATCATGACGGAAATCGCGGTAGAGCGCGCCCCACCAGGCCCGGGTTTGCTGCCGGGTAAAGTCGGGAAAAACGCTGGGGCCCGGCCATACGGTGCCAACATACACTGAGCCATCGAGATTCTTGACGAAGTGATCGCCCGCCATGCCCGTGTCGTAGGGAGCATAGCTGGAGTGCGGCAAGTCGGCTATGTGCAGATCCGTAATCATCACCACATGAAAGTTCTCCGCCTTCAGTTGCGCAATCATGCCGGGAAGATCCGGAAAGGTTGTTCGGTTGACGGTGAACGGCCGGTTGTGATCCTGATAGTCGATATCGAGATAGATCGCATCGGCAGGAATGCGATCGCGACGCAACCGATTCGCAACTTCAAGCACCTTGTCCTGCGACATGTAGCTGTAGCGCGATTGCTGAAACCCCAGCGACCAGAGCGGCGGCAGCGGCGGCGTTCCCGTGAGCCACGCATAGGTTTCCACCACCTGTTTGGGGCTCGGCCCATAGAAGAAGTAATAGTCCACCGGGCCCGCGGCGGCACCAAAGGAGTACGTGTTCTCTGATTCCTTGCCGAAATCAAAGCTCGATCGCCAGGTGTTGTCCAGCAGCACGCCGGCAGCGCGTCCGGCGCGAAACGCCAGGAAATACGGAATGCTTTTGTAGATTGGGTCCGTCGACTCCTGAAAGCGATACGCGTCCGTGTTCCATAGCGTGAAGGCCTCGTTGCGGCGGTCGAGCGGACCGGTCTTGTCGCCGAGACCGAAGTAGTGTTCGTCGCCTGGCATCACTTTGTAGATGCGAAAGGCGTCGCCGTCGAATCGCACCGGACGGGCATCCTGCTGCAGAATGTTTCCGGCCGCGTCGCGAATCGTGATCATAAGAGTCTGCGGGTTCACTTGAACGGTCAGAGCCTGCGTGCGAAAACCCAGTCCATCGCTCGAGATGGGCACAGACGCATGACGGCGCTCCGGAAGCACGGCCCACGAAGCATCCTCAGGAGGTGTCTGCCCGCGCCAGATGCGAATGCGAAGAACATCATCCCGCAAGGCCACAATCTGTTCGTGCAACTCTCCGGCGCTGACCTCAACGCCGTTTGTGAGCGGAGTTGAACCGGCGGCTGAAGATTGAGTTGCGGCTGCAGACTGCGCCGAAGCTCCTGAGCACAACAATCCGAAGATGGTCGCAAAGATAGAGCTATAGACACGCATGAAGTCTCCTTGCCGCCGCAATACGCATAATAAATGCAAGCGACACGCTCTATGCGCGGAAGCCTGGTTCAAGCCAGAGTCCAATTGTGACCGATCATGATCTTCGATCCAATTGTAGCCCCGCGCCTCATGCTGAGGGCCCAGATCACCGACATGATCGGCGGCGAGCCCGGCTCCCCGAAACTCGAACTCACCTATTTCTGGTAAGAAGCCTTCGCGCGCGCTAAACATCTCTCGGGAAGAAGCACGAAGTACCAGGGCAGGAGTTCCCAACTTGCTAAAGAGAGTACCGGCACACAGGATTTGTAATATCCCCCCACTGCGGTTGCGACCTCGATGACAAAACAGAATGGAGCAGTTCGGCCCCGGAGGGGCCAACGGACAATAGCCCAGGGTGGACGCTTCGTTCGCCTTGGCGAACGAACGGGAACCCTGGGACAAAGCGTTTAGTTGATCCGTAGCCCCGTAGGGACGATGCTAACAATCAATTTAGTTCTTCCTATGGCACGAGCTCACTCGCGCCGCAGAAGCTCCGCAAAAAGCGCTGGGTGTCAGATCTGCTGGACACCGCTAAGCACTCCTCTTCGCAATCGCATAATACGGCTGATTCGAAAGCGTGGCATTGAACCCGGGAAAGAGTGTCTCCTGATTCTCATGCCTCAGCGCGAAGTAATACTCCAGCGGATACGCCGACTGCGTGTAATCGCCCGGAATCGCCGCACTATAACTTCCCTGCCCCCCATGCATATCCACGCATTGCCAACGTTCCGCCTGGTTGACGTGGCGATAGTAAAGGCGAGCCGGCGTAGCAGGTCCGGAAACCTGCAGCGACAACGCAAGCGCCTGTCCCGGATGGAAACTTTCCGCCGGAGTATGCGTGCATTGAATCGCGGGCCGGCTCGGCTTTCCTGTAGCCGCGCTGATGGCATGCGCTGCGCTCTCCGCCGATCCCGTGGCCGCCGGAGGCGATTGCAGCTTCTGCTCCATCGCCGCAACATCGGTATCGATGCCCGCAAGCCGGTCCTTCCAGTGGCCGCGCCGCATGGGCACATCACCGTAACTCACATCGGAAACATAGACCCGGGCTGCGCGGTCGGCCATCTTCGACCACGCCTCGCGCGCTTTCTTGTATTGCTCCAGCGCGAGCTTGCCGGCGTCGGCGTTGCCGGTCTGCTGATAAATCTCATACAGCACGCCACTGCGCAGCTTGGCCGCAAAGAATGCGCCGATGCCGTTCTGGATCAGCACGTCCTCTTCAATGCGCCGAAATTCCGGCGACGACGCGGATGCCGCCTTCGTGCGAGCCTTGGATAAAGCCTCGTCCGAAGCCGCGGTAAAGTCCTCGATCCACTGCGCCACTTCGATGGGCGAATACTTCGGATTCGAGCGGCCCGCAAGCAGATCCTGCGTATGTTCAACGATGGTGGAAAAAAGCTGAGGGTCCAGCGGGCTCACCGTGCCGAAGCACTTCGGGTTGGGAGTATCTCCGTACGGCGAGCGCTCGCTGTCCAGCACGATTGGCATGTTGTCATAAAGCTCAGCCCAGAATGCATGGTTCGACGCAGAGGGAAGGTGTGCGGAGGTGATCAAGGGAAGAATACGGCTGGAGTTGGCCAGAGCCGTCTCGACGGACTCTGCGCCGTGACCAAAGGTGCTCTTCAGATAACGGCGCGTGCTCTCGGGATTGGACTCCGGATCGTAGAGCTTGCGTCCCCAGACGCGGTAGTAGTATTCGTACTTCTCCCAATCGGCCTTGGGATTGAGAGACTCATCGGCATAAGCGCACCGGCCGCCGGTGTGCCCCGAACCTTCGCGGCCCTTGAAGGTGAGCGGCTCCATCAGGTCGATACCTACAGCGCCGCAGAAGTGCGAAGTGCGCCCATAGGCCGCGGCCATCTCCGGATCGGCCGACAGCAAATGCCGTTGTGTCCCCGGCCATAGCCGATACAGGATCTTGGCTTTACTCCCTTCCTGGAAGAAATCGCCATAACCATAGCGCGTAAACAGGCGCGACCCGCCGCTCAGGCTGAATAGCTTCGCATCGTCGTGATGATTGGGGTTCGGAATCTCCAGCGCACGAATATCGGCCTGGTTGTAGCCCAGGCTCTGGTGCTCCGCAGAATACTTTGCGCCCAGCGTGACCGGCATCCCCGTCGCCACGCCGATATCGATCATTGTCTGGTTCACGCCCTTCGCATGCATATCCACGTTGATGGTGCGGCCCGCGCCGGCGATCGCCTCAAACAACGTCTTCCAGAATGGATAGCTACCCTCAGGAATGCCGCTCTCGCCGTGCACGCGCATCGTCAGTCCCTGAATCTCCGGGCACTCCTTCAGAATGATCGCCAAAGCATCGCGGCAATACTGCGCGTGCGTCTCCGGCGTCAGCCCATCGATATGGTGATAAGCATTTGGGCTCGCCGTCCACTCGTACGCATGCGTCCAGATGCCAAGCTGGAACTGCAGCCCGCGCTTACCGGTCTCCGCGGCAATGTACTTCAAAGCTTCAAAGTTGCGATTCCGCTCTTCCGCGCTCAACGGGACCGGCGTGGGCAACACCTGGCCTTCCGGCGATCTCAGCTGCATCACCCGCACGTCTGGATACCCGGGCACCTCCACGAGATACGGATACGGCAGGTGCAGATAATCGTCCGTCACGCCGCGCGGAAAGTCGTATTCCAGGCCGTAGGCAAAGCAGAACCGGTTGAATCGGCTGGCCACCAGCGTATCGAGATAGCGCGGCCAGAACTCTTTGTCGTAATACCACGGCTTGTCTTCAAGCTCGCTGCAAAAATAACGGCTCACGCAGCGAACCTCGTTCGCGGGCTTCTCTTCGATCGCCGCATTCACATGCAGCGCGGCCACAGGATCGGGGCCGAACTGCGCGCGCTCGGCCAGTTCGAGCAAACCGTAGATGAATCCGCGCGCATCGTTCGCCGACACCAGCACCGCGGGTACATCGCCTACGCGCCCCGGCGCTAAACGTAGGCTCTCCGCTCCCGCGAGCTCTCCGCCCGGCTGAAAGCCCTTCGCCATGCCGGACCCTATGCCCGCAACCGCGATGCAAAATGCCGAGCCCGCAGCCTGCTCCGGCGTATGAACGATCTCGCACTGCACGCTCTTGGCTGCCAGCGCTTTCTTCAATTGATCCGCAGCCCAGCTCACGGGGCCGCCCAATGCTGCAGAATTCTCTGCATCGATCAGCACCGCAACGCGGCCCGAGGATGCTGCAAACGCGCCGCGTGTCAGGCCGAAGACCGTGGTAGCCCCGGCAAGCTTCAGAAAATCTCTGCGTTGCATCGCGGAAAGCACATCAAGTGTCATAGCTCTCGATTCCCTTGCGTCGCTCTTGTCGGAATGTTCCAGACTGGAGAATTCTATCGTGCAGCAAAGCACGGTTTGGCGCAGAGCCGGCAATCTGCCGGCTCCGCGCTCTTGTTGATCAAAACACGAATTTCAAAGCGCCTTGCAAAATGCGCGGATCGCCCGCAGTCGTGATACGGCCAAAGTTGCTGGAGGACTTGGTGAGCGTCGGTACAAGCGACACTCCGGTGGAGGGCGTTGGCCCGCCAAAGTTCGGATGGTTGGTGATGTCGAACCCCTCAACACGCGCCAGCACGTTGAAGCGCTCCGTTATTTTGAAGTTCCGGCTCACGGCTGCATCCACGTCGAAGTAACCCGGCGTACGCAGGCTATAGTGGCCCGCATTGCCAAAGGTTCCTGTCGAATTGGCTACGAAGGCTGCCGGATTCACCCACTGATACAGCTTGGAGGAATGCCCGCTATGGACATAGAGCGGCACGCCCGCAACCCGGTTCGGCCGGTCCAGCCCAATGCCAGTCAGCGATTGGTCGGTTCCCGTCGTTGGATTAACCGGGAAGCCCGTCTCATACCGCATCAGCGGAGCAATCTGCCAGTCGCTGAGCAGATACGACGCCAGATGGCCGCCACTGAAGTGACTCATGTACACCACGCTGGCATTGAACAGATTCGTCACATCATACGAGCACGGACCATAATCGCCCTTTGGATTCGAAGGATTCTGGATCGTCGGTCCTCCGAGTGAAGTAACCGGGACAACACCGTTGCAGCGGGAGAAGGTGTAGTTCACCAGGATCGTGTAGTTGTCGGCAAAGCGGTGTTCAATCGACGCCAGCCCGCCCTCATAGTTGGCGCTGATGCCGTTGTCGCCAAAGTCCGTGGCGGAAAAATACGCGCCGTTAGTCTGGTTGATCAGGCTCAGCACGCGCCGCGCCTGCGTGTTCTTGGTGCTCGAGCATGCGGTCCCGTTTGCGCCCGGGGCCACAGTCAGTGCGCCGCAGCTACCCGCGCCAGTCCATGTGCCGGGAATGTAGACCGCAGGATTGATCTCGTTGCCCGCCATGAGGTGCGAGGTTTCGTTGCCGAGATACGTGACGGAAGCAATCCAGTTCTGCGCAAACTGGTGCTGAATGCCAAGGTTCCACGTCTTCGTGGTCGGCGGCAGGGCCTTGGCCGCAATGAACGTGTCGGTTGCGTTGAGCGGGAACACGTAGTTGTGCGGCGGGAACAGGGGCAGCGGGAAGGGATTGCCCCCCGGAACATTCGCCCACGGATTGTGGAACTGATACGGGCCGCTGGATTCCGTTACCGTCACACCCCACGGGGCATTCTGGCCCGTGACGCGGTAGGTGAGAAAGGTTCCCAGCGAGTCAAACAGTACGCCGCCGCCGACACGAATCGTCGTCCGTCCATCACCGCGCGGATCCCACACGAATCCAAGACGCGGCGACAGGTTCAGCCAATGGTCCTGCGCGAATCCCTGCGGCACTCCGGGATCGCCATAGAAGTACTGGCCCGGAGGCGCGAACGGGAAGACGGTGCTGACTTTGTCTGCTGCGAATCCTGCCGGATCGAACACGCTTCCCCGATTGAAGTAATCATGCGGCGGCAGTGTCGGCTCCCACCGCAGGCCCGCATTCATCACCAGGCGCGGCGTGATGTGCATCGTATCCTGCGCGTAGAGCTCAATCAATGTCTGCCGGTAGGAAAAATCCTGCTGCAGCGTCTGCGTAAAGTTGTTCATCGTTCCGGTCAGAAAATCCAGCAGCGGATCGTTGCTGTACTGGCCGTTGAAGCTGAACGTGCCCGAGTCGTTGTACTCGTCGTTCTGGTTGTCCTGCGTGCGGAAGACATCCACGCCCAGAGCAATCTGGTGCTTGCCGCGAATCAGATCGACATCGTCGGCTTCCTGAAATGAATTGACACCCCATTTCGAAAAACCGCTGCCACCCGTCGAGAAGCTGCTGGTGACCCCGAGTTGCAGGTTGTCCGTAGCCAGAGGAGGCGTCCAGATATTCTGCACACCCAGATCGGCAGGATCGATGCCCTGCTTGTTCGGGAATCGAGCGACAAATTTGCGCCCGAAGGTGAAGTGGAAGGAGTTCAGCGTATTCGGGTTGATCGTGTAGGTTTCGCCCAGCACGAATGTCTGCGGCCGCTGATCCACGCCCAGCGTCGTCGTGTAGAGATAATTCGTCGTGCTGAACGGCGCGGGCTGATCGTAGTTGTCCTGCAGGTAGCGGCCATAGAGGCTGTGCTTGTGGTTGATTGTCCAGTCGACACGCGTCACATACTGCCGCGCGTTGTAGATCACCGGCACGCCGTACTTCAGGTTGCCGCATTGATCGGCTGAGGAAACCGGAAGATACTTCGTAACGAACTGCACCGCCGACGAGTCGAAGCGCGTTGGGCTGATGAAATCATTGGGGAGCGCGGCGCCGGATGCCGGATCCTTGATGGCGCGCGCCTTTCCGCTGGTTTGGCAGCCGGCGCCGTCAAGCGAGCTGAAGTCTCCGTTCAGCGCCGCCTGCGTGGGAATGATCGCATTGCTTCCCGAAGGATTCTGGCGAACGATCGTCTCCTGGATGCCGCCAAAGAAAAACAGCTTGTCGCGGATGATGTGTCCGCCAAACGTGCCGCCGAACTGGTTCCGCTTCAGGCTGTCCTGCGCCGGCGCAAAATAATTGATCGCATTCACGTCGCCGTTGCGTACAAACTCAAAGAACGACCCGTGCCACTCGTTGGATCCCGACTTGGTTACGGCATTCACCACGCCGCCCGGGTGCAGCCCATTGCGGGCCGGCAGCACGCTGGTTTCCACGCTGAACTCGGCCAGTGCATCTGGAAAAGGAAATGGCATGTTCACGTTGGTGAAGCTGTCGTTGTTGTCGCCGCCATCTAGCACGTAGTTGGTCGTGTCGCCCGCGCTGCCGGCGATGGCAATCGATTGTGACGTGTAAAAGCTCTTGTTTCCGGTGTTGGTGCCGTCCGAGTGATTCACCGCCGCGCCGGAGATCGTAATCAGCTGCGTCGGATCGCGGCCGTTGAGCGGCAGTTCCACGATGCGCTGGCGGTCCATCACCTGCGAAATTGTATTCTGCTGCGTCTGCACCATCGTGGCATCGGCTTCGACTTCCACCTTTTGCGTGTCCGCGCCGACCTTCATTGGTATGTTCACCTGTACCGCGTCGTTCACCTGCAGCACCAGGCCTTTTTGCTCATAGGTCTGAAAACCGGGTGCGGTGACCGTCACCATGTAGGGGCCGATCGGCAAGCTTGGGAAGCTGTAGCTGCCGTTGGCGTCCGACACCGCCAAGTGCTTTGCGTTCGTATCCACCGCCGTCATCGTGATCTGCGCGCCGGCCAGCACGGCGCCTGTGGGATCCGTAATGCGGCCGGTGACCGAAGCGATCGAAACTGCCTGGGAAACTAGCAGCGGCACGCTGAGAAGAAACAACAGGGCCGTCAGCAGACCGCTCGCGCGGAGAGATTTGCGATATGTGATCCTCAGATTCATGAACAGCATACGGTGCGTGACCTCCTGAAGCACTTGCGTAAACAAACCAGCTCCGCAAGGGAGCCTTCTTCCACTGGGTTCTTCCCGGGCCGAGAGATCCGGTAAACGTCTTCCAGATATAAACACTTAATCAAATCACTTCGATTCATTGCTCCCGACAATGTCCGCACGTTGCTGTTTCTCAGTGCACTGTTGTCGCAGCGGGGAATCAGGCAGGGAAAAAGCGCTACTTTTTCCCGATGGAAGACTAGGCATATGGTCATACCATTGTCAAGAGAAAAGAACTTCGCTGCGCGGGTGGCGGGGATGCTACTCACCGCGGAGGAACACCTGCTCAGAAATCGCCGTAAGACGCGCCTCTTCAGGCGCGAATCGCTCGCGCGCCCCACGGTCAACGAATCGTCTTCTTTATCTTCCGGAGGATTGTGCGCGCGCTGCTCGCGAGGCAGGTTTGGCGCGCCGCGGAGCAAGGCCGCCATTAGTCGCAGACTTGTGGTTCGTGGCAGCGCGTGGAACACTGCCGCCCTTTATCGCATCGCCGTAGCGCTGCAGCACGGCTTCCAGATGCGCATGCATCGCCTTCCGCGCGCCCTCAGCGTCGCGGCGCTCAATGGCTTCCACAATGGCAATATGTTCCTGCGTGGAAAGAGGCAGCGCGTTGGGCAGCTGCAAAACTCGGGGTAGCACGCGCACCAGATGCCCGCGCACCATCGACACCAGATCGTAAACCAGTGCGTTGCCCGACGAGTTCGCCAGCGCAACGTGAAACTCCACATCGAGAACGGCAAACTTCTTCGCGTCCTTTGCTGAGGCCTTCATCTCGGCCAGCAACTCGCGAAACTTCTTCCTGTCCTCATCCGTAGCCCGCAGCGCCGCGTTGGCCGCCGACACGCCTTCGAGCGCGATGCGCACTTCCATCAGATTTTCAACGTCGTGTCTCTCCGTGATCAGCCGCCATTCGACGATCTTGCGCAGAAACCTGCCCCCGTCCGCGGCCACCGAGGTTCCATCGCCAACCCGCGCATTCAATACCCCCACGATGGAAAGGCAGCGGAGAGCTTCGCGCAGCGACGAGCGGCTGGCGCCGAAATGCTCGCACAGTTCGCGTTCCGAGGGCAGGCGCTGCCCTGGCTTGAGATCGCCGCTTGAGATCAGATCAATAATCTGCTTGGCGATCTCTTCACTGATCGAGATCTTCGTGATCGGCCGGATCTTGGCCCCCACTGGATTTGCGCTCGTCTCCAAAATCTTTTTCATTGTGCGGTCCCTGGACCTTTCCCCGGTTCGGCTACAGCGGTTTCACAGTTGTCATATCCCGAAGCCACAATTGCGAAGTGGCGCGTTCCTCAGGAAAATGCCACCTCTCGTGATTCCAACGAGGGCGCATAAACTGTGGAAGCGCTCTAGGTCAAAGCAACCACTTCGTAATCCGCAACCGAGGGAACTTCAAACCTTACCACGCCCTTCGATTGTTGAAAAGCGAGCGCGCGGCCCTCCCGGAGAGCGCGCACAGCAACTATTCTACGGCCTTGCGGAATCTGGAACTGCACCTTGAGCGGCCCAACCGGATAGTACCGTGATACGTAGGGCCGGTTCATGCGCGGATTCGTGTAGTTCAGAAGATGCAAAGCGAAGCCCGGCTCCGTCTCCCACGCGAACAGCTCCAGCGTGCCATCGCCTTCCACCGAAACCGGTAGCGAACGGCCGTTCAACAGCCAGCGCACCGAGTTGTTGAGCAGACGCGAAAAATCAGGATGGCCGGAGCGGCCAAACGTGCGATCGATGTCTCCTGGGAAATACACCACCCGTGACGCACCTCGATCGAGGAAGACACCGGCAGGCTGATCCGTGCGTGCTGTGCGGGGAAACACCATCTCCGGGGGGAACGCAGGGTAGGAAGGAACCACGCTGAGATGCAGCGGACCTGCGCCGGTGCTGGTCACCGGTAACCGGCATTCCGGTCCCGGCAGAAGGTCGGTTCCCTCGTATCCCTCCAGAATCGGATGAGGCTGTTCGATGCGCATGTAGCTATTGCCCGCCGGCCCAATCACCTCACCCTTCGCACTCACTCCGAGTACATCTTTCAGTCCGAGATCTTCGCGCGCATCGCCCCACTCGTTGTAGCGCGATGTTTCAAAGGTCGCCAGCAGTGACCCTCCAGCCGCCACGTACGCGCGAATCGCCGCGCACTCGCTGTCGCGCAGATAGGCCGCATTGGGAATCAGCAGAGCTTCATAGCGCTTCAATCGCGCCGCATCCAGATCTTCCTGGTGCACCAGATCGAAGAGAAACCGCCCCTCCAGCAGCGCCTCATACAGCCCATCCAGAAACTCAGCGGCATCGCCCGTCTCTCCATTCGACTTTTTGGCCTTGCCGCCGGCGCCATAGAACGAGATCGTGCTCTGCGGATACAGCACCGCCAGGTTGGCAATCGTGTTGCGGTTGCGGAAATGTTCTTCGTTTTGCGCGAGCCACGTAAAAAATGACCGGCCGGTCTCGCGCCAGCGCGTGTCTTCGGGCTGCCCGCCCAGCCAGTGGTAGCACGGCGCCATGCCGCTGGCCGCGGCCTGCGCCATCCACAAGGTCGTCTCTTCCTTTGTCTTGCTGGTATGCCGCCATCCCGGGTTTCCGGTGTCGTAGGCCCCGATTGCATTCGCCGCCGGACGTCCCGGCGCGACGCAGCGCGCCATGCGGCCCTGCTGCGCACAGAGCCATATCGGCGCATTTCCCGATCGCCCCTGATAGTCCGCATAAAACCAGTCAGCCAGCTCGCCCAGCCGCTTCACGCTCTTCACGCTTCGAATGCCGCCGCCCAGATTGCCCACGTATCCAGACTTCGGATTTTTCTCTCGCGTCGTTTCCTCCCAAAGCTTCCAGACCGTAGCGATGCGGTCCAGATACACTTCGTAATACTTCCTGTAGATCGGACTGCGCGGATCGGTTCCCTGCGGCGGCGCGCCTCCGGTCTGCTCGCGATAAATCTTTTCGCAGTTTTCGCAATAGCAGACGCCGAGTGCCTGCGTGCCCGGCCAGCCGTTCGTGTAAAAGCACTCCGGTGCGTAGCGCTCGCCGATTTCGCGATAGATAGCCGGCATCTGTTCCGTGAAATACGTGCTGAACATGCAGGTCTTGTAGAGCCACGGACACTCCGCGTGCCTTCGCGGCGATCCATCGGCATTCCGCTCGAACCACGCCGGATGCGCCTGCAGCGCATCATCGTAGGCGTAGTTGGCGTCCATGCGCGCCACCACGCGAATTCTCCGCTTGCGAGAAGCGCTCATTAGCTCTCCCAGCAGATCGCGCGATCCCAGAAACTGGCTGCGGTGATGATACGGAACCTCCGTGGGATAAAACGCCATGATCCCGCCGCCGTTGTGCAATACAGTGTCTGCTTTCAGCGAGGCGAAATAGTCCATCCAGCCTTCGGCATCCAGCGTGAGCGGATCGCGCTCATTCAGGTTGAGATGGCCGCAGCGCTGCATGGTGGAATACCAGGGCTTCTCCTGACCGTCGACCTCTGCTACCAAACCGCGCGTTGAAGCAGCCAGCAATGTGGCCGCTGAAGCTGAAAGAAATTCCCGTCGGTTCAACGCCGTCACGTGATTGCCTCCCGGTGCGAAAACCCGATGCCCAGCCGGATAGCCGCCGAACAGGCACAGACTAGTTTATGGTCATACCATTGTCAATTGAGAAAAGTCCACGCTCCGGGCCCCGGCATACCGTGCTAGACTTCCGGTGCATTCCATTCCGCATGCTGCGGTGTCGCAGGAGGGAATCATGCCCAACTCTCCATTCGCCTCGATTTCGCGTCGCGACTTCGTCAAGTCCGCCGGAGCCGCCGCGCTGTTGTCCCGCAGTGCCTGGACACGCGCCAGCCGCGTCTCCGCGTCCAATCGCATCACGCTGGGCGTCATCGGATGGGGCATGATGGGGCCCTCCAACACGAAAGTCTTTCTCGAGCAGGACGACTGCCAGGTGGTAGCCGCCTGCGACCTGGACAAGAACCACCTGCAGGCCGCCGTCGACACGGTTAACGCCCGCTACGGCAATCAGGATTGCAAGGCTTATCACGACTACCACGAACTGCTCGCTCGCGACGACATTGACGCCGTCATGATCGCCGTACCCGACCACTGGCATGCGCTCGTCGCCACCGAAGCCGCGAACCGAAAAAAGGATATCTACGGAGAAAAGCCGCTTGCCCGTACCATTGCCGAACAGCAGGCTATCGTGCGCGCCGCCGAGAAGAACGCCATCATCTGGCAGACCGGTTCCTGGCAGCGCTCGCTGCCCACGTTCCACAAAGCCGCGGAAATCGTGCGCAATGGTCTCATCGGCAATGTCGTTCGCGTAGAAGTGGGCCTGCCCCCCGGCCACCATGACTTCGCGGGCACCGAGCCTGCGCTGCTTGCGAAATTGGCGACACTCCCTGACAAGGTTGCGGATCCCTCGCTCATTCGGCCCGGCACGCCCGCGTGGAGTCTTGCCGTCAGCGATCCGCCCGCCGAGCTAGATTACGACCGCTGGATCGGCCCATCGAAAATGGAACAGTATATTGAAGCCCGCGTGCACAGAAACTGGCGCTGGAACTACAACACCGGCGGCGGCCAGTTGATGGACTGGATCGGCCATCACGGCGATATCGCCCACTGGGGACTTGGCTTCGATACGACTGGCCCGTCCGAGGTCGAAGGCATCGGCGAATTCCCCGCCTCCGACGCGCTCTGGAACACGGCCACGAAATACCACGTCGAGTGCCTCTATCGCAAAGAGGTCACCGGCTACTCCGGCGATGTGAAGATGACCATCGCCGGCGGCTCCGGCGCGATCAACATGGGCACCAAATGGATCGGCACCGACGGCTGGGTGTGGGTCGATCGCAGCGGCTTCGATGCCTCCAACCAGGATTGGGTCAAGATGGACGCATTGCCCGACAATCTGCGCAAGATCCAGCTCTACGAATCCAAAGAGCATCGGCGCAACTTCCTTGATTGCGTCAAGTCGCGCAAGCCCACCATCACGCCCGTCGAAGTCGCGCACCACTCCACCATCCCCGGCCATCTTGGCCTCATCTCGATGATGGTTGGCCGCAAGCTGCGCTGGGATGTGCAGCGCGAAAAGATCCTCGACGACTCCTCCGCCTGCGATCTGCTCACGCGCTCCTATCGTGCGCCATACCAACTGGCCTGATGAGCACAACAGCCGGATCGTGAACTTGCTAACTTGCTAACGTCCTCCCCAACGGGAGGACGCCAACTCGCCTACACGCCAGCTTGCTCACCTGCCGCCTTCATCTGCTAGCCTTGCCTCTGGGCAGATCATCATGGCCGCAAAGTTTCCGGGCTTCGACTTTCTTCAACTCGACGCGAGTTTTTCTGAAGACGAACTGCTCGTCCGCCGCACCGCGCGCGACTTTGTCGACGACAACATCATCCCCATCATCGAAGCCTGCTTCCGGGAAGAGCGCTTCCCACGCGAGCTCGTCCCGCTCATGGGCGAGCTTGGCCTCTTTGGCGCAACGCTGCAAGGCTACGGCTGCGCCGGTATGTCAAATGTCGAATACGGCCTGGTGATGCAGGAGCTTGAGCGCGGCGACTCCGGCCTGCGCAGCTTCGTCAGCGTGCAGTCTGCTCTGGTCATGTATCCCATCTACACCTTCGGCTCCGACGAGCAGAAGAATGCCTGGCTGCCCGCGCTCGCCGGCGGCGAAAAGATCGGCTGCTTCGGATTGACCGAGCCCGGCTTCGGATCGAACCCGGGAGGCATGACCACCCGCGCCCGCCGCTCCGGCTCGGAGTACATTCTCAACGGCGAGAAGATGTGGATCACCTCCGGCTCCATCGCCGACGTCGCCGTCATCTGGGCCAAGCTCGAAGGTGTCGATGCAGACAGCGCCGACTCCAGCAAGAGCGTCCGCGGCTTCCTGGTCGAGACCGACCGCCCCGGCTTCTCGGCACGCGATGTGCACGGCAAATGGTCGCTGCGCGCCTCGGTCACCAGCGGCCTCTCGCTGCAGGATGTGCGCATACCGGAAGCCAATCTTCTGCCCGGCGCCGCCGGCCTCAAAAGCCCGCTCATGTGCCTCAATCAGGCCCGCTACGGCATCGGCTGGGGCGCAATCGGGGCCGCAATGGCGTGCTACGACTCCGCGCTGCAGTACTCCAAAATCAGAAAGCAATTCCACGATCAGCCCATCGCGAGCCATCAGCTCGTGCAGGAAAAGCTCGTCTGGATGGCCACGGAGATCGCAAAGGCCCAGTTGCTCTCGCTTCATGTCGGCCGCCTCAAAGATGCCGGCAAGGCCGGTCACCAGCACATCTCCATGGCCAAGCGCAACAACGTTTGGATGGCGCTTGAAACTGCACGCATGGCCCGCGACATCCTGGGCGCCAACGGCATCACCGAGGATTACCCCATCATGCGCCACAGCATGAACCTCGAATCGGTCAAGACCTACGAGGGCACGCACGACATCCATACGCTGATCCTCGGCCAGCACCTCACCGGCATCGCCGCCTACTAAATAGCCAACCCCGCCCGATGGCCTGCAGCTTGACCCAACGCTTTGCGGCACAGTACGATAACGTACGTTTCGATGATTTGCGGCGCCGCGAAACCTTCCGGGGCTGCCAGGAAAGATCCTCTTCTTGCCCGGTTTTGAGCAGTCGATTTTGCATTTTTCCCGCGCTTGAAGCGCTCAGTAAGCACGGCATTCCCTGATAGTTTCACGACTCGTGCACCAGGCGGGCTCCTATGCAGATGTTGTTTCGAAAATTCAGTGTAGTGGCCGGCTTCACTCTCCTGGTTCTTTTGCTCATCGCGAATGCGCTCATCACAGGGAACAGACTCGGCGTGCAATCCGCAAATCAGGCCTGGCTCTTCCATACGCAGCAGGTCCTGTCAGAGCTGGAGCAGACTGAGTCGCTTCTGCTCGACGCGGAGACAGGACAGCGCGGCTATCTGCTGACGGGGGAATCAAAGTACCTGCAACCCTACAATGAGGCGCTCTCGCAGATTGACAGCCATCTGCAAAGGCTCGCCCGGCTCACAGCGGACAATCCCGTCGAGCAGGTAAACGTCGCCCAGCTTAGCGCTCTCGCTCACCAGAAATTGAACGAGCTCAACGAAACCGTGGCGCTCGCCCGCGCAGCTAACTCCACTCAGGCGAGAGCAGTCGTGCTTTCCGATCGGGGACTGCTCATCATGGAGAACATCCGCCGGGTCATCGCTACCATGCAGGCGGAAGAGAACCGGCTTGAGGCCGTTCGCAATGCTGCATATCTGCGAAGTGGCCAGCTCACCAAGCTGAGCATCCTACTCGCAACCCTTATTGGTATAGTCGGGCTCATTGTTCTTGCGCGCTTCATCCTGAGAGAGAGCGCCCTCCGCGACCAGCACGTGCTCGAGATTCACGCGCGCGAAGAGTGGCTGCGGGTAACCCTGACCAGCATCGGAGATGGTGTGATTGCCACCGATCGCGAAGGGCGGGTAAAGTTCTTCAACCCGGTAGCCGAGTCGCTCACCGGAGTCAGCGCAAGCGCGGCCATAGGAAGGGACATCCACACCGTCTTTCCGATCTTCAACGAATTCACTGGCCAAGCCATCGAGAATCCGGTCACGAGAGTGTTGGATCTCGGCGCCGTAGTCGGCCTGGCCAACCACACCGTCATCCGGCACGCCGATGGACGGCTGATTCCCATTGAAGACAGTGCCGCTCCTATCCGCGACGATCACCACCAGCTCATCGGTGTCGTGCTCGTTTTCCGTGATGCGTCGGCAGAACGCAAATCGCAAGACCTCATGCGCCGGGCGGATAAACTGGCAGCCGCGGCGCGTCTCTCCGCCACGGTGGCCCACGAGGTGAACAATCCCCTCGAAGCAATCGTCAACCTGATTTACATCGCCAAGTCAGACCCGGGCACGCCGGCGACCGTCGTGCAGTACCTCACTTCGGCGGAGCAGGAGGTTGAGCGCGTCGCGCACATTGCGCGGCAAACCCTCGGCTTTTACCGGGAGTCGAATGCGCCGGAGCCGATTCAGATTGAAATTCTCATTGAATCCACCCTGAAGATGTACTCGAACAAGATCGAATCGACCGGCATTCATGTGCAGCGCAGTTTCGGCAAATGCCCCCCCATCCAGGGCGTCGCCGGTGAGTTGCGGCAGGTGTTCTCCAACGTGCTTGCCAACGCCATTGACGCAGCCGGTGAAGGCGGGACGATTGCCGTCAGTTCCAGCTTCGTGCCCAACGGCGACGGCGGCTGCGTGGAAGTGGTCATCGCCGACAGTGGGCCCGGGGTCGCCCCGGAGCATCTCGACCGCATCTTCGAACCCTTCTTCACCACAAAGAAAGATGTCGGCACCGGACTCGGGCTGTGGGTTACCAAAGAGATCATCGAACGCCACGGCGGAAGCATCCAGGTCCGTCCTTCGAACGCGTTGGGCTGTGTGCCGGGTGCTGCGTTCACGCTGCAGCTACCGTGCGCACCGATCCAGGAGCTGGACCCGCATGTGGGTCCCACAAACTGAGGCTGCGTCAACTCTCGATCCATTCGCTGCGGTGGTTCGAGTGCCCGCACTGCCGTTGCCTCATCAGTTCCGTTTGAATCCCATCGACAATCCAGGCCGGGCAAGGCATAGTCATATGCATGCGGAAATTCTTCGCTCGTCCCTGCTGGTCCTGGTCCTGCGCTCTTGCCCCATGTCTGTTAGGAACCACAGGCAATCTGATGCAGGCTCAGCAGATGGCCTCCGCGCCCATCGTGCTCCACGCCGCGCGCCTGCTCGATGTTGCCAGCGGCCATCTGCTGCAGCCCGGCGAAATTCTCATCGAAGGCGAGCGCATCAAGGCCGTAGGCGCATCGGTTGACCATCCGCAGAGCGCGAAGATCATCGACCTTGGCGACGCTACATTGCTCCCCGGCCTCATCGACGCGCACGTGCATCTCTTTTTGCACCCCGGCGCGGAGGACCTGCAGACCGTGGAAGAATCCGTTCCCTGGCGCACGATCCTCGCCGAGCAGGCTGCAAAAGCCGACCTTCTCGCCGGCTTCACGGCGGAGCGCGACATGGGCACCGAAGGCGCCGGCTCGGCCGACTCAGCCGTGCGCGACGCGATCAACGAGGGTCTCATTCCCGGGCCTCGACTGCGCATCAGCGGCAACGCCATCGACATTCTCGGCGGCCATGAAGATGCGAACCACTTCAACCCCGCGCAGCACGTGCTTTCGAACGCCGACCGCGCCAACACTGCTGATGAGATCGTCGCCGTGATGCGCGAGCAACACAAGCAAGGCTCCGACTTCGCGAAGATCTACGAGACCGGCCCTGACCGCATGATCGACGGCGTGCTGCACACGCCCTATCAGTACACGGAAGCGCAACTCGCCGCCGCCGTAGAAGAAGCGCGCCGCCTCGGCACGGGTGTCGCCGTGCACGCCATGGGCGAGCCGGGCACACTCTACGCCGCGCAGGCCGGCGTCGCCTCCATCGATCACGCCACGCAACTCAGCGACGAAACCATGCGCCTCATGAAGGAGAAGCACATCCCCGCCGTGCCCACCTTCACCATCTTCGACTACTTCGCGCACCACCAGGAGTCGCAAGACGGGGCCCCCACGGAGAGGTCTTCGTTCGTGGGGACGGAGGATCAGGCGGCCCGTGAAGCGGAGATGCTCGACTACAAGATCGCTGAATTCAAGAAGCAGGTCGCGGCAGGCATTCCCTTCGCCGTTGGCTCCGACGTAGGCCCGTTTCCGCACGGCACGCAGGCCCACGAGCTCACCCTGATGGTGAAGTACGGCATGAAGCCACTCGCGGCGCTGCAGGCCGACATGATCGAAGGCGCGCGCTTGTTAGGCTGGGCCGATCAGATCGGCCGGCTCAAGCCCGGCTACTACGCCGACATCGTCGCCGTCCCCGGCAATCCGCTCGACGATATCTCCGTCTGCGAGCATGTGAGTTTTGTCATGAAGAACGGTGAGGTAGTCCGGCAGTAAGAGCTATGGAAGTGGCAGTCTGTCTCCGTGGCCTTCAGCGCGCAGCTTTTCCAGAATCTGCTGGAATCGCTTCGGCTTCACTTCCGCAAGTGAATCCTCAACCGCCTTGCGGTATCCAGCTAAGAAGATCGCATACAGCAGGGCGATTGCGCACCCTACGCCCCACACCAGCCCGATGCCAAGACCAAGCAGAACTGCCGAGCCAAATGCTTTCATGGCGTCGCTCCTGCCGTCGTGCTCTACACCGCCACCGTAAAGCTGTCTTCGGTCCGCGTGACGGCGTGGTAGAGCGTATCCCGCTCCACCGGCACGCGTCCGGCTTCGGTAATAAGCCGGCAAAGCTCTTTGCGCGTCATGCCCTGCGGTGTCGTAGCGCCCGCGTCGTGATAGATCTTCTCCTCGATGACCGTGCCGTCCAGGTCGTCGGCGCCGAAGCGCAGCGCGATCTGAGCGATCTTCGGCGTCAGCATCTGCCAGTAAGCCTTGATGTGCGCAAAGTTGTCCAGTAGCAGCCGGCTCACGGCAATCTGCCGAATGTCCGTCAGGCCTGTCGTCACCGGCAGATGATCGAGCGGCGTGTTCTCGGGATGAAACGCCAGCGGGATAAACGTCTGGAACCCTCCGGTCTCATCCTGCAGCGCGCGCAGCTTCAGCAGATGGTCTACGCGGTCCTCGTCGTTTTCGATGTGTCCGTACAGCATGGTTGCATTCGACCGGAAACCCATCTTGTGCGCCAGCCGCGCCGTCTCCAGCCACTCGCTGCCGTCAATCTTGTGGTCGCAGATGATCGACCGCACACGGTGCGTAAAGATCTCCGCGCCGCCGCCGGGCATCGAGTCCACGCCGGCCTCGCGCAGCTTTGCGAGCGTCTGCTCAATCGTCAGCTTCGCGCGCCGCGCCAGAAACGCGATCTCCACCATCGTGAAGGCCTTGATGTGCACCTTGGGAAACCGTTCCTTCAGTCCGCGCACCAGGTCCAGGAAAAACTCGAGCGGCAGATCCGGATGCAGGCCGCCGACGATGTGGAACTCCGTCACCGCCTCCGAATAGCCCGAGGCCGCCGTCTCCCACGCCTCATCGAGCGCCATCGTATAGCCGGCCGGGTCGCCCTTCTTGCGCCCAAAGGCGCACAATTTGCACGCCGCCACGCAAACGTTCGTGGGGTTGATATGCCGGTTCACGTTGAAGTAGGTCACATCGCCGTGCATCCGCTCGCGCACGTGATTGGCCAGCCAGCCCACGGCCAGCACGTCGCGCGAGCCGTACAAGGCTAGCCCGTCTTCCGCGTTGAGCCGCTCCTGGGCCAGGACCTTCGCGGCGATCGGCTCCAGCCGCAGGTCATATGTTCGAAATGCGCTCATCTGCCCCGGATGTTCCACAGCACCCTGCATACTTTGATGATACTGGAATGCGGCTCGGACGCTATTTTTGCCCGGTCTCCACACCCACGGCGTTCGGTCCCATCAGCACGCCGTCATCCAGCGAGGCCGCCACCAGCCGCTCTCCCGCCCCGCGGATCAGCGCCACCTGATAGCCCGTCTGCCACCACTGCCAGGTCATCGTCTTCGGGTCGATGGCGAAGATCTGGTCGCTCGAGCGCGAGCTCACCAGCATCCGCTTCACCGCCGCGTCGTAACTCAGATCGTCCACATCGCGGAAAGGCAGCCTCTGGATCCACATCCACGTCTTCCCCTGGTCCGGCGTAAAGTACACGCCCTCGCGAGCGCCCAGCCACAACGTCCCGTCCGGCGAAAACAGCACGCGGTGAATCCGCGTGAGCATCGTGGGCAGCCCCATGGGCCACCAGCTTTTGCCGCCGTCCTGCGAGATCACTACTCCCTCGGGACGCGCTGCCACCACCGTGTCCTCGTGCACCGTTACCGACAGGTAGCCCGCCACTCCCATCACCGGTCCGCCCTGCCACGTCGCGCCCTGGTCGTGGCTGGTCAGAATGCCGCTGTCGGTCGAGGCTGCCCACACGTCGCCACCGACATCGAGCGAATTCACCCGGCCGTCCAGCTCAACCACCGGAGCCTTTTCCTGCTTTTCGACCGTCACCCTCTTGCCGCGCGCCTTCTCCGTAGCCGTCTTCACAATCGTGTTCGCGATCGTGTTTTTCGGTTCCCAGGTCAGGACTGCAGATGCCGCCGAAGATCCCCCACCCGCAGCCGCGTCGCTCGCTGCCGGCGGGTCGAGAAGAAAGATCCCCTCGTTGGTGCCGGCCACGATCGTCCCATCCTGCGTCTGCGCCAGCGCATATACATCGCGCCCATCCAGCCCTTCACCCACCTGCTGCCAGCTCACACCGGTATCGGTGGACTGGAAGACCCCGCCGAAGGTCTTGTCGTTGACCACCCCGGCGTACAGATGATCAGGATTGCTGCGGTCTACCAGCAGCGCCGCGACTTTGCGCTCCGAAACGCCCTCATTCGACGCAGTGAAGGTCGCACCCCCATCGTGGCTGGCCAGCACGCCACCTCGGTCCGTCGCCAGCAGCACGTGATTCGAATCCTTGGGATCGACCCAGACGTCGTTCACCACCACGTCGGCATCCGTCATCCGCTTAAAGGTCTTTCCGCCGTTGACGGTCTTGTAAAGCCCTTCCGTAGTGCCCGCATACACGACCTGCCGGTCTTCCGGATCCTGCATCAGCACCCGTGTCCTGCGCGCCTCGGAGGGAATGCCCTGGATCTTGTGGAACAGCTGCCCGGCACTTTCGCTCTTGTAAATCCCGCTGCACGCGCTCAGGTAAACGGTCTTCGTGTGCTCCGGGTCGACAATGATGGAAAACACATCCGAGTCGACGATCAGGCCCTTCTTGATATTGCGCCAGGTCTTTCCGCCATCCGTGGTCTTCCAGGGCAGGTGCCAGGTTCCCGCATAGATGACGTCCGGGTCGGCCGGGTCGACGGCCAGCGACTCGATCTCGTGAATCTCCTTGTCGCCTTCCGGGCTGATCTGTTCCCACGTCGCGCCTGCGTCGGAACTGCGGAACACTCCCGACAGCGTGCCCGCAACCAGGATCTTCGGATCGGAAGCCGCCTGCACCAGCGCATGCACCGGCTGCCCCTTGAACGCATCAGACTGGGCCCAGCTCTTGCCCGCGTCGTGGCTGGTCCACAGCCCGCCGCCCTCAGAACCCTTCCACGCGCCCACGTAGATTGTCGAGGGATCGGCCGCATCCACCACGATGCTGTCCAGCACGAATCCGTCCGCGCCATCCAGCTTGGCCAGCCGGCGCCAGCTTGCGCCCTGGTCCTTCGACTCATAGAGCCAGCTATTCGTCGTGCCCAGGTATAGGTGATTTGGATCACCGGGAGCCGCGGCAAAGGCGCGGGCATCGCCTCCCGCCGGTCCCACCACGCTCCAGGAATCCTGCGCCGAAGCGGCGCACACCAAAATCAGGAAAACAGGCGCGAATAACCAGCGCGAGCGCAGCACGCGCGGAAAAGTCTGCAGAAACCTCATCCAGCTACACAACTCCGTCTATGTACTAAGAATAGTCAAAATCCGCCCGCCGTGAAACCCGGGATGACTTACCCCGAACCTGGTAGGTTCAGTCCGCCATCAAGCAATCTCGGAATCGGTCCCACTGCAGAACCGAAAATCTTCGCTGCAAAACACATCGAGCCCTCTGCAGCGCCGGCGAGGCGCGTGGAGGGCTCGATGCACTGCACTGCTTTGGTCGTCGGCCTACTGCGCCGCAGCCTTCTTATGGTGATGCCTTGCGCCCAGGGGCTTGCGCGCCTGCGGCTTCAGCGTCGTCTCATCCACCGGCGTCGTGCCTTGCACGTCGTTGGTGAAGTTCGCACCCGAAGGCACCAGGTAGTTCTGCACCGCCTGCCCGTCGGTTGCAGTGGTCGCGGTCGAGATGCGCGAGCCGTCGATGCCCTGATCGGTCACCAGGTAGTCCTTCGCATTCACGGCGCGCTGCGCGGCAAAATCTTCCACCTTGGCGCGCTTGTGATGCTCCGCATACTTCTGCTGCTTCTCGGTCCGGGCCTTCTCCTTGTCGTCGGACTGGCCAACCAGCACAGCCTTCGCGTCCGCATTCTGCTTCAGCTCCAGAGCCACCTGATCAAGGCAGGCCTTCGCTTCGTTGTCCACGCGCGTCGGACGGCTCTTATCCGTGGTGAAGTTGATCGAGCACAGCGCCCGCGACGTCGGCGGTGGCGGAGGCGGTGGCGGAGCCGAGATGTTCACCGTCGTATTGCCCGAGACCGAGTGCCCCTTGTCGTCCGACACGCTGCACGTCACCGACACAGCGCCCGTCGGCGCGCCGCTCGAAGAGAACTCTGCCGTCGTGCCGCTGCCCGAAACCGAGCCGGCCGACGCCGAGTAGCTGTAGGTCAGCGGGCGGTTCTGCGGGCTCACCGCAGTGGCCGTGATCGTGCTGGTCTCACCCGGCTTGATGGTGTCGGGATTGGCCGAGCAGCTCACGGTCGGCGGCTCGAAGGCCTTCACCGTGTAGTCAGCTGAGCACTGCGCCGTCTGGCCCTGCTTCTGCCCTTCCTTGCCCTTCTTGCCTTCCTTCACTTCGCCCTTCGCGGTGTACGAGCCGGGGGCGAGTGAGGCCGTGCTGACCGTAGCTGTCGCGCCGTTGCCCGTCACTCCATCGCCCGACCAGCTGTAGATCACGCTGTTGTTCTTCTTCGTGCTCACCGAGCCCGGTGTTGCGGTCACAGAGAGCGGATCGCCAGGATACACAGCGGGAGCGCTGGCGGCGCAGCTCAATGTGATCGGCGGCTGCTTCTTGCACCCCAGCGGCAAGAAGACCACACAGGCCGAAGCCAGAACCAGACAAGCAGATTTCAAACTATGCGAACCCATTGTTCAATCCTCCTGATTCTTCGCAGTTACGCGAATTCAGAGTTGGAAATGCAGTGCGGAAACGATCTCGACCCGACGAGTCTTCAGAGATCGCCGCATTATTCGCGACACTGCCAAAGTTTCACCCTGAGCTTCCCGGGGCAGGTCTTTCCATTCGGCAATTGCCACAGTTTCTGCCGACCTCCCGCGTGGAATCGAAGAATTGAAATCCCACGGGAGCATCGTAGAGCGCGTATTACGCCGGCATTGGTGCTGCGGCCTTAGCATACACTATCTACGTCAAAACCACTCAGTTGTCTCGTGCAGAAAGATGTTTCGAGTACCTGAGGAAATAATCTCCATCCGCACTTGAAAGGCCATGCCTGATAACCGCCGGTCAGACCAGAAGTCTGGTCCCGGAACATCAGGGCCGGCCCATTGCGTCAGAGGCCCCGCAAAAGCGAAAAGGAGGACAACGTGCGCCCTCCTTTTCGCTGGTTCAATTACTCAGTCCCCGCTACTTCTTCGGAGCTGCTTTCCTTCTCGGTGCCGGCGCCTTCTCCTCGAGGAGGGTCGCGGCATCGGCTGCGTTGAACGGGTACAGCTGCACCGACTGCTGGCCCGTGGTGCTCAGGGTGATATCGACCCGGCGGTTTTGCGCCAGGACGATCTTGCTGATCTGGTGCAGAACTTTTGCCTTGGCCGCATCAGTCAGTTCCGTGTTCTGCTCCACCAGACCCTTTACCTGGTCCGTAGTGAGCTGCTGCTCCTTGCCGACTGCACGCGTATCGATATTGGACTCAGGAATTCCCTGTTCCACAAGGAATGACTTCGCACGGTCGACACGGCGTTGCGTGAGCGCCTGGTTGTACTCGGCCGATCCACGAACGTCCGCATGGCCGGTCAGGATCAGATGGGCATCCGGCTTGATGGCCAGATAGGCCTTGAAGTCGGTTGCCAGGCTCGTGAGAGTCCTCTGCTGGCTTTCCACCAGGCCACCCTCAGGATGCTCTGCTCTGGGCTGTGCCGTCGCAAAGAAGATGCTGTGCAGCGCCAGCCGGGCCTCAAGCTGGATCTGCTCCGGCGTAGGTCCTGGCGGCGGAGGCGGAGGCTGAATCGTCACCGAGGTGTTCGCGGTGGCGCTGTGCCCCTTGTCGTCCGATACATTGCAGGTAACCTCCACTGTGCCCGGCGAGGCGCCCGTCGAGCTGAACGTCGCGGTGCCGTTGCTTCCATTCACGCTGCCCGAAGGTGCCGAGTAGCTGTAAGTCAGCGGACGGTTCTGCGGGCTCACGCCCTGGCAGGTGATCGTGCTGGTCTCACCCGGGTTGATGGTCGTGGGGTTGGCCGACACGGTCACCGTCGGGGGCTCGAAATCCTTCACTGTGAAGCTGGCCGAGCACTGCGCGGCCTGCCACGGCTTCTCGCCTTCCTTACCCTTCTTGCCTTCCTTCACTGCGCCCTGCACCGAGTAACTGCCGGGAGCCAGTGAGCCGGTCGCCACGGTCGCCGTGGTTCCATTGCCGGTCACGCCGGTGCCGGACCAGCTGTACACCGCGCTCTGCTTAGGATCCAGATTGCCCGCGGTCGCCGTCACCGTGACCGGGTCGCCGGGGAATACGGAGGTCGGGCTCGCCGTGCACGATTCGGTAATCGGCGTCGGCGGCGCGAGCGAGCCAACATGGAACACAAGACCTGCGCTCAACCGAGCCGCGTTGATGTTCGCACGGCCACCTTCGAGGCCGGGACCGAAGTCGGCATGCATGTACTCGTAGTCAGCCTGGAACAGCCGGATCGCCAGCCGGTGGTTGAACAGCGGAGTCTCATAATCCATGCCGCCGCCCGCCGTCAGCCCCGGGCCCCAGGTCGCGGGATTGTGATACGGACCGCTCACCTTCTCCGCATCCACCAGGGCATGCACGAAGGGCGTGATATTGTCCATTGGGAAGCGTGCAATCAGGCCTCCGCCGACGGTGTAAAAGCCGTCGTCATTGCCCTTGGTCCCGATGTTCGTGCCGGCCACCGAATCGCCGTACTGGTGCTCGGCAAACTCCACCTGCGCACCGACGTAGCGATTGAAGAAGTACGCGCCACTGAATAGTCCGCCCACGTTGACGGCGTTGTAATTGGCGGTCACTGAAGTTGTGCTGCTGGTCGGCGTCACAACCGTCCCGTGCGGGGCCAGATAGCTGTATCCGGCGAAGATATCCCACCGCGAGGGAGAAGTCTCTGAAGAGCCGTTATTGGACGTCGACGCCTGGGCTGCCAGCACTACGGGCACCGCGGCCAGGCAGGCCGTGGCCAACGTTCGGCGCAAGAATTTGAAAGAGCATAACGACATGCGTTTTTTCCTCCGCAAATAACCTGGATGGACCTGATGGAAAGGATTGCTGCGAGCGTAAATTCACAGCTCGGGTTCACTCGGCTTCACACCGGCGGCGAAGCGCTGCTACGGACCCCTACAGCACTTTCAACTTACCATAGAGGTAGCCGGTTAGAACACAGTTTTTTCAACAAGTTGACGAATTGATAACGTCTTCCACCGCCGGCTGTTCTACCCCAATTTCAGCGATCTGGCGACCCGTTTTTCCGGACCTCCGGCGCAGTTCAGCCCGCATTCAGCGTCTTGAGCAGACTGCGTGGTTCCCGCTGGATTTTTTCCTGCAGCAGCGTGATCGCGTACAGAAGCTGTTCCGGTCGTGGCGGACAGCCCGGCACGTACACGTCCACAGGAATGACCTGGTTTACGCCCTGCACCAGCGCGTAATTGTTGAACACCCCGCCGGAAGTCGCGCACGCACCCATGGAGATGACCCATTTCGGCTCCGGCATCTGGTCGTACAGTCTCCGGATTACCGGGGCCATCTTCTGCGAAACGCGTCCGGCGATGATCATCAGATCGGACTGCCGGGGAGAGGGCCGGAAAACCTCCGCGCCGAAGCGCGCGATGTCAAAACGCGATGCGCCCATCGACATCATCTCGATGGCGCAGCACGCCAGACCGAAGGTCATCGGCCAAATGGAGCTCTTTCGGATCCAGTTCACCGCGAAATCAAGCGTGGTGAGAAAAACCCCTTCAGGCTGCTCGAAGCCGTAACTCGCCTCTTGTAGCTTAGTGCGGTTTTTCGCGCTGCTTTCCAGCGCCCCGAAAAGATAATGGTCGCGCTCTGGTGTCGCCGCCATACATCCACTATAAACCCTGCACGCCATACAAGGCTGGCTTTTCCGGTGAATGAAGGATCGCATTCATGGAATCCGTCAAAAAGCAATAAGGATTTCAGGGGAATCGCTCTTGTTGCGGCAGGATGAATGAAATAATGTGAACGCGTACCTGTGTCACTCTCTGGCCGGCGATCGCACGAAGCTCCTGAGCATACGTGAATGGAGCAGCGTGCTTGGTATTTGGTGCCGGTTTGCTTGATAACTCACCACGACCTTGTAGCCAATCACCTCTGCGCCTCGCGCGTGGACGCCTCTTCCGGAGCGGATCAATCATGTGCCGACGCTTTACCCGAACCTTGTTTGTGTTTGCCCTGCTTTCGTTCCCCGCCGTCCTCTTCGCTCAGACCGCTGCACCTGCCTCCACGCAAGCCCAGATCACCGCCCTGCAACAGGCTGTGCAGAATGCGCAGTCCTCCGGCGATAACGCTTGGATGCTCGTTTCCGCGGCGCTGGTGCTGCTCATGACCGGCCCCGGGCTGGCGCTCTTTTACGGCGGCCTGGTGCGCAAGAAAAATATCCTTGGCACCATGATGCAGAGCTTCGCCATGATGGGGCTGGTCACCATCATCTGGGCCATCTGCGGCTACTCGCTGGCCTTCGCGCACGGGAACGCCTTCATCGGGGGCTTCGAGCATCTGTTCCTCCGCGGCGTCTCGCTGGCGCCCAATCCCGATTACGCGGCGACCATTCCCGAGCAGACCTACATGGTCTATCAACTCATGTTCGCCATCATCACGCCTGCCCTCATCACCGGCGCATTCGCCGAGCGCATGAAGTTCAGCGCGATGGCCGTGTTTCTCTCGCTGTGGTCGCTGCTGGTCTACTGCCCCATGGCGCACATGGTCTGGGGCGTCGGCGGCCTGCTGAACGCGACCGGCGCGCATATCCCGTCGCTCGACTTCGCCGGCGGCACGGTCGTGCACATCACCTCCGGCGTCTCGGCGTTGGTCGCCTGTATCTACCTGGGCAAACGCCTCGGCTATCCGCATACGGCCATGCCGCCGCACTCCATGGTGCTCAGCTTTATCGGCGCATGCCTGCTGTGGGTGGGATGGTTCGGCTTTAACGCTGGCAGCGCTCTGGCTGCCAGCCCGCTCGCTACCAGCGCCTTCATCAATACCCACTTCGCCGCTGCAACTGCGGCCCTCGGCTGGACCATCTTCGAGTGGCAGCACAATGGCAAGCCCACCGCGCTGGGCGCCATCTCTGGCTCTGTTGCGGGACTGGTCGCCATCACGCCCGCTTCCGGCTTCGTGCAGCCCTTCGCGGCCCTGGCCATCGGCCTCATCGCCGGCTTCTTCTGCTCCTTCATGGTCTTCAAGGTCAAGAGCATCTTCGGCTACGACGACTCGCTCGACGCCTTCGGTGTCCATGGCGCTGGCGGTACTCTCGGCGCCGTGCTCACCGGCATCTTCGCCACCGCCGTCATCAACCCGATCTACGGCAAAGATGCCTCCGGCAACCCCGTTCCCACTGGCGCCATCGATGGCCACTGGGGACAGGTTCTCAACCAGCTCGCCGCCGTCGGAATCTCCTGGGCCATCTCCATCGTCGGCACGCTCATCCTGCTCTTCGTCGTGGATAAGATCATCGGCCTGCGCGTCTCGCCCGAGCATGAAGTCGCCGGTCTCGATCTCTCGCAGCACGGCGAGGAAGGCTACGACCTCAACGCATGATCCACCGCTTATCGGTATCTGGTGGGGTGCCCCATCCTCGCCGCGTTCTTGTTCTTGCGGCTAGGATGGGAAAGCACGAGCCGGATCTTGGAAGCCGCAAATCCCAGGGGGCATACGGAAAAGCAACACCCAATTTCTTCGCATGCACGCTGCCAATCGGCACTCTCGCCTGATACGCTATCGAACGAGGCATACTGAATATGCTCAAGATTGAAGCCATTCTCCAGCCCTCTAAGCTGGACGCCGTCAAGGATGCTCTGCTCGAAGCAGGCATCGAAGGCATGACGATTCTCGAAGCCCGCGGCCACGGCCGCCAGAAGGGCCACACCGAGTTCTACCGCGGCCGCGAATACACGGTCGACCTCCTGCCCAAGGTCAAGATCGAGATGGTGGTCCACGACGAGCTGAAGGAAAAGGCGATTCAAGCCATCGTCGGCGCCGCCCGCACCGGCCGCATCGGCGACGGAAAAATCTTCGTCAGCCGCATCGACGAGGCCATTCGCATCCGCAACGATGAGCGCGGCGAAAACGCACTCTAGTCTAGAAACTGAAAAGGCGCAAACCGCGATCTCGTGACTGGAACACGAATAGCGGTCTGCGCCTTATTGCATCGCAGCTCTCACCCCATAAAGCCCAGATATGGGCTGGATCCGAAGTTCCCGAAGTTCGGAAACACTTCGCGGATCTGGCTGTCGGACAAGCCGAACCAGCGCGCCAGCGTGCCCGCGTACTGTTCGACCGAAGTGGTCGGAATCAGCCGCCCGGCGCCCACGTCGTTTGCCTGGTTTGCGCCCACCACCGGATACTGCCCGTACATATCCTGCCCCTGCACCGCGCCACCCACGGCGAAGTGATGGCTTCCCCAGCCGTGGTCCGTGCCGTCGCTGTTGCTGGTCAGCGTGCGTCCGAAGTCCGAGATCGTAAACGCCGTCACGTTGTTGCCCAGCCCCATGTTCACCATCAGCCCGTCGAAGTACTCGAAGGCCGCGCCAAGTTGCGTGAGCAATTGCGCATGCTGCGTCGCCTGCCCGTCGTGGGTGTCGAAGCTGCCAAGCTGCACGTAGAAGATCTGCCGCGTCACGCCCAGGCTGGCCCGTCCGGCGATGATGCGCGCCACGGTCTGCATCGAAGCCGCAAGCGAATTGTCGACCAGCTTGTTGGTCATCGGATCAAGAAACTGCGGAGGATTGGGCACGCCCGTCGGCCCCGCCGGCGGCATCGCGCTCGCCAGCATCGCCTGTGCCTGGATCGAGCGCTGAATCACCACCTCGTACTCCTTCGCGAAGAGGTTCGTCTCATCCGCCGACAGAATCGAGTTGAGCGGATTCGTCGATGCCGGCGCACCAAAAGGCGGGTTCGCGATGCCGTAGATCGGGATCGGCCCCGCCGGCGTGCAATTCAACTGGAACGAAGTCTGCCCGGCGAGAAACAGCGCATTTCCAGCCGTCGAGATGCAGGTGAACATGGAGTTCGAGTTCATGTTCATCGCTTCGATCGCATCGGCCACCGCGCCGCCCCATCCCACGCGCTCTCCGCTGCCGAGGTTGGAAGCGATCGCCTGCCACGCCGCCGTCTGGTCAAAGTGCGAAAACAGCGAATCCGGCAGCGGCACCGAGTTTGCATTGATCTGCGCTTTGGTCGCCGGAGCGATCAGCGTGCCGGTATTGGCAATAATCGCCGCGCGGCCCGCATTGAACAGATTCTGCACGCCCGTCAGCGCAGGATTGAGCCCGAACGTGCGCCCGCTTTGCGGCGTCTTCAGCGTGATGGGCAAAATCTCGGTCAACGGGTAGGCCAGCCCCGGTGCGCCCGACCGCGCCGATGAGAATGCGGCATACGACGTCGGGTCGGTGGCAATCACCGTGCCGTGGCCGTCGTTGCCGCCTTGTAGATAGATGCATACCAGTGCGCGGTAATCCGAGCTGCCGGTGGACTGCGCCATGGCCGCCAGGGAGTTGAGTTCCACAATAAACGGGCTCACATAGAAGCCGGCCATCGAGGCCAGCGAAGCCGTTCTCAAAAACTGCCGCCGGGTTTGCTTGCAATTGCACGACATGGCTGGCTCCTATTCCTGCGCCGCGAAATCGGGCGAAGCGATGGTGAGATAGATGGCCGTTTGCACGCGGCTCAGAAGCGCGGCATTGATTGCGTTTTGGTCGCCGCCGGTCGGTATTGGGATCGACTCGACCGCGGTCTCGATTGTGCTGTACAGCGAGCTGCTCATCTGGCCCGCCATCAGCAGCAGATTGATGCGGTCCATCAGCTGATCCGGCGTCGCCGCCAGGCCCATCTCCGTCTCGTACGAGGCGAAGATGTCGGATCCGTTCGTAGCGCCCGCACCGACCGCACCCTGCAGGTAGTTGATGTAACCCACGACCGACGAAACGTTGGTCATCTGCATCTCCGGTGCAACCAGGCCGGCTGCCGAGATGCTCGTATTTGGCGGAACATATCCCGGCGCAAACCAGTTGAACACCGTAGGCGAGCGCAGCCACATCTCACCCAGTCCATAGATCGGGTCTTCCGTGCTGCCCAGAACGTAACCGCCGTTGCGCGACTGCGCCGTAAAGGCCCGCGCCCATTCCGTGTAGCGCAGCAATGACTCGCGCACCTTGCCGTACTGCGGATTCGCGGTCGCGGAAGCCGTATCGCGCGCCTCCGGATCCATCAGGATCGCCGTGATCACCGCCTGCAGGTTGCCGCGCACACCCGTTCCATCGTTTTTGAAGACCTGCGCCACGCGATTCACGTAAGCAGGGCTCGGATTGCTCGTTACCAAATGCTCGATCATCTGCTTGGAGAAGAACGCCGGCAGATTCGGATGATTGAACAATGTGTCCAGCGCGATCTTCAGGTCGCCATCGGGATCGTCGCTGCCCGCGGCAATCGTCACTCCCAGAAAGTTCTTCGCAACCGTGGAGTGGTGATCGGCATAGCTGCGCATCGGCAGCAGCTCTTCGCCCATGCCCGGGCCCGTGTACATGCAGCAGTTCGACCACGAATCATCCGTGGTGTCGCCCGGCACATTCCAGCTGAATCCTGTGAACACCGCCGCCAGTCCCTGCACGTCCGTATTCGAATAGGTGGGGATCGCGTTTCCGCTGCCGTCCAGCTTCTGCGTGCCATCGTCGTTCAACTGCCATAGCCCGATGGTGAGCAGCTGCATCACCTCGCGCGCGTAGTTCTCATCCGGATCGGTCGTCGCATTGCCCTTGTCGTTGCCCTGCATCGATAGGAACTGGCCCATCATCGGATTCAACGTCACATCCTCGAGAAGCTGACGGAAGTTCCCGAAGGCGTCGTTGCCCAGCACGTCGTAGTAGTTCATCTCGCCGCGGGGCATATTCTGAATCGCGGTCGTGTTGTTGCTCGAGATCACGTATATCTGCGACAACGCATATTTCACCCGCTGCCGAAGCTGATCCGGAGCCGTGAGCGACTGCTGCCAGAACGAATTCTGTACCAGCGATTCGTTCTGATTGTTCTGCTCGAACAGCGCCGCGTTGCACTTGACGTCGGTCGTGGCACACGGAGCATTGTCGAGCATCACGGCCTGCTCCACCGCGGGCTCTGCAGGCGTCGGCGCCATGGCGAGCTGCTGCTTCAGCCACGTCTGAATCCCGTTCATCTCGACATTGCGAATGTCGGAATCGGTTGCGCCAAAGGTCGCCTGCTCCAGGAATCGCGATGCATCCTGCGGACTCACTAATGGCGTCGGCGGCGTACCAATTACCTGCGCAATCAGATCGGCAGATGTTGCCGGACCCGGCGCGGGATTCAGCACCTGCAAATCGAGATTGCCCGGCTGCGAAATGTCGACCGTTGCCGTCAACTGCGCGCCGCTGTTGAACACCGTCGGCACCGGCGCTCCATTCACCAGCGCCGTCGCGCCATTGATGAACTGCTGCCCGGTCAGCACGATCGTTGTCGTCGTTCCCGGGCTGAACGAAAGCGGGCTGCCCGAGGTGAGAATCGGAATCGGATTGAGCACTGCAACGTTCTGCGCAATCGCCACCGTCGGATCATCGACGCTGGTGATCGTAATCTCCACGATATTGCTTGGCGTCGGCACCACAGCCGGTGCGGTGTAGGTGATGGAACCGTCCTTATTCAAAACCGCGGTTCCCACCGTCGCGTTGCCTCCGGCCACTCCATTCACCTGCAGCGTCACGCCGGTGTTATTGGTGCCATTCACCGTCAGGCCGAACGTAATCGAGTTCGAGACCCGTACATCGAAGCCGCCATTGGTCTCGAGCTGCAGCACCACCTTGCCCGGTCCCACCTGCAGTGAAAGCGGCGATGAGTTCGCCGAGCCCGGATTCGGATTGGTCACCAGCAGCGGATAGGTGCCCGGATTCGGAGCGGCGATCTGCGCAGCAAGCTGCGTAGCCGAAATGTACGTCGTCGGCACCAGCGTCCCGTTCCAGTTGATCTGCGCGCCGTAGACAAACTGCGATCCGCTAACCGTGACTGTCGTCGATCCCTCTGAGAATCCCGTCGGCGTCACCGAAGACAGCACCGGAATCGGATTCCATACCTGCAGCGCCACCGATCCCGACGGTGCCGTTGGATACTGCAGATTGGTGGACGTGATCGTCACCGAATCAGGCGTGGGCACGATGGCCGGCGCGGTATAAAGGCCGGTGCTGCTGATAGTGCCAAACTCCGCATTGCCGCCCGGCACGCCATTCACCGAAAAGCTCATCGCCATGCCGCCCGAGAGCGATTGCCCTGTGAGCTGCAGCGTCTGATTGACCCGGACTGAGTTGCTCGATGCCGAGATGGCGGCTGCCGTGCTCAGATTTCCCAGCGAGTAGGAATTGCAGCCCGAAATCAGGTAAGTGGCGGAAAACAAAAAAGTCCCGAGAAGCACGGTCTTCAGCAGAGGACCGCGTGCACACACTGCCGGCATAAATGCTCCTAGAAGGGGGAATCCAAGGAACGAATGCGCCTCGGCGAAGGAACAGGGCGCTAAAGATGCAATGGTTTGAGCCCCAAGCTTATATAAGCCGCCCGGAGAAAAGCAATGCCTTTCGTGCCGGCAGGTAATGACCTGGGTAACGTATTCCGGCGAAAAAACTCGGCCCGGAACAAAGATTTCCTGATAAGCGGATAAGCTCGGCCAAGTATCGCGTTGCCCTGTTACGGAGAAATAAAAACGGATGGATTCAGCCACGCGGAGACATGCGCACCGGTTACGGAAGGACAGGACCCAACGTTCGGCGGATGGCCAAGTTCTTAGGGGAATTCAATTCAGCGCGAAAATGGGTGCCCCACCTTCGGCGATGCGCGTTCTGCGCGCATTGGCTAAGGTGGGAACGCACAATCCCCAACCAGCCACTCTCAACCCCACTCGAAAATGGGTGCCCCAGGCTCGGCGCGCTCTTGTTTTTGCGCCTAACCTGGGAAAGCACGAACTCCACTCACAATGGCGATTCGCCCTCCGAGCCTCACGAATTTACTTCGTGCGCCTCGCCCAGAATCAGCTTCAGCGTCATCTGCCGCCGGCCGCGCACAATCGTCACGCTCACCGTATCGCCGGCCTGGTGTTTGTCCATGATGGCGCTGATGTCCTGCTGCGTCGCAATCTGCTCGCCGTCGATGGCAACGATCAGATCGCCGCCCAGCATGATGGGTGTGTTGCCCACATACGCCTGCTGGTCGCCGCCGCGCAACCCAGCCCGCTCCGCGGCGCCGCCGGGAATTACCCGCTGGATCAGCACACCGTAATCGGCTGAAAGGCCCATCTGAGAAGCAAGATCCGGACCGATCGCATACGATACGATACCCAGCGAAGGCCGCTTCACGTGCCCATAGCGCGTCAGGTCGGCCAGCACCGCCTTCGCCGTGTTAATCGGAATCGCGAACCCGATGCCCGAGCTCTGATCCGCGCCGTTCGAAGCGATCATGGTGTTGATGCCGATGACTTCGCCGTGCGAGTTGAGCAGCGGCCCGCCGGAGTTGCCGGGATTGATCGCGGCATCCGTCTGAATCGCGTCCTCAATCGCCGCGCCGTCTTCGTTCTTGATCGGCCGGATCGCGCTGATGATGCCGCGCGTCATTGTGCCGTTCAACCCGAAGGGATTGCCGATCGCATACACTTTTTGCCCGACGTTGAGATTGGAGGAGTCTGCCAGCGTGACCGGCTGCAGATTCGGCGCGTCAATCTTCAGCAGTGCCAGGTCATGCGACTTATCGACGCCCACCACGGTGGCCTTATAGGGGCGTTTGTTCGAAAGCATCACCTCAATGCCGCGATTGGCGCCCTCAATCACATGATAGTTCGTCAGCACATGCCCCTCGTGATCCAGGACGAACCCCGAGCCCTGCCCCTGCTGCGGCACCGCACCATAGAAAAAGTTGAACACCAGGGCGGTAGAAGTGATGTTCACTACCGAAGGCAGCACGCGCTTATAAACCGCAATGTTGTTCTGCTCTTCGGCATCGTAGGCCGGGGCTGCCTCGGCCTCCGTCAGATGCAGCGGGGAACTCGCCGAACCCAGGTTCGGCTTGAACAGCGAGAAATGACGCAGAGAGCTTCCATCCACATCGTTCGCCGAAAAATGGGAGGTGATGTACCAGAATCCGCCCACCAAGACGAAGATCATTACCAACTGGCGCAGTTTCATGGCTCGTGAACCTGACAAACCTTCCTCAACACAATACGGCCCCTGCGGCGCACGGTTCCGCCGGAGCTGCGCAGGTGCCTGCTCTTATTCTAAAGACAATGATTGCCGGGATTTGTTGTTCTCTGCCTCCAGCCGTTCCCACAGCGCGATGACCTTCTTGCGCAGCGTGTCCAGATCGGCTGAATTGTCAATCACATAGTCGGCCTGCGTCACCTTTTCCGCATCGGGAATCTGGTGCGCCAGCCGGATGCGTGCGTCGGAAGCCGCAACCTCGCGGGCCCTGCCGGGTGGGCTGACGCGCTCCGCATAGCGCGCCACCTTCAACTCGTCCCGCGCGGTCACCAGCACAACCCTGTCGAAGCGCCGCCGCAGATTGGCCAGCGGCGTATCCCTTTCCCCGCGCGCCAGGGCATCGCGCACCACCTCGAAGATCAGCGCCGACTCCACCACCGCAATCGCGCGTGGATTCTTGTCGAAGACCTCCCGCATCCAGCGCCCTTGGGCAGCTACGGTCGCGGGATGCACTATCGCATTCAGCTCCTGTAGCCGCCCCTCCTGAAAGGCCAGCTCAGCCAGCCGCCCCCGCTTCAACCGCCCGTTGGGATTCACGACTTCCTTGCCGAACTGCTTCACAATCTTTTCGTAGACTTTTTCACCCGGCTCCATCAGCTCGCGGCCCAGCGCGTCGGCTTCAATCACCTGCGCCCCGAACTCCCGCAGATACCCCGCCACGGTGCTCTTGCCGCTACCCAAACCACCTGTGAGTCCAACTCGCAGCATGGATTACAATCCCCGTCTCATCTTGGCCGCGCGCACGGTATTCGCCATCAGCATCGCAATCGTCAACGGCCCTACGCCGCCGGGCACGGGCGTATAGGCACCTGCCACCTCGAATGCCTTTGGATGCACATCGCCAACAATGGTCGATCCGCGCTTTGCGAAGGTCGCGCCGCGCTTCACGTCGCCCGCAAAAAAGCGCTCGAACTCCTCGAGAGTCGTGATGCGATTGATGCCCACATCGATCACTGTCGCCCCCGGCTTCACCATCTCCGGCGTAATAAATCCCGGACGTCCAATGGCGGCAACCAGAATGTCCGCCTCGCGTGTCATCGCACCCAGATCCCGCGTCTTCGAGTGGCAGATCGTCACCGTCGCATTTTCATGCAACAGCAGCATGGCTACCGGCTTGCCGACAATGTCGCTACGCCCCACCACAACTGCATTCTGGCCGGCGATGGGAATCCCGCTGCGCTTCAGAATCTCGATCACCCCGGCAGGCGTGCACGGAGCCAGCGCCGGCCGGCCCGCCTGCAAACGCCCGGCATTCACCGGGTGAAAGCCGTCCACATCCTTCGCCGGATCCACCGCGTCGAGCAGCGCCTTCGCGTCCACCTGTTTCGGCAGGGGCAGCTGGATCAGGATGCCGTCGACATCGTCCCGGCTGTTCAGGGCGTTCACCAGGTCCAGCATCTCTTCCGTCGTCACCGTGTCCGGCGGCTCGATCAGGTCGCTGTACAGCCCCAGCTCCGCGCAGGTCTGCACCTTGCTGCGCACATAAATCTCCGAGGCCGGTACATGGCCCACCAGCACCGCCGCCAGCCCGGGCCGGACACCCTGGGCCGCCAGCCGCTTCACTTCCTCCGCCACCTCCTGCTTGATGGCCCCGGCAATCGCCACGCCGTCGAGAACCTTTGGCATTCCCCCTCCAAAGCTTCATCGTATCGCCTTCAATTCGGCCGGAACTTGTGGGTAACCACACGGTTCTTTGAAATTTCTGATGAAAGGGGTCGCACTCACCGTCCACCCTCCGGAAAAAAGTGCCCCCGCGGAAGCTCTGCCCTAGAGAAAAACCTCCAATCTGCCGAAGAGATATCGGCGGAGAACACGTCTCTCTGCGAACTGCCGGTTTCGTTTCCGTGCCGCATTGTCTCTGCGATGTCTCGGCTTTCACCGGTTTCTGGGTTACTTTCGGAATGGGGATTCTCCAGACAGTGCGGGTTGAAGGGCAAAACGAAGACGTGCGCCATCTTCCGTGGGCTCACCTGCGCCTTCCACCCTTTCCGCAGGTTGCCGTGCGGGTTCTCGAAATGGCCAGCTCGGACAATCTGCAGCTGCCCCTGCTGAGTGAGCTGATCTCCTCTGACCCGGCCTTTGCCAGTGAAGTTCTCACCGTTGCCAATTCGGTTCTCTACGCGCCTCGCTATCCGGTAACCAACATCCTGCAGGCTATCGCGGTGTTGGGAGCCAACGCACTGCAAGGCATGTGCATTACGGTAGGCGTGCGCGCCTATCTGGGAAAATCCATGCGCCTGCCCGCCATGCAGTGCCTCTGGAGCCACAACCTGGTCTGCGCGCTGGTAGCCCGGCGCCTGGCCTCCCGCGGATTGATCGACAAAGACCAGGCCTACACCGCCGCCATTCTTCACGACATCGGACGCTTCGCCCTCGCTGTAATTCAGCCGAAAGACTATGCCGAACTGCTCGCCACGCATCACGGCTCTGCCGACAGCATCCTCGAATGCGAGCGGGAACTGTTCAGCTGGGACCACTGCGAGACCGGCCGCCGTCTCATCGCCGATTGGAAGCTGCCCACTGAATTTGACGCAGTAGTTCTCGAGCACCACGCGCCGCGCCTTCTCGACGGGTCCTGGAGCCTCTCCGAGTTGGTGAAGATGAGCTGCCGCATGGCCGATGCCGCCGGCTTCCCCGCCTTCCCCGGCTGCGAAATGATCCCCTACACGGATCTGCTCGATCGCCTGCCTGCAGAGGAACGCGAGGCGTTCTATCCCGACCGCGAAACGCTCGCGCAGGAAGTCACGGCCGGCATCCAGGCCATCGAATCGGTTTGACCCGGCTATGCAGGGCTCAATGCACCGTGACCGTCACCTTCATCGTCGAGCGGCCATACTGATTCGTCGTATTCAGCGTGTAGGTCGTCGTCGCCGTTGGCTTCACCACCACACTTCCGCCGCGCACACCGCCCAGCAGATCGATAAAGTCATAGGAGTCGTTCGTGGTGTTCCACGTAAGCGTCACCGCGGTGCCAGCGGAGACCGAGGCAGGCGAAGCCGTAAAGCTCGCGATCGCCGGAGGATTGCCCGTGGGCGCGCTGTTCGCATCCCAGCCCGGCCAGGCCGGCGTCATCTGCACCACTTCGAAGTTCGATGATTGAATCGCATCCAGCTTTACCAGATCGTTGTCGTCCCAGCGCGGGTCTGCCACGCCCTGAAAGTAGAAGTACCCGCCGTTGTCCGCCAGGATCATCCCATACTTCTTCATCGCCGTCAGAATCACCTGGTTCGCCGGCGAGAAGCCGGAGATGTCGAAGCTCGCCTTGAGCCGGATGCGCATTCCCATCACGTTGCTCACGCCATAGACCGTGCCCGCCGCGTGGCTCGCCGGCTGCACAAAGTAGCCGCCATTTGCGTCGTTCTTGGTCTGCTGCATCGTAAAGCGGATCGCATGATTGATCGCACCCGAAGCCACTTCGTCATACCGCACCAGCCCCGGAAAGATCGCCAGTCCCGCTGCATCGGCTGAGGTCCATCCCCATGGCCGCTGCTCGAAGTTCTGCATGTCCCAGATCGTCTCCGAAGACGCATTCCACTGGCCGTTACAACGATGCGTGTTGAAAGTCTCATACAGAAAGCATGTGTTGCGATCCAGCACCAGCACATGCGAATCGCCGACATACGTATCTGGCCAGCCGCTGCAGTCCGCCGGCGAGCCCTCGATCGGCGCGGTAATCGGGAACGGCGCCATCGCCACGTCGCTCTCGCTCGCGTAGTCGATCACATTGATCGGCACCAGCGGCGTCACGCTCGAATCCACCACTACATAAGGAATGCCGTAATTGCCGCCCGCAGTGGAAGAGAAGTCATGATGCAGATGCAGTCCCGCAAATCCTGCCGCCGACGTGATAGCGGCGTTGTTCGGATCGAGCGGAGCCTGCGAGATATCCGTGTTCCACGGAGAAGTTGTCGGAAACGGCACAAATCCGTTGAGGCTGGCGCCGTCGCCCGTGCTCATGCCGCCGCACAGCGATCCCGACGAAGCCGGATTGATCGTGAGGCTCAGAGTCGCCGTTGCCGTCTGCGCCGTGGGCTTCGTGGAATCGCTGACAGTGAAGCTCACAGCCGTGGTCCCGCTCTGCGTAGGCGTGCCGGAGATAGCTCCAGTCGCAGAATTGATCGACAATCCCGCAGGCAGGTTGCTGGCACTGTACGCATAGGGTGTTGTTCCGCCGGACGCGGTAATGGCGCTGCTGTACGCCGCACTCACCGTCCCGCTCGGCAACGAGGTAGTGGTGATGGTGAGTGGAGCCTGCGCCGCGTTGACTGTGAGGTTCAGCGTCGCCGTGACCGTCTGCGCGGTCGGCTGCGTCGAATCCGTCACAGTGATGGCAACGGACGTAGTGCCCGCTGCGCCCTGTGAAGGCGTGCCCGAGACGACGCCGGTGGCTGAGTCAATCGTCAGCCCGCCCGGCAAATCGCTCGCGCCGTAGTGATACGGCGTCGCGCCGCCCGTAGCGTTGATCGAGGCCGTGTAGGCCACGCTCACCGTCGCGGCAGGTAACGAGGCCGTTGTGATGGAAAGCTTGGTCGATTGGCCCGTCTGCAGAATCTTGCTCGAACCGCACCCGGAAAGAGCAATCACAATTCCCAACAGGACACACGTACCGGAGTTACGCATCTTCCATTCACTCCGAAAAATTTGTGCCGAGAGACGAGGCCCGTCTGCGCCGCAATTCCTCGCATGATTTTGGTCGCCAGGCCGATTGACTGTGAAGGCAATGAGTGAGGCAGTGATTTCCGCCTTGAGTATACCCGCACCCCAGCGAAAACAGACGTCCGCCGCCCTCTATCACGTGACCAACGTACTTGATCGTCCTGCTTGAAATCGCGATCAGTTGGCCCCGGAGCTCGCCGAAGCCGCCGAATAAGCCCGCTCCTCGGCAGCCAGCGGTAGCGTGATCACGATTCGCGCGCCGCCGCCTTCGCGATTCGATGCCGTTGCGGTTCCACCGTGCGCGCGGCTCACCGCATCCACAAACGCAAGGCCCAGCCCGTGCCCATTCGAATCGCGGCCCTTCACGCGGCGTTCAAATAGCCGCTCCAGCACCTCGACATCGAAACCGGGCCCGTTGTCCTCGATGATCAGTGTTGCCATCTCCTCATTCGCCCGCACGCCAATCGTCACCACGCACGCCATCGGAAGATGCTTCAGCTCATTGTCGAGAAGATTGGCAATCATGCGGTGCAGCAGGGCGGTATCCGCGTTTACCTTCACTTCGCGATCACAGCGCAGCATCACCTTGATCCCTTTTTCCGACATCGAAGGTTCGTAAAGGTCGATCATCACGCGCAGCATCTCGCGCAGATCGGTCTCCGCCCGCGCGAGCCGCAGTGCATCCGCGCGCGCCTCGGCCACGTCGAGCGACTTGTTCAGAAAGTCCGTAAGCCGGTCCAGTTCGTCGATCGCCGACACAATCGGCTCCGCATGCTCTTCGTCCACCACAGAGGGCAATGACATCTCGAGCTTGCCGCGAATCGCCGTCAGCGGGCTGCGCAGGTCGTGCGCCAGCGCGTCCGTGATGGTGTGCAGCTGATGCACCGAGCTCTCGATGCGGTCCAGCATGCGGTTGAGCGTCAGCGCCAAATGCGCTATCTCATCATTGCGGGCGCTCGTGGGAACGCGTTGATTCAGCTCGGAGAGCCCGATGCCCGAAGCAGCTTCCGTAATCTCACGTACGTGGCTCAGCATCCGCCGCGTCGTAAAAAACACGATGCCGAATCCCAGCAGCACCAGCGAAAGCCATAGCAGCAGGAAACGCAGCCGCAGCTTGTTGAGCACCCGCAACTCGTCGCGCTCGGAAAGACCGAGATAGATATGGCTGCCATCCGTCATGCTGATCGAGGCCACGCGGAATGGCACATCAAAACCGGCAACGCGCAGATCGGCCGGCCGGTCAGGAAGAAACTTCGTCGACCGGATTGCCTCCAGCGTCGCCTGGCCGTCGCCGCCTCCAACCCATAGCCTGAGCGCACCATCTTCGCCGGTCTGCAGAAAGAAGACCGCATTGCCCGGCAGGTTGTTCAATCCAGGCTTGTTCGGCACCTCGCGCGCCGCGAGCTCCGCCACCTCGCCCACGACACGGCCATACAGGTAATCCTTCGGTGTGCGCTGCGCCACGTCTCCCAGCACGCCGATCTCGCCGGAGAGCCATGCATCGCTGCGCCGCTGGATATCCTCCGCCATAAAGCGGTGCAGAAACACAAACACCAGCAGCGTGCCGCAAGCAAAGGCCACCGTTGCCCAGCAGGAGATGCGCCACGCTGCGCTGCGCATCGGCGGCTTACCAGTCCCCCTACCGATCCTTGAGGACATAGCCCACACCTCGCATGGTCCGGATCAGTGGCGATTGCCCCGCGCCATCCACCTTGCCGCGCAGCCGGTAAATGTGCACATCCACTACGTTCGTGTCGGGCTGAATGCGCATGCCCCACACCTGGTCCAGAATCATCGAGCGCGTCACCACGCGTCCCGCGTTCCTGCACAGATATTCCAGCAGCACGAACTCCTGCTGCGTCAGCTGCAGCGGATGCCCTCCGCGCGACGCCTCGCGCCGCAACAGATCGAGCTCGAGATCCTGCACCCGCAGCCGCGTCGCCTCGCTCGGTGCCGGGTTATTGCGCTTGATAAGGTTGCGCAGCCGTGCGAGCAGCTCCGCCAGCGCGAACGGCTTGGTCAAATAATCGTCGCCGCCCTGCTCCAGCCCGCGCACACGATCATCCACCGATCGCCGCGCAGAAAGAATCAGCACCGGCGCCTTCACGCCCAGCTGCCGCAGCCGCAAAATCAGCGCAATCCCGTCCTGGTCAGGCAGCCCGAGGTCGACGATCAGCACGTCGAATGGGCTCTCAACAGCCAGCGCTTCGGCCGTTTTGCCATCCGCAGCCGCCTCCGCCTCATATCCGGCCTCTGTAAGCGAACGGCGCAGGAAGGTTTGTATATCGATCTCGTCTTCCACCAGCAGCAGCCGCATGAAGGGATATTAGTCCATGCGATTTGCTCTCGTACAAGACGGCTCGCACTCCTCGGAGCCCAGATGAACCGTTCGTCATATTCCCGTTGCGCCGCCGTCATCTGGCTTCGCTAGTACGCCGTGACGTGCGCTGCCTAAAATCCGGCAGCCACTGCCACCCGCTCAGCCCGCGCTAACTGGATTTCTGCCATCCCAGCCGGCTCACGATAGTGGGCCGCCAGCATCGCCGCGGCCTGCCCGCGATTCCACATCGGCCGCACCGCGGCCAGCTTGATGCTGGACTCAGCCGCCATCCGCGCCACCGCAGCCTTGCTCGAAATCGACTGCACCAGCGCCAGGATCGCCGTCACGATCGTCGCCACGGCCTGCAGCACCGCCAGCGCATGCTGCTGGCTGGTAGGATTCACGATCTTGCCTGCCGCAAGCAGCGCCGCGTTCACCTGCTGCTCAAAAGTGACAACCTGCGTCTGCAACTGCGCCAGCGTGCCCACACCGGGATTGGCAAGATACGCCTTGGCCTGCGTGACGAGCAGGTTCGAAGCCGCATCAAAGCCCGCCGTCGCCACAGAAAAAACCGGCGCATCCGCCGGAGCCAGCAGCGCCGCAGTCGAGTCGACGGTCGCCACGGCGGTTTGCAGCGACGGCGTCCAGTTCACAATGTCCTGCGCCACCGTCGTCCCTGAGCAGCCCTCGATGCACGGCAGCGGCAGCAGCAACGCAATCAGAACCCACACGCCAGGTCTGCCCGCCCCGCCCCCTGGCTTGCTAACTCGCTGACCTGCTAACTTGCTAATCTGCTGACTCGCTAACTTGCTAACTTGCTGACTTGCTATCTCGGCTGGATCTCTCGCCAGCAGCCCCAGCAGCACCGTAGCCACCGCACTCAGCAGCGAGACAACCGTGCCCGTTCCCGCCGTTCCCAGCGTCACGCCCTGCTGCGCGAAGACGCCCGCCACCGTCACAACGGCAATCAGCAGCCCGGCAAAAGAAGTTTTCGGGTGGTTCCAGATATTCGAAATCGGATTCATTTCCACGACTCCTTCACTGCCTCTAGTGTGGGCAATCGTGGACACAATTCTGCAAAGCTTGCGCGTGTTTGTTTGGCTTATAGATCAGAGATTTGTGGACACCAGCGCGACGCCGGAGCTTGACACCATTACGACCCGCGTTTCACGAACCGCCGGCCGCGTATCTCGTACGCACCGCTCACCACCAACGCAATGGCTTCCGGGTACGCCTTGTGCTCCTCGGCCAGGATGCGTAAAGCCAGCGAGTGCGGATCATCTTCTTCGAGCACCGGAATCGCCCGCTGCAGGACGATGGCGCCGTGATCCAGTTCTTCATCGACCAAATGCACCGTGCAGCCAGCCACCTTCACGCCGTAGGCAAAAGCCTGCTCCTGCGCCTCAAGCCCCGGAAAGGCCGGCAGCAGCGATGGATGAATATTAAGGATGCGATTCGGAAACGCCGCCACAAACTGCGGCGACAGCAGCCGCATGTAACCGGCCAGGCAGATCAAATCGACTTTGTGCTTTTTCAGGCACGCAGCCACATCCGCGTCATGCTCGATGCGCTTGCGCCCTTTCGAATCGAAGACCGCCGCAGGAATCCCAAGCGCACGCGCCTTTTGGAGACCCGCCGCATCCGGTGCATTCGAGATCACCACCCCAATCTCGACGCCCTTGAGCTTCCCGGTCCGAATCGACTCGGCAATCGCCAGAAAGTTCGACCCGCGTCCCGAGATCAGAATGCCCAGGCGCACCGCCTTGCTGACGCTCATGTGTACTGCACCCGGCGCTCGCCCTTCACCACCCGGCCGATCAAGTAGAACTTCTCTTCGGCCCGATCGAGCAGGTTCTTGGCCCGAGTAAACTTCGCCGCGGGAATGGCCGCAATCAGCCCGATGCCCATGTTGAACGTGCGCATCATCTCTTCCTCGCTCACCTTGCCCAGCTCGCGCAGATGCTCGAAGATCGGCAGCACCGGCCACGAGCCCAGCTCCACCTGCGCCGTCAGCCCCTTGGGCAGGATGCGCGGCAGGTTCTCCGTAATGCCGCCGCCGGTGATGTGCGCCATCCCGGTCGTCACCCCCGCCGTCACCAGCTTCTGAATCACGTGCAGATAGCTGCGATGCGTCTTGAGCAGCGCTGCACCCGCTTTTTCCTTGATCGCCGTCACATACTGCGTCGCCTTGTACCCGGCCACTTCAAACAGCAGCTTGCGCGCCAGCGAGTACCCGTTCGTGTGCAGCCCCGTCGAGGGCAGCCCGATCAGCACATCGCCGGCCTTGATGCCCGCACCGGTGATCAGCTTGTCGCGATCAACTGCGCCCACAATAAATCCAGCCAGGTCGTACTCGCCGTCGGCATAGAATCCCGGCATCTGCGCCGTCTCGCCGCCAATCAGCGCGCACCCATTCGCCTTACACGCTTCGGCCAACCCCGTGACCACATCTTCGGTTACGTCGGCGTCCAGCTTGCCGCTGGCAAAGTAATCGAGGAAGAACAGCGGCGTCGCTCCCTGCACGGCAACGTCGTTCACGCAATGGTTCACCAGGTCCGCACCCACCGTGTGGTGCAGCCCCAGCTCGAAGGCGATCTTCAGCTTGGTGCCCACGCCGTCCGCCGAGCTAACCAGGATGGGATTCTTCCATCGCTGCAGATCGAGCCGGTAGAGCGCGCCAAACCCGCCGATGCCGCCTAACACATTGCGATTAAAAGTCTTCTGCGCCAGGAACTTGATCTTTTCCTTGGCCCGGTCGCCGCCGGAGATGTCCACGCCGGCATCGGCATAGGTTACGGACTTAGGCTTATTTTCGTTTGGCACAGGACAGGCTTTCTATAAAGAGGTCACCGCGGCGTGAAGGCCGGAAACGTCGATTCTAGCAGGATTGCATCCCGCCGATTTGCACCGGAAATCCACGTTCATATCCGCCCCATTTCCACGCTGTGCTCCAGCAGCGAGGCCAGCGATGCATGGGCTTCTATACTGGACGCAATGACCTCTCGCCCTCGTTCCCAGGCCCTGCAAACGCGCGCAGAGCGATTCTTTCCCGGCGGCGTCAACTCTCCCGTTCGCGCCTTTCGCGCCGTCGGCGGCGAGCCGCCCTTCATCGAGCGCGCCGAGGGCGCCTATCTTTACGACGTCGACGGCAACCGTTACATCGACTTCTTCGGCTCCTGGGGGCCGATGATCCTGGGCCACGCCTTTCCGCCCGTCGTCGAGGCCATCGACCGCGCTGCGCGCAGCTCGGCCAGCTTCGGCGCCTCGACAGCGGCAGAGGCTGATCTCGCCGAGTGCATCATCGCCTGTTATCCCGCCATCGAGAAAATGCGCTTCGTCAGCTCCGGCACCGAGGCCACCATGTCGGCCATCCGCCTGGCCCGCGCTGCCACTGATCGCAAGATCATCATCAAGTTCGAAGGCTGCTACCACGGCCATGCTGACGGCTTGCTGGTCAAAGCCGGCTCCGGCGTAGCCACCTTCGGCATTCCTGGCTCGGCCGGCGTGCCAGAGGAAGTTGCCGGCCTGACCATCGCGCTTCCTTTCAATGATCTCGATGCTGTAGAAGCCGCCTTCGCCGCGCATCCCGACGCCATTGCTGCCGTCATCCTCGAACCGATCGTCGGCAACGCCGGCTGCATTCCTCCGGCTGAAGGCTACCTCGTCGGCTTGCGCAAGCTCACGGCAAGCCACGGCGCGCTGCTCATCGTGGACGAAGTCATGACCGGCTTCCGCGTCGCCCTCGGCGGTGCCTGCGAGCTCTACGGCCTCGATCCCGACCTCATCACGCTGGGCAAGATTGTCGGCGGCGGCCTGCCCGTCGGCGTCTTCGGCGGCAAACGCCGCCTCATGGATCTGCTGGCGCCTCTGGGTCCCGTCTACCAGGCCGGCACGCTGAGCGGCAATCCGCTGGCCATGGCCGCTGGCCTGGCGACCATCAATTACCTGCAGGAGCACACCGCAGAGGTCTACGCCAAACTCGAGGCGACCTCGAAAGCCGTCGCCGAAGGCGTAGCCCAGGAGGCCGCGCGCGCAGGCGTCCCGCTCACGCTCAATCGTATCGGCTCCATGTGGACATGGTTCTTCACGAGCGATCCCGTCACAAACTACGCCGACGCCGCCAAATCCGACACTGCCGCCTTCGGCCGCTTCCATCGCGCCTTGATGAACCAGGGCATCTGGCTGCCGCCTTCGCAATTTGAAGCTGCTTTCCTGAGCACAGCTCATGGTGAAGCGGAAGTGCAGGCAACCATCCAGGCGGCAAAATCCGCCTTCCAAAGCTCTTGAGGGGAGCTTCTGCATTGCAGCTTACGGGCCACCGGATTGGAAGCACGCAAACTCGCAGTATTCGCCGCCTACTCAGTCACCATCTGCCCATCGCTGGAAGTGTCTGCGTCACAGTAGCTGCGCTCTACTTTACCCGCCCGTACAAAGACATCCTCACCCGCGCCAGCTTTGCAACGGCGTATCCGGCGATAGCTCTGCTCGCCGCAACGCTGCTTCTCGGCCCGCTGAATCTTCTCCGCCGACGGCCCAACCCAATCTCCAGCGACCTGCGTCGCGACTTCGGCATCTGGGCAGGCATTCTTGGCATCCTGCACGCCGCAGTGGGCCAGTTCGTTCATCTGCGCGGCCGCCCATGGCTCTATTACGTCTACGGACCGACCGAGCATCACCATCGCTTTCCCATCCGCCACGACCTCTTCGGCCTGCCAACTACACGGGCGCCATCGGTGCCCCGCTGCTGATCGCATTGCTGGCAACGTCGAACGATATCTCGCTGAGGCGGCTCGGCGCAGGCAGCTGGAAGTCCCTGCAACGCTGGAACTACGCGGTCTTTGCGCTGGGGGGCGATTCACGCCATCGCCTTTCAGGCCATCGAAAAACAAAAGCGGCCCTTCGTAGCGACCGTCTTGGCCTGCATCGCGATCACGGCAGCAATCCAATATGCAGGATGGATCAAGCGGCGTTCTGTTCAACGCAGGATGGTCGCGCAGAAGAGCGGTGCGAGCGTCTAAGCCCACGCGTCCAGCCGGACAAACCGGTGCGTCTTTTTATACCGCACAATCAGCTTCTCCGCAGCCGTGACCGAAGGCTCGCGGTTGGTGCCGAGCGCACGATGCCCGCCATCATGTAGAACGATGTTCACCGCATGGCCGCTCCGCGTGAAATGGTCCACCTTTGCGCCTAATCGTTCAGCGATCCGATCCGCCGACGGCTCGCTCCAGTCCGAAGTCATCGCGTTCCACAGCACCGGTCGCAAGCCCAGCTTCCGCGCAATGCGAAACACCGCAGGCCGCCGCGCCCCAAAGGGTGGCCGGAAATACTCCACCTTCGCGCCGGTGATGTGCTCCAGCGCCGCGTTCGTCCGCACCAGCTCTTCGCGAATCTGCGCCGCCGGCGTGCTCGAGAGGTGCGGATGCGACCACGTGTGGTTCCCGATCAAATGTCCCGCCGCCGCAATGCGCTGCACCAGTTCCGGTGCTGTCTGGGCAAACCGTCCCAGCAGGAAGAATGTCGCGCGTATGTCGTGCTGCCCAAGCAGTTCGAGCAGCTGCGGCGTCCAGGCCGGGTTTGGCCCGTCGTCGAACGTCAGCGCCAGCTCACCGGGACGCTGAGGCGCGGTCAGCGCCTCGCCGAACAGGCGCGACGCGGGCCAGCGCGAGGCATAGAACCAGCCGCCCACGGTCAGCCCCGCCACGGCCGCTGCGCCCGCAGAAATCTCCGCAGCGTGAAGATAAGACATGTCATCTAACAGTTTGCGGTGTGCACCAGCGGAATCGCAAGGTCCGCGGACAGTTAGCGCGCTGCAGAACCGGGCCCCCCGCCAACGGCGTATACTGGAGGTGTTCGGGCTGCATCCTGGGTCTGCGGAGCGGCACTGGAGACGACATGAGCCTTACCAACTTTTCCACCGGCGACCGGTCCTCGGCCGCTCCCACTTCCCTTCCCAAAGTCACAATCCCCGCACTGGCTGAGATGAAGCGCCAGGGCAAGCCCATCTCCGCGCTCACGGCGTATGACTACGCCACGGCACGCCTCGTCGACGAAGCGGGCATCGACCTCGTCCTGGTGGGCGACTCGCTCGCCATGGTCGTGCTGGGCCACGAAAACACCCTCGCCGTCACCGTCGACGAGATGCTGCACCACACCCGCGCCGTACGCCGGGCCGTGCACCGCGCCATCGTCGTGGCCGACATGCCCTTCGGCAGCTATCACAATTCAGTCCCCGAAGGCCTCGCCAACGCCGTTCGCTTTATGAAAGAAGCCGGCGCTGAAGCCGTCAAGGTGGAAGGCCCGCGCGCCGATCTGGTCCGCGCACTCACTGAGTCCGAAATCCCCGTCGTCGGCCATCTGGGGCTCACGCCGCAAAGCGTGCACCGCATGGGCGGTTACCGTGTGCAGGCGCGCACCGCCGCCACGGTCCGGCAGCTCCAGGCCGACGCGCATGCCCTCGCCGAAGCAGGCGCAGGAGCCATCGTTCTGGAAGGCGTACCCCGCGAAGCCGCGGAAGCCATCACCGCCGAGCTCGAAATTCCCACCATTGGCATCGGCGCCGGCCCCGGATGCGATGGCCAGATTCTCGTCTTCCACGATCTGCTCGGCCTCACTTTCGCGCCGCCCGCGAAGTTCGTTCGCCGCTACGCCAACGCCGGTGAGCTCATCCGCTCCGCCATCGAGCACTATCGCGAAGACGTCGAGCATCGCGCCTTCCCGTCCGATGCCGAGAGCTATCACCTGCCCGCATCAGCCCGCAAAAACCTGAAGTCCAGTTTCGACGAATTTGACCAGGCAGATGCCATCGTCAACCAGGACGCTCTCGAGGCGTGGGAAGAGTTCACCCAGGCCTGATGGAGATCCTTCATACGCCAATTCTTCACACTGTTGACGAACTCCGGCAGTGGTCGCGTCAGCGGCGGAACGACGGCGGCAACACCATCGGTCTTGTCCCTACCATGGGCGCCCTCCACGCAGGCCACGCCTCGCTGATCCGCGCCTCGCATCAATCCTGCAGCTTTACCGCCGTCAGCATCTTTGTCAATCCCACGCAGTTCGGCCCCAGCGAAGACTTCGCGCGCTATCCGCGTACCTTCGACGCCGACTGCGCACTGGCCAAAGCCGAAGGCGCAGACGTCATCTTCGCGCCCAGCGTCGACGAGCTGTATCCATCCGGCGCGTCGACCTTCGTCGATGTGGAGGGCCTGAGCAATCGCCTCGACGGCCACTCCCGCCCCGGCCACTTCCGCGGCGTCGCCACCGTTGTCACCAAGCTCTTCATCGCCGCCGAGCCCGACCGCGCCTTCTTCGGCCAGAAAGACGCCGCACAGGTCGCCGTAATCCGCCGCATGACCGCCGATCTGCGCCTCGCCACTGAGATCGTCGTCTGCGCCATCATCCGCGAACCCGATGGCCTCGCCATGAGCTCGCGCAACATCTATCTCAGCGCAACCGAGCGCGCCCAGGCGCTCACGCTGAGCGGAGCGATCCACCAGGTTGAATCGCTCGTGGCGCAAGGCGAGCGCCGTTCAAGCTCCCTCATCGCCGCCGCACGCGGCGTTTTCGCCACCGAGCCCGCAGTCCGCGTGGACTACATCGCGCTCGTCGACTGGGCCACGCTCGAGCCCGTAGAAATTGCGACTCCCGGCTCGCTCTTCGCCGTAGCAGCACATGTAGGCACAACCCGGCTCATTGATAATGCGATCTTTGGCTGATCGGGTTTTCAAAATGATCTAAGCCATCCCATTGGAACTACCGCGACAACACACCTGAACGAGGTCGGAAGATTGGTAGCATTGCTTAGAGAAAGCCAAGTAACACTACGAGTCGCCGAGGCAGTTGCGCAAATCGAATGACTAACCTGACAGCCGCTGAATCTGGAATCTTTGAACTCGGGGAGCAGGTCGAAGTTCCCCTTGAGATTCGCGAGGACGGCTGCTGCTTTCATCAAGCGGTGTGGTTTGTGAGCGGGCGCGTACCTGACGTGCCGAAGTGGCCCAGTTGGGCAGCTCAAATCAGCTCATTCGTTACGACGGCGGAATATCTGGGATTAAATCCCTCGTTCGAGACCTCCGAGGAAAGCGACGTCCGTCCCCTCGGATTTCTATGTTCGACTAATCCCGGCCTTTATCTTATACAACTCCTTGACATCATCGATAAAAACGGACACTTGGTCGTACTAGATGTCGCAACCGGTATCTTCGATCCCGGCACGAGTCGTAAGAATATCCCACTGACTCATTGGATACGTTGCTTCGAGAACGGGTTCCGCATCCGCCGAGTCTTGCAAATTTGCACGGCGCCGAACCAATGAGCGGTGCGAATTACAAATGGGCATGTTATCGCGAAGCCAGAAAGCCTCCCATCCGAAGAACCGTTTGCATCACAGTAGCTAAAGCATCACTGAACTCAACCTCAGACGCCGCAGAAGCAAGAACTCCATTGCACAACTTGATTTCCGCGATGCAATCTGTCTCTACATGCCGGAACTCCCCGACATCGCCGCCTACATCACCGCCCTCGAGCCGCGCATCCTCAATCAGCCGCTTGAGCACATCCGTCTCGCCAGCGTTTTCATCCTGCGGACCGTGGACCCTCCCCTCTCATCCGTCGAAGGGAAAACCGTCCGCACAATCCGCCGCGTCGGCAAGCGCATCGCCATGGGCCTCGACGAAGATCTGTGGCTCGTAATTCACCTCATGATCGCCGGCCGCCTGCACTGGAAGCCTGCGCGCACCAAACTCGCCGGCCGCAACGCGCTCCTCGCGCTGGATTTTCCCAGCGGCACGCTGACGCTGACAGAAGCCGGCTCCAAACGCCGCGCCTCCCTGCATGTGCTCCGCGGTGAGCAGACCCTCCACGACATCGATCCCGGTGGACTCGAGATCTTCGCGCCCGCCACAAATCTCGAAAGCTTTCGCGCCGCGCTCATGCTCGAAAACCGCACCCTCAAGCGCGCCCTCACGGACCCGCGCATCGTTAGCGGCATCGGCAACGCCTACTCCGACGAAATCCTGCACGCCGCCCAGCTTTCGCCCATCGCCCAGACGCACAAGCTCAAGCCCGAAGAGTGGGAGCGGCTCTTCGAAGCAACGCGCGCGACGCTCACTCGTTGGGTAGAACTCCTCTCCTCCGAAGCCAGAAAAAAATTCCCCGAGGGCGTCACCGCGTTCCGTCCCGAAATGGCCGTGCACGGCCGCTTCGATCAGCCCTGCCCGCGCTGCGGCGAAAAGGTGCAGCGCATTCGCTACGCCGACAACGAGACCAACTACTGCGCCTGCTGCCAGACCGGCGGCAAGGTCCTCGCCGACCGCAGCCTCTCACGCCTGCTGGGCTCCGACTGGCCGCGCACCCTCGATGAATTGGAAGCCCTCAAGCGGCGTTGAACATCCCCCAAAACGGCATGGCCCCGCTGCCGCCGAAGTTGTATCTGTTGTTGCCTAAGTAACTTACTCACGTGCAATTTAGCTTGACAGTGGGGTTACCGTCGCGCAGAGTAAGAGAGCGATTCCTTTCCCGCAACCAATTTGCGTTCGCGCAAAATCACGGCATCTTCGGCCTGCCAGGCTGGATGTCGATACGAGTGTGGAGGCTGTTTTCAATGACCCATCTTCATGTGCACTACCTGCCAGTGCTGATCGCAACCGTGGTTCAGTGGCTGCTGGGCGCGCTTTGGTACGGCTACGTCTTCAGGGACAGGTGGAAGACCCTGGTCGGGATTCCCGCAGGCGACAAACCCTCCAACGCCTGGTTCGGCATGGTCACTTCCTTCGTCGCCAATCTCATCCTCTCCTTCGTGCTGGCGCACATCATCATGTGGGCGGGCGGCCACACTTTTCCAGACGGCGTTTGGCTCGGCTCTCTCTGCTGGCTTGGCTTCATGGCCCCGCCGATGTTCACGCAGCATATCTTTGAAAGGCGTCCCGCCAAATTGTTCGCGATTAATGCCGCCTACTGGCTGCTGGCCATGATGATCGGCGGTGGAGTGCTGGCGAACCTGAACGTCGTCAGTTAAGATCCCTCCTGGAATTACCTTTCTCGTCAGGCGCTTGCGGCGCCTGACGACCCTCCGTTTACAATCGTCGTTTATGACCAGGCAAGTGATTGAGACCGCCAATGCGCCGGCGGCGATCGGCCCGTATTCCCAGGCCATCCGCACCGGTAACCTTATCTTCACCGCAGGACAGATCCCCTTAGTGCCCGGCACCGGTCAAGTCGTCGAAGGCGGCATTACCGAGCAGACGGCCCGCGTCCTCGAAAATCTGCGCGCCATCCTCGAGGCCGCCGGCACCAGCCTGGACCGCGCCATCAAGTCCACCGTTTATCTCAAGGACTTCAACGACTTCCTGGCCATGAACGCCGTCTACGGCAACTATCTTGGCCAGAACGGCGCTCCGCCGCCGGCCCGCACCACCGTCGAAGTGTCGCGGCTGCCCAAAGACGTGCTCATCGAGATGGAACTCGTCGCCGAAATCTGACAAGCTCCCCTCACGAGTCTTGTGGGGATGCTTTTCCCCCCGAAGTGCATCCTATGGATTGCCGTGAAGGAACCAACCCCGGCACAAAGGAGTTCTCCTTGAGCACAACCCCTGAAAAAGTAGTGCACACCGAAGCCGAGTGGCGAAAGATCCTCACGCCGGAGCAGTATCACATCCTGCGCGAAAAAGGCACCGAGCGGCCCTTCACCGGCGCGCTCAACCAGAACCATGAAACGGGCAACTATCACTGCGCCGGTTGTGGCGCGCTTCTGTTTCTGAGCGGGGCTAAGTTCGATTCCGGGTCCGGCTGGCCGAGCTTCGTCGTCCCCGCTGACTCCAAAGCGGTCGAGGAGCACAACGACACCACTCACGGCATGCGCCGCGTTGAAGTCACCTGCGCCCGCTGCGGCGGCCATCTGGGCCACGTCTTCCCCGACGGCCCGCGCCCCACCGGCCTGCGCTACTGCATCAACTCCGCCTCACTAAGCTTCGACGAAAAGGAATAGGCTTAGAGCCGACCCTGGCATTGTTATCTTGAGCGGAGTTGGGAGCATCCTTCGCTCCAACGAAGTCGAGAACTTGCCCTGAGCCTGTCGAAGGGGACCTGCGGTTTGCGCTCCACGGCACAGTCCCTGCGGAAGCAACAACCCCGCCTATCGGTCGTTCGAAGCAGACACAACAAAACCCCGCCCATCCGGACGGGGTTTGTCTTCCCACAACGACCGAAAATAGTCCGCTTACGCCTTGGCGATCTTGCCACTCTTGATGCAGCTGGTGCACACGCGGATGCGCTTCGGCGCGCCATTCACCAGCGCCTTCACCGCCTGCAGGTTCACGTTCCAGCGCCGCCGCGATACGTTATGCGCGTGCGAGATGTTGTTGCCAAACTGCGGCCCTTTGCCGCAAATGTCGCATGTCTGTGCCATGACCAAACTCCAGAATCTTGAGGATTATGCGGCACCGCAGCGGCTCAAGGGGGCGTAGACGCACACTCTCCTCCGACGGACTGCCGAAGCTCCAGTATACCTGGAATGCAGCCAACAGCCAATGGAGGACGCATGGCCCCAATCTCACCACCGCTCCGAGCCGGACCCCGGGTGTTTCGGGCTTACTCGGGATCGGAGAATGCAGCCGGCAAGCGTATATTCGAATCATTCCATGCAATCAGAGCAATCCATTCCGGCAATTGGCGTGTCGATCTTCGACATCTGCGGATGGCTGTCCGTCGCCTGTTGTCTGCCCTATCTCGCTTTACTGGCAGGCGGAAAGTTAGCAGACTTCCTGGGTGGTCTTTGGATGGTTCTGCTCTTGGCGTGTCTTCTATGCCCCTTGGCTGGCGCAGTGCTGGCGTTGATCGCCTCCTTCAGCCGGCGTTGGTGGCTGCTGCTCGCCGCGTCATGGATCGCATGGTTTGCATTCCTCGCTGGGATCTGCACAAACATCCGCCCGTTATCTAGCGCCTCGCGCAAACAATAGGGTCCAGGTCCGCTCGCCCTGTCCGAGCGCCGGGTGCGCCATCTTGGGCAATGCGCGTTCTTTGCATCGGCTAAGGTGGGAAAGCGCAACCCTGAACCAGCCACTCTCAACCTGGGAAAGCACGCCGCCAACCCTGCCGCGACAGAGCCCTCCCGTCAGGGAGAGGGGGAAGATAGCCCAGGATGAAATCCTGGGTATGGGAGCCCCACATAGTCCGCGTCATGGTTGCGCAAGATATCGTCTTTGTCCGGCATAATCCCCCGAGGGACCCATCGACGCCCGACCGGGCCGTACCCCCACATGGGCCCCCACCCCCCTCTTCCCGAAATTCGACGTTTTTACCGGTCCCTATGATGCCCGATTCGGGCTTAACTTCAAGACCTTCAATGCGTAAGGATGCTGTCCATCCTGCGCATCCTATTATCGAGTCAGTAAATAGAAGCCCCCGAAGAGCCCCTTTTTCGCGCAAAACTCGTCACTCCGCACCCGCCAGCGAAAACCGCTGCCGCACCTCATAGGTCGCTCCCGCCGAAGAGAGATGGCTCTCATAGAGCAGGAACTCCGCCGCCGTGAACCGGGAGAATCTGATCTTCGCCGGCAGACCGGCCATCAGCCCGCGCAACTCGCGGCCGCCGCTCCGCCCCTTGGAACGGGCCAGCGTAATGTGCGGACGAAAAGGCCGCGTCTCCGGCTCAAAGCCGCAGGGAGCCGTCGCCGCCGCAACCCGCTGCTGCAGCGCAATGAGCTGCGGGCTCAACTCCACCCCGGCATAAAACACGCCGGCGCGCTCGAAGATCCCCGGCTCGCCAAGCTGGACCGGCACCAGCCGGCCCCTGACCTCCGCCAGCCGCCCGATCAGACACCCGTACTGTTCCTCAGAAGCATTGCCCAGAAACTGCAGCGTGACGTGCCAGGACTCCGGTGTCGGCCACCGCAGCTCCGCGGCCCGCGAGCGCAGCCGCCCCGTGAGCCTGCCCAACTCGGTAACCACCGAATCCGCGAGCGGTACGGCGATGAAAAGTCGCATCCAATGCAGTTTAGGCGCGCAGAAGTGCAATTTAAACCAGCCGGAGAACGACTCGGGCGCTGTGCTTTGCGCCGTCAGGTAGGCTCAACATTTCTCTTCACTCAAACCGGGTCGCCGGAACGCAGCATTCATGGTCGCGATCCAGACAATCCGGTATATACTGAGGCGATTTTTTAAGCCTAGATACGCCTCGAGGATTACTGTGTTTCGCCCTGCCCAGGTGGTTTTTCTCATCGCATTCTTTTTGACCTCTTACGTCTCTCCCGCGCAAAACAGTGCCGCAAACTCGGCGGGATCGCCCGCTCTTCCCACCGACCCGGCAAAGTTCCTCGCCATTGCCGCAAAGATCAACGGTCTGGCCGTGGAGAGTGTAGGGCCCTGGCATCTCAAGGCGACCTTCCAGCTGCTCGGCGACCAGGGGAAAGTGACCGAGACCGGCAGTTATGAGGCTTTCTGGAAGTCGCCCAGCAAATACAAAGTAAGTTACACAAGCCCCAGCTACACGCGAACGATCTGGGCCAACGAATCAGGTAACTTTGCCACCACGAATCCCAAATGGCCTGGGGATGTCGAGTGGATGATTCGCCGCAGTCTCTTCGATGTCGTGCCAGAGCCCGGCCATCTCAGGAATTTGGATGCACACTGGAGTGAAATTTCGAATGGGCCCCTCCATCTGAGATGCCTTGATCAGGCTCCGATTTATGTCAATCTCTCTACGAGGGCAATTCCCATCTATTGCTTTGAGATTGGAAGGCCTGTCATCCGCTATAGTTCGGAAGTCTTTCAGACATACCAGGCGAGCTTCAATAGCCTCGCCCTATTCGGCGGAAGCTACGTAGCCAAAGACGTGGAACTTCTGCGGATAGGAAAACCGTATTTCCGTTTGCATGTGGACACACTGGAGCCATTGATTGCAGCAGACGACATACTCTTTCATCCCGAATCAAACGCCATTCCGGTACCGCGTCGAGTTGTGCTGGATACAGATTTGCGCTACGTGGAGGCGAAACAGACTGGCATGTCGCGATCGTCGAAGACTTGGGGAGCACCAACAGCGTTTAATCCGGAAATGATCGTGCAGGTTCTCGTGGACGAGAAAGGAGCGGTCGTCGACGCGCGGGCAGTGAAGGGCGAGACGAGCGGAATGTTCTCTGCCCTGGCGGCCGCCCGCCAATGGTGGTTCCAGCCTTACATTGTTGACGGCAAGCCGACGCAGTTTTACACGGAACTCGAGTTCTGGTAGTGATCAGAACATCAGTACGTCTTCGCTCACGCTCCTGCCGCGTAACCGGTTGAGCCAGCGGACAACAAAGAGGACGAGATTTGGAGCCGCTGTACAACGAGAAGGGCGCAACCTACGCGTGGCTGCACGTCAATGGCAACGTGTATTCGCTCCAGGGTGCAGCCGTGGCCTTCGTCGAAGGCGATGGCCTCTACGACTGGGAGGGCTGCCACATCGGCTGGTGGGCTGACGGACACATGCGCGACGCCATGGGCGAGGTCTGCCTCTTTACCAAGGACGCGAAGAACACCGGCGTGGTGAAGCCGGTGCGCGAGCTGCATCAGCAGCGGCCGCTCAGGCTCGAGACGCCCGTGCGCCCGCTCAAGTGGCCGCGTCCGGCGAAGCCGCCGAACCTTTGGAGCTGGTCGAAAAAGATGCCGTTTTGAGTTCAGATCGCCGTGGCGTCCACAATGTCGACGCCTGCGTAACCTTGCGCCAGCGCGCCGTTGTTCATCGTGAGGTTTCCCGGCGTATACGTGAGGCCATACTGGATGCGCAGTGGGACGCTGTTGGCGATCGACGCATTCGCAGGAATCGGCCGCAGATGCTGCGGACCATAGATCGGCGCCCACGTCTCGTTGATCTTGTCCAGCGCGTACTTGGCCGGAAACAGGTTGACGTATGGCGCAATCGCCGCCGCATTAAAGGTGAGTCCCTGCGCTTGCGCTTTCCGGATCATCCAGCCCAGCGTGATGTCGCAAAGCCGAGTGCCGCCATCCACCGGCCCGCCTTGCGGCGTCCCGCCACCCACATCGCCATGGCACCCCGAGAACCACACCTGCTCGATAGTCTGCCCGGGCGCGGGATCGCCAGTCCAGATCGTCGCCGGAAACTGCGCCCGCTGCTCATCGATAGCGAGCGCCTGGTAAGCATTTTTCACGTCAGGATGTAGCGAGGTGTCGAGAAATCCATACTTATCTTCATCGATCCCGCCAAAGATCGCCGGAATGCCGAGCGAACCCACCGTATCCCACACGCCGATCATCTGGATCGGCGCATCGTAGAGTCCGCAGGAGCCCAAACTGCCGAGAATGGTTGCTCGATTCACGCGGTCGCGGTAAGCGGCAAAGGCCTGCGTCACGCAGTTGTCGGTGAAGCTGCCGCTGGGCAGGCCGCAGATGGCGATCATGCCGGAAAGGCAGCGTGCGGTATATGCGCCCCGGCTGAATCCGAACAGAAAGATCTGATCGCCCGGCTCGTACACGTGCGCGATTTTGGTGTAGCCATCCTGAATCTTCTGGAAGAGCCCGTCGCCGAACGCGCCCTGCAACACGCGCGCCAGGCCGGTCGCCTCCGAGCCGATGCCGTCATCGTAGTACGTCACCTGGTCGGCGGTGATGCTGAGTGCTTTGTAAATGAGGTAGACGTTGGTGCTGGCTGCGGGCGCATCCCAGGTTCCGTCCGCGCAAAAGACGATCCGCTTGGACATACAGGTTCTCCGGTCGGGTGTCCTGAGTTACACAGGTTGTAACACACCCCGAGACAACGGGCGAGAAAAAATTCACTCTTCTCACAGAATTCATTCTTGACAAAGCAATCATCCCGGTGTCCCATTCAGGTATGTTCAGCAAAAAGGACCATAGCACGATCGTGATCCCTGGACTGTGCCTGCGTGCAGGCGCCTTCACATTGCTGGCCTGCGTCTGCTTTGTGACCGCGGGCTGCACCCCACAGGTCGCCCCGCATGCCTCAGCGCTGGCTGCCGCGACCGCGCCCGTTGTGGACGAAGCCACCGCGGCATATCACACCGCGCAGGTGATCCACGCGCAGAGCGTGGACTTCGATGCGGCTGCGGATTTCGACAAGTCCAGCGTGTTTCTCCCCGCAAGCATTCAGGACTGGCCCAGCGATAGCGAGATTCAGGTGCGGCTCGCGGTGCTGACCGCATTTCAGCTCTATGTAAAAGACCTCGTGGCGATTACCGGGGGCACCGATTCCCCGGCCCTCGATGCGGCTTCCAAATCAATGGGCGAAAGCTTGGGCGACCTAGCAAACAATCTCGCGCCAACCGCCGAAAGCGCGCTCGGCATCACGCCCGCGCCGGCATCCACCACGACGACAACCGTAACGACAACTACAGCAAACTCGACGTCCACGACCACATCAACTTCGTCGACGCCGCCACCGCTCATCTCCGAGGGAGTTGAGAAAGGCATCAGCACAGCCATCAATGCGCTCGGCCAGTTTCTCATCAACCGGACTATCGAGAAGGAGTTGCCGCAACAGATTGAGGCCATGGATCCGCATGTGCAGGCGCTCTGCGAATTGCTGGCGAAAGATGTGGGCCTTCTTCAGGAGCAGGAGAAGATCGACAGCAACAACATCATCGACAAGCAAACCGACTTCGTCCGCAATGGCAAATTGGACCCTGAAGAACGCCGTATCGAGTTCATGAAGCTGCCGGAGATGGCCCGCGAGCAGCGTGCCAACAATTTGAAGCTCACGCGGTTGCGCATGGCCATTCTGCGGCTCGAGCTGACGCATCACGCCCTGGCCGCCGCCGCGCAGGGCAACAATCCCGAATCGCTGAAGGAAAGACTGAGCGACCTGGCCGCCGCCGGCGAGAGCCTCGGCAAATTCTATTCGTCATTGTCACCGGCAAAGTAGCTTGCAGGAGGAGCTCCCTTGAACACGACACTACCTGGTAATCCCCCTGGCTCACCTGCAATTCCCTTGAGCGATGATGTGCGAGCCGCCTACGACGATCTGTACAACAAGCTCGAGGCCGAATACCAGAGCAATCCGGATGCAACTGCGCGCCAGGCCATCGAGCCGGTGAAAGAGAACGTCAGGAACGTCCTCACCAAGGACGATATGTGCAAGTTCTCGGCGGATACGGCCCTTTTCAAGGCGCTCTTAGGTCAGATCAATGACACAAATACCGGCTTGAAGACCTTGCAGGACCAGATCGCCGCGACAGCCTCGCACTTTCAAACCGCGGCCAGCATTCTCGGCGCCATCAGCAAAGTCTTCTCGCTATTGCCGAAATTCTGAACCATCCAGCACTGAGTCCAGTCTGCGAATTCAGCCCCAGTAATCGTCAGGCAGATTCACGACGATCGGCTCGGGCGTGCTGCGCACCACGACCCACCGAAAGATCCGCGTCGCTGAGGGATTGATCTCCTGGTGCGGCAGCCATGCGGGAACGTGAAGAAAGTCGCCCGCGCGCACAATAGCCGAGTGCTCACCTCGCACACCCCAGCGAACCTCCGATTCACCTTCCAGCACATACACAACGGTATGCTGGCGGCCATGGTGATGGATGCCGGTGCGCGCACCCGGTTCAACCACAAACGTGCCGGCCCACATGCCTGACTTTTCACTGAGCACACCGGAGATCGCGGCGAGCCGCAAAGAGCCGGAGGTCTGCGAAGTTTCTGTGCTGAATTCGCTAGGATGAACAATGGTGATCGATACGTCGTCGGGAATCGCAGTATCGGTAGGGTTCGAATCGGTCATATCCGTCAGATGAAGAGTCGGCACGCGGAGTTGCGGATGCCGCACAACGCGCCATCCGCTCGCCGTTCAGGAGCCCGGTCGCCGGTTGTGGAAGACAGAACGATTGACGTCCGGCCAGAACTCCCGAAAGACGAAGGAGGCAGCGTCGATCCCGAGATCGATGCTCCACTGCGAGGCAGTCGAAGAAAAGCTCCGTTCGCGCGAAGGATAGTAGAGATTCGAGAGCCCCGCCGACGAGCCTGCGCCGAAGACCTCGCTGATGTTGAACACCTCTCTGCCCGAATCGGACCGCGTGACCACTGCGCGGCTCAGCGCGTAGCCGGTGCGATGCATAAAGCTGCCGCGCCCGAGTGTGTAGTAGCGCGAGTCCTCATGGGTTGCCACCGGATAGATGAACTCGACCATGTAGTTCTCACTGGTCTGGTCCACGGCGTTGTGCCAGAAATAGCGCGCATAGCCCGCTGCGCCCTGGTGAAATTCCGGTATCGAGTTGCGCGCCATGGACAAACCGGCAAGCGCCGCCGGGATGAAGATCGAGGAGTAATCGAACGAGTCCTGCGTCGCATCGACGAACTTTTCTTTGACAGACTGCGGAGGCAGCTTGGTATCGGCACTGACCGCGCGGAAGTTCGGAATGATGCCGAGAATGCGCTTGGTTTGGGTTCCTACCGTCACCTCACCATCAACGGAGCGCACCGCAGGCGCGTCAGGAGCTGTGGAAGTACTTGCACTCGTACTTGTCTGTTGAGCCGGTGCTCGGGTGGCAATTCCCGCCACCAGAACACACAACATAGACAGAGCGAGCTTGGCGATGCCTCGCGGAACGGCAAGGCGGGGCAACAGACTGCCCAGGTTGCAGTGAAACTTTCTCATAGACATTGAGATTGCTTGGGGGATCAAAAGAGAGCGGAGAAATTTAAAAATGAATGGATTGTCATCGCCTTTTGATAGGAATAGGCGATTTGACGCTACTTTTCGCTTCTTTTATAGTACATGCATGGGTATTTGTCTCACAAGGTCGAATGGATGCGCATGTTGTTGTGCGCTGCGCGGCCTTGTGGATGGATAAACTCTCGACCCTCAGAGAAGATTCCCTACCGGCCGCGTACCAGAGATGTTCTGGCGCGGCTTTCCTGTTTTTGGCTCCAGTTTGTTTTCGCTCTCGTTGTTGGATCGACGCATGACAACGTTTCTTAATTCGCGGTTCCCTGACTCGCGGCCCTTGGCGCCCGCCTCCCGGCAGGTCGGCTGTTGTTGTCGCTGTTGTTGCTGCTGATCCCTTCTCTCAATCTTCCATTTGAAAAACAGTGCAGAGGAACACGTGCATCGTGTTTCGTAATGCGCCTTCCCTCGGACCATCTCGCAGTGTCGAGGGAACGCAAGTCCTCAGGAGGCAATGTGACACTTCAAAAAATCTTGCAGCGAATCTTTCTCATCGGATCGGTTATCGCTCTGGCCGGCAGCGCCGCACACGCGCAGATTGTGGGCGCAACCTTGAGCGGCACAGTGCGCGATGCTACAGGCGCAGCGCTCAGCGGAGCCACAGTAACGGTGCGGCAGCTCGAGACCGGCGCCACCCGGCAGTTGGTTACCGGCGCGGATGGGCGTTATGCAGCTCCCAGCGTGCCGGTGGGCAATTACACGGTGACAGCCGCACACGACGGCTTCGCCGCCCAGGAGCGCACCGGCATCTCGCTCGTCGTCGCCCAGAGCCTGCTAGTGGATTTCCAGTTGACCGTGGACTCCGTGCGCACCGACGTAACGGTACAGGCCGAAACGACAAGCGTGAATACCACTTCGCAGCAAACCTCCGGCCTGATCGACGAGCGCGCCGTAAAAGAGCTGCCATTGAATGGACGGAGCTATGACGAACTGCTCACGCTCAATCCCGCAACGGTGAACTACACAGGCGAGCGTTCCGGAGGCATCGGAAGCTCCAACTCTTCGGTCGGCAATATGTTCAGCGTGAGCGGCCGCCGCCCGCAGGACAATCTCTTCCTGCTGAACGGCATTGAATACACCGGCGCGTCGCTCATCAACGTGACGCCGGGCGGAACCAGCGGCCAGTTATTGGGCGTCGACGCAGTGCGCGAGTTCAACGTGGTGAGCGACACCTACGGCGCAAGCTACGGCAAGCGCGACGGCGCGCAGGTAAGCATCGTCACTACGTCGGGCACCAATCAGCTGCACGGTACCGCCTTCGAGTTCCTGCGCAACAGCGCACTGGATGCGCGGAATTATTTCGATCAATCGACAATTCCCGAGTTCCAGCGCAACCAGTTCGGTGGCTCGCTGGGCGGGCCGCTGAAGAAAGACAAGCTCTTCCTCTTCGGCAACTACGAAGGCTTCCGGCAGAACTGGGGATTGAGCGCCGTCACGCTGGTTCCCGATAACCAGGCGCGTCAGGGATATCTGCCGAACTCGGCGGGCGTGGAGCAGTACGTGGGCGTCAATGCGGCCGTGGCCCCGCTCTTGAATCTGTGGCCGGTGCAGAACGGGCCCGGGCTCGGCAGCGGCATTGCGGAAGCCTTCAGCCATCCGCCGCAACATATTCAGGAGGACTTCGGCACCACGCGCTTCGACGATAACCTGGGAAGCAAAGACCTGCTGTTTGCCGTGTACACCGCCGACGACAGCCGCGCCAGAACCCCGTCCGCCAATCCGCTCTCACTCGTGAACGAAGGCCTGCGCGAGCAGGTAGCCAGCGTGCAGGAGCAGCACGTCTTCACGCCCACGCTGCTCAACACAGCGCGCTTTGGCTACTCGCGCGCCAGCTACTTCTTCACCGGGTTCACTCCAGTGAGCGAGACGGGCTGGGTCACCGGCGAGCCGATCGGCGCCATCGTCATCAGCGGCAGCACCGCTTCCAATGGCGCTTCGCAGATTTCGCAGGCCGGCACCAACGTGGGCAGCAACAACAGAACGGCGCGCAACCTCTTCACCGAGGACGATCACATCTACTGGTCGCACGGACGGCAGCAGATCGAGGCCGGCGTTTGGCTCGAGCGCGTGCAGTCAAATGACCTGCTCGCGCAGGATCAATATGGACAGGCCTCATTCAGCACGCTGCAGAGCTTTCTGCAGGGAACAGTGGCCACGTTTACGGTTGTGCCTTCACCCACCGAGCTTGGATGGCGCTCGCTCGAAGGTGCAGCGTTCGTCGAGGACGTCGTAAAGGTCACGCCGCGCCTCGAAGTACGCGCGGGCTTCCGCTCTGAGTCCACCAACGGATGGAATGAAGCGCAGGGCCGCGCGGCCAACTATGCGATTGTGAACGGCGTGCTGCAGACGTCGCCCGTCGTAAGCGGCTCGGCATTGAGCACGAATCGCGCGCGGTTTCTGCCCGCGCCGCGCGTCGGCTTTGCATGGGACGTGTGGGGCAACGGAAAGACGGCTGTCCGCGGCGGCTTCGGCATCTACCACGGCCTCCTCGACACCCTCGACTACCGGCTCGACCAGACTGCGCCCTTCAACACAGCGGAGTCCATCAAGTCCATAGCGGTTTCAAACCTGAGCATCACCCCCGGCACCGCGCCGCCCGCGGGCAGCAAGGTATCGCCAAGCAACGTGCAGCCCGACATCGCAACACCCACCGTGCTTACCTGGAGCCTGCGCATCGAACAGGAACTCGCCCCCCACACCACGGTCACTGCAGGCTACGTGGGCTCACACAGCTACCACCAGATTCTTTCCGAGGATCTGAACGAGCCTGTGCCTCTGTACACATCGGCTGGCGCACCCTATTACACAAATGGTGCGCCGCTGGCGAACCCGGCGCTGGCCAACTCCACTTCGTGGGTCTCGCAGGGTGTCGGGTTGTACAACGCGCTGGAGATCGACCTGCGGCGCACCTTCGCGAACGGCTTTCAACTGCGCGGCAACTACACGTACTCGAAGAATCTCGATGACGGTTCGGCCTGGAACACCAGCGTCAGCGGCAATACCCCGGCTTTCGTCGAGTTCCCGCTTAATCCCAAGCTGGACTGGGGACCGGCCGCGACCGACGTGCGGCAGAGTGCATCAGTCAATGGCAGCTGGGAGTTGCCCTTTGGAGCCAAGCGCCGCTATCTGCATCGTGCACCCGCGCCGGTGAACTTCCTCGCCTCCGGCTGGACAGCGAGCGGCATTCTCACTGTCCAAACCGGCTTCCCATTCACGCCGCAGCTGGGCTACAACCCAACCGGCAACGGCGACACGCGCAATCCCGTGCGGCCCAATTGGAATCCGGCGTTCAGCGGCAACCTCTATCCGCGTAAGCCGGGCGAGTACTTCAATCCCAACGCATTTCTCACGCCGGCGACCGGTACCTACGGCACTGTAAAACGCGACTCGCTGACCGGGCCGGGCCTAACACAGCTGGATTTCTCGGCAGTGAAAAATTCGCAGCTCACCGAGCGGTTCGGACTGCAGTTCCGCGCCGAGTTCTTCAACATTCTGAATCACACGAACTATCTCACGCCGAACGAGGTGGTCTACACCTCGGCGACCTCAGGAATTTCGCCCACCGCCGGCGTGGTGACCGCGACGTCAACTACTTCGCGGCAGATTCAGTTCGGAGCGAAGCTGCAGTTTTGAGGCAATTAGAGAAGTCCGTGCCACTCCAGGCTCGGTGCAAAGACAGGCACGGGCCGAACCTGGGGCAGGCAAATTTCGTCCACATTCATGGACTCGTTCGACTGCCACTCGTCCGCGCTGGGGCCGTAGATCGCCGGAACACTCGCATCACAGAGACGCAGGTAGACCGTCAGCTGGCCGCGATGATGCGCGAGGTGCGCGAACGCACCATCCAGGATGCTCGTGTATCGCGGCCGGTATGACAGCACCTGCGCACCCATCCTCAGCTTCCACGGTTTCAGCAGGTGCTCTTCGCTTGTGCGGTTGAGTGCGCGGCAGGAATCCGCATAGCCTTTATCCAGCAACGACAGTAGCTGCTTACGCGTCTCGACGGCTTTGGTGCGGAACGCCTTGCCGTTGCCATCAAGGTCCAGCTCTTCCGTATCGATCATCATCGCAACCCAGCCCGGCATGGTAGCGACCAGTGCCGCCAGAAGTCCAAGCTCCATCGACCGGGGATGCGGCTTGAAGTTGTTTTGCCCCTCGGGTACGCGTTCGATGGCCTTGCGCGAGGCAACCGCTTCGCGCTCCAGTTGCTCCAGAAACAATCTCTTGAGTTCCATCTCACCCACCTCCAGGAGACTTTCGTCTCTCACAAGAACGAAGGTAGCGATATAAATATGACATCTGTTGTCATATTTCCGGGAAAATCATTCTTTAAGAGATTTTCACGAAGGAGCGGTGATGAAATCCGATCGCCTGCTGTCCGCCCTCATGCTGTTGCAGGGTTACGGCCGCTTGTCCACACGCGAGATCGCGGAGCGGCTCGAAATCTCGCAGCGCACCGCGCATCGCGATATGGAGGCGCTCTGCGTGGCGGGCGTCCCTTTGATCGCGCATCGCGGGGCACAAGGCGGATGGGAACTCGAGAAAGGATGGCGCACCCAGGTTCCGGGCCTGGACGATGCGGAGTTGCAGGGACTTCTGATGGCGCAGGCCGGCGCGCTGGGCAGCAGCAAAGTAACCGCCGCAGCGCAGCGCGCCTTTGACAAGCTGATGGCGGCGCTGCCGGCGCCCGCCCGCGCACAGGCGGAATCAATCCGCGTGCGGCTGCACTTCGATCCTGCGGGCTGGCGGCTCGCTGAAGAGGACCTGTCAATGCTGCCGGTGGTGCAGGACGCTCTGGCGCGCGATCGCAAGCTCACATTCACCTACACAAAAGGTGACGGCACAACCAGCACACGCACGGTCGACCCAATGGGTATCGTCTGCAAGCAGACGACGTGGTACCTCGTTGCACGCACACCGGAGGGCATGCGCACGTTTCGCGTGTCGCGCATGCGCGATGCCATCGTGCTTGCCTTGAGCTTCAAACGGCCGGCACAATTCGATCTGGCAGCCCACTGGAAACGCAGTACGGCGACATTCAAAGAGCAGCGGCAGCGCTACGTCGCCACGCTTGCGCTGAGCGCTGACGCAGTGCAAACCATCCAGCCATGGTGCGCGATGGTTCCAGTGTCCCGGCCTCGCACGGGGCGGCCCTTGCCTGAGGACTGGCAGGTCTTCGATGTAGAGTTCGAGAGCCAGCGTCAGGCCCGATTTGTCGTGCTCGGACTGGGGACGGGGGCCAGCACGCTCGGTCCGGAGGAGTTCGCGAAGGAAGTGGCCGCGGAGGTCGCGCGGATGGCAGAGAGCCACTGAAAAATCGATTTGCCGAATGCGAAGGGCGCACCGTAATATGGGCTGACTGGAGAAAAGCTATGCGTAAGCGCGTTGCCGCAGCCGCTCTGTTTTCATTTTTGCCGCTTCTGAGCTGGGCGCAGATGCCCGTTCAGCAGGAAGCTCCTCCACCAACGGAAGAGCAGATCAAAGCTGCGGCCGCCATGCCGTTTCGCAACCCCGCGCTGCCCATTCCGCAGCGGGTGGACGACCTGGTCTCGCGGCTTACGCTGGAGGAAAAAGTCTCGCAGACGATCGACCGCGCGGCGGCCATTCCGCGGCTGGACATTCCGGCCTACAACTGGTGGAACGAAGGCCTGCACGGTATTGCACGTTCCGGTTTCGCGACCACGTTTCCGCAGGCGATCGGCAATGCAGCCGCCTGGGATGCGCCGCTGGTTCATCGCATCGGCGCCGTAGTTTCCACCGAAGCGCGGGCCAAATACAACGACGCGATTGCTCATGGGAATCACGACCGCTACTACGGACTGACAATCTGGTCGCCGAACATCAACATTTTTCGCGATCCGCGCTGGGGCCGCGGCCAGGAAACCTATGGCGAAGATCCTTTTCTCACAGCGACGCTCGGCACTGCGTTTGTGAAAGGCATTCAGGGCGAAGACCCGAATTACTATCGAGCAATTGCGACGCCCAAACATTACGTTGTGCACAGTGGCCCGGAATCGACGCGGCACAAAGTGGATGTGGACCCCAGCGATCATGATCTATGGGACACCTATCTTCCTGCATTTCGCGCGACCATCACCGAGGGCAAAGCCGACTCGATCATGTGCGCGTACAACTCCATCGATCATGAGCCGGCCTGTGCCAACAAGATGCTGTTGCAGCAGATTCTGCGTACCGATTGGGGCTTCCAGGGCTTTGTCACCTCGGACTGCGATGCGATCGCCGATGTCTCGAGTGGCCACCACTTCGCCCCGACGCGCGAGGCCGGCTCGGCGGTCTCGCTTGAAGCGGGAACCGATACCGATTGCGGCACCGCGTATCTGACGCTCAAAGATGCGGTCAGCGATCACACACTGCCCGAATCAGCACTCGATGTTGCGGTCAAGCGCCTGTTCACGGCGCGCATGAAGCTCGGGATGTTCGATCCGCCGGAGAAGGTGCCGTACTCATCGATTCCTTTCAGCATCGTGAACTCACCTGAACACGCTGAACTGGCGCTGCGCGCTGCGCGCGAGTCGATGGTTCTGCTCAAGAACGACGCGCACATTCTGCCTCTGAAGGCTGAGGGAGGCCAGACGCTTGCCGTCATCGGCCCGCTCGCTGCCTCGCGTATCGCGCTCGAGGGCAATTACAACGCAATTCCTTTGCATCCGATCTTGCCCATTGATGGAATCGTCTCTGAGTTCGGCGCCGGCCACGTAATCTATGCGGAGGGTTCGCCTTATACTATGGACGGCGCCATGCCGGTGCCACGAACGCTCCTGCGCACCGCGGCCGACCCACACGTTGAGGGCCTCACCGGTGAATACTTCCGCAACCCCAGCTTCGACGGCGCGCCGGAGATGACGCGCGTCGATAAAGAGATCGACTTCGACTGGGCCTTTGCGAATCCTGTGCCGAGCCTGTCAACGCATCCCGAAGAACAGAGCTTTGCGGTGCGGTGGACTGGCACCATCGCGGCTCCGGTCGCGGACACTTACAATTTCCAGCTGCGTATTCCCTTTTGTTATCCCTGTGAAGGCAAGGTGCAATTTGCCATTTATCTTGATGGCAAGAAGCTCGACACCGCGCCGCCGCACGCGCAGGCCGGCGTCAAACTGCCGCCCAGCGGACGCAACTTCGGCGGCCTGCAGCAGTTCTCGGTTCCGTTCGCGGACACAAAGCCGCATACGCTTCGCATCGAATACGTACAGAGTGGCCGCATTGCCAATAGCGGCATCTCCTTCGAATGGAGCCCGCGCCACGAGCTGCTGCAGGACGAAGCAGTTGCCGCAGCGAATAAGGCAGATGTCGTGGTGGCCTTCGTCGGCCTGACTGCACGCCTCGAAGGCGAAGAGATGAACGTCGATATCAAGGGTTTTTCCGGCGGCGATCGCACCGATATCGTTTTGCCCGACGTACAGCAGCAGTTACTCGAAGCGGTTGCAAAGACCGGCAAGCCGATGGTCGTTGTGCTGCTGAACGGCAGCGCTCTTGCCGTGAACTGGGCGCAGCAAAATGCCAAGGCGATTCTCGAAGCATGGTATCCGGGCCAGGCAGGGGGCGAGGCGATTGCCGATACGCTGAGCGGAAAAAATAATCCTGCCGGACGGCTGCCCGTCACGTTCTATACAAGCGTCGCTCAGTTGCCGCCCTTTGATGACTACTCGATGGCGAATCGCACGTATCGCTACTTCAAAGGCAAACCGCTCTTCGCCTTCGGCGATGGATTGAGTTACACAAGCTTCGACTACTCGGCCGTGAAGCTCTCGAGCGAGAAGCTGCAAGCAGGCGACACGCTGGCCGTCGAAGCGGACGTCAAAAACACTGGTACGCTGCCCGGCGATGAAGTTGCAGAGCTTTATTTGAAACCGCCGCAGACGGATGTGTCACCAAAGCTCGAGTTGGAAGGATTTGAACGGCTGCATCTGGGTGCCGGAGAAACAAAGCACTTGGTCTTCCATCTCGATCCACGCCAGCTGTCCGAAGTGGACGAGAAGGGTGTCCGCGCCGTGGTTGCCGGCCGTTACCGCATCTTCCTTGGCGGCTCACAGCCTGACGGCGACGCCTCACCGCACGTTCAATCGCGAGAGTTCACGATGAGCGGAACGCAGGACATCCCGCGATAGAGAAGTTCCTCTTGAGTTGGTGAGATCGGCCGCACGCCCACCGTTCGGTCGATCCGCCAATTGCGGGAAAACGGATCGAGTTGACGATGCAAATAGATTGCAATTGGATGTATACAAGTTCGCTTGCTTCGCAAATGCTTTTCGAAAAGGTAAAAAGGTAACACGCGAGCATTTTTTACCGCGCTGCCCCGCCTATTTCAGACGATTCCCCATGCTATCCAGCGTATTCGCAACTCACGAATGGCCCTCTAAGTGCACTTATTAACTTCGTGTTAGATGCGATGCCTTCAGTTTCCAGCAGGATTGTGCGCGATCGCACGCAACCTTCTGCACCTACATCGTGTCTGATTCGGGTGGCAGAGAATTTTCAATGCCCACAAACTGTATTGCAAACAGGAGAGGAGAAGCGCTTAAGCAGACTCCGCAGAAACCTCAGTAGAGAGCTATGGAGGAAGAATGGAGATTGCGGGCAAAACCCGAGTTTTGGTCGTCGACGACGAGCACTCAATTGCGAATTCATTAAGCTGGGTGCTGAACAAGGAGGGATTTGAAACACGCGCGGCATACAGCGGCGAAGAGGCAGTGGAAGCTGCCGAATCCTTCCGGCCCAATGCGTTAATTTGCGACGTCCTTATGGCAGGCATTTCTGGAATCGAGACAGCAATGCGGATCAAAGACAAAATTCCTTCGTGCAAGGTCCTCATCATATCCGGCCATGTCTCTACGCCTGATCTCGCAACGAATGGAAATGGGCACAAGCACCAATTCGACTTTTTGTCGAAGCCGGTGCATCCCCGTGTATTGATCGAAAAGCTGCATACCTTGCTTGGCACGCCGGCTGATTCAGCATAATCAACGGGCATGACCGTCTCGAGGAAAAACATTACTCAAACAGTGCTGGTTGCGGAGCAGTCTCGCTGTGCGTGGGGTCGTGAAAGTTACTCAGCCCCACGCCAACGAGACGGAAGCGCTGCTGCTCACGGAGGTGAACGCGCTCGCGGAGCGATAGTGCAATCGAGATAAGCTCCTCGCAGGAAGCCGGTGGAGACGCCGGGGTATGGCTGCGTGTGAAGATTTTGAATTCGCTCGTTTTGAGCTTGAGCACAACGGTGCGCGCGACGCGCGGCTGCTTGCGCGAAGCGGTCCAGGCCTTTTCCGCAAGGCGCCGGATGAGCGGCTCCATCTCAGACAGCGGCACATCACGCTCGAACGTATCTTCTGCCGAAATGGATTGTGTGGGGCGATCCGGAACAACGGGATTTGTATCTATACCGCGCGCCAGCTCGTAAAGGCGCTGACCGTATCGCCCGAAGCGCGCGTCGAGCGCGGCGAGCGCCAGCCCACGTAGGTCGCCGACCGTGCGAACTCCCAACTCGATAAGGCGCGCTTCCGTCACCCTGCCCACGCCCGGCAAACGGCCGACCGGCAAGGGCGGCAAAAATGTCTCGACCTCTTCAGGCTGAATTACAAAGAGACCGTCGGGCTTACGCCAGTCAGATGCGATCTTGGCCAGAAACTTGTTCGGCGCCACACCAGCGGAGGCAGTAAGATTGAGCTCTTCGCGAATCTGCGAGCGAATGGCTCGCGCTACGCGTGTAGCGGTGGGCAATTCGCTCTTGTTCTCCGTCACGTCGAGATAGGCCTCATCAAGAGAGAGCGGCTCCATCCGGTCGGTGTGACGCTTAAAGATCTCGCGTACCTGGCGTGAGACGGCTCGATAGCGCACAAAATCAGGCGGAACAAAGATCGCTTCAGGGCAGAGCCGCTCTGCGCGCACCGCCGGCATGGCAGACCGCACGCCGAACCGCCGCGCCTCATAGGACGCCGCACAAACTACCGAACGATTGCCGCGCCACGCGACCACCACCGGTTTGCCGCGCAGCTGCGGGTCGTCGCGCTGCTCCACCGATGCGTAGAAAGCGTCCATGTCCACATGGATAATCTTGCGCTGAGGCATCCTGCGTGCATCTTACTCCCTGCCGCTCTGCGCTGCAGTAGCGACGTAGTGCTCACCAGCTCTTCTTGATCAGCGCATCCACAGCGAAGCCACCGTTCGGGTCGCGCGTGGCGCTGATAGCAACCCGCGGTGACACCTGATACTGGCCCTGGATTGTCTGGTCCTGGGTGGTCGCTACGTTGCTGGAAAACGTGACAAACAGGTTGCCGGTTACGCGCTGCTGGATGGTGATGTTCGCTCCCGGCGGCCCCTGATTGCTGCTACCCGCCAGCACCGGACTGATGGAAAGCTGCGAGATGCCCGCGGCCTTCGAGATGCGGCTGGTCACCTGGCTCGACACCTGCGAGGCCACCAGCGACTCAGCCGCTTGGTTTGTACTGGTCGGATTCGTTGCGGCATACTCAGTAGTCTGGCCGAAGGCGAGCAGGTTGATGATGTCGGCCTGGGGCAGCGCGGGATCAGAAGAGTACTCGGTGCGCATCTGATCGGTGGGCCCATTGAAGCGGAGATTGATCTTGTACTCCTGAATGGTGGTGCTCAGCGCCAGGTTCAGCATCGGCTCCGTTTGCGATGGATTGACGAATTGCACCGTGCCGCCCGTCAGGACGAAGCGATTGCCATTCAGAATGATGTCTCCGCCGGTCAGATTCACACGCCCCAGAATCACAGGCTCCGCCGCGGTGCCGCGGACCTGCAGGTTAGCCGATCCGCCCACGCTGAGTGTCCGGCTTACCAAATTCATATTGTTCGTCGAGTGTACTGCGACATTTAAGACAAGGTTCTGGGAGAAGCCTCGCGACGGAGGGGCCTCCACTCCGCCCGAAAACTGGCTCACCATGCTGGAGAGATCGAAGGCCGGGGTGAACGAGATGTCGGCAAGATCGACCGAGCCGCCAAGAATCGCCCTGTTGTAGGTGCCAGTGAGTGTCAGCTTGGCATTCACATTCTCGCGCATACCTTGCGGATACAAAATGCGGACACCCTGCGCCGCCACACCCATGTTGAATTGCAGCCTCGGACGATACGTAACGCCGCCCTGTGCAGTGATCGTCCCGCCGCCAACGTTGCCTTGAAATTTCTCTATGTTGAGCCGGTCGGTGCTCAGCGTCAGCACGCCGTTTCCATGCTGCAGCCCAACCGGCAAGTCTGCAGAGGCGAAATTCGCGTCGACGATATCGATCTCTCCACCCAGATTGCCTCCGCCGATAGGCCCGCGCGAATCGACATTCAGCTTGATCTGGCCAGAGGTCCGCAGATCCGGATTGAACAGCTGCGCAATCTGCAGATCCACGCTCCCATGAGCCTGCAGTGACATGGAACCAGTCCCCGTTACCGGTACTGTAGCCTGAAGCTGCAGATCGGTATCGGTGCCGCGAATCGACGCGGGTTGCAAAGCGACAATGCCGTTCTTGTAATCCACGCGGATGGGCGAGGCAGCGGCAAGCTGAATCGTATTGCTGTATCCGAGTTTCAGCACTGGAATGTTGACATGTGCCTCGAGCTGATTCTTATCCTTCAGCGGACCGCGCAGGGTCGCATGGACTTCCGTCTCTCCGCTCACTTGATCAGCCTCGCCTGGGGCATAGGCCGCAAGTACGGGCTGCAATGGAAATGCCTTGGTATCCAGCGAAGCATCGATTGGATAATCGCCCGTAAGGTTGAGGTTGGCCTTGGCTTGGATCGCCACACCCACCGCAGACGATGTGAGCGTCGCATTGACCGCTCGATCCATCAGATTCGCATTGAGCTTGAGATCAGATACCGTCTGGCCCTGTACTGTCAGTTTCGGAATCTGCAGGCTCGCGTCGAGTTGCGGATGATCGAAGGTGCCTTGGCCTTTCGCCTCGAAGGCAAGAACTCCGGCCGCATCGATGCTGCGCGCTTTCAGCGCTTCCAGGTTCTCAAGATGAATCCCATTCGAAGCAAGCTGGGCCGTATAGGTTTTCTGCCGCGGTTGTACGGTCGCGTTGGCATGCACGCTGCCGGCCGGCAGCTGCAGCGCCACGTCCGCGCGTACATCGCTGCCGGTGCCGGAGAAGTTCACATTGAGCGATTTGACGGGCTGCCCGTATGCAGTCGCATTTATCAATCCGAGATTACCGCTACCTTGAGGTTCGGTCTCGGTACCACGCAGATTGAGATGCGCATTCAGCGTTCCGCTCACCGGCACCTGCTGGCCGGTCAACTTCATCAGGTCGGCAAGATCCAGCTGCGTTGCGTTGACTCGCGCCTGTAGCGGGCTCTCTGCTGTGAAGGACCATCGCGTCAGAGCTGTACTCGCATCGAAGGTGATCCGGCCATGCGACGCCGGCTCGAGATCGGCGTTCTGTAAACCCGCATGATCGGGACTGACATCAACGCCCGTCCGCAGCGTTTTCCAGTCGGTTCCGCGGAAATGGAGATCCTGCGCAGTCAGTTCGCCGGTAACATGCGGCCTGTCCGTGGTGCCCCGCACTGTTCCTGCGAATTCGGCTTTGCCCGCCAGGTCGAGAGGCTGCGGGGCCTGACCCGGCGCGGGTGTACGGAATAGATCGGCCAGCATCGCCACTTCGCGCAGATCGTTCGCCTGCAGCTGCACAGCAAGGCTCGAATGCTCGCTCACCACTCCATTCATCGTCACGTTGGTTTGCGGTGTGCGCACATAGCTCTGTTCGAGCGCGAGTTGCCGATTCGAGCCGGTGTAGTTGGCGTGCATCGAGCTCTGCAGCTGGATCGTGATGGGAGCTCCCGTCGCGCTTCCCGGCTGCACCCGCGCAGCATTGCTTCGCGTCACCTGGCCATCCACCGTCGCATCTGCATGGGCCGTGAGGTTATCAAGCGTTCTGCCCCACGAAGCGGTCGTCGTCGCGTTCAGAGTTCCCGTCAATACCACGCCAACGAGCGCCGAAGACTGCACAAGAGCCTGCCGCGCTTGCGCCAATGAGACGCCTCGCAAACCTGCCGTGACGCTGGAGCGCGAATCACCTCCAATGTTCTTCATCGTTCCCTGCGCCGTGAGCTCGCCGCCCAGCACGCTCGCGCGCAGGCTGCTCACTGTGGCATTCCCGTCTGCAAGCATGTAGTGAGCGGCGAGGTCCGCAGCTCGCATCCGCGCCGCGCTCGTGTTGATGTTAATCTGCCGGCTGGTCAAATCTCCGTTGACAGTAAGCGACTGAAGCGCCGACCGATCCGCAGCCTGCTGATATTGCAGGAAGCCGGTCGCACGAACCAGGCCTGCCGGGATCGACGGGCTGTTGAGAAGCTTGCCCATCTGGCTGCCGTCCACCGTCGCGTCATACTTCGCCTGCACCGCAGGATTGCTGTAGTTGTTGACGGTGGCGGAAAGTAGTACCTGCGAAGGGCCGCTGACGAGCTTCGCTTGTTTCAGGTGAAAGGTTGAAGGCGTGGCATCGAATTGAATGTCGAGATCATGCGCCAATGGCCGGAACGCACCGTACTGCAGTTGCGCATCCGCATACGTCAACTGCCCGCTATACATCGTGAGCAGGCGATTGAAGAACGCGCTGAAGTCCAGATTGTGCACGTCGGCAGCCAGCGCGCTGGGCCTGCTGTTGTAGTAAATCTCGCCGCGGTCGATAAGTGCATGACGTATCCCGAGATCGAAAATAGTTTGGGTGCTGCTGCTCGACTTGCTGCTCCTCTGCAGCTTCGGCAGATTCGACACACCGTTCTTGTCGACCACGATCCACGCAACTGGATGATCGATTCTGAGATTATCGAGATACCATTTGCGCCCCAGCACCGAGATCACGCGCACTCCCACGGCAACGTGGTCGGCCTCAAGCAGCGCGGGTTGCTGGTAAGGCGCCGCCCCATCCACCGTGATTCCGTAAAGATCGAGGCTGAGCGTGGACAGGTGCAGCGTGAAATTCTGCATCTGGACACGCACGCCGAGCTGCTTGCTCGCTTCACGCTGCGCGAGACCGATCAGATAACGGTGTACTCCATCGGTGTTCACCAGAGCGACCAAGCCGATGCCGCACACGATGATCAGCAGCACAAGGCTCCCTGCGATCCATGCAAAGATGCGCCAGCCGCGGCGACTGCGGTGGTGGTGTTGCATGGGTTGCGGGTCCGGTTCGGCGAATTCGGAATGTGCCCTGAATGTGCTCATGATCGCCGCCTTTCAGAAAGCCTGACCGATGCTGATGAAGTAGTTCGTCGATTTGAGGCTCTTCACAGGATTCAAATTCTGCCCGAAGTCTATGCGAATCGGGCCAACCGGCGTAGAGTAGCGAAGCCCCAGCCCCACGTTGTTGGCATAGTAATTTTTCAGGTCGCTCCATCCGAAGTTCGGCAGCACATTGCCTCCATCGTAGAAGGGAACGATGCTGAGTCCTTTCTTGATGGGAAGCGGTATGCGCGCCTCGGAGTTCAGGATGAACAGGCCATTGCCGCCGTTGGGCACGTTGATGAACACGTTGCAGCCGGAGCCTCCGTTCGGGCACACTTCCACCGGCCTTTGCGGTCCGGCCCCATCCAGCGGGAAGCCGCGCAGGCTGTTGCCGCCGCCGCTGAAGAACTGCTCACTCAGCGGCACGAAGCTTCCGGCAAATGCGTCCGCGCGGCCGATGCGGATGCTGTCGGCCCAAATGATATGGTGGAATTTCTCCTTATAGAAAGCTGCCTGCGCCGTCAATTTCGTGTAGTCCACACTGGCCCCAAGCTTGGTTGTGTTGAAATCAAATTCCACGGTGTCGAAGACGCCGCGATGCTCATCCAGCGCACTATCGCGTGTGTCGCGCGTGAAGTTGGCAGCTAGGGTCGAAAGCCGCACGTGCTGATCCTGCGCGGGAACCAGGTCCGAAATCAGGATGCGAGTCAGATCTGTCTTGCTGAAGTTGTAGCGTGCAAAGAAGACATTCTTCTTTGCACGATCGATCGGCCGCTGCAACTGGATTCCGCCCTGCTCAATCTGGGAAGAGAAGATCGGGTTCTCTTCATCGCGTTCCACTGTGAATGAGGTCGTCGCCTTCCATGGCGACCAACGGAAGTTCGGATCGATGTAATAGATGGCCGCGCGCTGGTCGAGCCGGCCGGCAAACGCGGTGAAGGAAAGCGACTCACCTTTGCCGCGCACGTTATTCCGCGTGTATTGAATCGTGCCGCGGGGCCCGTAGAACGTAGTCTCGCTCGCCGTGAAGCTCGATGGCAATCCGATTGGAGGCAAGCCCGGAAGCGCCACGGTTCCGCTGGGAATACTGCCCCCACGCTCGATCACCTCAAAGCCGAAGCCGTAGGTAAACTCATTCCGCTTGGACTCGTGTACCTTCACTAAAACATCTTCCCGGTCCTGGGTTGTGATTTCGCGCTTGGGGTCGACCTCCGCCCAATCGAAGACGCCGGTGTGATCGTAGAGCCGGCTGCCCGCCGTCAGCAATTCCGTTTCTGTAAGCGGCTCGCCGGGTTTGATCGATGCAACATCCTGGTTGATGAGACGCTGGCGCGTGTGTGCACGGCCAAGAGTCAAAACATCTCCGGTGCTTACCTTCGGGCCTTCATAGATGTGATACACCACGTCGATGCGATGCGGCTCTTGCTTCGATACCTGGGAGGCGGTCTCGCGGAAGCTCGCGTTCAGATATCCTGCCTGCAGATAGTGCGCCACAATGCTTGTCCGGTCAGCCTGCACATGGGCCTGCGAATACGGCTGGCCGGCAGCAAGCTTCAACCCCTGCGGAGCAAATTGTGATTGCGGAAATGTGTCTGCGCCGCGAATGGTAAGCGAGTTCACAACGTCCCGCGGTCCTTCCGTCACGCGAAACGCAACCTGCACGTTTTCGCCTCGACGCGTGACCGCCGGGCTCACCTGCACGCTGCTGTAACCCTCCGCCTGATACACGGCTTTGAGATGATTCACACTCGACCGCACCAGTTGGTCGCTGAATTTGCCCGGAGAGAACCAATGCTTTTTTTCCACCGCGATGCCCGGGGTCAAGCGAGAATCCGGCAGATGCGTGTTGCCTACTACGGTCACAGATGTGACTTTGTGCTTCTTGTCTTTCGTGATCCTGTAAATCACGGTGTTCTGGCTGGAGGCCTTTTCCAGCTGCGACTCCACCTTCACATCGAAGTAGCCCTTGGATTGAAAGTACGACAACAGCGCCTGCTGGCCCTCCTGCACGGCCTCCTCGTCCACCCCCACTCCCTGATAGACGGGCAGCAGCGATTTGCGCGTCCAGCTCCACAAATGGGCTCCGGTGATCTGAACCTGCGTCCGCACTCCCGGATTCATGCTGAAATGAATATCCGCGCGATTGTCGCTGCCGTGGTATTCAGCGCCCGCCAGCTTGACCTCCGCCCCGAGATAGCCTTGTTTCTCGAGCAGCGTTTGCAAATACCGGACAGCCTTAAGGAGCGTGCTGTGATGGTACGTCTTTCCCGGACGGATCGCTGCACCGCGGAATCGGGCCATCAGCGAAACGAGCTTTTGCTGCAGCTGCGGATCCTCATTAGAAGGAGCGCCGTCCAAGAGGATCGTTCCGAACTTCGCCCTTGGACCGAGCCTCACGTGAAATGACACATTAGCCAGCGCGTGCGCAGAATCGGTTTGCACCTCCGGATGCACATCCGCCTGGAAATACCCCTCCTGCCGGAAAAACGTAATCAGGCTTTGCCGTTCCTGCTCCACATCGGCCGCGCTGTAGGGCGCCTGAACGGGATAGTTCGCCACCTGGATCAGTTGCGAGTACGGGAACCGTTCCGCTCCTGGAAATTGGAAGACCCCGAAGTAGATAGCAGGTTCGAGAATGAACAACAGGCGCACGCCTTTGGCGTCCGGTTGTGCCTGCACCCGCACCTGCTGGATTTTGCCTACTGCTTTCAGCGCGGCGGCTGTCTGCTCTACCTTGGCGCGGGAAAACGGCTCGCCGGACCGTTGTGCAAACTGCGCGGCGAACTGCGAAGCATTCAACTCCGGCCTGCCGGCAATTTCGACAGAAGACACATTCTGCCCCTCGTAGGAGGACAGAATCTGTTCAGACATCGGGGTGTTACCGGGAACCTGGCTCTGTGCGGAGCCAGCTTGTTCAGCAGAACGGTGGGTCGCCAGTAACAACAGCACGCAGCCCGCAGCCCAAAAGAGCCGCTTCGTGTTCGCTCCTGGTCTTTTTTTCATCGGAACGCTGGAGGCGTAAAGGCCGCATGTCACTTTGGGCTAAGATGCACAGCCCGGAAAGTTGGTTGATCGTTTGACTGCCACTGAACATTGTCTCGCGACACGCAAAGACGCGACGTCGAAGAAACACTGCCGATGATCCCGGCGTGCCTCCTGTCCTGCCTGGGGATCGTCTGATTGGCGAGGCACTTCACCGCGTGCAATTGGAGCCAATGCTGCAGGCCACCAGCTTCGGAACACTTCGCATCCATGAAGAAGAGTGTAGACGAAGATGGCGAGGGAAGTACGCCTCAGTTGGCTCAACACCGCCGCCCGCCAAGGAGTTCATCATTCGCAAGCCAAGAGTCAGAAGCGGCCGAGAGCTGAGAGTGCTCGAGCAGCACATTTGGAACTATGTCTCGCACTCTCCGCTCGAATCTCTCTGGGATCTTCATGGAACTCCCGTGCGCGTGCTGACCAGGCGTGCGTGGAATGCCATCTTCGCAGACCGCCTGCCCGGCCACGCCGCTGAGTTGGGATTCTATTTCTTCTTCGCGCTCTTCCCCATGCTCTTTTGCGCCAGTTCTTTCCTCGGCCTGATCGCCCGGTCCGCGCATCTGATCTATGACCGCCTCCTTGACTATCTTGCGCTCGTCATTCCCGCTTCGGCCTTGGGCGCAGTGCTCACTACGTTCAATCAAACTGTGAGCGCTTCTACTTCCGGCAAGATCACCTTCGGCTTCCTCGCCGCCATCTGGAGCGCCTCGATCGGCGTCTCCGCGATTCAGGACACGTTGAATGACGTTTACAAGATTACGGATTCGCGTCCCTATCTGGTGGCCCGCGCCTGCGCCATCGGTCTCACGTTGCTGCTCATGGCGATCGCCAGCGTGGCCTTGGCGGCCATCTTGGCGGGAGACAGCATTGCGGCATTGGCGCACCATTTCATCTCCGATCGCATGCTGGCCGGGGTCGCAGCCATCGCCGCGCGTATCGTCGGCAGAGTCATCGCGTTCCTCCTTCTGGCACTCATCTTCGCGATCATCTACTATTGGGCGCCGGATTTGAAGAAGCGCCGGTGGCACTGGTTTACGCCGGGAGCTTTAGTGGGCATTACGGGCTGGCTTGCCGCTTCGTTTGGCCTGCGCGCCTACCTGTACTACTTCAATAACTTTTCCCTGACGTACGGCTCGCTGGGCGCGGTCATCATTCTGCTCACATGGTTTTACCTCAGCGGCCTGATGCTGCTGGTTGGCGCGGAGTTCAACAGCCAGATCGAGGCTTCGGCGGCGCGACGGCACCTGGCTGCGGGGCCCATCTCCCAACCGCTCGCGCCGGAAACCACGCAGGATCTGAGCCGCCAAAAAATCTCTTGACAATCCTTTTGCAGAACCTGTAGCGTCCTCTCCTTAAGGATAACGTAAGCGTTTTCGTTATCGCATTCGTTATCCCGATTCTGCCCTTCCCCGTTTCCCTGGGTCCGCAGAATTCTTTCTCGAACCTAGCGCTCCCGCCGGATGCCCGGCGCACAGAACACCTGTCTATAACCGGCCCCTGACGGCCGGCATGCACCAATATTGGAGGCCCGCATGATGCACTTCACTCAATCCCAAAGAACACGCATAGCAGTTTTGTTCATGCTTGCAATTACATGGATATGCTCCGGTAACTACGCCGCTGCGCAGAGCTCCTCCGCCGGAGTGAATGGAGTTGTAACTGATCCGAACGGCGCCGTAGTGCCCGGGGCCAAGGTTTTGCTTAGAAATATCGCCACCAATGTTGAGCGCGATACTGTATCGAACGGCAGCGGCAACTACTTCTTTACGCAAGTGCCGCCGGCTCGATACACGCTGACGTTTCTTGCCACCGGCTTCGAGTCAGAAACGATTGCCGCTTTCGACGTAGGGGTGGCCCAGGTGGTCACACTCAATGCGGTGTTGAAGCTGGGCAATGTGCAGCAATCGGTCACTGTGGCCGCCGTCAACACTGAAGTGGAAAGCTCCACGGCACAGCTCGGCACCGTGATCGGCACGCAGTCCGTGAACGATCTGCCGTTGGACGGGCGCAACTTCACGCAGTTGCTGGACCTGACCCCGGGCGTCACCCCGATCAGCACCAGTCAGAACTCGAGCGCCAGCAACACGCTCGTCGTGCAGACCGCCAACTACTCGTTCCCTTCAATCAACGGCGCGTATAACCGTTCTACGCTCTACATGGTCGACGGCATGAACGACAACAACAGCTGGTACAACACCTATGCCGTCCCTCCCATCATTGATACGGTGCAGGAGTTCAAAATCAACTCCCACAGCGAAGCGCAGTATGGAGGAGTAATCGGCGGAGTCGTCAACATTTCCAGCAAAGCGGGCACCAATAATTATCACGGAAGCGCATGGGAGTTTGTGCGCGCTAACAGTTTCGATGCCAACCCCTACTTTCTCGCACCGCCCTCTTATCACCTCAACACCTATGGCGGACAAATGGGCGGCCCCATTCTGGTTCCCCATCTCTACAACGGCAGGAATAAGACCTTCCTTGAAGTCGGCTTCGAGGGCACACATTTTGCCAAGGCCTCCGGTACGCCGATCCTGATCCCCACCGCGGCCCAGCTGGGGGAGTCTACCTACGGCAAAGCACCGAATCTCCCCTATGCGGATTTCAGCAGCACCTCGACCGGTGTAAGCGGAAACTGTACGCCGGGAGCCACTTCGCAAGGTGCGTGCCAGCTCTACGATCCAACGGCTGGCGGCAACAGCCTGGCTGCTCCGTATCGTCCCGCATATGTCGGCAATCAGATTCCCGTCTCAGAGTTCAACGCCAATGCCATTGCCTTTATCAATGCGGTGTTTGGAGCAACGCCGCCCGGCAACGTCGGCTATTCACAGACCGTCTACAACCAGCGGATCAACGCGCCGGTCCGGCAAACAACATACAACTACACCGGCAGAATCGATCAGCATCTCGGCACCAGGGACTTCATTTTCTTCCGCTACTCGGGAGCCCAGTCCAACCTCACACAGCCCAGCACCGTGCCCACCCTGTTCAGCAGCACCGTCATTCCCGCGCAGCAATACGGCATCAGCTGGAATCACGTCTTCAGTCCAACCACCAGCATGCAGGTCCAATATGCGCGATCGCACGTGGAAGACGACGCGCTCACGCAATTCAACAATCACAACCTGTGGCAGCTGTACGGCTGCTCGACGGACATGTGCGACGATTTCGTCGGCGGCGCTGCAGTGCTGGTCACACAGAGCGTGACCAACGGCTTCTCCGCGGGCGAGACCAACAGCCCATCGAGCAATCTCGCCAGCATTCATGAGTGGTCCGGCAGCCTCATCAAGATCATCGGCAATCACCAGTTCCAGGCAGGCGGCGGCTGGGATGAGGATAACTACACCGCGGAACTCCGCCAGGGAAGCGTCGGCTTCACGGGCGCATCGACGGGCAACTTTGCGGGTAATCCATATTCCACCGTGCCGGCAAGCAATGGCAAAGGCATCAGCGCGCAGTCCGGCTTTGGCCTGCTGGACTTCCTGCTCGACTATCCCAACAACGAGAACAAGCGCAATGTTCTGCTGACCGAGCGCCCCGGTGGCATCGGCAGCATTTACGTTCAGGACAGCTGGAAGATGAACCCGCGGCTGACCGTCAACTACGGGCTCCGCTACGACCGCAGCGTGATTCCGGCTTACGGCACCGAAGCGTCCCTCGGGCTCCAGGGCAGCATTGAGACGGGCGACTTCGATTTCACCAACGGCAACTACATCGTGCAGCAGCTACCGCCGCTGTGCAGCGTGCGCGGCCACGCGCCCTGCCTGCCCAGCGCTACGCTGCCGGCTCACGTGGTTGTGGCACAAAGTGGAAGAATCATGCACGGCAGTAAGATGAATTTCGGCCCGCGCTTTGGATTCGCATACCGCGTGAACAATGGGCTGTCGGTTCGCGGCGGCTACGGCATCTTCTGGGACAACTGGTCGGCGCTGATCCAGATGCCGCAGAATTATCAAGGATCGTGGCCCGACACCGGCACGCTGCAGATCAACAACACGAACACGCCGGGAACGGCCTATACCTCCGCACAGAATCCCTTCGCGCAAAACGGCGGCAACCTGCCGGCGGCAACACCGTTCACCTCCTCGAACGTGAACTACATGGTGAGTCCGTACTGGAAGAATCCCTATTCGGAGCAATTCAACTTCGGCCTCGAAAAGGAGCTGTGGTTCAAGAGCATTCTGGCCGTCAACTACGTCGGTTCCGTTACTCATCGCATGGATGTGGGCGGATACTACAACACCGGTACGCCTTGCGGAGCCGGTTGTACCTATGCCTCCTTCGCCACGCGCGTGGCCGCGGGAGTAGGCGGCCAGCCGTTCCCCTACACGGTTCCCGAAAAATCCTGGGACCACGCCGGCGCGAACGGAAGCTACAACGCGCTACAAGCCACCTTCCAGCGATTCTTCGGCTCGGGACTTGGTTACCTCGTCTCCTACACCTGGAGTAAGACGCTGGATGAAGGCGGCGACGGCTTCTTCGGCGTGGAAGGCGGCGTGCCGGAAGATCCCTACAATCCCAAAGGCAGCCGCGGTCCGGCGAGCTTCAACATCCCGCAGATGCTGGTGGCCAACTTCGTCTATGAGCTTCCCTTCGGCACCGGTCGGCAGTTCAATACGGGGAATCATGTGGCCGACTACGTCATCGGCAACTGGCAGATCAACGGCATCGTCACCGGGCGGTCCGGCCAGAACTTCAACGTGGTTTCTGCTGGAGATATCGCCGAAACCGGCAATGCTTCAACCTATGAGCGGGCAAACCGCGTCGGCAATCCCTATCAGCTGGGAACCATCTCCGCCAATCCGGGCTGCACCCCGCCGGCCGGCCCCACAAAGAGCAGGGCGCAGTGGTTCAATCCCTGCGCATTTGAGACTCCCGCTCCCGGAACACTAGGAACCAATGGGAGGAACAACTTGCAGGCGCAGAACTTCTGGAACCTCGACAGCTCCGTCTCGCGCGAGTTTCCGCTGCACGAGGATCTACGGCTCTCCATCAAAGTTGAGGCATTTAATACTCTGAATCATCCGGTACTCAACACTCCCGGCGCCACAACCACCACGCCGTCGAGTCTAGGGGTCGTGACTTCGGTCGCAACCGGCAATGCAAACCGCATTCTGCAATTCTCGGCAAGGGTCGCCTTCTGACGTTGGCAGCGATCTATTCCCTGATCCCGGCCAATTGCATGTGGTCGGGATCAGGCATCTCTTCTCATCACAGCCACTGAAATTTGTATAATCTGGCGTTATGGTCACACGGCTCAAAGACATAGCAGATGAACTTGGCGTGTCTGTGGTTACCGTATCGCGGGCCCTCCGCGATCGCCCCGACATTGCCAAAGAAACGAAGGCGAAGATTCTCGATCGGGTGAAGGAGTTGAACTACCGCCCGAACCTGATGGCGCGCAGCCTGGTGACGGGCCGCAGCTCGCTGATCGGCCTGGTCGTGCCGGATCTCATTCACCCATTCTTTACCGAGATCGCCAAAAGCCTGGCCGCCGCCCTGCGCAAGAAGAATTACTTCCTCATCGTCTCCTCGTCCGAAAGCGATCCGCAACTGGAGCAGGACGAGATTGAGCACATGCTGGCACACCATCTCGATTGTTTCGTCGTCGCGTCTTGTCAAAAAGATCCCGACGCCTTGCGCCTGATCGGCGATGCGGGCGTTCCACTGGTGCTGATCGATCGCAGTTTCCCCGACTTTCCCTCGCACTTCATCGGCATCGACGATCATCGCGCCGGTGAGCTGGCAGTCGAGCACCTTATCCAACAGGGATGCAGCCGGATCGCACATATTCGTGGCCCCATGACCAACGTGGGCAATCGCAGGGCCGAGGGCTATCGCGATGCGCTCATTAGGCATGGCCTGCAGACGCCGGAAAAATACGTGGTTGCCTGCGGCGAGGCCTCCGACTCAGACGGGGAGACGCGGGGCAAGAAGGCCATGGAGGAAGTGCTGGCGCTCAAACCCCGGCCGGACGGCGTCTTTTGCTTCAACGATACCGTCGCTGTAGGCGCGATGGTCCGGGCCATCGAGGCCGGACTGCGGATTCCCAAAGATATGGCTATTGTGGGCTGCGGAAACTTTCATTACAGCAGCAAGCTGCACGTGCCCTTATCGAGCGTCGATCAGCGATCGAAGGAGATCGGTGAAAGAACGGCGAAGCTGATTGTAGCACTGTTGGAAAAGCCGTCCGCGCGGCCGCGGACCGTGATCCTGGAACCGGAATTGATCGTCAGAGAGTCTTCGCAGTTGAAGCAGGCGGGCTAGATGCCCATGCCGAATTCGCTGGTTGGCTGCTCGCCCGCGTGCGAATAGAAGTCGTAGGGCGTGCGACGCCGGAACTTCGCCCGGCAGCGGATTTCGTTGCCGATGTAGATGCCCAGAGCCGCCACGGCCATGCCCGCCGAGAACCACGTGACCACCCGCAGGGTCGTCCATTCGCTCTTTTCGAGCGCCGTCTCTTCAGCGGGTTGAGCGGATTCGGGTTCCACGGACATGCAACAAGCCTCCTGCTGCCCTCATGATACCGCAGAATAGGCCAATGCACCTTCGCACCGCGGTACGTAAAAGGGGTTATTCGTTCACACGAAAGTTTCGATTCGGCTGATCCAGGCGGCCTTCGCCGAATCAGGCAGAAAGCTGGCTCGAATGGAGTTAGCGGCAAGCTGGCGCAGCTCCTCGCGAGTAAAATCCTGCTCTGTATGCGCCAGCAGGTACTCATTCGCCAGGTCGGATCCGAAGAAAGCGGGATCATCGGAGTTGATCGTGACCAGCATGCCCAGATCGAAGTAGCGGCGCAACGGGTGGGCGGCAAAGGATGGGCAGACCCCGGTCCGAACATTGGACGTAGGATTCAGCTCCATCCCGATTCGCCTCGCCTTCAGCTCGTTCAGAAGATCCGGATCTTCAATGGCCGAGAGAACATGACCCAGCCGCTCCGAGCCGATCGAGAGTGCCTCCCAGATGGCTTCAGGTCCCGTCGTTTCGCCGGCATGGTTGGTCAGCCGCAGTCCGGCCTCGCGGGCCCGCGCATAAAGCGTCCTGTACGGCTCGGATCCGCAGCGGCGCTCGTCGCCTCCCAGGCCAATGCCAATAATGGCCGGAAACTTCTCCCGCATCGCCGCAGCCTTTTCGAAGACCCGCTCGGCCTCAGGGACGGTGAAGTGGCGGACGGCGTCGAAGATCCAGTAGACCGAGAGGCCAAGCTCGCGTTCACCGCGCGCCCGCGCCCGCTCCATCCCGGCGAAGATAGGCTCAAAGCAGCTAGGATCGTGATTCCGCCACATGTAAATCACGCCCACCGAGATGTAGACCTCAGCGTGAACCACGCCCTGCTCGGCAAGATGCTGCATCATGCGCCATGCTGCCAGTTCGTAGTCGTCGGGGCCGCTGAGCAGGCGCGTAACAGCTTTGAAGGCCTCAATGAAGCCCGTGAAATCCGTGAACTCGTAGAGTGCTTCGGCGTCTGCGAGCGTAAGGGGGCGAGCATCGTGCCGCTCACTCAGCTCCACCAGTGTGGAAGGTGTGATTGTCCCTTCAAGATGCAGATGAAGCTCCGCCTTGGGCAGGCGGCGAATGAAGCTCTCGATCTCCAACATCTTTTGAGTTTACCGGGGTTTGGCGAACTCGGAGCGATGACGGCTATAGAAGAAGTAGATAAGAAGTCCGGTTGCCAGCCACGCAAAGAACCGAATCCAGGTGACGACTTCAAGGCCCATCATGAGAACGATGCAGAAGACGATGCTGAGTACGGGAAAGAGGGGACCGAGAGGCGCACGGAACCCGCGGTAGCGATCCGGCTCACGGTAGCGAAGGATGAGCACGCCGATGGAAACCAGCACGAAGGCGAAGAGCGTGCCGATGTTCGAGAGATTGGATACGGTGCCGATATCGAGCAAGCCGGCGGGAATGCCTACGACGAACCCAGCTACCCAGGTGGCAACAGCAGGCGTTCGGAACTGGGCATGAATGCGGCCGAAGACCTGGGGCAGCAGGCCGTCGCGCGACATGGAAAACCAGACCCGCGCCTGGCCGAGCTGGAAGACAAGGATGGAAGAAACCATGCCCAGCAAAGCGCCGATGAGGACAAACAGGCGAATCCAATAGAGACCTGAACCCCCGGGAAGCAAGGAAAGCCTTTTGAGCGCGTTGACCACCGGCGCGGCGTCGCCCATGACCGACCGCCAGGGCACGATTCCGCTGAGCGCAAGAGCAACAGCGCCATAGAGGAGAGTGCAGGCGACCAGCGTGGCAAGGATGCCGAACGGGACGTCGCGCTGCGGGTGCTTGCATTCTTCAGCGGCCGTTGAGACCGAATCAAATCCAATGTAGGTGAAAAAGATGATGGAGCCGCCGGTCAGCACGCCTGTCCAGCCATTGGGCATGAACGGATGCCAGTAGTGCGGCTTCACAAAGCTTGCCGCGGCAAAAACGAAAACCAGAATCGCGGCTATCTTGATAAGAACCATGATGTTGTTGGCGCGCGCTGACTCGCGAATGCCGCGAACGAGGATGACCGTGAGGATCATCACGATGAGGAATGCGGGGATGTTGAAGCCGAAGTGCCAGCCTGGCTGATAGAGATTGTTGCCGGCGAAGTCCTGAAGGCCGGTCGGGAGGTAAGCGGGTGAGATCCACTCGAGCGCAGGATGTAGACCGAACCAGTCGAGCAGGTCGACGATGTGCGCCGCAAAACCGACGCTGACGCTCATGTTCGAAAAGGCATATTCGAGGATCAGGTCCCAACCGATGATCCAGGCGGTCAGTTCGCCCATCGTGGCGTACGTATAGGTGTAAGCCGAACCGGCGATGGGGATCATCGAAGAGAGTTCGGCGTAGCAAAGCCCCGTAAAGGCGCAGACGATGGCGACCAGGACCAGCGAGAGCGAGAGCGCGGGGCCGGCGCCGGGACGCCCGGCCATCGCCGAATGATGGAGCAGCCAATGGAGCAGCGGCGTGTCGCCGATGGAAGGCCTGTCGAATGTCTGGCCGGCCATAGCCGTGCCAATGACGGTAAAGATGCCGGAGCCGATGACAGCGCCGATGCCCAGCGCGGTCAGCGACCACGGCCCAAGGCTCTTCTTGAGGCAGTGTTCGGGCTCTTCCGAATCCCGAATGAGCTTGTCAATTGACTTACGGGCAAGCAGTTGGCTGGACAGGGACACTCTCCTCGACTCGCCGCACAAGCGGTTTTGTCACAGCATACAGCCTTCTGTGCTGGAGGAGGAGGAAAGACAGCTCCTAGCCTTCAGCTTCCAGCCGCCAGCTAATCCGCGCTGAGATGAGAGCCTGAGCGCAGGTGAGATCAGCTGAAGGCTGGAAGCTGGTAGCTGCCTTTAGCGCTTCGACTGGCCGCGTGCCAATTTTTTCACTTTCTTCTTGTTCGAGCCGCGCGGTGTGGTGCGCTTGGCCTTGGGAGCCGCCTTCTTGCGCGCTGCACGCTTCAGCTTTTTGCGTTCTGCCTTGTCTTCAATCTTGGTGGTGTCCGCCACGTATAACCTCTTTCCATCGAGTCGCTTCTACATTTCCGCTTGGCGCGGCATGAAACATCAGAATAACAGGGAATGTGCACGAATCAAAGCGGACCGACGGCACCTCAGCGTGCCCAGAATCGATTGCAGCCAGGTTTACTTCGACAGTGAGTGAGCAGCGCTGCTGAGTCTCTGCACTGTAGTGCATGCTCCTGCGCCTCCGGCCTGCTCGATGAAGTCGGGATCGAGAACCTCGCCGGAACGGCCGGGATACGGTGGAACTGCAATGCAGCGGCAACCGGCCGCTTCGAGCGAAACATTCTTCAGAATGTATTCCGGCGAAATAGATTTGACCAGGATCTGCTGCGCAGTCATTGGCTGAGCATCCAGTGAATAGGAGTCTTTAACGGAGTAGCCGATCCCGCTGAATGCGGGAAAGATTCCATAGTTGTTCTTGAGCCAGTTGGCGAGCGCGGTGTGCTGATCGTCGAAGAGCACGCCGGCATATTGAAAGGTGCCGGCCAGCGATGTGGGAACTGAGGTAGATGGAGGATCGGTGTACGCCATCGCATAACAGGCCAGTTGCGTGGCCGAATCGGACGTCGACGACATGCAGGCTCCGGGCTGAAGCGGCACATCGCGCTTTAGCGCCAGAAAGACGTTGGGCCACGAGGCCAGCAGCGCGTCCACTGTTTCGGGATGCTCGGGACGGCAGCGCATCGCGACCAGGACATTCTGGTCGTTGTTCACGAGTCCGGAGTAGGCCGGCAGATCGGCGAGCCGGAGCGGCGGGGTGTAGAGCTGTGTTGCGGTGACAAATGCACGCAGCGCTCCGGGACGCGACAGACTCATGACCTGAACGCCCGCAGGGAGATAGCTCACGCGAAGATAGTCGTTTGGCAGAGCTTCGCGGACGGCGCCGGCGGCGATGACTGGCGCCGTTGCAGGCGCTGCGGCAACAGGCGCATGCCGCGCCGAGCATCCGCATGCGAAAGAAATGGCTGCAGCCAGACACAAGACAACTGAAGAGCGCATAAGGACCCCTCGAAAGATGATCTCTACTTGATTCCAGAGCTGAGGAGGAAGGTGCCAAATGGAACAGGTTTACGGGAACCATGCCTGTTGGCAGGTCTACTGTTAATTGAAGAAACGCGGCTAAATCTTCTCGAGATTGGCGAACTTCTCCATCAGCTTCTTCATCCCGTGCCGCTGAAACATCACGGTCAACTTGGCGTCTTCTCCTTCGCCCTCACGCATCAGAATCGTGCCTTCGCCATACTTGGCGTGGCGCACGCGCTCGCCTTTCTTCAGACCCGAAGCGCCCGTGGACCCAGGTATGTCCATGGCGGGGCGAGCGAAAGAGCCCGGTTTGCCGCCGCCGGACTTCCCGCCGAAAAAACGCGCGATGTTGTCGATCGAGCCGCCGGGCGCTTCCTCGCTCTTGCTCGTTGAAGAGCCAGCGCGGCTTGTGGGGCTAGTCTTCGCCGCAGTCATCCACGATGCCGTGAAGGGCTTCGAGGAGCCACGCCCCCCATTGCCGGCTCGCGCAGCGGCGGGCGAGTACGTCTCTTGGCTCTCGTCCTCGTAGTCGTAGTGCCGGCCTTCAAAATCATCCGAAGAACGGCGTCCTGCTCCGTAGCCCGATCCATAGCCTGGCGTCGACCACGCCGGGCTGCGGCCGCCCAGATTTTCGATCAGCTGCGGTGGCACCTCTTCGAGGAACCGCGACGGCACGCTCATCTCCGGGGCGTCGTTGCCATAGCGGCGGCGGTAGTGCGCGCGTGTGAGGATGAGCGTATTCATGGCACGCGTCATGCCCACGTAGCAGAGACGGCGCTCCTCTTCGAGCTCCTCGGGATTGTTGAGAGTTCTCGAATGCGGAAACAGCCCCTCCTCGAGCCCCGCGAGGAAAACCAGCGGAAACTCCAGCCCCTTGGCCGCATGCAGCGTCATCAGCGTGACCCGCGCGTTGGGATCGATCTGGTCAGTATCCGAGGCAAGCGCGGCGTGATCGAGAAAATCCGCCAGCGTCTCTCCGCGCACTTCCGCATCGTGGGCGGCATTGGCCAGTTCCTTCAGGTTTTCAATGCGACTGAAAGCCTCCGGCGACCCCTCCGCTTCGAGCGCTTTGATGTATCCGCTGCGATCGATGATGAACCGGATCAGCTCAGGCAGCGTCGCGGCATCACCAGGTGAGCGAAACGGCGCTTCACCTGCCGCTGCATCGCCTCCGTTACCTTCCCCGTCCGATGCAAGCTCCGGCACAGCCCGCCGGGGATTGACGACTTTCTGCTTCGGCATCTTCAGAAACGGCTGCGCAGGCGCAGAGGCAAAGGGGGAAAAGTGCGTGGGATCGAGCAGCGCAAGCTGATCTTCATTGCCGCCGAAGTTGAACTCCGTCGCAGCCTCTAACTCCTCCGTTACCCGCTGCTTCTTTTCGGCCGTCGGCTCTTCGACGCCAAAGGCAAAGCCGGTATCGCCCTCATCGGATTCCGCCTCGGCCACATCCGCCGCCAGCTTGCCGGCAAAATCCGGGTCCATCATCGCCTGCGCATCGAGAATGAGCTGGCGGAACGAGTCCAGAGCCATCAGGGCGCGGGTGGGAATCAGCTTCTCGCGAGTCGCCGCACTGACCGCATCCCAGGTGGACTTGCCCGTTTCCAGCGCCAGCCGTTCGAGCGTCTCCAGCGTCGTTTTCCCGATGCCCCGCGCCGGAGTGTTGATGATCCGCTGCAATGCCATCGAATCGTGCGGATTGCGCACCAGGCGCAGATAGGCAAGCAGATCCTTGATCTCAGCGCGCTCATAGAAGCTGAACCCGCCGACCATCGTGTAGCTGATGTTGTAGCGGCGTAGCGCCTCTTCCACAAGACGAGATTGCGAGTTGGTGCGATACAGCACTGCGCAATGGCCCGCCGCGCCGGGGTCCTGCGTCTCCGACGAGCTTTGCTGCTCGCGCAAAAACGCTCGAATCCTATCCGCGATAAACAGCGCCTCGTTCTCGCCGTCGGGCGCTTCGTAATAGCCAATCAGCGCGCCGCCCTGGCGGTCGGTCCACAGCTTCTTGCCCTTGCGGCGCAAGTTGTTGGCCACCACGGCGCCGGCCGCTTCCAGAATCGTCTGCGTCGAGCGGTAATTCTGCTCCAGCCGAATGATGCGCGCGTCAGGGAAGTCCTGCTCGAACTCGAGAATGTTGCGAATGTCGGCCCCGCGCCAGGAATAAATGCTCTGGTCCTCGTCGCCCACGGCGCAAACATTTTTGTGCTCGCCGGCCAGCAGCTTCATCAGTTCGTACTGCGGCCGGTTCGTGTCCTGGTACTCATCCACCAGCAGATAGCGATACCGCCGCTGGTACCGCTCGCGCACTTCACCCGACGATTTGAGCAGGCGCACGGCCTCGAGCAGCAGGTCGTCGAAATCCATTGCGTTGTTCTTGCGCAGCTCGGCCTGATAGCTCTGGAAGATGTGGGCGATCCGCTCGCTGTTCGGGTCCTTCGAGCTCAGGTAGTATTCCTGCGGATCGACCATGTGGTTCTTGGCCCATGAAATACGGCCCAGCACCGTTCGCGGCGTAAGCTGCTTGGTGTCCAGTCCCATCCGCCGCATGATTTGCTTCACGATGCCCTGCTGATCGTTTTCGTCGAAGATCGCAAAGCTGCGCGTTAGCCCCTGGTCCCCTACGCGCAGCGCTTCGATATCCCGCCGCAGAATGCGGACGCAGAGCGAGTGAAAAGTGGCAATCAGCGGCTTCGTCAGCGACGAGTGGCCCAGCAGACGCTCCACGCGCTCGCCCATCTCGGCCGCAGCCTTATTGGTAAATGTAACTGCCAGAATCGAATCCGGCGCAACGCCCTTCTCCAAAATCAGCCAGGCGATGCGGTTGGTGATGACCCGCGTCTTGCCCGATCCCGCACCAGCCAGAATCAGCAACGGCCCTTCTGTCGCTTCTACCGCAGCGCGTTGTTCAGGGTTCAGTTTGGCGATTAGAGGATGCACGGCGAGTCCAGCGGGATGGGTCCTCTTTCAGTTTACCTGCCTGGGAGATAACGTGCAGCCACCGCGGCAGAGAAGCCGCTGTCTTGGTGTGTGGACCGTCCTGCCCGGACCGGCTGTATGATGCGTGCATGTCCAACAAGCTGCGCTTTGGTGTTCTCAGCACTGCCAACATCGGTCTGAAGAAGGTGATACCCGCGATGCAGCGGGGACAGCTCACCACGGTCACCGCTATCGCCTCGCGGGATCTCGCCAAAGCCAAAGAGGCAGCCGGCGCGCTCGGCATCCCCACGGCATACGGCTCCTATGAAGAACTGCTCGCCGATCCGAATATCGACGCGATCTACAATCCGTTACCCAATCCGCTGCACGTGCCGTGGACCACCAAGGCTGCTGAAGCGGGCAAGCACGTGCTTTGCGAAAAACCGATCAGCATGACGGTCGCCGAAGTAAAAACGCTGCTCAATGTGCGGGCCCGCACCGGCGTAAAAATCAGCGAGGCCTTCATGATCCGCAGCTTTTACCAGTGGCTGCGCCTCCGCGAACTGCTCGATGAAGGCCGCATCGGCGAATTGCGCTCCGTGACCGGATTTTTCAGCTATTTCAACACCAATCCTGCCAATATTCGCAATCGCGTAGAAACGGGAGGCGGCGGCGTCTACGACATCGGCTGCTACTGCATCCAGGCCGCGCGCTACGCTTTCCGCCAGGAGCCCACACGCGTGGTAGCCACACTCGACCGCGACCCGCAAATGAATACGGATCGTCTGGCTTCAGCCCTGCTCGAATTTCCCACAGGCCACGCCATCTTCAGCTGCAGCACGCAGTTGATTCCCTACCAGCGAGTGCATTTCCTCGGCACGCGCGGCCGCATTGAGATCGAAATCCCCTTCAATGCGCCGCCCGATCGGCCGACGCGCCTCTTCATCGACGCAACCGGCGACCTCTCTGGCAGCGGTATCACCACGGAAACCTTCCCCGTCGCCGATCAATACACGATGCAGGGTGATGCCTTCGCTAAGGCAGTTTTCGAAGACGCAGAGGTTCCCGTCAGCCTGGAAGACTCAATCGGCAACATGGCGGTTATTGAGGCGATTTTCCAGTCGGCCAGTTCTGGCCAATGGGTAGCGCCGCAGCAGTGATCCCGCTGCGGAAGTGCGTAGATCTCCACCGTGCGAATATCGCAGCGGAGGGTCCAGGTCGGATATGGTTACTTTTGTCCTGCCGCGGCAGCCTTTTTCTGGGCCTCCCAGCGGTGCTTTTGCGCTTCTGCAATGCGCTTGCGCCCTTCGGGGGTAAGAACCCTCTTTTTCCGCTTCGCTGCCTTCGCTGTGCTTTTTGCCGCTGCTCTCTTCGAGTTACCCACAGAACTTCCGCGCGACGCTCCATCCGCCAGCAACTCGCGGGCCTGCTTAAGTTGCGCGATTTCGCGGTCAATCGAAGCTAAAATCTCTGCCATGCCCATAAATCCCTCCAGTGGCTCCGGCAAAAAAAGTTAAAGACAAGTAGGGGTTATAAGTCGATAAGCGATGATTTATCACCGCCGCCTCGGACTACGATAACCGCAACGCGGCGTTTTCCGCAATCAAATTAGTCACAATCATTCATCACGAAAGGACAATGCGGTTGACACTTACTATGTGGAAAAGATTGTTGCGCCTCTCCCAAATGCACACAGTTAGAGAGAAGAAACGGCGATAACTCCTCACATAACTCCGCATTAACTGAGTTATTCAGGGGTTCTTTCCTGCGGAACCCGGGGCCTTGGAAGATTGATTTCAATTACAGATCTATTGCAGCTGGAGCGCGCATTCTTTCAAATCGCGACAGAACGCCTCCATCCGATGTGGGTCCGTATCCCAGGCAAACATGAAGCGCGCCGCACCGCCGATGAACGTGTAGAACTTCCAGCCGCGGCTGCGAAGCCCTTCGAGAATCTCGTCCGATGCGGAGACAAAGACCGCATTTGCTTCAACGGGCTGAGCAAGACAAATGCCCGGAACCCCCTCGATTTGCGCGGCAAACCGGCGCGCGCACTCATTGGCGTGGCGGCCATTGCGCAGCCACGCGCCGCTCTCGAGCATACCCACCCACGGGGCGGAAAGAAACCGCATCTTCGATGCAAGCTGCCCGGCCTGCTTGCACCGGTAATCGAAATCTGCCGCTAGCGCTCGATCAAAGAACAGCACTGCTTCTCCTACTGCCATGCCGTTCTTCGTACCGCCGAAGCACAACACATCTACGCCGCTCTGCCACGTCATTTCCGCCGGCGAGCAGCCCAGGCTCGCGCAGGCGTTGGCGAACCGCGCGCCATCCATGTGCAACGACAACCCATGAGACTTACAGACCGCGGAGATTGCACGCAGCTCATCGAGCGAATACACCCGTCCCGTCTCCGTTGCCTGCGTGATGGTTACGGCGCGCGCCTTGGGATAGTGAATATCTTGCCGCTTGGTCGCCAGCTCGCGAATGGCCTCAGGTGTCAGCTTGCCTTTTGCGCTCGAAGCCACCAGCAGCTTGGATCCATTCGAGAAAAACTCTGGCGCACCGCACTCATCGGTTTCCACATGCGCCTGGTCACAGCAAATGACTCCGTGGTATGACTGGCAAAGCGAAGCAAGCGCCAGCGAATTCGCCGCTGTGCCATTAAAGACGAAGTAAACCTCGCACTCAGTCTCGAACAGTGTGCGGAAAGCATCGGCGGCGCGTTCCGTCCACGGATCGTCCCCATACGCCGTTGCGTGGCCGCGATTGGCAGCTTCAGTGGCCTGCCAGGCTTCGGGACAAATGCCCGCATAGTTATCGCTCGCAAACTGCTGCATCAGCTCCTGCTGATCAATGGCGGTCATCGTACGTCCCTTCGTGCAGGTCGTGGCGCGCGCCGCAGCACGACGCCTCTTTGCATTATTTCATCCGGCGCAGTGCGAGTTTGGCCGCGTGATAACCGCACATGCCGTGCACGCCGCCACCGGGCGGTGTAGACGCTGAACATAAATACAGATTTGGCGTGCCGGTCGAATAGTGCCGCAAGGTGGGACGAAAAAGAAGCTGCTTCACAGTCATGGCTCCGCCGCTCACGTCGCCACCTACCAGATTTGCGTCCATTGATTCAAGGACAACGGGGGAGGAAGTGTGGCGCGCGAGCACGCAGTCGCGAAATCCCGGGGCGAAGCGCTCGATCTGCGCCTCGATCTGCTCCGTCATATCGACGGACGAGCCGTTAGGGACGTGACAATAGACCCATAAAACGTGCTTGCCTTGCGGCGCACGCGTCGAATCGTAGAGCGTAGGCTGCACTGCGAGCACGAAAGGCCGTTCCGACACACGCCCATGCGTCATCGCGTGCTCCGATGCTGCAATCTCCTCGAACGTGCCTCCCAGATGCACCGTGATGGCACGGCGGCACTCCGGCGCGCGCCACGGCACCGGCTCCGAGAGAGCATAGTCCAGCTTGAATGCGCCCGGCCCATGCTTGAATTCCTCCAGCAAAAGCCTATAGCCGCGCGTAAGCCGGTCACCGGCGATCGCGACCAGTTTCTTCGGCGCAATGTCGCAGAGAGTGAGCCGGCCACTCAACTCCCGGAACGCTTGTGCATCGATGCGGCGCGATGTATGCACCTTTCCGCCGAGCAATTCGAGATAACTGATAAGTGCATCTGGAATGGCGCGCGCGCCGCCACGCGGGATCGGCCAGCCAACCGCATGCGCCGCCACACCCAGCACCAGCGCCACCGCCGAGCTCAGTGGCTGATTGAAGCTGAGAAACGAGTGGCCGGCGAGGCCCGCAAACAGCGCCCGTACGCGCGCAGTGGTGAAGCGATTCTTCGCCAACATCTGCGCCGGCTGGATAGCCTCAAGGCCAAAGCACGCCATGCGCAAAGGATGCCGCGGCAGAAGAGGTGGAGGCGCAAACGCATCCTCCACAAACTCCTTCCAATGATCGATGCCCGATTGCATCAGGCTCCGCCACGCTCTGCCATCCGCGCCCAGAGCGCGTTCCGCGTCGTCTACGTTGCGCTCCAGCACCACAGCTGTGCCGTCGTCCAGCGGATGCGCGAGCGGTGCATCTCCATGTATCCACTCCAGGCCGTGCTCATCCAGTGGCAGCACCGAGAAGAACGGCGAACCTGCACCTAAGGGATGCACTGCGGAACCAAAATCGTGCAGAAAACCCGGTAGCGTCAGCGGCAGCGTGCGTGTCGCGCCTCCCGGTTCGGCCTCGGCCTCGAAGACCTCCACCTCAAGCCCCGCATGCGCCAATACAATCGCCGCTGCAAGCCCGTTGGGGCCCGATCCGATTACGGAGGCGCTGCTCCTCGCCATTGAATCTCCATTCTGCAGGCGCTCTTAGTCGTGCGCTGGTAGTTCCCCCGGCCATTGCACCACGGCGAAGTCGCCGGTCTGTGTCATCGTCATCTCCGGCGCGTAGAGTCCCAGCAACTCGCGCCGCCACCAATTCCCAGTGCGCCGTTTCTCCTCAGCAGACGTAAACCAATACTGCCACAGCACTGCGCGCACATAACGCGGTGGCGCTTCTTTGAACGGATTGCTCCGAAAAAGCGAAAGCACCGCGGGGCTACTGACGAGCAGGCGCTCTTCCGTCAGCGGCACAATCTCGTTCTGCTGCCAGTCTCCCAATGACGCGAACCATAGATTCCAATCGAACCGCGGCTGATAGGGCGCATAAATCCCGGGTGGCTCATTCAGCGCCTGCGGCTTGTAGCGGAAGTGATAGGCAACCCAGTTACTGCCGTCATTGGAACCCTGAAACTCGATCTCATACCGGCCGCGCGTCATCACCGCGAAGAGCCCATACTGGTTGGCGATGCGAAAGGGTTCGAGCGCAGTAATGGGTGCCGTCGGAAGCGGAACATGACCGAAGGGAACGCCGATCATCTCCGCGGTAGTGTCATAGGCGATCCAGGAGAGCATCACGGCTGTAAGCGCCAATCGCAATGCGCTCCAATGCTGACCGATCCTGTCGCGCAAGGTTCGATCACCATGCGCGAGTGAAAGCACCTCCACATCCGGAGTTGCGCCGCCTGCCTCGCGCATACTGAGAATGGAAAGCGATGGCTCTTCAATTGCTTCAGCATCCACTATCGGCTCAGGCTCGATTGGCGCGAAACGTCTCGGAAAGAACCGCAACAGAAACTTGTCATCGAGAAGAAGAAATCCCAGCGAGAGCACCAGGTAATTGAGGAAGGTGTAATTCGCGGTGAAGATCACACCCAGTTCCCAGGGCGTGACAATGAAGAAACAGACCACCCGCACGCGCCGCGGAAAAAACAGCATGAAGACGAGACCGAGTTCGAGCGCCAGCGTCCCGGCAACAGTAGCCGCGTGAAACCAGTGCGGCAGATGCTGCACATACCAGCCAACCCACGTCGGCAAAGGTCCGTTCTGGTAGTAATCGTCCATGGCCGTGAAGTTGCGCCACTCCGTGTCGCCGCTCAGCAGCTTCACCATGCCAGATTCGAAGTAGATCCGGAACCACTCCCACTGCAAAAGAAACTGGCTGGCGCGAGAAGGCGGACTGTCCGCGCCCCATCCGGGCAACAGACCCGCCGGCGCGAAAAATAAGGAGATGAATCCCGCTTCGAGCAGCATCCCGTCCGACTGATAGCTCGAAAACACATTCGATGCGCCGATGAACGAGAGAAAACACACAAAGCAGATCAAGAAACTGAGCCGCGGCCAAAGGTTCAGGAACGCGATGACCGATCCGATCAGCCCGATCCACGTGATCGTCATCAACATCGTCGAGCTGCTGGAGATCCAGAAGAGCGAGGGCGCATACCAGTAACGCAGCGCGCCCAGCGAGCCCGCAATGACGGAGAGATATTTCTGCGCCGGAAGCACGCCTTCCGGTCCGATGAGGCCGTTGATCTGGAACAGCAGTGAAAAGAACGCGGAAAAATAGATGACCGCGAGCGCGCGCAGAAAAATCCACCGCGGAATCAGCCGGCCGCGCGGGCCGTAGCGGGAGTCGAACAACCAGCGAACAACGCGGCGTGGGTCGCGCCCCAACATATCCCGATCAGGATAGCTTTTCCCGGCTCTTGTGTCTCGTACGATCGCGATCCACGCCCACTCTTCTAGGCCTATGACTTCTTCGTAGCCATATCCTTGTTCGGGCTCCAGTTGATCACGTGATACACGGCCGTCGTTGTCCCCACGTTGCGGAAGCCGTGCAAACTGTTCGACGCGTTGAAGACCACCGAGCCCGCCTCGACCTTTACCCATTGGCCATTCGAGAGCGTCTCGCAGCTGCCCTCGCGCAGAATGATCAGTTCCTCATTCACATGCCGATGCGGCGGGTGCGACATCTTTCCGGGCTCGAGTTTGCTCACGTGCATCTCCAGCTGATCGAGCGTGGCCGTAGGCTGCTTGCAGAGTGGAGCCTGCGCGCCGACCGCGTTGGGCTTGAACTTCATTTCATCCCAGTGGAAAACGGTGGGGCCAAGAATCTGCTGCTGTGCCCCATCGTCAGCATGGGCTGCGGGAAGTTCTGTCAGCGTTCCAGAAAGAGCCATCAAACCAACCAGAGCATCGCGTCTCGTCATCGTCATCGAAAGAATTCTCCTTAAGCCAGCCTATACGGCGCGCGTTGCGGACGCGCTAACATGCCATTCGCTTCGTCATCGTTCCTGAAGCGCTCCGACACAGGATCCCAAGACAGCTTGCGCTTCAGCACCATCGCCATGTCGTGCAACAGGCAGGTTGAGCAGGCGCGGTGGCCCATCTCCACAGGAGAAATTGGCTCCCGCCTGCTGACAATGCAATCCAGCCAATTGCCGTGCTGCTCCTCACTCTTATACAGATGAATCTCGTCAGGCCCAATCTCCGACTTGATGATCTTGGGATCGCTCGCGGCCAGCGCCGTTGCGTCATTCAACTTCGCGATCGGATCGCTCTTCGTCACCTGCTCGTTACCGCGCGAAACGAAGATCCATCCCTTGGTGCCGTAGAACTTGATGCCGTTCGCATAGTCGCCGCTCACGCTCATGTGCACACCGTTAGCGGAAATGTTGTTCGGAGCATAGACCGCCTCAGTCTTGAATGGACCATGCACATCCCACAGACCATGGTCGGGAAACTCCGCGTGACCCCAGATTTCGACCGGGCCCGTGTATTCCGTATTCATCGCCCAGTGTGCGCTGTCGATGTGATGCGCTCCCCAGCCGGTGATCATACCCGCGCCGAACTGCCGGCAGCGCAGCCACCCAGGACGGTCATAACCCTGCTGCGGATGCACGCGATCGACCGTGTAGTACACGTAAGGCGTCTCGCCCAGCCACATCTCGTAATTGAACCACTCGGGCGCCGGCATCGGCGTCTTGTCTCCGCCCGCAGGGTCGCCGGGTAGTCCAACTTCCACGCGCTGCAAATCCCCGATGCGTCCGTTGCGAACCAGTTCCGCGGCGTAGCGAAACTGGATGGTCGAGCGCTGCTGGCTGCCGATCTGCAGAATGCGCCCCGACGCCTGAACCGCATTGCTCAGTGCACGGCCCTCGGCAATGGTGAGTGAGGCCGGCTTCTGCAGATACACGTCCTTCCCTGCGCGCACAGCGTCGATGCCTATCAGTGCGTGCCAGTGGTCCGGTGTGCTGATGACGACGGCATCGATGTCTTTATTGGCGAGCAGGTCATGATAATTCGCGTAGCCGGTCACGCCGTCGTACGCCGCACCCGTCTTCTTCGCGTAGTAGTCGTTGACGAACTTCTTTCCATCTTCCATACGGTGCGCGTCCAGATCGCAGACCGCCATGATCCGCGCGCGATCGTATTGCAGAATCGAAGGCATGTCGTGCACCCGCGAGATGCGGCCTACGCCGATGGCTCCCACATTGATCCGTTTGCTCGGAGCAAACTGACCGAAGACACTCGAGGGCACGATTGTCGGAAATCCTAGAGCGGCAGCCGCGCCAATGCTGGTCTTCAGAAATCCGCGCCGCGAAACCCCCGTTCTCTTTGGCATCGTCATGGTACCCTCCTCACTACGCCTCCAACGTGACTTGCTTCGCGTTCATCTGCGCTTTGATCACCAGCTCCGCCGCCAGCAGGCACTGTGTCTGGTCCTGCGCCGTGTGCGTGCGGTTCACAATGTCCGCAACAAACTGCGCGCCGAAGGGCAGCGGCATCTGGTTGCAGTCGATGTACCGAGCCTGATTCTTGTCCACGATGAACAGGTTGTTGCCTTGGTGCTTGACAGCCACATCGGTATACTTGCGCACCTCAATGTAACCGTCGGTGCCCAGGATGAACAACCGTCCATCGCCCCAGGTTCCGAGGCCATCGGGTGTAAACCAGTCGAGCCGCACGTAGCCTAAGCCGCGGTTGCCGCGCAGCACCATATCGCCAAAGTCCTGGAAATCGGGGTGATCGAGATGGCGCACGTTGGCGATCTGCGACTCCACCACTTCGGCCTGTGTCGATCCCGTGTAATACAGAAACTGATCCACCTGGTGCGAGCCGATGTCACACAGAATGCCGCCAAACTGGTTGGCGTGCCAAAACCACTCCGGCCGCCCCGAGCCTCCGCCGGCGTTGCCGGCGCGCTGAAAGATCTGGTGCGGCGCAATGTTGATGGTCTGGATCACCTTGCCGATCGCGCCCTGCTGCACCAGCTGGCCGGCATACACGGCGGCTTTTACCTCCAGCCGCTCGCTGTACATGATGGCGTAGATGCGTCCGCTCTCGGCAATCGTCTTCCGCACTTCCTCCAGCTGTTCGAGCGTCGTGATGCCCGGCTTGTCGGAAAGAAAATCCTTGCCGTGCTTCATCGCCTTCACGCCTAGCGGCGCGCGCTCGTTGGCAATCTGCGAGCTCAGCACCAATTGCACTTCGGGGTCGTTCAGAATCTCTTCCTGCGTCTTGACAATCTTTACATTCGGGAAGCGCTTGGTGAACATCGCCAGCTTGTCGTCTTCGCCGGCCCACGCCATCACCATCTCTCCGCCACCGCGCTGCACCGCGCCGATCATGCCGTAGATGTGGTCGTGACTCATGCCGCACACGGCAAACTTGATGTGATACTTGGGAGCTTCTTCGGTCTGCGCCGGCAGTACGGCATCTTCAATGATTGCGCCGCGCGCGCCAAAAGCCGCCGCCGTCTCAGGCATTGCCGCCATCATCGCAGCCGGCGCAAGAGACCCAAAGATGCCGGCCTGCTTCAAGAATTCGCGCCGGGGTGTGAATTTGCTGTTCATCGTTCCTCCACATGCGAGTGGTGAGAGTGATTGCGTGAGCGCGATCCATTGTTCGCGCACTGATCGAGACTGTGCAATCTCCAGGAGGCGCGAAAAAGGTAAGTTAAAACAGCGATTTCTGTTCGGCGCGAATTTATTCCCGCGAATATACACGTGTCAAGCGCGCATCTTTCATTGCAGTATTTGTGCATTCATTCAGTCCACGGGAATTTATAATATAATTCGAGTGTCGAATCAATGTATAAGAACTGACCGGTCGTGGCTGTGTTCCCTATAGTTTCTGTGCGGAGGGGGATCGGCATCGCCGGCCATTCCGCGGAAAGACGCTCTACATGACACAGAATCTCTTCGATCTCAGCGGCAGAGTCGCCGTGGTCACCGGTGGCACCACCGGCCTCGGAAATGCCATCGCTCTCGGCCTGGCAGGCGCGGGCGCCGACGTCATCGCCAGCGCGCGCCGCATCGATCAGGTGGAAAAGACAGCCGATGCAATCGAAGCCCTGGGCCGCCGTTCGCTGCGCGTCACCAGCGATGTCCGCGATCGCCCATCCCTCCAGGCTCTTCATGATGCGGTCGTAGGCGCGTTCGGCAAAGTCGATATCCTGGTCAACGCCGCTGGCATCACCTACAACGCCGACACGCTCGAGGCCTCTGAGTCTGATTGGGCGCGCGTGATTGAAACCAATCTCACGGGCACCATGCGCTCCTGCCAGATCTTCGGATTATCCATGCGGCAAGCCGGCTACGGACGCATCATCAACATCGCCTCGCTCAGCACCTTCGTTGGTTTTGCCCGCGTTGCCGCATATTGCGCCAGCAAAGCCGGTATAGCCTCGTTCACCAAGGTACTCGCCATTGAACTCGCGCGATCCGGCGTCAATGTCAATGCTATTGCGCCCGGCGTCTTTCCCACGTCGCTCAATGCCAAGCTGGTGCGCGGCACGCCGCGCGGCGAAGACCTGCTGCTGCGCACGCCCATGCGCCGGTTCGGCGAAGCGCGCGAGCTTGCAGGAGCCGCCATCTTCCTGGCCTCCGAAGCTTCTTCCTTCGTCACCGGAGAAGTGCTCGCGGTCGATGGCGGATTCCTCGCCAGCGGCGTCAACCGGTGATCCCCGACTATACTTCCGCTGTTGAGCATTGAGCTCGAGGAGCACGCCTGCATGAAGATTACCAACGCCTATGTCAACATCACCTCGCCCGGCCGCAACTTTGTCACCCTGAGAGTCGAAACCGATGAAGGCATTTACGGCCTGGGCGACGGAACACTGAATGGGCGCGAGCTGGCCGTGGCCAGTTATCTCTCCGACCACCTGATTCCCTGCCTCATCGGGCGCGATCCGTTTCAAACCGAGGATATCTGGCAGTTTTTCTATCGTGGCGCCTACTGGAGGCGCGGCCCCGTCACCATGGCGGCCATCGGCGCCATCGACATGGCGCTGTGGGACCTCAAGGGTAAAGCTCTCAATACGCCGCTCTACAACCTGCTCGGAGGCAAAAGCCGCGAGGGCGTGATGGTCTACGCGCATGCGAACGGCAAAGATGTCGATCATGCTCTCGAAGACGTCGCCAAACATAAGGAGATGGGCTATCGCGCCATCCGTGTGCAGAGCGGAGTTCCGGGCATCTCGTCCACCTACGGCGTGCCCAAAGGGCCGGGCCGCTACGAGCCTGCAGAGCGCGGACTGCCTTCCGAATATGAATGGGCCACCGAGCCCTATCTGCGCCACGTGCCCAAGCTGTTTGCACGTGTACGCGAGCAATTCGGGGACGATTTGCATCTATTGCACGATTGCCACCACCGGCTTACTCCCATCGAGGCCAGCCGATTGGGCAAAGAGCTCGAGCCCTTTCACCTCTTCTGGCTCGAAGACCCCACGCCCGCTGAGCTGCAGGATGGATTTCGCATCATCCGGGAGCACACCATCACGCCGATTGCCGTGGGCGAAGTCTTCAACTCCATCTGGGACGCGCACAATCTGATCCGCAACCAGTGGATCGACTACCTGCGCATGACGATCACGCACGGCGGAGGCATCACGGCCCTGAAAAAAGCAGCCGACTTTGCCGCGCTCTATCACGTGCGCACCGGTTTCCATGGCGCGACGGATCTTTCGCCCGTCTGCATGGCGGCCGCCCTGCATGTCGACACCGCGATTCACAACTTCGGCATCCAGGAACACATGCCGCACTCAGACGAGACTGATGCGGTATTCCCTCATCACTACACGTTCAAAGACGGCTTCATGTTCCCAGGCGATGCGCCGGGACTGGGCGTCGATCTCGATGAGAAGCTCGCTGCAAAGTACCCCTATCAGCGCGCCTATCTGCCTGTAAGCCGCAAGCAGGACGGCACGCTGACAGATTGGTGAGAATTTGCCTCGCGAGCCGGGTCCAGGAAGTTAACAAGTTATCTCGCCGGCGGCTGGGCGTCGATCTGCACGTTTCTTCCTTCTTTGCAGGACTCATAGATGCTGCGCACAAGCTGCAGAGCGCGGTAGCCTTCGATGCCCGAAGAAGCCGCGGGCCGGCCGGCTTTGCACGCCTCACCAAAGTCGCTCAACTGCCGTTCGAAGGGCGTGAGAGAAATCGCCATAGGATCGGACGCCCCGGACTTCGCCTGCTGCGCCACTGGCGCCGGTTCTCCCGAGTCATCCTTCACATCCCATGCAGTCAGCTGATCGCCCGTGATGATCGCCGATCCTTTCGTGCCGTGAATCTCCACCCGCTCCGGATATCCCGGCCAAAGCGCAGTCCCCGCCTGAATCACGCCTGTCGCCCCGGAGGCGTAGCGCATTACCGCGCACACCAGGTCCTCTGACTCGATCTTGTGCAGTCCGCCGAGATGCCAGTAACCGAATACCTCGCTCACCGCGCCCACAAGGTACAGCAGCACATCCACTTGGTGAATCGCCTGGCCGATCAGCGCACCGCCGCCCTCGCCCGCCCAGCTGCCTTTCACCGGCCGCGCATAATATTCGGGCGAGCGATACCACTTCACGTATGCATCGGCCTGCAGAATGCGCCCCAGCCTTCCGGCTTCCAGCGCGCGCTTCAGGAACAGCACGGAGTCATCGAAGCGGTGCTGGCTCACTACGCCCAGCTGAATCCCCGCTTCACGCGCGAGAGTAATCATCCGCGCAGCCGTCTCCACGTCGACAGCCATCGGCTTCTGCACCAGCACGTGCTTGCCATACTTCGCTCCCAGCTCCACGGCAGCCAGCCGGTATCCGGGGAATGTGCACACATCGAGATAGTCCACGTCCGCGCGTTGCGCCAATTCTTCCGGCGATTCCACAAACTCCGCGCCCCATGTTTCGGCGAATTTTTTGCCGCGCTCTGCCGTGCGGTCCGTGCACGCCGTTACGCGATATCCGATGTTCTTATAAGCCTGCGCGTATTTGCCAGCGATCGCGCCCGTACCGATGATTCCAACTCGCATGAAGAATGCCGCCCCTCAGTGGTATGACCTCGCAAGTGCCATCATACAGAACGAAAAAGGGCGCCGGTCCCATCCGGCGCCCTGCGATTGTGAATCGTTGTGTTCTGAGAGACTGAATCGTTCTCAAATAGCGTTCATCTAGAAATCCAGCTTCAGGCTGAACTGCAGGATACGCGGCGCGTAGGGGGTGGTTGTAGTGATCTTGCCGAAGGACGAGCTATTCAGTGCCGCCGTCGGGCCAGGCAGGTTGGGATGATTGAAGCAGTCGAAGCACTCCGACCGGAACTCGAGCTGCATCGTCTCGGGCAACGGGAAATACCGCGAAATTGCCCCATCAAGATCGGCATACGTGGGACCCAAAAACTCGTAGGGCCTTGTGTTGCCGTAGGTGCCGGCGGTGTTTGCCTGGAAGGAAGCCTTGTTCAGAACGACGGTGCGTCCCTGCCCATGCAGATAGGCATCGCCGATCAGGTTAGGCCGGTCGACGCCCACACCGGTCAGCGACGCGTCGGTACCAGTAGTCGGCGACACGCGCGCTCCTGACATGACCGTAACAATCGGCGCGACCTGCCAGTTGCCCAGCAGCGTGCGTTCCAGCACACCGCCCCGCGTCGGACTCTTGTACACGATGGAGGTGTTGAAGTTGTGACGGAAATCCTCGCCGCAGTAGCTGCGGTCAGCGGCTGGGTTGTAGGGGTTCTGGAAGGTATTGCCTCCCAGGTCGCCCACATCGGTTCCACCGCTGATGCACTTCGACCAGGTGTAGTTCGTCAGGAGTGTAAAGTTATCAGCGAAATGGTGCTGCACCGTGATCAGCAAACCATCAAAGACACTGCTCGAGCCGTCATACATGTAGCTGATCTCGGAATAGTACGCGCCTGCATTAGGGTTGGCCAGCGCAGTTGCTCGGCGTTGATTGGTATTGCCTGTGCCCGAGCATGCGGTGCCATTGGCACCCGGAGCAATCGTGAGCGCGCCGCAGCTTCCAGGGCCAGTCCACTTGCCGGGTATGTACGTGGCCGGGTTCTCTTCGTTGCCCGAAGGAATATGGACCACGTGATTACCCAGATAACCAGCCGAGATTTCCCAGTTTGCGCCCAGCTGCTTTTGCAAGGACAGGTTCCAAGTCTGCGTATAGCTCGGCTTCATGTTCACAGGGAACAAGAAGTAGGAGGCCGCCGTCGGGAAGAACGCGCTCGTCTTGCTAGGCGGGAAGGGCTGCGGGTACGGGTTCCCTCCCGGATAACCCGTGTACGGATTGGAAAGAGTACCGGCTGGGGGATTGATCGTGATGGCATCGCCATACGGTGCGTTGTTCTCGAACCGGTCTTCCATATAGACGATCGGCTGCGAAAAACCTATGGTGTACGACGCGCGGATACTCTCCCGGCCCTTGCCGCGCGGATCCCACGCGAGGCCGACGCGAGGCTCGAAGTGATCCCAGTGATTTCGAATGTAGCCCTTGGGAATTCCAGGGTCGCCGGCGAAGAGCAGTCCTGGAGGTGCGGTCTTGAAGACGCTGGACGTGGTTCCAGCCAGAAAGGCCGACATCGAGAAGCTGTCACCCCGGCCGGCCGTCTCCACTTCCGGCAAATCCGACTCCCAACGCACGCCGGCATTCACCGTCAGGCGCGGAGTCATCTGGTAGCTGTCCTGCGCATAGAGACCTAAGACATTCTTGGCGAAGGTGCTGCCCGTATCATTGCCCTGGTAGAGGCTGTACAGATCGCCCAGCAAAAAATCACCCATGGCATCGCCGGTGAATGAGCCATTGAACGAGAACTGGCCGTTGGCGTTATTCGTGCCCTGCAGATTCATGTGGTTGTGAATCCAATTCACGCCGTAGCCGAAGTGATGTTTGCTGTGCGTCCAGAAAACGTCATCGAGCACATTTTCAGAATTCGTGGTTACCTGATAGGTCTCGCAGGTTCCGCAGGACAACGTGAAATCGCCCGACACCGCCATGTAGATATAGTTGGGAACCGGAGTGCTCACGTTGATGCCGACCGTCTTGGGGGTGATGAGGCTCGACACCTGGCCGCGGTTGATGAAACTGCGCGTGCCCGAAGCGTGGAACGAGTTCACCATATTGGAACTGATCGAGTACGTGTGGCCTAGTGTCAGGGATTGCTCCTGATCGTTGAGCTGCGGATTCGCAGTATTCAGAAGATTATTGTTAAAGAAGCCTGACTGGAAGTAGTGAGTAATGTAATAGCGGACAAAGAGAGTCTGCTTCTCGCTCTTGTTCCAGTCCACGCGACCGATGAATTGATGCTCGGTATTCGGATTGGGCGGGCCGAAGTAATAGGTCCCGTCCGGAGAGGTCGCGGGCGGGAGATATTGCGTGACGAGTTGCAGGGCCGACTTATTGAACAGCGTTGGATCGATAGTGTAACCGGTGGTGGAATTGCCGACGAAAGGCGCCTTGAGGCTCTTTCCCTTGGTAAATCCAGTCCAATCGCCGTTCAGCATCGCCTGCGTCGGCAAAAAGTATTTCGTGTTCGCCGACTGCTGGTGGACGATCGTGCCCTGGTAGCCGCCGAAGAAAAAGAGTTTGTTCTTAATAATCGGTCCGCCAATGGCGCCACCGAACTGGTTGCGCTTCAAAGTGTCTCGTATACCCGAGACCTTAGAGAAATAGTTCGTCGCATTGAAGTAGTTGTTGCGTAGGAAATCGAAGACTGTGCCGTGGAAGGCGTTCGTTCCCGAGCGCGTTACGACGTTGACCACCGACCCGGGATGGAATCCATATTGAGCGGCCAGCCCGGTTGTTTGCACACTGAACTCCGCCAGCGCGTCAGGGAATGGGAAAGGCAGATTCACGTTGGAGAAGGAATCGGTATTGTCCGCGCCATCCATCAGGTATTCGGTCTGCGTGCCCTGGCTCCCGGCAACGGACAGTGTCACCTCGCTGGGATAATTCTTGCTGCCCACGTTGTCGCCGCCAGGAGCTGTGGCGGACGCGCCGGAGAGCAGAATGAGCTGTGTCGCCTGACGGCCGTTCAGCGGTAGGTCGATCACGCGTTGTGCGTCGATAACCTGCGAGACCGATTGATCCTCCGTCTGCACCATCGACGCTTCAGACGTCACCTGCACCGTCTCCGATGCTCCGCCTACCTTGAGCTGCACCGGAAGGTTCAGGTTGTTGCCGACCTGAATGGTGATGCCGGACTGTTCATAGGTTTGAAATCCAGCTTTGCTTACTTTCAGCTGATACGGCCCGACGGGAAGGTTTGGGATGAGATAGCCGCCGTCCTGCCCGCTGGTGGCTTCGCGCTGCAGTCCGGATTCCGTCTGAATCGCGTCGACGGTGGCCCCTTGCACCGGCGCTCCGGTGGTGTCGGAGACTATACCTTGCATCTGCCCGCCGCCAACGGTCTGTGCCCGCAGGCGCGGTGTAGTACAGAAGGTCAGGAAGAAGAGTGCGATGAAACAGAAATACATGGATCGCGCCGGCATTCTCCAGCGTGCCTTTGACGAACGATCCCGGGTGCAGATCTTGCTGGGATACATCGTTGGTCCTCCAAATTCTTTCGTGCGCGAAGTATATATGTTGCGCAATATCGATTGTCAATTGGAGACGGGCGCAGAGTGGCCCCCCGAACAACAGTTGCCAAGGGCACATTCTTGCCACTCGCGTCACGGCTTTACGCATCGCGCGCCATAAACGTGGGGCCGTCTCGCGATGCAACCCCTTCGGCTTCGCGAAGATGATACGTCGGTTAACAAACATTCGCATCGCGAATTTATTTCGTTCGCCCATCCGTAACGGCAAAAACCTCTGCACAGCTTGAGACATTATGGGCAATTGGAGCGTGACTCTTCCTCTCCCGCCAGACGACTGGAAGAGAATCGATTGAGGACAGACTGTGACTTGCGCGTTTCGAAAACCGAATCTTCGTTGGGTCGTGTGCGGTCTGCTGTTTCTCATCACCACCGTGAACTACATGGACCGCTCCGCTCTTGGATTGGTGGAGCCGATCCTGAAGCACATTCTCGGCGGCGATCAGGACCTCGCGCTGTACAACCGGCACTACAGCGACATCGTGAATTGCTTCATCATCGCCTACGGTGTGGGGCTCTTCTTTGCCGGGCGCATCATTGACCGCATCGGCGCGCGGCTTGGACTCGCTTTGGCGATCGCGGTATGGGCGCTCGCGTCCATCAGCCACGCGTTCATGCATACAGTTCTGGGATTCTGCATCGCCCGCTTCGCTCTGGGCCTGGGCGAAGCGGGCAACTTTCCCGCCGCTCTCAAAGCGACGGCGAGCTGGTTTCCGCCGGAAGAGCGTGCGCTGGCTACAGGCATCTTCAACTCCGGAACCAGCGCCGCGTCGCTGATCGCGCCCCTGCTCGTTCCGTGGATTGCACTTCGCTTCGGATGGCAGGCGGCCTTCTTCACCACGGGCGGTTTGAGCCTGCTGTGGCTCGGCTGCTGGATGCTGTTTCCCTATAACCGTCTGCGCCGGCGCTACGGAACCATCAGCGTCAGTTCCGAGGCCGCCGCGGCCGCGCGCCCCTCATTCGTTTCCCTGCTGTTCAGTCGCAGAACCTGGTCCTTCGCCGGATCAAAGGCGCTTACCGACCCTGTCTGGTGGTTCTATCTCTTCTGGCTGCCCAAGTTTTTTCATGAGCGTTTCGGCGTGGAGATGAGCCACCTGGGCCTGCCGCTCATCATTGTTTACCTAGGCGCAACCGCCGGCAGCATCGCGGGTGGCTGGCTTGCGGGCTATGCGATGCGCCGCGGCCGATCACTGCGCGCGGCCCGCCGCTTCGCCATGATGGTCTGCGCGCTCTGCACCACCGCCATCGTTCTGGTTCCATTTGTGCATCAGCTCAGCGAGGCAATTGCAATCCTATGCCTGACCACGGCGGCCCATCAGGGGTGGTCCTCTAACCTGCTCTCAACGCCGTCCGATATGTTCACGTCGGATTCCGTCGCCACGGTTGTCGGTATCGGCGGCGCCATCGGCTCAGTCGGCAGCGCAATCTTCACTCTCGCCGTGGGAATCCTCTGGACGCGCCATGCGCTGTTGATCTTCTTCGGGGCTGGACTGGCCTATCTGCTCTCGATGGCTATCTTCCAGCGCGAAGCGTTCACCGCCGCAGCCTCGCCCCTGCACGCGAACGCAGGTGCGAGTTAGAGCGGTTCCATGATTGTCTTGATTCAGACCGGACATGTCTGAGCAAGCTGTGGGACTGCTCTATACAGCGGCGGCGAATCGAGGCGCAGTGGACTGTCTGTCCTTTTCCGCCGGCTTGAACTCCGCCTGACGAAAGAGCACTCTGTGCAGGACAAGTACCGCCGCCCCGCGCAAACGCGCCGCATCACCGTCAGTAGCCGCCACCAGCCGCGGCGTGTGCGGCGTGAACGACTGCGCAATGAGCCGGCTCTCCAGCAGCGGACTGATGCGCGGCCACAGCGCCGTGCAATCGCCCACCACAATGATTACTTCCGGTGCCAAACCTGCCACCAGCATGGACAGCCCTCGCGCCAGATAGGCGGTCATACGGTCAATCGAACGCAGCGCCCGCACATCGCCCTGCCTGGCCAGGTTGAGCAACTCCTGGAAAGACGTCAGCGTGCTGTCCGGAACCAGCTCGCGGTAATAACGCAGTCCGGCACGGTTCGACGCGAAAGTCTCCCAGCATCCCGTGTTGCCGCAGCCGCACAGCGGCCCCGACTCTTCCAGCTGCATGTGCCCGAATTCGCCCGCCATATCGTCGCGGCCGCGCACCAGCTGTCCGTCGACCATCAGTCCCGTTCCGATGCCCTCTGACACCGAGACTGCGATCATGTTCTGCGTGCCGCCAAAGTTCCCGAACCACCGCTCCGCCAGCAGGCAGGCGTTGGCCGCATTCTCCATCTCGATCGGGCTCTCCAGGACCTTCTGCAGTTCGCCGTGCAGGTCGATCTGCGTCCACGGCACATTGGGCGAGAAGAGCACCCGATGCGTCTTCTGGTCCACGCGTCCCGAGACGCTCACGCCCACGCCCTGAAACACGCGGTCGTTGTGGGTCGCGCGCAACGCACGCGCCGCTTTGGCAATGCTCTGGATCGTCTTCTTGACCTCGGACTTGGAGACGTTTTGCGCCGAATAGGCCACAGAATCCCGGCTGAGGATCTGGCCATTGATGTCCACTACCGCCAGGTTCGCGCTCTCAGGCCTCAGATCGATCGCCAGAGTCACGTGCTTGTCGTTCAGCGTAACGAAGGTGGGCCGGCGGCCGCGCGGCAACCTCCCGAGCGTTCCCGGCAACACCCAGCCCTCGTCGATGAGCTGCCCCGTGATGACCGAGACCGTGCTGGGCTGCAGGCCGGTCAACCGCGCCAGATCAGCCCGGCTCACCGGCTGGTGCAGATGGATCGTATGCAGAACGATGTCGCGGTTGATCTCGCGCGCGGTCTCGCTCGAGGCAACGCCTCGATGAACCGGAGCGGTGTTGTTGGTTACCTGCATCTCTGTGGACTTTCGCAATCAAATCGCACCGGCAGTCGGAACTGGCTCTCTTTACGGCAGACAACAGGCGCCCGTACCGCTGCGCTCCTCTCGAGGATCTCCTGAGAACGCTTCTCGCAATCAATATACAAGCGCGGCACGGCAACTCGAAATGCCGTCATGAGGCCGAGCCGAACGATCGCAGCATTTGGATCTGTAAAAACCGCGCGGCAACCCCAGAGGAGTTGCCGCGCGCCATCGCTCTTTGCCGAGGTTAGAAGTTGACTCGGCCGCTGAACTGCATCTGGCGTGAGCCCGCGTTGGTGCCGAAGGCGGCGACATTGAACGCGTTGAAGTTCGAGATGTAACCAAACGTGCCGCTGCCCACCGTCGTGTTGGGAGCGTTGAGCCACGGATGGTTAAACACGTTGAAAGCCTCGAAGCGGAATTGGAACTGCGCTTCGCGCCAGATTTTGAAGTTCTTGACGAGGCTGGCGTTGGTCTGCGTATTGCCCGGTCCGCGCCACTGGTTGCGGCCGGTGTTTGGTATCACCGGCGCAGCCGCCGATTCAGCCGGGCTCGAAAATGAAGACGGGTCGAACCACGGCTTGCCGCCACTTACCGGCGAATTGGCGCTTTGCGCGTGGCCACCTAGCTGCTTATACGAACCGGTCAATTGAGCGTATGTGGCACCAAAGCCGGGGGCAAACCCACCAATGGTGTTGCTGTTTGCGTTGATCGAAAACGGGAAGCCGCTGAAATGGCTGAATTGCCCGCTCAACTGCCAGCCACCGATGATGTCGCCCACCACGCCGTGGTTCATCCACATCTGTCCCGGTCCGAAGGGCAGGCTATAGACGCCCCACACCTGCAGGTTGTGCTTTTCGTCGAAGCCGGCTGAGCCGCGGTTGAAGCGGTAAAACGCGGGGTAGTTGAATGTAGTGCCACCCGATCCCGAGCCGGCGCCGTTGTCCTCGTAGTCGATGGCATGCGAGTAAGTGTAGACCACGCCCAGAGAAGCATTCGTGCCCGCATTGCGGGTCAACTGCGTCTGCAGCCCGTTGTACCCGGAGCTCCAGAGCGGCATGTCAAACGTGATGCCGCCAGTGTTATAGCAGGTCCCTTGCGCGGTGCCCGTAGCAGTAGGCGGGCACGGCTTTCCGATGTTGATGGTCTCGTTGGCGGTGAAGCTGCACGCGCCGGTGTAGCCTGACGTGGGGCTGAATTGCCCGTTGGGCATGCAGGGCGAGGACGATGTCGGGAAATTTGCCGCGTTGAGGTAGTTGATGTTGACCTGCTGGCGGACGAAGTGATCGCCCACATAGCCGACGGTGCCCACAAAGCCCATCGGGAGAGTCCGCTGCACAACCAGGTTCCAGCTTTCGATGTAGCCGCGGCGGAAGTTCTGCGGCACCGTGTTCGTCGAACCTGCGATGGGGAGGGACGCGAACCCGGTTGAGTAGTTCGGAGCCTGCTTGGCAGAACTCGGAATGCCGTACGTAAGGTTCATGGGCGCGTTGCCGTTTGCCGGGTCAACCGCAATCGTGAAGTTCCCGGTACCGCCGTAGGATGGCGCGAGGTCCTCCGGGAAGGAGTCGCGCAGGTAACGCATGGAATCGGGATCGGTGGTAAGACCGAAGCCGGTGCGCACTACCGTTTGGTCGTTCAGGCGGTAGGCGATGCCGAAGCGCGGCACGATCTGTCCCCATCCAGCTCCGATGCCCGCACTGCGCGGGTTTCCGTTGATCCCACCTACTTCCACGTTTGCGCTTTGCGGCAGTTGTGGAAGCAGAACGGATGCGCCCGTGCGATCGCGATACGGGGCCGGATAAACTTCATACCGGATACCGTAGGTCAGCGTCAGCTTTGGAGTCACCGTCCACGTATCTTGGGCGTAGACGCCATCTTCGGACCAACGCAGGGCGTTGGGATTGAAGACCTGCGACGGATCGCCAATGGCCTGGCCGCTGCCATTGTTGGGCAGGCCGAGCAGGAAATCGGCAAGATCGTTGTATCCATCGATCGTGCAGGAAGTGGTGGTAGCTGTGTTCGTGTTGCCGCAGGTCATGCCGCCTGCGAAGGTGAAGCCACCGCGCGGGGTGTTGGGCTGGCCACCGCTGGTGGGCTGAAAGTGATTGAGATCGAAGTGATAGTAGGTGTAGCCGAACTTGAAGGCATGGTGCCCATGCAGCCAGCTCAGATTGACGTCTCCCGTGAATTGATTGTCACGGAACTCGAATGGATTGGCGCCCTGGTTGTTGCCGAGGCCGGTAAACGTGGGAGCGCTGGATGGCCCGAAGTAGAATCCCGGAATGCCCACGTAGTTCAGGCCGGGGCCGTTCGTCCCCGGAATCTTCAGAGTGTTAAGCCCGTAGTCGCCCACCGCCACGTCAAGCGTCGATTGCGCGTATGTTAAAAGGCGGGTAAAGCCGAAATCGGCGTCGATCACTAGGTTGCTGGAAAATACATGGCTGACGCCCAGCCCGGCGTTCTGGCCGCGGCCGCCGATATTGCCCACTTGTCCGCCGTCAGCCGCGGGACCGCCGGCACAAGCGTTGCTGCCCTTGCAGGGTGTGTTGCCCAGCACCTGAGGATCGCTATCCGTGTACGGCGTGACGCCGTACTTGCCGAAGACCTGCGTATTCTCGGTGGGAATGTAAGTGATCTTCGTATCCGACGAGTTGCGGTTGTAGGCGACGGTCGACGTTGCCTGATAATCGTTGAGCATCACTTTGCTCAGCTGAGTCGCGCTTGGCGTGCTGATGGTTTTCGAGATCGCGAGAAGGTCCTGCATCATGATGCCGCCCGCAAGCGAGATTCGCGAAGCGGGAATCGTGTTGACATTCGCGCCAGTTTCGCCGTACTCGGCGGTAAAGCTCGGCCGGCATTGATATTGCAAATAGCCGTTCGTATAGGAATTATTCGGATTCGGGCACAGCGCCGGGTTCACCTGGCCCTGCCAGCCCGGTGCTTGCGGCTGCGGATCGTAAAGTGTTGCATAGGGCGCGGCCTCCGAGAAATTGCCGCCATTCATCAGCGCGTCGGGAACGGTTTCGGGAGCGGACGCCAAAGAGCGCTGAGTGATGCGGTCGAAGTTGGTAAAGAAGAACAGCTTCTTCTTGCCCGTCAAAATATGTGGAATATAAACCGGCCCGCCGATATTGCCGCCGAACTCCTGATTAATGTTTTTCGGGATCGTCGGCTGCACCTGCGGAGTGTTGAGGTAAGCGCGCGCATTTACCGCCGCGTCCTGGTAGTACCACCAACCGCCGCCATGGAAGTCGTGGCCGCCACTCTTTGTGGTGACGCGGACGGACGCGCCACCGGCCTGGCCCTGCTCGGCGTTGAAGTCGTCCGTGGTGACCGTGACGCTCTCGACAGCGTCAGCCGGCGTAACGTAGGCGATGAGGTAGGGCAGCCAGCCGTAATAGTCGATGGCCCCGTCAATGCGCGTCGTGTTGCCGTTGTACGAGTTGCCGTTCACATTCACGGATAGGGCGCGCGAGGGGTTGCCGCCAATCGAGTTCTTTTCCTGCACCTGGGCAGCGCCGGGAATCAGCGTGTAGAGCTCTTCATAATTGCGGCCTTTGGACGAGGTGATGGGCAGTTCCGAGATTTGTGTCTGGTTGATGTCGCTGTCCACTTCGGCGGTTTCCGTCTGTAACTCGGGTGGTGCCTCGGTCACGGTGATCTGCTGGGAGACAGACGCGGGCTGAAGCGCAATATCGATGCGCACCTGCTGGTTAACTTCGACTCCGATGTTCTTCTGGGTGTAGCCGCCGAAATTCCCCGCTTGGGGGATCGAAAGCGTATACGTGCCCGGAAGCACATCGAGAAGATTGTAGGAACCGTTCCCGTTCGCCTTCACGGTGCGCACTTCGCCAGTAGCCTGGTTGCTGATGGTCACCCCAACATTCGGAATCACGGCGCCGGAGTTGTCGCTCACCGTGCCGCTAATCGAACCGTAAAGTACCTGGGCGCTTGCTGTGCCGCACAGGACGAACACTGCCAGAAGCGCACTTGCGAGCATCCAGAATCTGGATGCACTCGAATGCACCTGAAATACGTCCGTAGGCCTGCCTTTCATAGACTCCTCCCGAAACGAGTTTTTTAGATTTCTTCCTTCTCAACCCGCAGCGCCCCCACCCTCGACTCCGCTGCAATGGAGTTGACTGAAAAGGGAAAACTTTCTGCACGCTGACGGATAGATCATTTTTTCGTGGGCCGAACTATAGCCGCCAAAAACTTCGTTTGTCAAGGAAAAATCGGTTTAGTCCGAGGTTCAAACAGAGAAGCACACTGATGTGCGCGGAGTTTCGGAATCGCGGATATCTCGAATTAACCAGCTTTAATTCTTTAATTTAGGCTGGTTCCGTTTCGGTGCTGGCCTAAAAATCGCTGACCCATCGGAGGTTTCCTTCAGCATACAAAATTGTTGTCACCTGAATGCCGGCTCCGGAGGTCACCTTTTCCTAGTTCCAGCAAGGGTGCATCCACTGGAAACGGGCTCTGAATTCGAGCCCCAATCTCTCGTCGAGTCAACGAAGACCTGTCCCGCTTTGCCCAGTGAAAGGCGGCAGCCCTCGGAAGGAGCTGCCGCCCGTAACACAATCTACTTTCAATTAGAACTGGAACCTGCCGCCGAACTGCAGTGAACGCGCGCCCTGAGTCGGAGAGTATCCCTGCCCGAAGCTCGTGATTTCACCGAAGGTGGAACTGCCTACGGTCGTTCCCGGGTTGTTGTACAACAACGCATGGTTGAACACGTTGAACGCTTCAAAACGAATCTGGAACTCGCTCTCGCGATAGATGTGGAATCCCCGGAAGATGCTGGCATTCACGTTGGAGACTCCGGGACCGCGAAATTCATTCCGGTTCGTATTGCCGATTGTGGGATTGGCCGCAGGAGCGGTCGGCGTTCCATTCGGCGTGGCGCACTTCGCATCGCCCTGCGCGCAGAATGAAGGCTCAGAGGGATTGCCGAAAGATGCGGTGTTAAACCACAGCTTTCCGCCGCTGATATTGCTGCTTGCGGTGCGCGCATGTCCACCCAACTGCTGGTATGGCGATACCAAATTGGCGTAGAGAGGTGCGCCGGGGGTATTCAGCGTATTGCTGTTCGCGCTGACCGTAAATGGCATACCGCTGAAGTGGCTGAGTTGCCCGTTCAATTGCCACCCACCAAGAATCGCATTGGCGATGCCGGTGTTTGCTCACGTGTGACCCGCGCCAAAAGGCAGGTTGTAGATTCCCCAGATCTCCAGATGGTGGGTTTGATCAAATCCCGCCAGTGCCTTGTTATGGCTGTAGTACGCGGGGTAGTTCCACGCCAGACCGCCAGAACCAGAACCGGCGCCATTGTCTTCGTAGTCGATGGCTTTCGAATACGTGTAAACGACGCCTAACTGTTTGGAGGCTCCTCCTCTGTAGGTGAGCTGCGTCTGAAGACCGTTGTAGTTGGCGCTGAAGAGCGGGATGACCATGTTGATGCCGCCCGTGTTGTAGCAGGCACCCGTTCCATTGCACCACTGCAGGTTGATGATTTCGTTGACGTTGGAGTTGCACGTTCCGTTCTGGCCGGTGATGGCCGGGTTATAGTGCCCGTTCGACATGCAGGCTGTGTCGGCGCTCGGCAGCGGCGCCGCATTCAAGTAGCCGGTCTGCGTGAACTGCCGGACATCGTGCGTGCCCACATAGCCCACGTTGCGTAGCGTGAAAGTCGTGAGCCCCGCTCTTGGTTGTGACGTTAACCGCCGCGCCGCCCGCCAGCCCCTGCTCGGCGTTGAAGGAGTTCGTGTCAATATTGACCGTTGCGATGGACTCCGCCGGAGGTACGTAGGCGATCAGGTTCCTTGGTTGGTAATGGTCACCGGCACGTTAGGTACCATTGCACCGGTTGGATCTGCCGCTGAGTCTTTGTGGGCCGCAGGCGCTATGATCTCAGCAGGCAAATTGAGCCTCACAAACTACGCTCCTAAAAGGAACTACGCATGAATGCCCTTATCAAGATGGCGGCTCTGGGACTGTTGCTGCCCGCCTCCGTTGTTTCCCTGGCGGCCCAGCAGGATTACTTCAGCAACTGGCCCAAGGGAGATTCTCCCCAGGAGATCGGCAAGCGCGTCGCCGAGCACTTTGTCACCAGCCCGCACCAGGGGAACAAGACCATCGAATACAGCGAGAACGGCACATGGTACGGCGCACTGACCTTTGCCCAGCTGACCCATGACGACAAGCTGCGGGATGAGCTCATCCAGCGCTTCCAGCCGCTGATGCCGGGGGGTGCGGAGGCTGACAGAATTCCCAAGCGCGATCACGTCGACGATTCCATCTTCGGCATCGTGCCGCTGCAGATCTATATGGAGACGAAAGACAAGAAATATCTGGATTATGGTCTGTCGTTTGCCGACCGCCAGTGGGAGAATCCTCTGCCCGACGGTCTCTCGCACGAGACCCGCTACTGGATCGACGATATGTACATGTTGACTATTCTGCAGCTGCAGGCCTACCGTGCCACCGGCGACAAGAAGTATCTCGACCGAGATGCCAACGAGATGGCCGCGTACCTCGACAAGCTGCAGCAACCGAACGGCCTCTTCTACCATGCGCCCGACGTGCCGTTCTTCTGGGGCCGCGGCGACGGATGGGTCGCGGCCGGCATGGCGGAGATGCTGCGCGATCTTCCCCAGGATCATCCGCAGCGCGCCCGCATCATGAAGGGCTATCAACTGATGATGGCCGCGCTGTTGAAGTACCAGGCGGAAGACGGCATGTGGCGCCAGCTGATCGACCATCCGGAGTCGTGGGAGGAAAGCTCCAGCTCCGGCATGTTTACGTTTGCGCTGATCACCGGTGTCAAGAACGGCTGGCTCGATGCCGCGATCTACGGCCCCGCCGCGCGCAAAGCCTGGATCGCCGTGACCGGCTTCATCGATCAGAATGACAACGTGACCAACGTCTGCGCCGGCACAAACAAATTCAACAGCCTGGAGTACTACCTCGAGCGCCCGCGCAAAACTGGCGACTTCCACGCCCAGGAAACGATTCTCTGGGCCGCGTCGGCACTGCTGCGCTAACTGCTGAATCGATCATCGAGGGTGCGCCCAGCCCATCCTAAACGCGACAACGCGTTAGGATGGGGCCCCCAAGTCCCACGCTAACTCACTGGTCATTCAATCCAGTCTTGTCAGATACGCCTCACCCTCGCTCGGCCGCAGATGGCTTGCGATGTACTCCGCCATCTGGCGGTTGTCGCCCTCGGGGCGGATGCGCACCCAGTAGCTCTTCTCACCGGGAAACTCGATCACATTCGCGTCTGCGTACCGGTGCAGCAGTTCCTTCTTCAACTTGAGAGCGTCGCGCTCGGAGTGAAATGCACCGATCTGCACGCACCAGCGCCCGCCCGAGTTAATCGACTTCGGCGTCTCATACACATCGATGCGGACCCGCGCGATGCCCGCGCGGTACACGCCTGTGGCCCTTGCCGAAGCCATCGTCATATCCAGCACGCGGTCTTCAACAAACGGGCCGCGGTCGGTGATACGCATCGCCGCCGACTGGCCGGTCTCGAGGTTCGTCACCAGAATCAGCGCGCCCATGGGCAGCGTGCGGTGCGCGGCCGTCATCGCATAGTCATCGAAGACCTGGCCATTGGCGCTGCGCCGTCCCTTGTACGGAGCGGTGTACCAGGTGGCATAGCCCACCTGCGTCAGAATTGGCTTGTGTGCGGCGATATAGTCCAGGTCTTCGGCAGTGATGCCTCCCGCTGGCGTCGGGGTAATGGGAATCCGCGCTGCCGGCCGTGGTATCCCTTCCGCTTCAGCCTCAGGAGACGTATACACCGGCTGCGAAGGTGGCGGCAGCGCCTGCGGTGGAGGCGCCTGGACCTGCTGCCGGTGCCGGCACCCACTTGCTCCTAGTAAGGTTGCCGCCAGCCCCGCCAAGCCCACCCAGCGCCCGATACTGTTCCGATAGCCCTGCTGCATCCTCAACTTCGGGGATCCCTCCCCGCGCTCGGCGGTTCACCGCCCGGCCCTGCGCTTGGAGTCCGCTCCATGCGATCGGCCAGATTGCGCAGCGTTTCGGACAAGCTCCGCATGGCCGTGATCGATTCGCGCCGCACCTGCGGAATCACAGCGTCATTCACATACGCGATGGCGTGGCGCAGTTCCATTTCGATCAGTTCGACAGCTTCCTCGATGCGCCGGCCCACGCCTCCGGGCCCGGGCGGAGGTGGTGGAGGATATGTGCTCATGCCAACACCTTCTTCCACTTGCAACAACTTGCCTCCAGTCTGTGGGACCGCTTCCGGTGCGTCAATGCCCCGAAGGAGAGAGGTGCCGCAAGCGTTACTATCGGTCCTAAAGGCTCGGTAGGGTCGCAGAGGACGGACGTTCCGCGGTCTTCAGGTACTTAGAAGCTCGGTCCTGCCGGTTTGGCTGTTTCCGTCGGGTGCGGTGTGATCACCCCGGTAGCTTAATCTGGGCCAATCCATTGGGCCGATCAGCGGGTCGCTAGGGCCGTCAGGTACCAGACCAGAACCATCGAGCCAATGCCGAGACAGGTCACCGTGAGAAGGTTGGCTCTTCCTAAGTGACCTTTATCGCGAAATCTGCGTCACATCTCAGAGTACGGAAAAGAACAGCCTGCGCGGCAGGCGTTCCAATTCTTCTCCAGTTCTGCTGTGCAAGAATGCGGACAAGGTCCGCCCAGCGAGGGCCACGCTTTTGGCAAGAAATCCACTTCACCAGCCCGGGCATCGGCCCGCCGTTCGCTCTTCCGCTGCGGCGCGAAGGTTGCATTTGGCGCTCCTGGCATTCCTTCCGGTGCTGCTGATCCCATCCGGAAATCTCGCGGCGGCAGTTGAACCATCCGCTCTCCCCGATGCTCCTCAACCGCAATCGGCGCCACCGCCGGTCGCAAATCCCTGCGATCTGCGCAATGCCGGCGGAAGCATGGCCGCCACAGCCGCCGTCCGCGCCCTGACCGTGGCCGATCGCGGCACCAGCGCTTCCAATCCCCATGTCGTCGATACTGTTCTGTGCGTACCGCACCTGCCCATCGTCAACTGGTACGCCCGCTTCCTGAACGGTCCGCAGGTCAAAGCGCTCACGCCGGTTCAGAAAGCGCATCTGGCGGTGCGCAACTTGATCGACCCCTTCAACCTGCTTACGATCGGCGGAGAAGCCGCCATCTCCGTCGCCGCCAACTCCCACTCGGTCTATGGACCGGGTTTCCAGGGTTGGGGCAAATACATGGGTGTCAGCTTTACCCAGGACATGGTCGGGGAGTTCTTCGGCACCTTTCTCATCCCTTCCGTAACTCATGAAGATCCGCACTATCACCGCTTGCCCCAGGCGAGCATCAAGCGGCGCGTCTTTCATGCCGCCATCCAGATCGTTTGGACCGAGGGCGATCGCGGCAAGGGTATGGTGAACTATTCCAATCTCGTTGGCTTTGCCTTCGAGGATGCCGTCAACGATCTCTATGTGCCGGGGCAGCAAACGAATTTCCGCGCCAGCGCCGAACGCTATGGTATCGCTCTGGCCACGGCGCCCATCGACAACTACATCACCGAGTTTGTGCCCGATATCGCCAGCCGCATTCACGTGCGCGTGGTGCTGGTGCAGCGCATCATTAACCAGATCGCTGTCTCCCGTACCGGGGGGACACCGGCGGACTAGCTGTCCGGCCGCCCCTGAGCAGAACTGCATCTAAGACCCGCTCCAGCATCAACTTAGATTGAGTGCTTGCCCCGTCCTCGCAGCTACCATTCGCCATCCCTGAATCCCCATTCAGTTGCCCATTCCGCCATTCGCTGTACAACATTTGGGTGCGTGACCGGGGAGCATTACGCTAGTAATGAATTTTCAGCCCCGCGCTTCCCCGCGACGGGTTGAGCCGGCTGACCCATTGCGCTGCCGAGCTTTTTCAAAGAGGAGATCGCATCATGTCTAAAGCCGTCAAATACGCCGAGAAGGTCGCCGTTTACGCGGCCAAAGGTGCGTGGGTGGTTTACGAGCGGCTGAACCGCATCAGCCCCAATCCTTCGTTTACCCCCAAGTGGAGCGACAAACCCCTCCTGAAGAGCTGGCAGAAAGAAAAGCCGCCTCTTGGCTGGCCGCGGACCACCGATTCGCTGTGCCCCAAGTGCGTTCCCGAGATTCGTCAGCAGATCCTCGATGGCAAGCTGCCGCATGAAGTCCTGCTGAACGAGAAGGTGGGCGAGATCAAGGCGCAGATCATCGAGCGCGATGGCAAGATCCTGATGGTAAAGGACTGCCCCAAGCACGGCCATTTCGAAGACGTGATGTCGATCGACCCGGCCTTCTTCAAGCACCTGGAAGAGAGCTTCCCCGGCCGCGACATCCGCGCCCACAACGACGACAAGCTGCACAACCATGGCACCTCGACCGTCACTCACGGCCGCGGCTCGGTGCTGACCATCGATTTGACCAACCGCTGCAACATGATGTGCGATCCCTGCTTCATGGACGCCAACCAGGTTGGCTTCGTTCATGAGCTGACTTGGGACGAGATCAAGCAGATGCTGGACAACGCCATCACCATCAAGCCCCGGCGGCAGATGAGCGTCCAGTTCTCCGGCGGCGAGCCCACGCTCTCGCCCTACTTTCTTGACGCTGTGGCCTACTCCCGCAAGGTGGGCTACAACTCAGTGCAGGCGGCGTCGAACGGCATCGAGTTTGCGAAGTCGAAGGAACTCTGCCGCGCAGCGGCCGAGGCGGGCCTCCGCTACGTCTACCTCCAGTTCGACGGCATCGGTAACGCTGCCAACTCGCACCGCAAGGTCGGCAACCTCTTCGATGTGAAGCTGCAGGCGATCAACAATCTGCATGAAGCCGGCGTCGAGATCGTGCCGGTAACCACCATCGTGAACGGCATCAACAACGAGCAGGTGGGCCGCATCATCGAGTTCGCCCTCGACAATCCCAAGAAGATCAGCTTTCTCAGCTTCCAGCCCGTCAGCTTCACCGGCCGCGATGAGGAGATCACTGACGAGCGCCGTCAGGCGCAGCGCTACACGCTCTCGCACATGGCGCATGACATCAAGAACCAGTGCGGTTTTGGCGTGCCGGAGCGCGACTGGTTCCCGATCTCATTCATGAGCACCTTCTCCGATTGGGCCGACCTGATCCATGGGCCCAGTGCCGAGTGGGGACAGCTCTCCTGCGGATGCCACCCGAACTGCGGTATCGGCATGGCCATGATGATCGACAAGGAGACCAAGGAAGCCGCTCCCGTCACTGCGTTCCTGCACATGGATCAGGTAGCCAAGGACCTGGCCAAGGTGAACGACGCGGCCCGCGGCAAATGGCTTTCGGTGATCGGCTTCGGCCTTGCGCTCTTGCGCAACTACGATCCCTTCCAGTCGCCGACGCACTTCAAGATCAGCGACATGCTGAAGAAGATGGACAAGACCTTCAACGCGACAGGCAAGAACTACGGCAGCGTGAAGGGTGACCGTACCCTGGAAGATATCCAGAAGCGCCGCCAGGACCGGTGGAACTTCCTCTTCATCGCCGGCATGTGGTTCCAGGACCTGTTCAACTACGACTTCCGCCGCACCGAGCAGTGCATCATCCCCTACGCGACGCAGGAGGGCGAGATCAGCTTCTGCGCGTACAACACGGGCGTTGGCTGGCGCAACATTATCGAGAAGATGCACATGACGGCTACGCTCACCAAGTGGTATGAGGAGCACGGCCGCCACGAGATCTTCGCAGGCGGCAAGAAGGTCGGCATGACCCACGTTGGCCATGAGCTCGTTCTGAACATGGACCACGTGAATGCCGAAGCCAATCACACGCTCGACAACCTTGGCATTGCCAAGAACGCACGCGAAGAAAAGATCCGCGCGCGCGACAAGCAGTCGAACGAAGCCAAGCTGAAGCAGGATGCAGAAAACGCGAAGATGGCTAAGCTGTACCGCGAGCACGTGCTGGGCGAAAAGCCGGTTGATGGTCTGGTCACGCTCGACTCCATCCGGCCCGCCTCGAACAACGCCGCCTCGCCCATCAATCGGAACCGGCAGCAGGAAGCCGAGCCGGTAGCCGGAGACTAATTGTCCAGATAGAGTTCACGGCACCTTGGTTCTCTCCAACACGAAGGCCGCCCTAGCGGGCGGCCTTCGTCGCGTTTGGGTTCACCAACCGCGCGGATACACATGATATGTGGGCGCGGAGGAAACCGCCATCAGTAGCGCGGCGAACCAGCCGATCACAGTCCAGCCGAAGAAGATGTTGACCAGCAGAATGCCGCCCGTGTTGTGCGCGTGACGCACCGCCGCGATAATCGCAGGCAGGAAATATAAGCCGATACCGAACAGGAGAAAATGCATACGAACTCCCGCAATCTTCAGAAGACTCTACGCAAAATCCGCTCCGCCGGTTCCATGGTTCACGGCATTTGCGACGCCGCATTTCACTCCGAACGCAGCGCGACGATCGGATCGATCTGCATAGCGCGGCGGGCGGGCAGATAGCACGCTATCAGGACGACGCCGACCATCACGACCGGCACCAGGGACAGAATCACAGGATCGTTCGCGCTGATGCCGTAGACCACTGTGACCATCACCTTTCGCAAAGCGAAGGCCCCAACAACGCCAATAACGGAGCCGAGGAGTCCAAAACGCGCACCCTGCGCGAGGATGAGACGCTGCACGTCCTGTGCGCTGGCGCCGAGCGCGATGCGAATACCGATCTCGCGAGTGCGCTGCGTCACCGAATAGGCCATCACCGCGTAGACGCCAAGAGCAGCTAGCACCAGCGCGAGCAGCGAGAACGCGCCCAGCAGCGAGAGATCGAAACGGCGTAGCGATGCTGCATCAGAGACCATCGAGTCCATCGTCTTGACCTGGTAGACAGGCACATTCTTGTCAATGCCGGCCACCTGCGCCTGGATCGCGCGAACAAGATCGTCCTGCCGCAGGTTGCTGCGCACGGCCACGCCCATGTTTGCTTCCAGCAGCGGCCGGATCGTAGCGGGCACCTGCGTGTACGGATAGTATGCGGTCGGCTCGATATCGACATCCGCGCCCCAGTGCCGTACATCCGCCGCAACGCCCACCACAGCGCACCATGCGCTGCCACTGAACTTCGGCTTGAGCTGCTTGCCGATCGGATTTTCTCCCGGCCAGTACTGGCGCGCGAGGCTCTGGCTCACGATGGCAACCGGAGGCGCACTGGCTGTATCGTGCTCGTCAAAGCCGCGCCCCTGCAGGATAGGAATTTGCAGCGTGCGGAAGTAGCCATCGCCCACAGCTCTATAACGCGTGACGGTACCGCCCGCAGCGGCCGCGGGGGTTTTTCCTTCCGTGACGATGGGCATCGAGGGATCGGTGCCGCTCAATGGCAGGTTGCGCGCGATGGCTGCCGCCTGCACGCCGGGAATTGTTCGCACCCGCTCGCTCACCTGCCGGTAGAACTCGGGAACCTGTTCTCCGGCGAGGCTTGACGGAGCAGCGACACGAAAGACGAGCACGTGCTGCGGCACGAATCCGAGCTCCACGCTGCGCAGTGCCCACAGGCTGTGGAGCGCGAGCCCCGTACCGATGAGCAGCAGGCAGGCAAGCGCGGTTTCCGCCGTCACCAGCACGGAACGATGCGCACCGAAGCCGCGTTCGGCGGCGGTACCCTTATCGCGCAAGCTGTCATTGACGCTGGCGCGCGCCGAGACCAGGGCCGGCACGAGGCCGAAGAGAATGCCCACGCCTAGAGAGATGAGAAGCGTGTAGGCCAGCACGCCCGAATCGATTCCGGCTTGCTGCATGCGCGGCACTTGCGGCGGATGAAGGGCAAGCATGCCGCGCAGAACAATGAAAGCGATCGCAACGCCGGCCGCGCCCGCAGCGCCAGCCAGCAGAACGCTCTCCGTAAGCAGCTGGCGCACAATCCGCACAGGTGTAGCTCCCAGCGCGGTGCGAATGGCCATCTCGCGCCGGCGCGCTGCTCCGCGGGCCAGCAGCAGGTTCGCCACGTTGGCGCAGGCGATGAGCAGGACAAACCCGACGCATCCCAGCAGCATCAGCAGCGCGGGCCGCACATTGCCGGTGTATGCATCGCTGAGCGTCTGCAAGTCGACCCCGAAGCCCGCGTCTCCGGTTGCGTCCTCGCGGTGCAGCCGGGCGGCGATCCCATCGAGTTCTGCCCGCGCCTGCTTCAGGCTCATTCCATCCGACAGGCGCAGGTAGCCGCCAAGCCAATGCACCGTGGACGACGCTCCGACTCCGCCATTGCGCTGCAGTTGTAAGGGTGTCCACAACAGCTCTTGCCCGTCAACACCCAGAAATCCCGCGGGCATGATGCCGACTACCGTGTAAGGCACTCCGTCGAGTTGAATCGCGCTGCCAACGATGCCTGCATTCGCTCCGTAGCGGTCTTTCCAAAGCACATTGCTCAACACGACGAAATTGCCCGCCCCGACAATGTCCTCTTGTGCGGAAAAGACGCGGCCCAACATCGGCTCCACGCCCAGAACCGGCAGCAGATCGGCGGATACTCTGCCGCCGGCAATGCGCTCCGGTGGAGCGCCCGCGCTGCTCAGGTTGAATTCCCACGACACATGGGCGCCCATCTTCGCGAGCAGTTTGCTCTGCTGCTTCCAGTCGAGAAGATCCTGCGTGGAGAAGACATTGCTTGCCCCGTTCGACTGGCGCTGGTAGGCCAGGATCAGACGCGCGGGATCACGAAATGGCCAGGGCTTCAGGAGCACGGATTCAATCACACTGAATATCGCTGCATTCGCTCCGATGCCCAGCGCGAGCGTGAGCGAGGCCGCCAGCGTAAAACGCCAGGACCGCACGAGCGAGCGAACTCCGTAGCGAAGATCCTGCAGCAATCTCTTCATTGGCTTTCCCTCCCCGCACGCGATGCCACTGATTGGAACACTGTTTGTGCTCAACAGCGGCGGAAATGTGACCAGGACGGCCGGCGATGGGATTGGTCGAGACTGAGGCGACGACCGCGCCCTTCTACAATGAGCAGGTATGCCCACCGCAGTCCGTTCGCACGCCAAGATCAATCTCGGCCTCGGCATTGGCGCGCCCCGGCCCGACGGCTTCCACGCACTGGTGACGGTTTACCAGACGCTCGCATTGCATGACATTGTGACGGTTTCAGCGCGGCACGCAGAGGAGACCAGCATCAAGCTGAACTCGAATGACCCGCGCGTTCCCACAGACGCCCGCAACACCGCCTGGAAGATGATTTCTCTGGTTTTGGAGGAGATTCGAGTCGCCGCTGCAGTCGAGATCCATATCGAGAAAAGGCTGCCGGTGCAGGGCGGGCTGGGTGCGGGATCGGCCAATGCCGTGGCAGCCCTGGTGGGGCTCGAAACGGAGCTGCGTGCGTGGGCCGGCAACGATGCTCTCCCACCCTTCGGACAAAAAACGTCCGAAGGATGGGGCACGGGAGGTTTGCGGCCAGCGCGGAGACTGGAAATTGCCGCCCAGGTCGGCTCCGATGTGCCGCTGTTTCTGATCGGCGGAACGGTGCTCGGCGTCGATCGCGGCCAGGATGTCTATCCCCTACCCGATCTTGAACCCATCTGGTGCGTCGTCGCCCTGCCGGAGACCGGCGTCTCTACGCCACAGGCCTTCCGGGACTGGGACGCGCTGTGCGTCGCCGAAGGTTTGACCGCCGAGGCAAGTACCGGTAAACTGAATGAGTTGAGTCGCGCCTACGCAAGTGCCTTTGCGGGCACAGAGCAGACGGGCTCCTCCGGTGTCGTTTCCAGTGGGAACGACCTCGCCGGACCTCAAGAGTCCGCGCTTGTCCGCACCGGGATCACGAGCTGGATTGAGAACGACTTTGAACGAGTCGTCTTCCGTCAGCAACCCTCCCTTCGCGACATCAAGCGCATTCTTTCAGGACAAGGCACGCCGGGGGCAGCTCTTTATGCCTCTCTGTCGGGGTCCGGTTCAGCGCTCTTCGGGTTGTACCAGACCCGCGGAGATGCGGAAGCAGCCCGCGCCCGTTTGCAGGCCGACAACGTGCAAAGTGAGTTGACTCAGACGTTGCCGCGCGCCAGTTACTGGAGCGAAATGCTTTCGTAAAAGCGGATTGACAGGCTACCGTTCCGCAAGCGAGACTCGCGGACGGTTGCTAGAGCGGTTGCAGAGTTTACGTGCTCTTTCCAGGTCTATGAGAGGCGGCATTTTCTTGAGGAGAATGCCACTCAAACTCAGAGGTTCCGGGATGATGGCAACTCTAAAACCGCTGAAACTGGGCGATCGTTCAATGGTAGGACAGTGCCCTTTGGAGGCACTTATCTAGGTTCGAATCCTAGTCGCCCAGCCAGAAGGACAGCCTTCAGCTTTTGGCTGTCAGCTTGATTGTTGCGGGAACGCACGGGATTGCCCGCCACACAGAAGAGGCTGATAGCTGACGGCTGAAAGCTTCAAGAGAATTGCAGCCATAGCCAACCAGCATGGAGGTGCTTTTCAACATGGAAGTGGAAACCCTGGTGATGGACGAAGACAAGCCGAAGGACAATGAGCCGGCCAAGCCCCGCGATGGCGGGCAGAAAGAGCCGGTACAGGAACCAGCTGGCAAAGCCAAGGACGCGAAGCAGGCCCCCGAACGCAAACGGAGCCGCAACCTGAGCGACGATCGGCGATTCAGGCTCTTCTGCGGCACGGCCAATCCGGAACTAGCGCGCAAGATCGGCGAGCATATCGGCGTCAAGGTCGGCGATACCAAGCTGCAGCGCTTCGCCGATGGCGAGGTCTTCTTTCAGCTGCTCGAGAACGTACGTGGCGTGGACGTATTTGTGGTGCAGCCCACCTGTTATCCGGTGGACCAGCACCTGGTGGAGCTCTTAGTGATGATCGATGCGCTCAAGCGGGCCTCGGCGGCCAGAATCACGGTGGTGATGCCGTACTACGGCTACGCCCGCCAGGATCGTAAGGACCGTCCGCGCGTGGCCATCAGCGCCAAGCTCATCGCCGACCTGCTCACTACGGCCGGCGCCAATCGCGCGCTCTTCGTCGATCTGCACGCCGCGCAGATCCAGGGCTTCTTCAATATTCCTGTTGACCACCTCTATGCCAGCCCCGTGCTGGTGAGCTACTTCCGCGAGCTGAATCTGCCCAATCTGATGGTGATCTCGCCCGACCCGGGCGGAGTGGAGCGGGCCCGGTTCTTCGCGCAGAAGGTGGGTGCGCCGCTGGCCATCGTGGACAAGCGCCGCACCGACATGAATGTGGCTGAAGTTATGAACGTGGTCGGCGATGTGAAGGGCAAGACCTGCCTCATCATCGACGACATCATTGATACTGCCGGAACGCTTGTGAAGACGGTGGACGCGCTTCTCGATGCTGGCGCAACCTCCGTACACGCCTGCGCCAGCCACGCCGTTCTTTCCGGGCCGGCTGTCGATCGCATTGCCGCTTCGCGTCTGGAGCAGTTAGTTGTGACGGACACGATTCCGCTGCGCGAACCGGCGCAGAAGTTGTCCAAGATCAAAGTGCTCTCTATCGCCGGTCTATTAGGCGCAGCGATCGAGAGCATTCATATGGAGACCAGCGTGAGTACGCTGTTTAACTAAGTTCACAGTAGACAGTTCGCAGTTCACAGAGAGTGAACGGAACTGAAAACCGAGAACTACGAACTGAGAACTGTCAGCCCTTGGCTGACCGAACAAAGGGAGCGGAGCAACACAGTTCGCAGCAGCATTGGCTGAAAGCTGATGACTGAACGCTGAAAGCTGTCTTGCCGTGCCCGAAAAAGGAAACGAGAGAACGCAATGCCAGAAGTTGTCGTAGCCAAGCCCCGTTCGGGCAAGTTCAACAAGAATGCTGCACGCCGCGTGCGCGCAGCGGGTAAGATTCCTGCTGTTTTGTATGGCCCCGGACACGAACCCGTGGCCATTGAAGTTGAGCCGAAGCAGATCTCGCGGATTCTTTATTCCGAGAGCGGCCACAACACGATCTTCGATATCGAAGTCTCCGGGCAAGCCTCGGCCAAGGCCATGATCGTCGATTGGCAGCGTGAGCCGATCAAGGATCAGCTGATCCACATCGACCTGAAACGCATCGCACTCGACAAGGTGCTGCGCGTCAGCGTGCCGATCAAGCTGATGGGTGTGCCTGTGGGCGTAAAGACCGAAGGCGGCATTCTGGACCAGGTTCTGCGCGAGGTCGAAATCGAGTGCTTGCCGGCAGATATTCCCAGCCACATCGACGTGGATGTGACCGGGCTCGGGCTGCATGGCGTCATGCGCGTCAGCGATCTGCCGCACTCGGACAAGATCGAATATCTGACGGCAGAAGATGCCACTGTGGCCCACGTCGTCTCGATCCGCGAGGAAGCCGCTCCGGCGGCGGAAGCCGCGGCTGAAGGTGCTGCGGCTCCGGCGGCAGAACCGGAAGTGGCCAAGAAGGGCAAGCCGGCGGAAGCTGAGGCTGCGGGTGGTAAGAAGCCCGAGGCCAAGAAGTAAACCTTGTCCGGCGAAGGTGAAACCGGTCGCCCCCGCGACCAGAAATCGGCCAGCGAAAGCGGGCAGGGCCCGTTCCTGGTCGTGGGGCTTGGCAATCCCGGTCCGGAGTATTTTTGGACCCCGCACAACGCAGGGTTCATGGCAATTGACCGCATCGCCGAACAGGAAGGCGTTGTGGTCCAGAACCGGCGCTGCCGGGCCGTCACCGCAACCTGCCGTATTGCAGGGCGGCAAGTGGTTCTGGCCAAGCCGGAGACGTTCATGAATCTGAGCGGCGCTGGAGTAGCCGCTTTGATTCGCGAATTCGAAGTGGACCCCGCCACGGATCTGCTCGTGATCTACGACGAGCTCGATCTGGTGCTGGGGACCTTCAAGATCAGGGAACGCGGTTCGCCGGCCGGGCACAACGGAGCCCGCAGCGTAACGCAGGCTCTGGGAACGCAGGAGTGGCTGCGCCTGCGCATTGGAGTCGGGCTCGATCTTCCTCCGGAGGCAGTTGCCGCGGGAGGAAAGCGCCACGGCAAGGATTATTTGCTCTCGCCGATGCGCAAGGCGGATCTGGCTGTTCTGGACGAGGTGCTCGACAAAGTGGCGACGGCCACGCGGCGCATCATCCAGGAAGGTCCAGGACCGGCGATGAATGAGTTCAACCGGAAAGAGACGGGGAACAGGGAATAGGAACTATCCGCTGTTTGCTGAAAGCTGATGGCTGAGAGCTGAAAGCTGTAAGGCGAAAGCGAAGCGCTTTCGCGGAAAAGGAATACTGATGTCGCGTTTGTATGAGGTAATGTTCATCGTCCGGCCCGATATGGCCGAAGAGGATGTCGACAAGCTGATCACCGGCTTTACTACGACGGTCACCAATGGCGGCGGCGTGGTCAAGTCGGTCGAAAAGATGGGGCGCCGCAAGCTGGCTTACCTGGTGCGCAAATTCAATGACGGCAACTACGTGCTGTTGACCATTGAAGCCGGCGGCCCGGTGGTGCTGGAGCTCGAGCGCCGTCTCCGCGTGACCGAGCCGGTGATCAAGTTCATCACCGTGCGCATGGATGAAGAAGAGAAGCGCCTGGCCAAGTTGAAAGCCCTGCGCGGAACCCGTCGCAAGGTGAGCGCGGAGCCTGCAGCGCAGGAAGCTGCGGCCCCGGCCGAAGCAAGCGAGCCCGCACAGGCGAGCGCGTAAACGGGCGCGTCTGGACTATCGCCGCCTGCGCAGTCAGACGGAAAGAAATCAGCGTCCCCCTGCGTGGGGGACTGTAACGAGCAAAGAGGAAACTTATGGCTGACGAAACACACGCAAAGGCGCCCGAGTCGGGCGCTACAGGAAGTCAACAGGCTCCGTCCGGTCCGGGCTCGGGCCCTCGCCCCGGAGGGGGACGGCCTGGCGGCGGTCCTGGCGGCCGCGGCAAGTTTTTCCGCCGCAAGAAAGTCTGCAAATTCTGCACCGAGAAGATCGATGCGATCCCATACCGCGACGTACGGCTGCTGCAGCAGTTTGTGGCCGAGCGCGGCAAGATTGTGCCCCGGCGGCTCACCGGCGTCTGCACCACGCACCAGCGCCGCCTGACCCGCGCGATCAAGCAGGCCCGCAACATCGCCCTGCTCCCGTTCGCCACGCGGCACTAAGAAGTGCTTGGACCAACGATCGCTGCATTTAGTTGCCACCCGCTTCTGCTGCGCTATGTAACAGGGTACGGCTTCAGCCATGCCGGTTCTAGCCCAGAAGAGCGGAGGGCTTTAGCCCCTGTAGAGTTACGGCGATCGGCGAACTGAAATTTGAATGCGGCGCGTATTGCCCGATCGATCGGAGCATCTACGCGCCAAGAGCATTGTGGAGAATTCTTATGGAAGTCATTCTGAAGGAAGACGTAGCCAACCTGGGTCTTCGCGGCGAAGTCGTGAAGGTAGCGGACGGCTACGGCCGCAACTATCTGTTGCCGCGCAAGCTCGCCATGCAGGCCACCGAGGCAAACAAGGCCGTCATCGAGCAGATGAAGGCTGCCGCGGAGCGCCGCTCCGCCAGCGAGAAGGCGCAGGCGGAAGTGCTGGTCACCAAGCTCGAGCCAGTGGCGCTCAGCTTCACTCGTAAATCCGGCGAGCAGGGCCACCTGTTTGGCTCCGTCACCTCGGCGGACATTGCGGCCGAGCTCGCGACGCATGGCTTTGAGATCGATCGCCGCAAAATCCAGCTCAGTGAGCCGCTCAAGAGCCTTGGCGATTACACCATCTCGATTCGCCTGCACCGTGAAGTTACGGCGCGGGTGCGCGTGAAGGTTCAGGGCGAAGCCGGTCAGGAGCCCCAGGCTGCCGAACCTGCTGCCGAGCCCGCCGCCCAGGAAGCGACAGCCGAGTAGTCCCTGTCCGATCCTCGCCGCGTCCTGATCATTGGCGCGGCGAGCGTCTTCCCGTCTTCTCTACCGAATCGTTGCCAACGGCGTTTCCCTGTCCGTGCGCAGCGTAGGCACAGCAGCCAACAGGCTCCGCGTGTACTCGTGCTGCGGGCGCGTCAACACCTCTCGCACCGTGCCGGTTTCCACGATCGCGCCCTTGCGCATTACGGCCACGCGTCTCGCCACCTGCCCCACCACGGCGAGGTCGTGCGAGATAAACAGCATCGCCAGCCCATATTCCCGCTGAAGATCCGCAAGCAGCGCCAGAATCTGCGCCTGCACCGTCACATCGAGCGCCGTGGTCGGCTCATCGGCGATCAGCAGCCGCGGCCGGTTGATCAGCGCCATTGCAATCAGGATGCGTTGCCGCTGCCCGCCCGAGAACTGGTGCGGATAATCGCCGTACCGCCGCGCCGCATCGGGAATCGCAACAGCCTCAAGCGCCGTGATCGCCTTGCGCTTCGCTTCACGTCCACTCCAAGAGGAGGAGTGCGCAGTGCCGCACTCGGCCACCTGCCGGCCAATTGACATCACGGGATTGAGCGCCGTCATCGGCTCCTGAAAGATCATCGCGATCTCGCGGCCGCGAATCTGCCGCAGATCGGTGGGCGGTAGAGTGGCAAGATCCGCTGCACTCTCCGCGCTGCGCCACAGAATTTTCCCCATCACCCGCGCCGCCGGGCCCAGCAACCCAAGGATCGATAGTGCTGTAGCGCTCTTGCCCGATCCAGACTCGCCGACCAGCCCCAGCACTTCGCCCTCATCTACGTGCAGATCGATGCCTCGCACCGCTTCTGCGGCGCCAAACCGAATCTGCAGATCGCGGATCTCTAACAGAGCGCTCATCAGATCCATGGTATTGCACTGCAGACGCGCAAAGAATGCTTAGACCGCTGACGGAGCACTGGCCGCCGCCAGGAGAGTTAAATTAGTCTAGGGCGAGAGACCGGTCTCGCAATTGACATTCTCAAGCGCAACAGGAAGTGAGAATCGGCTCGAGAGGCAAACCCATGAAAGCCTGCCGTATGACAGTTTTGATCTTCACGCTCTGTCTCTTCGCCCTGGCTCCCTCTGGTTGTGCTGCCAGCAGCATCAAAGCGCCATTCGAGTCCTCAACGAATGCGTCTTCCGGCGGGCCTAACTACCTGCAGCAAGCCGCCTCGGGCGTGAAGGCCCTGCAGCAGTGGTACTCGCCGAGCAGCGGCCTCTACGCAGCCCCCACCGGCTGGTGGAATGTCGCCAACGCCATCACAGTGCTGACAGACTACGAGCGCGTCTCCGGCACGACCGACTACAACTTCGCGCTCGCAAGCACATTCACCGCAGGCCAAAAGGCTCACCCGAATTTTGTGAACAGTTTTTACGATGACGATGGCTGGTGGGCTCTTGCCTGGATCGACGCCTACGATCTGACCGGCAAAGCATCGTATCTGTCCATGGCGGAAACCATCTTCACCACCATGACGGGCGGATGGGATGCGACAACCTGCGGCGGCGGCGTGTGGTGGAACACGTCGAAGAAGTACAAGAACGCCATCCCGAACGAGTTGTTTCTCGCCATCGCGGCCAAACTGGCTAACCGCACCAAAGGAAGCGTCTCCGCCAGCTACTTGAAGTGGGCGCAGCAGGAGTGGACATGGTTCAAAAGCTCCGGCATGATCAACGCGCAGAATCTTGTCAACGACGGGCTCACTTCGACCAATCCCAACGCATGCACCAACAACGGCGGCAATGCCTGGACCTATAATCAGGGCGTCATCCTCGACGGGCTTGTCGAGCTCTACAAAGCCGATCAGGATCCGACGCTGTTGCCGCAGGCCGAAGCCATCGCCAGCGCCGCGATCGCCAACCTCACCAATAGCAGCGGCATCCTGATCGAGAAATCAGTGTCGGGAGGCGATGCCCCGCAGTTCAAAGGAATCTTCCTGCGCAGCCTTGCGGCACTCTACGCCGCCGCTCCCAACACGCAGTACAAGACGTTTGCCGAGGCCAATGCCACCAGCATCCTCGTCCACGATCAAAATGCCGCCTCACAATTTGGCGCGCTCTGGCAGGGCCCGTTCGACTCAGCCGATGCCACCCGGCAGACATCAGCGCTTGATGCACTCATCGCAGCCGCCGCCATGCAATAGCGGCAATCTTTACGCGCGAACCTCGATCTCAACGTTGGCATTACCCAGCGTTGTGTGTCGCGCTTCTACGCGGATTCTTCCCGCGCGTCCTGCGAGCGTTCGAACATACACCGCGCCGGCGCCGCCGTTTTCGGCCAGCGCGAACGGATTGTCGCCCACAATCACGCCCGGCCCATCCAGCTTGAGGGCAACCTCGCCGCCTGCAAACGGCCGCTGCGCGCCGTACTTGTCGACTGCCGCAAACCGGAGCCGCGTCGCATCTGATCCGTCGCCCTCGAGTTCCAAATCTTCCGCTTGCAGCCAGAGCCGGTCAGAAGAAGGGTCGGAAGAAAAAGATCGTGACAGCACGCGCTTGTCACCCGCATAACCTTCAATGCGCAGCTCCGGATGCGCAGAACCGTCGAGCTTCAGATCGGCAAAAAATGGCGGATATTTTAGATTCGGAAACCCAGTGCGATCCGGATGCAAAGTGGCGTGCGACTTTCCGTCGATGAACACCTCCAGCCGTTCGCAGTTCGAAAAGATGGCAACGTGCTCGCCCGGCCCTGATGGAGTCTGCGGCCCGAAGTCCCAGTAAAAGTTCGGCTCAATCACCGGCCGCGCCGATGGGTCCACCTGCGCGAGATAGAACGACGCTCCGAGTTTGGGAATCCGGAACACATCGGCAATCCCCGGGCATTTCACGGTATTGTAGGCATTCATCAGGCTGGCATAGTCGAACGCACACCACGCGATCGCGCCCGCAATGCGCTTGTGGTCCGCAGCCCGATCATGCGCCTGCGCGTGATACAGCCCCTGTTCTGTCTGCTGGGTCATATCGCCGGAGCGGCGATATTTCATGTTGAAGTCCTTGTGTGTCCCGTAGTTGAACTGTCCAACCGTCTCCGTGATCAGGTACGGAAATCCGTCCACCGGATCGAGAATCCCCACGCTGCCATCCGCGTCCGAGTGGTAGTCATCGTAGGCGAACACATCTTGGCTCCATTCCGTTTGCCAGTTCTTGCGCGACGAAGGCGTCATGGTTCCTGACGCTGGCCGCGAATCGTCGAGAGATTTCGCCAGCGCGCGTGTGCGGCGATAAAGCTCAGGATTGTTTGGCGATTCGTTGACGCGCACGCCCCAGATCATGATGGAAGGACGATTGCGGTCACGGCGGATCATCGCCTCCACATCGCGCACCGCAATCTCCTGCCATGCCTCGTCGCCAATGTATTGCCAGCCAGGCAGTTCCTCCCATACCAGCAGGCCAAGCTCGTCGCACGCGTCGAGAAATGCATCCGACTGCGGATAGTGCGAGCACCGCACCGCGTTGCAATTGAATTGGTGGCGCAGAATTTCCGCATCGCGGCGCAGCAGGCGGGGAGGCGCAGCAAAGCCCACGTAGGGATACAGCTCATGCCGGTCCAATCCGAACAGCTGCCGCCGCTGGCCGTTCAAATAGAAACCATTCAGATCGAAGCGGGCCTCGCGAAAACCAATGCGCGTGGCGTAGCGATGGAGTGGCTTGCCATTGAGCAGCAGCATCACGTCGAGATCGTACAGATGGGGATGTTCGGTATCCCACAACAATACGTCGCGCAAATTGCCCAGCGTCAGCTTGAGCTCCGGATCCGCCTTCTCGACCTGCGCATCGATGGATTCTCTGGCTACGACGCGGCCATCTTTGCTAAGCGAAGCCTCGAGGCGCACCCGCGCGGGCAACTGCCCGTCAGCGTCCACGCGGCAAGTGATCTCCACGTGGCGATTTGTGTTCAACACATCGACGGGCTTGGCAAACACCTCGCGCAAAAAAATCTTCGGAACGGCGCGCAGCTCCACCGCTCCTATGATGCCGCCCGGCAGTAGATAGTCCACTGAAGCAGGCCCGCGCGGCGAGCCGGTGGGCGGCACATTGAGCCAGCGAGAGTCCACCTGCACCGCCAGCACATTCTCACCTTCGCGTGTAAGCCTGGTGATCTCGCGTTCGAACGGCAAAAATCCGCCGAGATGCTGCTCGAGATGACGGCCATTGACCGCAGGAGTCGCGCCCGCCATCACGCGATCGAAATGCAGAAACAGCCGCAGGCCGCTCCACTCGGGAGATACGGAAAAGTGCCTGCGGTAGATCCACACATCCTGCCACGCTTTTGGATCCCAGTTCTGCCACGAGAGCGGCGCAACGGAGTGCGGCAACGTGACCTGGGCGAAGCCGTGGTCATCGAACTGCGGCCCCAGCGCGGCCTCGTCAAACTCGCCGCCAAAGAGCCATTCCTGATCCAGGGCAACGGTGTGTCGCGCTGGTCCCTTCTCCGGCGCACGAGATTTGTTATCAACAGCCCAGCTGAGAACCGATGCAGAAGGCGTAATCGCGGCAATAGCGGCGCAGTCCCGAATGAACCTGCGCCGGGAAATCCCTGAATTCATCATCGCCCTAGTCTACAGGCCCAAAACGTCGCTGCAGAACAGCCACGAGTCTTCGGGGCAAGGGCCGTTTCGTCGATCATGACGCCAGTTGCGGGCTGCGGGCCAACCTCTCTGCCAACCCCTGCTCTCCCATCGCGCTACTTCCCAGTGAAGCCGCAGCATCGTATCCAACTTTGGATCCCATAAGTGCTATTAAGAGCGAAGACTTGTTGCACTCGCCACACGCATCTCGTATACTCCGGTAAATCCTCTCCCGCCTGGCGCTCCAATCTTTTGCGCCGCTGGTGAATCTGAGCACTCGGCAATCCGAACGAACGACAACTTGGAAGAAGTCCCTTCGCAATAGGGGCCAGGTCGTATTGAGTTCCCTGCTCTGTTTTTGACCCAGATTTCTTGCTGCTTGACCGTATCGCCGATCCCCCGGCATATCAAGACGAATTCAGGCAACAGCAATGCGGCATCGTCCGATGCCACCCCTTTGGAGGCCAATCGTGAAATGCACACAATTACTAGCTCTCGCTGTTCTGTCGGCAATATGCTCTGTTGGAGCATGGGCTCAATCCACAGCAACTCTCTCCGGAACCGTTACCGATCCCAGCGGCGCTGTAGTGCCGAATGCGCACGTCACCGTGCATAGCCTGGCAACCGGTGTTGACCGCCTGGTTGACACCGACCCGGCTGGCATCTATTCGGTCCCGTCGCTGCAACCGGGCGATTACCAGATTCAGGCAACAGCAAGCGGCTTCGGCACTTACACGGTGCCTAAAGTCACGCTCCAAGTTGACCAGGTGGCTACGGTCAACATGCATCTCTCTGTCTCTTCCACCGGAGTCACGGTCCAGGTCAGCGGCGCTGACACGCAGATTGAAGCGCAAACCATTACCGTGGGGCAGGTCATCGACAGGGCCAGCGTGCAGGATCTTCCGCTCAACGGACGTCACTTCCTCGATCTCACGGTTCTCACGCCGGGCGGCGTAGTGGCCGACACGGCGGGTAGCCTTACTGCGCCCAGCCGCGGCCTGGGTGCGAATTCATTTCTCACTGCCGGCAACCGCGAAGACTCCGTGAACTTCCAGATCAACGGTATCAACCTGAATGACATCAGCCAGAACCAGATCACATTCCAGCCGTCGATCAGCACCACCTCCGAGTTCAAGATCGATAACTCGACCTTCAGCGCGGAGTATGGCCGCAGCGATGGCTCCATCGTGACCGTTGCCACGCGCTCCGGCACGGATCAGTTCCACGGCGAGGCCTTCGACTACTTCCGCAATGAGGCTCTCGACGCGCGCAACTACTTTAATCGCAACTTCAATCCCACCACCGGAGCCTCGCTGGGAGTGCCCGGCGACAAGGCTCCGCTGAAGCGCGACAACTTTGGCGGCTCAGTCGGCGGCCCGATCTGGAAGGGCCACACGTTCTTCTATTACAGCTACGAAGGTCTGCGCCAGCATCAGGGGATTCTGCAAAACGCCACGGTGATTTCGCAGGCAAACCAGACAGCGATTGCTGCCAACAAGGCCAATGAGCCCGTTGCTGCCGCGCTCGCTGCGCTTATTCCGCTCCCGAACAGCGGCGCAAATTATGTTGCCTTCACGCCCGGCCCGGTTTCGATCAACCAAAACACGCTCGATCTTCTCCACCAAATGGGCGCCAATGACACCTTCCACGCCTTCTATGCCTTCCAACACGACGTACGCACCGAGCCGTCATTACAGTACTCTGTGCCTACAGTCCCCGGCTGGGGCGATCACCGCCATGCGCATCGGCAGATTGGCACCCTCAGCGAGACACACATCTTCAACCCCGCCATGGTCAACGAGGCGCGCCTGGGATTCAACCGGATCGCGATTGCCTTCAATCCGGCGAACACTATCGACCCCAACAGCGTGGGCCTTGCCGACGGCCTTTCCGGCAACGTCGGCCTGCCGCAAATCACGCTCTCTGATATCAATCTGTCCTTCGGCGGCCCGTCGGGTTTCCCGCAAGGGCGATTTAGCACAACGGGAGTTCTGTCGGATACGCTATCGCAGCTCAAAGGCAAACACGCTATCAAGTACGGAGCCGAGTTCCGCCGTTACCTGGTCGCCAGCTTCACCGGGAATATCGGTACGCTCACGTTCACTACGTCGACTACGCCCACGAGTCTCTTTCAGACGGACCAGGCGACCGTCTTCAGCATTCAGCCGAATACTGTAAACAGCCGAATCTATGACAATTCTCTCGGCGTCTTCGTGCAGGACAACGTCAAGATCACGCATAACTTCACGTTGGAAGCTGGTTTGCGTTATGAGTGGAATGGCACGCCTGTAGAAGGTGCGAACCGCCTGACCATTTTCAATCCCGCCAACGTCACACTGACGCAAGTGGGAACGAATGGCCTCTCGCGCACCGCGGCCTATAACCAGAACAACAATATTGAGCCGCGCGTCGGATTTGCCTGGGACCTCTTCGGCACGAACAGGACGGTGGTCCGTGGAGGCTATGGCTACCTTGTCGATCAGCCAGTGTCAGGCTCAGTTTCGGGAATGGCCTCGAATCCCCCGTTCAGCACCGCGGTTTCGTATAACAGCGCCACGCCAATCCCGCTGAACGCCTTGTATAAGGATGCCGCGGCGTCGGGCATCTCGCTTTCCTGGACCAACCCCAAGTTCTCGAATGGCTACGTCGAAAGCTTCAATCTGAATGTGCAGCAGGCGCTGCCATGGGGCATGGTCGGGCAACTCTACTATGCCGGTTCCTTGGGACGCCATCTGGCCATCGTCACCAATGCCAATCAGGTGGTGGGTGCGACGAGCGCGACACAGGTGCATCCTTACACTGCTCTCTCGTCTGCCAGCCCGATCAGGCCCGGCGGAGCCATTGCGTCCAACATCGCCGAGAGAAACAGCATCGGCTACTCGAACTACAACGCCATGTGGGTCGTGCTCAGCAAGAATGTGAGCAATGGCCTGCAATTCAACATGAACTACGAATGGACCAAGTCGATGGATATCAACTCGCTGGGATCGCAGGGCAGTTTGACCGCGGGCGGCGGCGCGCCGGAGGACAGCAACAACCCGAGCCTGAATTATGGACTCTCTGATTTCGACGTGCGCCAGCACTATGCCGGCACGGCTATCTATGCATTCCCATTCAAAGGCAACCGCTTCAAAGAAGGCTTCCAGCTTTCTACGATCATGCAGTATCAGACAGGCAATCCGGTCAACATCCTGGCGGGCAGCTCAAGCTTCAACGGAGTCACCGGCGTCCCTCGCCCGACACAGGTTGGCCCCGTTCTGAGAAGGAAGCAACAGTTGGCCGGAAACGCCAACGTAACCTTGTTCCAGAGCGCGGGCCTTGGATACGGAGGCACGGTCTGCGACGTTACCAACTACACCTCAGCATGCAGCCTTGAGGTGGTGGGAACACAGGCCAGCGCCACCGGAACCACGGCTCCGACGGTCTACACCGGTCTGGGCACGATGCAACGGAATGCCTTCACAGGCCCAGGCTACGCGGACCTGGATATGTCGGGCGAGAAAGATACGAATCTGATCGGCGAACGGCTTCGTTTCAACCTGCGCGTCGATGCGTTCGACATCCTCAACCATCCGAACTTCGGCCAGCCGTCAGGGAACGTGCAATCGGCGACCTTTGGCCAGATCACTGCAACCCGCTTCGCCACAAGCGATGGCGGCTCGTCGCGCCAGCTTCAGATCAGCGGCAAGTTTGTCTTCTAGCAGGTTTCAATTTCCGGGCGCACGTCCTTTCGCATCCTCCGCGAAGGGGCGCGTGCCCATGTAGATTCTTGGTGAAGGAGATTCCATGCGCCGCCGGACCTTTCTGCAGACAGTTCCTCTTGCCGTAGCCGGTTCCAGCTTTACCTCACCAAGCAGAGCAGCAAGATCTGCGCCGCCTTCCCCAGCAGACGGCGTAGAGGCCACGCTTCCCAAGTTCCAGGCCGCCGGCGCAGAACGCTTCGTACGTCCCGATGTGCATGCCGGCGACCGTCCTTCCGGAGCGAGCTTCGCCACGCGCTCGCCAGCGCTCGGCTGCTCGGGCGCAGCGGGCACCGCGCATCCTTTGGCCACGCAAACCGCGATTGAAATGCTCAAGCGCGGCGGCTCCGCGGTGGATGCGGCCGTGGCTGCAAACGCCGTGCTTGGCTTCGTCGAACCGGTCAGTTGCGGCCTCGGCGGCGACTGCTTCGCCTTCGTCTGGGATCCTAAGACCAACAAGCTCGCCGGCATGGCCAGCTCCGGCCGATCGCCCAAATCGCTCTCCCTTGCGACCGTCCGTTCGCGCGCTGTCAATGGCGTCATCCCTAAGCTTGGTGCGGTAAGCGTCTCCACACCTGGCGCGCTCGATGGCTGGTGGACGCTGCACCAGCGCTACGGCACGCTCAAATGGGCCGATCTCTTCGAGCCCGCCATTCACGCCTGCGAAACCGGCGATCCAACGCCGCAGATCATCGGCTGGTACATCAAGCGCAATATGGCCATCTTTCTCCGACCCGGCTCCGGCGTGGAGGAGACGAAGAACGCAGTCGCCACTTACATGCCCGGCGGCGTGGCGCCGAATGAATACGACGTCCGCCGTAACCGCGATCTCGCCCGAACCTATCGCATGATCGCCGAGGACGGGCGCGACGCGTTCTATGACGGCGCGATTGCCAAAACCATTGATGCTTACTTCAAGCGTATCGGCGGATGGCTCTCTGCCGAAGATCTCCGCGAGCACCACGCCGAGTGGGTCGAGCCGCTGGTGACAAGCTATCGTGGCGTCGAAGTCTACGGCATGCCCGCCAACACGCAAGGCCTCGCCACACTGCAGATGCTCAACATGATCGAGCAGTTCGACATGCGCGAGTATGGCTTTCAGTCGCCGCAATCCCTGCAGGTGCAGATCGAGGCCAAGCGCCTCGCCTACGAAGACCGCGCCCGCTACTACGCCGATCCGCACTTCGCAAAGATTCCCATCGAGTGGCTCAATTCCAAGGACTACGCAAAAGAGCGCGCCAAGCTCATTCGGCTTGACCGCATTCTCGAACCGGTCATTCCTGGCCAGGCGCCAAGCCACGGCGACACGACTTACTTCACCACCGCCGACAAAGACGGCATGATGGTTTCCATCATTCAGTCCAATTTCCGCGGCATGGGGTCGGGCCTTGTCGCAGATGGGCTTGGCTTCATGTTCCAGGATCGCGGCGAGCTCTTCTCCTTGCAGGATGGGCACCCGAACATCTACGCGCCGGGCAAGCGTCCCTTCCAGACCATCATCCCCGGTTTCGCCACAAAGAACGGCGTGCCGTGGATCTCCTTCGGCGTGATGGGCGGCGACATGCAGCCGCAAGGGCAGACGCAAATCATTGTCAACCGCGTGGATTATGGGCTCGATGTGCAGGCCGCGGCCGACAGCCCGCGCTGGCATCACGAAGGCTCATCGCAGACCATGGGCGAGGATCTGCCCAACCTGGGACCGCGCGGCGTGCTGCGCTTGGAAGCCGGTATTCCCTTGGAAACTCGCAAGGCGCTCATCGATCTCGGCTGGCCCATGGGTGCGAGCGACGGCGGCTTCGGCCGCTACGAGTGCATCGAGAATCGCAAGCAAGGGAATGATCGCGTTTATGCCGCCGGAAGTGAGATGCGCGCCGACGCTGTAGCGCTCGCTTACTGAAGCGCGCATTGCTCTGATTCAGTGAGGAACAATCACCGCCGATCCCTCCGCGGTCTCATTCTTCACGGCTTCGAGCGCCGCATTTGCCGCGTCGAGCGAAAACTCGGTGACGCTCTGTTGAAGATTCAAAGTCCGCGCTACTTCTAGAAGTTCTCGTGCGTCCTGCCGCGTCATGTTGGCCACGCTGCGGATCTGGCGCTCGCCCCAGAGCAGCTTGTCGTAGTCGAAGGCGGGCATCTGGTCAAGGTGAATCGCATTGATAGCCACTACGCCGCCTTTGCGCAAGTGCGAGAGGGCCGCGACAACAACCCTTCCGCTCGGAGCAAACGTGATTGCGCGATCGAGCTCAACAGGAGGCTTCGCGTCTTCGTCGCCTATCCATGTAGCACCGCGTTGCTCGGCGGCCCTGCGATGCGACTCGCCCCGCGTTACAACGTACACCTCGCAGTTCCAATGCTGCAGAATGTGAATCGCCAGCGACGCTGAGCTGCCGAAGCCGTAGAGCCCTACGCGTTCTCCCGGTTGCACGCCCGCAACGCGCAGGCTGCGGAAGCCGATGATTCCCGCGCAGAGTAGTGGCGCAATCTGGGAGGCATTCAGCTCTGCGGGCAGAGGGTATGCAAAATCAGCACGCGCCAATGCGAACTCCGCGTAGCCACCGTTCACGGAATAGCCCGTGAACACGGGATGATCGCAGAGGTTTTCGAGATCATGCCGGCAAAACCAGCAGGCGCCGTCCACACCGCCCATCCACGAAACCCCGACACGCGTTCCGATGGCCAGATCCGACGTTGCCGTTTCCACAACCTCACCTACGATCTGATGTCCGGGAATAATGCGCGGCTGGATGGGAGCAAGATCGCCCTCCACGATGTGGAGATCGGTACGGCAGACGCCGCACGCAGCCACTTTGATCAGAACATGTCCGGGGTGCAACGCCGGGCGCGGCACCTCTTCGACTGAAAGCCACGGTTTGCGTGGGCCCGATCTGGAATCGAAAACGGCCGCTCGCATAATCGGTACCTGCCTCGCCATTGTTACCGATCAGTTTTGGGATGTCTAGAATTTTCGGATCGTTTGATCGCTTCCGGCGCACCCGCAAGTCGCGACAAAGAGTTTCCACTGAATACCGCATGTAACTGGGGAGATAAGTGGCGGCAGGAAGTTTTAAAATTATGTAAAAAGAATGGCCGCAGCCGTTTTGCGCTTATCCAAGGCGACTAACTCATCGTCTCGTAGGACTCGCGGCTATAGTCCACGTAAGTAGCTGGCTGCGCAGTTGTCGCCGGCTTGGCTGTCTTGGGAGTCGCAGAACGTCCCGGAGCAACGCAGGAGAGCACCGTGGCGGCAATCATCTGCACATCGGTCCAGAAGGTCGCCCGCTTCATATACCGCGCATCGATGCGCGCCTTCAGCGGCTTGATCCGCTGGTTGTAA
>DATJNF010000050.1:0-20455 GCA_035508375.1 Occallatibacter sp. | reverse complement strand
GCCGTGCTGCCCTGGGCCAAGAGCTCGGGCTCGAAGATCGACATCAATAAGGCTAAGGAGATCCTGGACGAAGACCATTATGAGCTGCGGAAGGTCAAGGAGCGCATTCTCGACTATCTGAGCGTGCTCGAGCTCAAGCCGACGATGAAGGGACCTATCCTTTGCTTCGTCGGGCCTCCGGGCGTGGGCAAAACCAGCCTGGGCCGGTCGATCGCGCGGGCGCTGGGCCGTAAGTTCCAGCGCATCTCGCTGGGCGGCATGCACGACGAGGCGGAGATCCGCGGCCATCGGCGCACCTACATTGGCGCGCTGCCGGGCCAGATCATCCAGAGCATCCGCCGGGCGGAAACCAACGACCCGGTGATCATGCTGGATGAGATCGACAAGCTGGGCCGCGACTTTCGCGGCGATCCGGCGTCGGCGCTGCTGGAAACGCTCGATCCGGAGCAGAACAATACGTTCCGGGACAACTACCTGGACGTGCCGTTCGACTTGTCGAAGGTGCTCTTTATCTGCACCGCGAACATGCTCGATCCGGTGCCGCCGCCGTTGCTCGACAGAATGGAGATCATTCCGCTGCAGGGCTACAGCGAAGAGGAGAAGCTGCACATTGCCAAGCGCTATCTGGTTCCGCGGCAGGTCAAGGAAAACGGCATCACGCCCGAGCAGATCGAGTTCCCTGATGATGCGATCCGGCACCTGGTACGCCATTACACGCGCGAGGCCGGCGTCCGCAAGCTCGAGCAGGTGATCGGCACGGTCTGCCGCAAAGAGGCGCGTCGCCTGGTCGAGGGGCACACCGAAAAACTCGTCGTAACCCTCGATACGCTGCGTGAGTTCCTGGGCGGAATCCAGGTGCGCGTCGAGACCGAGGTAGCCGAGCGCGTGAAGCGGCCGGGTGTGGCTGTAGGGCTGGCCTGGACGCCGGCTGGCGGCGACATCCTCTTCATCGAGGCCAACAAGATGAAGGGCAAAGGCGGCTTTACGATGACCGGCCAGATCGGCGAGGTGATGCAGGAATCCATGCAGGCCGCGCTGACCTGGGTGCGCTCGAACTGCGCGCGGCTGGGTCTGCCGGAGGACTTCAACAAGGATATCGACCTGCACATTCACGTGCCTGCAGGCGCGATCCCGAAGGACGGTCCTTCCGCTGGCGTGACCATGGCCACGGTACTGGCTTCGCTGCTGACCGAAACCCCGGTGCGTCCGCTGACTGCGATGACGGGCGAGATCACGCTGAGCGGTAACGTGCTGCCCGTGGGCGGCATCAAGGAGAAGTTCCTGGCTGCACGGCGGGCAGGCGTGACCACGATCATTCTGCCGGCGGAGAATCGGCAGAACGTCGAGGAAGACCTGACACCCGAAATGATGGAAGGCGTAAACGTGCACTACGCCACCCACGTGGAAGATGTGCTGGCGGTAGCGCTGCCCTCGTTGCAGGCAAAGACGGCGCAGGCTTCCTCGCCGGAGCTTGTGGTCAATAGCGAAGCCGCCTGAAGCACCACTCGACGATCTTTCAAATGGCCGGCGAATCTGCCGGCCATTTTTCTACTCCCCGCAATATCCATGTGAATCTAAATTTCCCTTCTGTTCTCCCGCTTGCAGCGTCTAACCTTTGAGGCAGTATTCTGGCTCAAGCGATGCAAGTACGTGTGTTGGCTTTTGGTGTAGTGAAGGACTGGCTGGGCGCCGCACCGGCTGATGTTGAGCTGCGCGAAGGCGCCTCGGTTGGCGACCTGCTGGAGAGGCTCGGCGCGCGCGCGCCGCAGGTGCTCCAGGGTATCGCCGTAAGCGTGAATGCCGAATATGCGCCGGCGTCTCAGGTGCTGCGCGAAGGGGATGAAGTCGGGCTGTTGCCGCCGGTCTCGGGCGGGACTTCGCGTTCAGCGGATGATTTGAACGAGAGTGTGGATGATCCGACGATCGTCGCGATCACGCGCGAACGGATCGATGCGGAGAGACTGGTCGCAGCAGCCAAGCGCGGCGAAGACGGCGCGGTGGTGGTCTTCGATGGCATCGTGCGCAACAACACGCGTGGCCGCGCAACTCTGTATCTCGATTACGAAGCCTATGAAGAGATGGCGCTGCGGCAGATGCGGGAGCTGTCCGCGCAGGCGCGTGAGCGCTTCGGCGTGCGCCAGGTGACGATCGTCCATCGGCTGGGCCGGCTGGAGATCGGCGAGACCAGCGTGCTGATCGTGGTGGCTTCCGCACATCGTGGGGCCGCTTTTGACGCCTGCCGCTGGGTGATCGACACGCTCAAGCAGACGGTGCCCATATGGAAGAAGGAGACCTTTGCGGATGGCGCCGTTTGGGCTCCCGGCGAGCCGTTTCCGGCCGGTATTGCTGTGAGCGGCGGAGGCGGGCAATGACACGCGCCTCGGCACCGCGCCGGGATGCTCCATCTTTTGCACGCATTTTGCGTAAAGGATGGGGTACCGTGAGAGGCGGAGCGTTAGCGGGGCTTCTCGCACTCGCCACTTCCACGGCCGCAGCGCAAACGCCGGCAGCAACTCTCCACGTCGATGTGAAGCTGGTGAATCTCTTTGTCAACGTGACAGACAGCAACGGCGCCATCGTGGGTGGACTCAAGCGCGACGACTTCGCCATCTATGAGGACGGACGGCCGCAGCAGATCGCGCTCTTCGAGCGTCAGTCCGAGATGCCGCTCGACCTGACGCTGGCCATCGACACCTCTGGCAGCGTACGCAAGGATCTGGATGAAGAGACCGCGGCGGCACGCCGCTTCGTCCATGCCATCCTGCGTCCCCAGGACCAGATGAGCGTGCTGCAGTTCGCCACCACGGTGCGCGAACTCACCTCGTTCACGAACAAGGAATCGCAGGTGGATCACGCGCTGGGCGAGCTGCGCGGGGACTGGGCGACCGCCCTCTATGACGCGATCTATCTTGGCTCGGACCGGCTGGGAACTAGACAGGGGCGCAAGGTGCTGGTCGTGGTCTCCGACGGCGACGATACGGCCAGGAACACCACCTACGCGCAGGCGCTCGAAGAGGCGCTGCGCAATGAGGTCATGATCTACTCGATCATCGACGTCCCCATCGAAGCCAGCGCGGGCCGCGACATCGGCGGCGAGCACGCGCTGATCACGCTGGCGGAGCAGACCGGCGGCAAGCATTTCTACGTGGATGCAGGCGGCCTGGACAAGGCCTTTGCCCAGGTGAGCGACGACCTGCGCACGCAGTATCTGATCGGCTTCTATCCTCAGCATGAAGAGCCGGGCTTGGTGTTTCATCGCCTCAACGTGACCATTCCCCGCGCTGCGCCGGACGCCTTCAACATCCGCCACAAGACCGGGTATTACTCCGACCCACTGGTTAAGGGGAACTAAGCGGGAACAATCGTGGCCGGCCACAGGAGATTTGTGATCGTGAAGCCGCAATCCACAGATATACCGGGGCGGGGCTGAGAGTCTGCGTACCGCGGCCGCTGGAAGCGCATCCAAGAGAGTGCATCTACAATGGCATTCATGACTCCTCCATCGCCGAACCGCCGACGCTCCAAGACCCCTCCCCCTGGGGAGACCGGCCAGGAATCACTTTATCTGCGCTCTTTGAGCGATCGCCAGGTGATTGTGACCATCAAGCTGCGCGACGGCGAAACCGTGCGCGGCTGGATTGAATACTTTGACGACGCCATGCTGCGTCTTACCCGTGAGGGCCAGCCGAACCTGTTCATTTACAAGAACCAGATCCGCACCATCAGCGAAGCGGGGCGACGGCGCACTCCGCGATATGAGCCCCGCGACGGAAAGCCGGTCCGCGAGGCGGTGTCGTGAGCGGCGCTGCGGAGTCCGCCAGCGCGCAGTATCTCGATTTCGTTTCCCGTGCGGCGGAGATCGCGCGCGAAGCGGGCGCGCGCCTGCGTGAGTTCTTCGCGCAGGGCGTGGAAACCGAGTACAAGGGCGACGTTGACCTGGTGACGGTGGCCGACCGGACGGTGGAAAAGCTGATCCGAACACGGCTGGGCGAAGTGTTTCCCACACACGGAATCTATGGCGAAGAGGGAACGCGGGAGCGCCTTGAGGGCGAATACCGCTGGTATGTCGATCCGCTCGACGGCACGACGAACTTCGCCCACGGTTTTCCCCAGTTTTCGGTCTCCATGGGGCTGGAGCGCCGTCCGACCGGGACAAGGCCGGAGGAAGACGGAACCCTTGTCGCGGGAGTCATCTACGATCCGACGCGCGACGAGCTCTTTTCTGCCGTTCGCGGGCATGGGGCGTACTTGAACGGTAAGGCGATCCGCGTGTCCCACGCGCCTCACCTGGCAGAAGCGCTGCTGGCCACTGGCTTCCCCAGCCGCAAGCGTCACGCCAGCCCGAATGTTCACTTTTACCAGGAATTCACCCTGCGCTCGCATGGGGTGCGCCGCGCTGGCTCCGCAGCGCTGGATCTGGCCTATGTGGCGGCCGGCCGCCTCGATGCGTTTTGGGAATTCAACCTGAATCCATGGGATACGGCGGCCGGCATTCTGCTTGTGACGGAGGCGGGCGGCCGGGTAACCGGCTTTGCCGATGAGCCGTATCGGCTCGACAGCCGCGAGATTCTGGCGTCGAACGGGCTGATTCACGAGGAACTGATTCAGCTTTTCGCGGAGATGTTTGCCGGGCGCAACCTGGCGCCTATTCCCACGCCGCAGGAGTTTGCCGAGGCGCGCGCCGCGAAGGGAAGATAAAACCGCCGATTCCCGCATGGCAAAACTGAGCCGCAGCCGGTTGACTCCGCCCAAGGGGTCGTGTGCTACTATCAGCGTCGAGAACTCAGAGATCCCGGAGAAATTTCGAGATGGCATACGTTATTGCAGAACCCTGTATCGGCACGAAGGACACCGCCTGTGTGGACGCTTGTCCCGTCGATTGTATTCACCCCAAGAAGGACGAAGACGGCCACGCCGAAGCCGATCAGTTGTTCATTGACCCGGTCGAGTGCATCGACTGCGGCGCATGCGTGCCGGCCTGCCCCGTCTCCGCCATCTTCGCGCTGGACGACCTGCCGGAGAAGTGGGCGCACTTCGCCGAGAAGAACGCGCAGCACTTCGGACGGTAAGCCGCTCGCCGCAACCAAGGCGTAGCATAACGCGCATCCCGCCTGAGCGGAATGCGCGTTTGTGTTTGTGCGTAGATAGATTGCGACCGTAAGTGTCATGATCAAGACACATGGCCGTTCTCACCTCAGAAGCCGTTGTTCTGCGCACTTGGCCAGTACACGAGGCCGACCTGATTGTGAGCTTCTTTACCCGCGACTACGGCCGGGTGAAGGGAATTGCCAAATCCGCGCTCAAGAGCCGTAAACGGTTTGGCGGCGCTCTGGAGCCCATGACGGTGGCGCGGGCGTGGTTCGCCGAGAAGCCCAGGCAGGAACTGGTCCGCCTTGACCAGCTGGAGATCATCCGGTCTCCGCTTTTGGCGCCGGTCGATCCGGCCCGCATGGCCGTGCTGAGCTTTTACGCCGAGGTGCTCGATGAATCCCTGCCCGAGCACGATCCGCAGGACGCCGTATTCCGGCTGCTGGTCTCGGTCCTGGAGCACACAGCGGCTGTCCAGTCAGACACCGCGCAGCCGTGGATGGCGCTCACCTACTTTTCGCTCTGGATGACCCGCCTGATGGGTCTCCTGCCGGACATCGCACACTGCATGGTCTGCGGCGAACCGCTGCACGGTGGGGAGATTACGTTCAGCAGCTACGCCGACGGGTTGTTCTGCGGGCTGCACCGCAATGGCAGCGCCAGCGCGCTCTCGGCCGACTCCTGGCAGTTGGCCCAGCGCATGCTGCGTATGCCGGTCGCCGCGTTTGCCGGGGAGCCCTGGCCTCGCCGCCGCGCCCAGGACCTGCGGCGGTTTACGGTGCAGATCCTCGAGAGGCATCTGGAACGAAAGCTCCGCAGCGCCGAAGCGCTCGGCCGGCTCGGCGGGTAAATATCGAAATGCGCATTGAATAGCCGGCAGTACGATAGCGACCTTGCCCAACACAATCTCGCGCGTGCCCGGCTGCTAAAATTAGCTTTCAGTCCCGATGAGAGAGATCTGCCTGTGTCCGCAGCCCAATCCGCACCATCGCTGAAGCCTTCCGCTCTCACGTTTCAGGATTTGCTCTTCCGTCTCCAGGCCTTCTGGGCTGAGCGCGGCTGCGTTCTGCAGCAACCCTACGACGTGGAGGTGGGCGCGGGCACCATGGCGCCGGAGACGTTTCTGCGCGTCCTCGGTCCTAAGCCCTACAAAGTTGGCTATGCGCAGCCTTCACGGCGGCCCGCCGACGGCCGCTACGGCGAAAATCCCAACCGCCTCTTCAAGCACACGCAATTTCAACTCATCCTGAAACCGCCGCCGGTCAATGTGCAGGAACTCTATCTCGAATCGCTTGAGGCGATGGGGATTGATCTCAAGAAGCACGACCTCAAATTCGAAGAGGACAACTGGGAGTGGCCCGCCGGAGGCGCGTGGGGCGTGGGCTGGCAGGTGATGCTCGACGGTCTAGAGATCACGCAGTTCACCTACTTCCAGCAGTGCGGCGGCCTCGATCTCGACCCGATGTGCGCGGAGCTTACCTACGGCATGGAGCGCATCGCGGCGTTCCTGCAGGATGTCGACTCGATCTACGACATCGTCTGGGCCCGCGATCCGGAGACCGGGGCGCCAGTCACCTACGGCGACGTGCGGCTTGCCGAGGAGTTGCAATTTTCCGTGTACAACTTCGAGTACGCGGATGTGCCGCGTCTGTGGGAACACTTCTCGAGCTACGAGTCTGAGGCACAGTCGCTGATCGAGCAAGCCGGTAAGCTGCTGGCCGACGAAAATGCGAGCCCGAAAGAAAAGACAAGATTTCCGCTGCTGGCGACGTATGAGCTGGCGCTCAAGTGCTCTAACGTGTTCAACCTACTCGACGCACGCGGCGCGATCAGCGTAACCGAGCGCGTCGGCATCATCGGCCGCATCCGCAATCTCACCGTCGGCGTGGCCAAGGCGTACGCGCAACAGCAGCAAGTCGGCGAGTTGGCAAGTTAGCGGGTTATCGGATCCGAGCTGAAGGTAGAGCGGTGCGAACCGGTAACAACGGATCTCTGACCACTGCTTACTGATCACTGTTCACTGGAAAGAATCATGTCTGACTTTTTACTCGAAATAGGTCTCGAAGAAATCCCCGCCCGCATGATCGCTACGGCGGAAGCCGAACTGGGCAAACGCGTGAACGATCTGCTCACGCGCGAGCGGCTGCTTGGCGAAGGGGCAAAGGTGACGACGTACTCCACGCCGCGGCGCCTGGCTGTGATGGCCGAGGGCGTGCTGGCCGCGCAGGCCGATAGCGAAGAAAAGCTCACCGGCCCCTCATGGAAGGTGGCTTTCAAAGACGGAGCGCCTACCGCAGCCGCCGAGGCTTTTGCGAAGAAGGCCGGCATCTCTGTCTCCGCGCTGAAAAAGTTGACCACCGCAAAGGGTGAGTATGTTAGTGCAACCGTGAAGCGCCAGGGTCGAACCGCGACTGACATCCTTGCGGCCGATCTGCCGAAAGAGGTGCTCGCGATTTACTGGGCCAAGAACATGTACTGGCGTGCGGGCAAGCCTGAGCGCTTCGTCCGCCCGGTGCGCTGGCTCCTCGCGCTGCTGGACTCGGCCGTAGTCCCGCTGGAGATCGCAGGCATTGCGGCGGGCAATGCGAGCCGCGGCCATCGCATACTGCACGGAGATGCTCCCGTTGCGGTGGCGTCGGCGGCGGGCTACAAAGAGGCCCTGCGTGCGGCGAGCGTGATGGTGGACGTGGCCGAGCGCCGCCACAGCATTCGCAAGGCGCTCGATGCGGCCACGCGCACCATTCCCGGCGCGCGCTGGCGCGAAGATGAGCCGCTGGTGGAGACCGTCACGCATCTCACCGAGCGGCCCACCGTAATCCTCGGCAACTTTGATCCGGAGTACCTGGAACTCCCCGAGGAAGTTCTCGTCACGGTGATGCGCGACCACCAGAAGTACTTCGCCGTCGAAGGCGCAGACGGCAAACTCGCGCCGCATTTCCTCACCGTGCTCAACACGCAGGCCGATGCCGAAGGAGAGGCAATCATCCGGCATGGCAACCAGAAGGTGCTCGTCGCGCGGTTCAAGGATGCACGTTTCTTCTGGGACTTCGATCAGAAGACGCCGCTCATCGACCGCGTCGAGAGCCTGAAACATGTCACGTTTCAGAAGAATTTGGGCACTTATTTCTGGAAGACGGAGCAGAATGAGGTCGTTGTGCGAGCTCTTGCTCTAGCTCTCTACGGATCGAATGTCGCCTTTGATCAAGATGCGCTGCTGAAGGCTACAAAGCTCGCGAAAGCTGACCTTACCGCAGAATTAGTAAAGGAATTCACTGAATTGCAGGGCATCATCGGCGGCCTATACGCGCGGGCTCAAGGTTTGGGTGAGCGTGTGGCGCTGGCGATCTACGAGCAGTACACGCCGACTTCGACAGAAGACGAGATTCCTGTTTCCGTTGAAGGTCAACTGCTCGGCCTTGCCGATCGCATTCATACGATTGCTGCGATGTTCTGGGATGGGCAGGCTCCAACGGGTTCCAAAGACCCATTTGCACTTCGCCGTGCGGCGAACGCGATTGTGAAGATTCTGGCTGAGTCGCAGTTGCCGCTGCGTCTATCTCAACTGTTGGCGGTTGTCCCCTATCCGCTTGAGCACGCCGGAAAGCCAATTCAGCAGCGAGATGAACACGAGAGTGTTTCCACATTCTTGCGTGAGCGGCTGCACTTCTACCTCAAGGATGTTCGCGGCTTTGCTTACGACGTCGTAAATGCCGTGCTTGCCGCTGGAGCCGATGATGTGCGCGACGCCATCGCGCGTGCGGAAGCGCTCACTGCCGTGCGCGGCTCGGAGGACTTCATCGCTATCTCCACGGCCTTCAAGCGCATCAAGAACATCCTGCGCCAAGCTGCAGAAAAGGGCTTCGCAATAGGCTCGTCCGCCGATATCCCGCTCTCCGACGAAGCACACCGCCTTCGCGGCGCTGCTGCAGCACTCGTACCCGAAGTCGCCAGGCTCCGCGAGCAGCGCGCCTATTCTGACGCTCTTGCGCAGATCGCCACGCTGCGTCCCGTTGTCGACACGTTCTTCGATAAGGTCATGGTCCTCGATCCCGATGAGAAGGTCCGCGGCGCCCATCTCGGCCTGATCGACGATGTGCTGCGCAACTTCTCCGGCATCGCGGATTTCAGTGAGATCGTGACGGGATGAAGGGCTGCAGATAGCGATATCCCACCTTACCCGCAGAGTCAGCCCACGGACGAAGACATGTCCGTGGGGCCTGACGACGCGGCGAAGGTGAGGCACCTATTTCCTGCCCGTTCGCTCAGGATGACAATTCGAGTTTTTTGCTCTTCGACTGCGTGAGTGCCTACTCAGTTGCTCTCCAAGAACGCCCGCACCGCAGGATCGAGCGTGGCGGCCTCGCAGCTGATCGCCAGGTGGCCGCAATCGCTTTCGAGCACCTCGATCTTGGCCCCAATCAGTGCGGCGAAGTCGAGTGCGGGCTTGGGATTCACCATCTGATCCTGCGCGGCATTGGCGATGAACACCTTGGCTCTGACGCGCTTCGCCGCGTCTTTTAGCGAGCCGCCGTGAGCAATGTCGTGATGGATGATGGCGTCGAGTTGCGCCAGCCAGTCGTTGGCGTCGAAAGGCCGGATCCCCTCCGTCGTATCCTTCGTGTACTCGGCCTCGAACTGCCCGTCGGGGTGCATGCGCGCATAGTTGGCGGGCGTGGAAAGATTGAGCTGCCAGATCAGCTCGGCTAGCGGCGCTGCAATGGGTTCCGTATAACGCCCCTGCTGCCAGGCGGAGTCGGCTTTTACTGCCTTCTCATCGGTGTGATAGAGAAGCTGATCGCGGCCATTGGGACGCGGCGAGCCGACCAGAGGAATCGCCACGTCCATGAAGTTGGGATAGTCAACCATCCACTCGAAGGTCTGAATGCCCCCCATGGAGATCCCCATCACGGCGTGCAGATGCTTAAGGCCGAGCGTCTCGGTGGCCAGCCGGTACTCGGTGTTCACCATGTCCTGAATGGTGAAGGCCGGGAAATCCGGTCCATGCTGTGTCGCCGAGTTCGAAGGCGACGACGAGACGCCATCGCCCAGCGCGTCCACGGCGATCACGAAGAATTTCGTCGGGTCTACCAGGCCATCGGGCTTAATCGCATCTACCAGACCCGCCGTGGTGCCCGAAAACCAGGTTGGAAACAGCACGGCATTGGACCGCTCGGCGTTCAGCGCGCCCCAGGTGCGGTAGCCCAGGCGGCAGTGATCAATCTGCTGGCCGCTTACGAGCTTGCAGGCGCCCAGCTCCGCAAACTGCTGCGCGCCATCAGCCGCTCGGGCCTGCGTTGCAGCTCCGAGGAGTGTCGCCAGCGCAAGTACCGCGCAGAAACTCAATCGCATCTCCGACTTCTGCATGCAGATGAGTTTACCGCGTGATCTGGCTTTTGCCCCCGCTCCTGCAGAGCAGACCAGGGCCGGCGCGTCTAAAATTAAGATCAATGTCAGACGCGCTCTATCTCAGTCTCTGGTACCCGAACCTACGCCTCGCGGCGCTCGCCGAAAAGCTGACGGCCGTGCTGGGCGCCTTTGCCGCGCATGGCGGCGAAACGCGCGTCTACGCTACCACGGTCTGGCCGGTGACCTGGAGCGAAGCGCCGGTCTTTCAGCGCGTTTACGGACAAGGCGAGCGCGGAGCAGAGCCGCGGCAGGCGGTGGACGAGGCACTGGAGCTGCTCCACGACGACTATGCTTACGAATTCCAGATTGGCTGGCATCTCTGGGAACTCGAATCCGGCGGCGGACTGGATGACCGCTGGGTGCGCGAACCACGCCTGGTGCGCGTTACCGGCTTCGGACCGCTCTTCGAAGAGGGCGCGTACGAGCAGGAGGGGCACATCCGCATCGACTTCGGCCCCGACGCGCCGTTCCTCGAAGAAGACGCCGATCTGGACGAGGTGGGCGCGCGTCATATCGAAGAGAATGTGCGCCAGCTTGTCGAACTGACGGGCGCGGTGGAGAAGATCTCCGGCGCCACCGCCCGCCTGCTGTGGAGCGAATTGGGCGAGAGCCTTGCCCAGCGGCTCGCGGCTCGGCTTGGCATGGGGAACTAGGGCGTGCAATTCACGATCGAGCGCATCCGGACGCTGGTAGTGGTGTGCGGCGGGCTGCTCATCGTGGCGCTCGGCATCTTTCTCACAATCGGCCGGTTCAAGAGCCCTTTCAACCACAGGGATATTCCCAAGCGGCTGGGCATCGATATAGAGCAGGAGGCCAACGGCGTCACCTATACGCAGGCCCACGGCGGCCACACGGTGTTCAAGATCCACGCGTCGAGGGTGGTGCAGCTCAAGAACGACCACGCGCTGTTGCACGATGTCCAGATCGAGCTCTACAGTGCGGACGGCAGCAGCGTGGACCGCATTGCCGGCGACGAGTTTGAGTACGACCAGAAGGAGGGCAAGGCGACCGCTTCCGGCCCGGTGGAGATCACCCTGGTGCGGCCCACCGCGTCGAAAGCCAAAGCAAAGCCAGAATCTGGTGCCAAGGCTGCGCCTGCAGCGAATCCCGCGGACAACGATATTCACGTAAAAACCAGCGGCGTTGCCTTCGACCAGAAGAGCGGCATGGTCACGACGGCGCAGCGCGTCGACTTTTCGATGCGGCAGGGCAGCGGCAGTTCGATGGGCGCCACGTACGACTCGAAGCAGGGATTTCTGGTGCTTAATCATGACGTGGAGCTCACAGCGCATCCCGCTGCGTCGAGTGAACGCAGCACAGGGCCGGTGGCGATTCATGCCGGCCATGCCGAGTTCTATCGAGACACGAATCTGTGCCTGCTACGCGCCGCCTCGGCGGAGTTTCGCGGCGACCACGTCGAGGCCACCAACGCGCAGATTCTCTTCCGCGAAGATGGATCGGCGGTGCGCCTGGAGGCTACGGGCGGCCTCACTCTGGCCACGCCCACTGGAGGCCGCATCGCCGCGCCCATCGGCTCCATGGACTTCGACCAGCAGAATCAGCCGCAGCGCGGGCACCTGGAAGGCGGCGTCGCCATCGATTCCGTGAGTGACGCGCGCACCGTGCACGGAACTTCGCCCACGATGGAACTAGAGTTTACCGCGGGGGGTGAGCTGCGTCACGCGCACCTGGAGCGCGGGGTGGAGATTCACAGCGAAGAGAGCCGGGAGACGGTGGCGAATGGACAGTCCGTTCCGGTGCGCGTAAGCCGGATCTGGCGCTCGCCAGTTGCGGATGTGGAATTTCGCAGCGCGGGTCAGGGAAGGGTTGAGCCGGCCACACTGCGCGGCACAGGCGGCGTCGTTATCGCCGGCGTTACCCAGCGCGGCAACGCGAATCCGCTGCCATCAAAGCTCGCTGCCGATGAGGTGACAGGCGATTTCGGGCCGGATTCGGCATTGACCGCGATGACCGGCAAGGGCCACGCCAGCATGGAAGAGACCTCCGCAAGCGGAGTCCACGAGATGGCCAGCGGTGACCGGCTGCAGGCACAGTTTGCGCTGCCGCAGCACTCGACGCTGGCAGGCGGTAAGAGCGCAGCGGCGGCAGGAACCGGTGCGGCCCAGGTCGAATCCGCTGTGCTGGACGGCCACGTGGTTCTCGTGCAGCAGCAGTCCGCCAAGGCCGGCGGACTGCAACCTGCCGCGATGCGGGCGACTGCGGACCAGGCCGCGTACGAAGGAGCGGGTGAGTGGCTGCACCTGACGGGGAGCCCGCGCGTCGAAGACGGCGGAATGCAGCTGAGCGCTGACAAGATCGACGTGAGCCAGGAGTCGGGCGACGCCTTAGCCCATGGAAATGTGAAGGGCAGCTGGATGAATTTGTCACCAAATTCGAATATGAATTCGTCCATCAATTCAACGAACTCGGCGAATGACCGCTCAGGGGCAAAGGGCGAGATTGCGCTCGGTGGCAGCGGGCCGGCACACGTGATCGCCGACGATGCTCAACTGCAGCGTGCGACCGAGCAGGCCACCTTTCGCGGCAATGCGCGGCTCTGGCAGCAGGCAAATTCCGTTGCGGCGCCGGTGATCGTGCTTGACCGCCAGAAGCAGACGCTCGTAGCGCAAACCACAAGCGCCGCCACTCCTGTGACCGCCGTGATGGTGAGCACAGGCAACAGAAAAGAAGGCGCAACCGGAGACAATGCCGCGAAGCCGGCCAATCCCTCCGTGATCCGCATACATGGTGCCGAACTCTGGTACTCCGATGTAGAGCGCAGAGCCGTTATGCAGGCAGGCCTTCTGCGCGCCGTAACGGCAGAGACGGCCACGGCGACGTCCGTATCGAACCGCGTCGAGCTGCAGCTGACGCCCGCAGCCAGCCACGCCACCGGACAGGCCCAGGTGGAGCGAATGACGGCTACTGGACACGTTGTAGTGAGCTCCCAGGGCCGCCGCGGGACGGGCGAGCAGCTTGTGTACACGGGAGTAGACGGCAAATACCGGCTGACCGGCACACCGGCCGAACGCCCCAAAATGACCGATCCTGAGCGCGGCACCGTGACCGGCGCGGCTTTGATTTTCAATAGCCGCGATGATAGCGTCAGTATCGAAGGCGGCGCACAGGAGACACGAACCGAGACGACAGCGCCAAGCAGGTAAAGCGAATTTAGGACTTGAATGGAGACACTGGTTGCCGAGGGCATCGGCAAGAGCTACAAGGGGCGGCAGGTTGTCCGGGGAGTCAACCTGAAAATCTCCCGCGGCGAGGTAGTGGGGCTGCTGGGGCCGAACGGCGCCGGCAAGACCACCAGCTTCTACATGATCGTAGGACTGGTGCAACCGGAGACCGGGCGGGTCCTCGTGGATTCGACGGAGATTACACGCATCCCCATGTACCTGCGCGCGCGGAACTTCGGCATCAGCTATTTGCCCCAGGAGCCTTCGGTCTTCCGCAAGCTCACGGTCGAAGAGAATATTCTCGCGGTGCTGGAGGCGCAGCCGCTGGGCAATCGCGAGCGGCGCACACGTGCTGACCGGCTCATCAACCAACTCAATCTCGGCCACATTCGTACCACGCGCGGCTATGCACTCTCCGGCGGCGAGCGGCGCCGTGTGGAAATCGCCCGTGCGCTTTGCATTCAGCCCAAATTCATCCTTCTCGACGAGCCCTTCAGCGGCATCGACCCGATTGCCGTATTGGAACTGCAGAAGATCATCTTCGACCTTAAAGCAGGGGGAATCGGTGTCCTGATTACCGACCACAATGTGCGGGAAACGCTCAGTGTCACCGATCGGGCGTACATTATTGCTGAAGGTAAGATCTTCCGTTCCGGCACGCCGCACGAATTAGGCAACGACGTGGAGGTCCGGCGCGTCTATTTGGGCGAGGGATTTTCGCTGGGATGAGCGGCAAGCGCCAGATAGCTCGGCCTTTACCGGGATTCCCAAATGGACCGTTGCCCAAACCGGAACAGGTGACCGAAACGAGTGATTTGAAGTGGGACCTCTTTCCCATTAAGCTTTTTCTCATACGGATAAAACAAAACCAGGGTTGATTGATCTCGGAGCCGCAACAGTTGAGTGGACGCAAGCAAGAGGCTGAGGCGAGGCTGAGATGAACTCGACAAGACGTTGGGATTCTGGTTTTGCCGTACACTCGCGGTAGGTCCAAACGGGGAACGAGTTCCATCTATGGCGCTGTTACAACCGAAACTGAGCCTCAAAGTCGCGCAACGTCAGGTTCTGACGCCTGGCCTGATGCAGATGGTGAGTGTTCTTGCGCTGAACAAGCTCGAGCTGAAGGAGATGATCGATGCCGAGATGGTGGAAAACCCCGTCCTGGAGGAGATTGACGAGTCGGTTCCGATGTTGGATGAGGTCGCGGGCCGTGAGGAGCGCCTGGAACGCAGCGTTGAGGAGGCAGCGGCCCCACCCAAGGACGTCTTCACCGAGATCGATTTTGGATCGTACTTCCAGGAGTATCTTGATCCCGGCTATCGCACGCAACCTGAGTACGAAGACAGCGAGAAGCCCTCGTTCGAAAACTTTCTCTCCCAGCCCACGACCCTCTCCGATCACCTGGCGTGGCAGCTGGGGGCTCTGAGCCTGGATCCGCAGCTGCATGCGGCCGCCGAGTTGGTGATCGGCAATCTGGACCACGAAGGCTATCTCGCGGCGACGGATGAGGAGCTGGCTGCTGCTCTTGCGGGTATTTCCTCCGCAGCCGCGAGCGAAAATGGCTATGCGCCAGAGATGACCGCGGCAATGGCGCTGGTGGGACGTGCCATCGAACTGGTACAGAACCTGGACCCGGCCGGTGTGGCCGCTCGCGACCTGCGCGAGTGCCTGCTGCTGCAGATCGCGGCCCAGAAGCGCGAGGTTGGGCAGCCCCACGCCAAGCGGCCGGCCGAAAACGGCCACGCGCCGAGTGTGAACTCTCACGTTGAGTCGCAACAAAGTCCTCGTACCGAGGCTAGCCCACCACCCGAGCTGCGCCGCCACGCTATAGAGATTGCGGCGGTCATCGTGGACCGCCATCTGCATCTGCTGCAGAAGCGCGACCTGAAGGATCTGGCGCGCGCCCTGCAGGTGACGCCCGAGGAGGCCCACGCCGGCGTTGAATTCATCCGCACCCTCGATCCGCGGCCCGGCCTGCTCTACAATCGCGAGCAGACCCGGCTCATCGAGCCTGACGTGGTGTTCGTGAAGCGCGGCGGCGAGTGGACCGTGAGCATGAACGAGGAAGACATGCCCAGCCTGCGCCTGAGCCAGCGCTACCGCCGCATGCTCATCTCCAATAACACTGAGAAGGAAGTCAAAGATTACGTCAAGGAGCGGTTCCGCTCGGCGATGCAGCTGATGCGCAACATCGCGCAGCGCAAGAGCACCATTCTGCGCACGTGCGAAGTGATTGTGCGCCGGCAGCAGGACTTTCTCGAGCGCGGCCTGGAAGCGCTGCGCCCCATGATGATCAAAGAAGTGGCCGAGGAGATCGGCGTGCATCCTTCCACGGTGAGCCGCGCCGTGGCCAACAAGTATGCGCACACGCCGCAGGGCGTACTCGAGCTGAGGTTCTTCTTCTCGGAAGGTGCCAACGGCCCCGAAGGCGCCGACACGCCGCTGCTGGTACTGAAGCGTAAAGTCCGCAAGCTCATCGAAGACGAAGACGCGCGCAAGCCCCTCACCGACGACCAGCTTGCATTGATGCTGCAGTCGCAGGGTATCCAGCTTACGCGGCGCACCGTGGCAAAGTACCGCGAGGATATGAATATCCCGTCGACACATCAGCGGCGGAAGAGAGACTAGCTCTCAGCTTCAGCCTCCAACTCTTAGCCATCAGCTGCCAATCTTCGTCCTCCGTTGGGTGTTGGCATCTATACTCCTCCATAAAGATGGCATCCGAATGGAGCGTTCAATGAAAGCAATCGCTCTTGCTGTTGTCGCCACAGTTTGCATTTCCGCGCCCAGGCTATGCATTGCGGAATCGCGGCAGGTCCCCCTGGCAGAACTCATGCATGCGAAGATGAAGAGCGCCACGCCGGCGATCACAAATTTCCACGGCGCAAAGGCATTCAGCATGGTCCCCAGGAATCCGGGCGAGCCGGGGTTCGCAAACGGCGGGCCGCTGGCCATTCTACAGGGGATTCAATTCCATAATGGGACGATCGAGGCCGATCTCGCCGGAGCTCCCGCCAAGGGTGCGGATGAGTCCGCGCGCGGGTTCATCGGCATTGCTTTTCGTGTTCAGTCGGAGTCACGTTTCGAAGTTATCTATCTGCGTCCTACGAACTCTCACGCGGACGACCAGTTGCGCCGCAATCATACAACGCAGTACTCGGCTGAGCCGGATTGGCCCTGGAATCGCTTGAGAGCCGAGTCCCCCGGAGTCTATGAATCCTGGGTCGATATGGAACCAGGCACATGGACGCATGTGCGGATCACGGTTCACGGCACGAGCGCAGCGCTTTACATTGCGAATGCTAAAAACCCATGTCTCATCGTGCACGACCTGAAACTAGGAGATGTTGAGGGCCCCGTGGGTCTTTGGATGGGGCAAGACACAGAAGGGTACTTCCGCAATGTCCGCGTCTCGGCCGAATAGCCGAATGCCCGGCTAACTTTCGAACTCCAACCGCTCTTACATAGAAGCTGATAGCTGACGGCTGAAAGCTGAGAGCCGTCGGCTACCAGTTCGTTATCGACCCATCCGGCCGGTAGTAAATCTGCCCTTTCTGGAAGTCCGGCTCGGTGAATTCCGCAATCTGCGTCAGTTGCTTCATATCGAGCTCCACGCCCAGTCCCGGCCGCTCGTTGGGATAAAGCTTGCCCTCTTTGAAATCGAGGCAGACCGGCAGGTGCGGGATCTCGCGGCCCTGGTAGTTGTACTCCATTACTACCGGTCCCGAGAACGTGCTCAGCGTGTTCACCAGCGCCGCGGTGGCGATGGGACCGGTGAAGTGCGGCACCATGCCGACGAAGTGCGTCTCGCACAGCGCTGCAATCTTGACCATTTCCGTAATGCCACCCACGTTGGGCAGTGTGGCGCGGCAGAAGTCGACGTCGTGATTCTCAATAAGCGTGTTGAAGTCCCAGCGGTTGCCCCACTCCTCGCCTGCGGCCAGCGGTACGTTCACCTTCTGGCGCAAGATCGGCAGGTCCTGCTGAAAGGCCTCCGTACGCACAGGATCTTCGACGAAAAACGGCGCTAGGTCTTCGATCGCATTACAGCCGCGAATTGCATCGGAGAGATCAAAGCGCTGGTGGAAGTCGATGGCCCAGTTGCCATTCTTGCCCACACCCTCGCGCACCTGCGCGCACACATCGTGCAAGGCGGTGATGCGTTCGCGCGTATCGTAGGTCGTGTTGATGGGTACCGACAAAGCGTCAAAGCGGAAGAGCCGATATCCCTGCTCCAGCGTAATCCGTGCCCGGTCCCTGAGCGGCGTCTCGGGAGTGACTCCGGGAAGGATGCCGGCAGTGTTGTAGCATTCGCAGTACTTGCGCACCGTTCCGCCCAGCAACTCGTGCACCGGAACCTGCAGGGCCTTGCCTTTGATATCCCAGAGTGCCAGGTCGATGGCGCCGATGGCGTCGGTGCGCTCGCGCCCAGCGGGATAGAAATAGGAGCGGTTCATGTCTTGCCACAGATGCTCGATGTACTGCGGATCGCGCCCGATCAAGCGGCTGGCGCACGGGGCGAGCAGGTCCTTCGAGCCGCCCTCGCCAATGCCGATGATGCCCGCGTCGGTCTCAACGGTGACCACCACGTAGCTCTGGTTGAAGATCTGGTTAGCCGAAAAGAACGACTTGGGCGGCGCGTACGCACGGATGCGCGTGATCTTCATCTTGGGAAGTGCAGCTAGGGCAAGACGTGGGCTGACCGAGACAGCCGCAGCAGTAGCGGCGAGAGACTGCAGAAATTGGCGGCGGCGCAAGAGTGGCCTCCTGTTCAGCCACACATCCTACCACCACGGCCTACAGAGCCTGATGCTTCACGAGGGATGCGCTCATGCCGACGGCTCCGCCTCGCGGCCGGCGAGCAAAACAGTCGCCGCGAACAGCAGCGTGTCGCCGACATAATTCAATCCTTCCACCGCCAATGCAGAGTGAAGTTCCGTGATGAGGATCGGCACGTAGAAGAACGCGGTGAGCAGGACAAGCACCATCCCCGCGCCGGCGGCGGCGATGCGAATGGTGCTGCGGATGAGCAGCCCAAGTCCCCCCAGCAGCAGGGCGATCCCCACCAGATACGCGAGCAGAGCCGGCGCCGGAACCCATGCCGGTGTGAGCTTTTCAAGCGGCACTCCGGGCACGTTGTGGGGAAAGAGGAAGTGCTCGATCGCATAGAAGATCATGACCAGTGCGACAATTCCGCGGCCGACTCGCGTGAATGCCGTGGCGGCAATATTCCTGCGCGGCCACACGCTTCCTGCCAGCACCAGCGCCCCGCCGCCGAAGGCTGATTCGCGCACGGTGAGTATCCAGAAGAACCGTTCGTGCATCCCCTGGGGCAGATTGGGCAGATCGAGGGTCGCAACGATGATGAAGAAGAATAGCGCGAGCAACGCCGCCGACCAGCGCACGCAGCGCCACGCGATGAAGCTGATGGCCGCTGCCAGCAGCCCCACGCCGAAGAAGTAGGTCCAGAATAGAGGTCCCGGCAACCACCGCGGCACCAGCGCCATGAGACTGCGCGCAGCTGTGAAGTGCTCCGCGGCGAAAATCGCCAGCGCGATGGCCTCAAAGACCGGCCCCAAGACAAGAACCCTGCCTGCGCCCGAAGCGGCTCGAAACCGCGTGCGGACAAGAACCAGTCCTGCCACCAGCGCGGCAAGACCCGCGCCCATCATTGCCAAAACCTCTACGGACATACTCGTCACCCGCGATCGAGGATCAACCCGAGGCTTTTCCGGAGGAGCCACAGAATACCACGTAGACGGCGCGTCGCTCAGGCTCGCCGCCGGCCGAGCGTTAGGTGGCGAGGCAAAGCGAGTGTGGGGAGTTGTGGGAATTACAGGCGGAGGACTTAGCGGGTAGAGGGAAGGCCCATCTGGATCGCAATATGTCGTGACTATAAAAAGAGGTGCATACGCACATCCCAGGTCCCCAATGTGGACCTGGGATGCCGGTTAGGGGTGCAAATCTGCCGTTACGGGCGCGTGGGAATCACGCCGGGCTGGAAGAGGTCCGAAAGATCGTTTGCATTGGCTGCATCGCCGAGCCAGGGGCTTGACCCGGTCGCGCGGACGTGGAAGATCTCCTGCATGGTGCGGAGATCTGACGAGTGGGAGTAAGGAATGGCGCTCGCGTAGGGCAGGCCACCCACGTTTTCATGCGCCAGCGGAGAGATGATGATCTCGCCGACCGTGTGGTTGAAGTCATCAGGATTGTCGTTGGGCTCGCCATCGGATTCGCTCTCATCCCACCATAGGATGATGACGCCGCCATCTTTGTAGGCCCGCGACGCCATGATTTCCGGCACCAGCCGGCTGAGGGCGTTGTCGCCCGCCTTGATGGCCGATACGTCACCCGTGAGACCGGCGAAACCGGCGCTCAACGAGCTGTGCATCTCGTTGTACTGATCAGGCGTGATCCAGTTGTAAGCGGCTACGTTGTCATTCTGGAGGTCGAAAGCCAGCTGCTGCAGAGGAGCATATCGGAAGCGCAGCGGGTTCGATGTGGTGGTGTTGTTGCCGCCGTTGGTGTCGTTGAAGAACGCCATCGGATTGTGCTTCACCGCGTAGTTGTACTGCAGCGAGTCATTGTATTCGTTCAGGTTGCTGTTGGCGGCGAATTTGCCGGATTGGCTGACGATTGGCGAGACCCACTGGCTCGGCACGGCTGGCAGGTTGGTGAGCTGCCCGCTTACCGTCTGCAGATCGATGTCTTCCTGATACGACTTCCAGCTGATGCCGGCCTTCTGCAAAAGGCCACTCAGGTGCTGCGTCGTGTTCTGT
>DATJNF010000049.1:0-3410 GCA_035508375.1 Occallatibacter sp. | reverse complement strand
GCACGGTGGAAGCGCTGCTCGAGCTCTGCACGGCGTTCCTCGGGCAAAGTTTGCATCCACGCGATCAAAGCCTCCGCTTCAAACAAGCTCACGGGCACCATCTGCCGGCAGCAGGCTCCGCAACCCGCGCGGCAGGAAACTGGCTTGCCCACACTCCTGGCGTGTTCGGCGATTCCGTCCACGATCGCACTATCGAGCTTCTGGATAATGGGCAGTAGCTCGGTGAGCGTGGTTTGGCCCGCCGGCACCTCGACCTCTGCCTGGACGGAGCTTTCTCCAAAGGACAGGGTAAACGCCGCGTTTACGGTAGCGGGGCCGGATTCTTCTCGTGCGTCAGGCATGGTCGGTCGGCTCCAGCTCCAAGATGCGCAATGCACCTGATTGTATCCCGCGCCGCGCAGACCTCGGCGATCGAACGGCTGAAGGCGCGTACCGGCCGCGCGCCCGGTCCTCCCGCGCGCGGTTGCACGCGGCCTGTGACAACAGGAAGGAACCGCGAGGGGCCCATGCGTGGAAGTTGTTGGCCGGCAAGGCTCACTCATGCTACCGTGTTTCTACTGGTCAGTGCGAACCCAAGCGAGCAATTGTTTCCGAGATCGGCTGGTTCTCCGGGTCCTCGACTTCCAGCAACTTTCGCCCCGCGTGGCCGCGGTTAAATACTGTGGATGCGACGACCGAAAAGAAGAAGATTGGCAAGTACGAGATCACGGGCATCCTCGGCCGCGGCGGTATGGGGGTGGTGTATCGCGCTGAAGACAAGCGCATCGGCCGCAAGGTGGCGATCAAGACCCTGACCGAGGGCTTTTCGGGGCAGCCCGAAATGCTGGAGCGCTTCTATCGCGAGGCGCAGGCCGGGATTCTTCAGCACCCCAACATCGTCATTGTCTACGACCTCGGCGACGAAGATGGCGTGCCTTTCATCGTCATGGAGTATGTCGACGGCGAGCCGCTCGACAAACTGATCGCCTCCGGCAGGCAACTCTCCCTCATCGACAAATTGAGCATCATCGAGCAGGTGTGCATCGCTCTCGGGTACGCTCACCAGCGGGGTGTGGTCCACCGCGACATCAAGCCAGCCAACGTAATCGTGCAGCCGGGAGGACACGCAAAGATCGTGGACTTCGGCATCGCGCGTGTGCAGAGTTCCAAGGGGGAAAGCGGGCTCACGCGCACCGGAAACGTGATTGGCACGATTCACTACATCGCCCCGGAGCGGCTCAGAGGCAGGCCCTTCGATGGGCGATCGGATATCTTTTCGACCGGAGTGATGCTCTACCTGCTGCTCACCGGACAATTGCCGTTTACCGGCGAAGATATGGCGGTGTTGCAGAAGCTGGTGAACGACCCGCATCCCCCGCTGCGTACGTTCCTTGCCAGTTATCCTCCCGCACTCGACGCCATAATCGACCGGGCCCTGGCCAAGGATCCTGACCAGCGCTATGCAACCGCGGAGGAGTTTGCGGCCGATCTTCACGCATTGGGTGAGGAACTGAAAAAGGGGCAGGTTGCCGAGTTGTTCGACGATGCGGAGCGCCTGACCGCAGAACAGCAGTTCGGGCGGGCGCGGGAGATTCTGCTGCAACTGGTACGAATCGATCCACAGCACACTGGCGCACGGCAGCTGCTCGGTATCGTGCAGCAGAACCTGGCGGTGCTGCAGCGCGCCGAACAGGTGCGGCAGTTGATTGCCGAGGCGGACGAAGCCGCGGCTTCGTCGCGTTTTACCGAAGCGCTGACCTCCCTGGATCAAGCCGCTGAGCTCGATCCCGAAAACCAGGATCTGAAGACGCGGCGGGAAACGGTCAAGGAGAAGAAGCGGCGCTTCGATGAAATCGGCAACCTGGTGAATCAGGCCGGCACGCTGCGGGAACGCGGTGATCTGACCGGAGCTCTGAACGTGGTGGAAAAGGCGCTCCAGCTCGACCAGCAGGACACCAAGATCCGCACGTTGCACGCCGAAATCTCGAGGCAGGTCAAACAAGTAGCGCAGCAGAACCAGATTCGTGAATTGATGGGAAAGGCGCGCCTGGAAGTCTCGTCGCGCCGTTTTACGGCGGCGATTGAAGTTCTGCGCGAGGTTGGCAAGCTCGATCCTTCTTTACCCGAAATGGAGAGCCTGCTGCAGACCGCGGTTACGGGCCAGGAGCAGGAGCGGCGCCGCAAACTGCTGAATCAGATCGAAGCCGAGATCGAGCGTTGCCTCAATGCAGAAGAGTACGAGCGCGCCACCGAACTGATCGAGCGGGCGGTAGAACAGTTGCCGACCGAGTCCTCGCTGCTTCAACTCAAGACTCGGGTCGCTGTGCTCACACGCCAGTTCCGCGCTCGGCGATTAGTGGACTCTACCGCGGCCAAAGCACAAGAGGCATTCCTGCAGTCGCCCGGTGAGGCCCTGCTGATTGTGCAGAAGGCGCTGGAGGAATTGCCCGGCGAAGAGCGGCTCCTGGCGCTTGAGGAATCGCTGCGGCAGCGCATGAAAGCCCGTGAAAAGGAAGAAGTCCGCGGGCGTTATCTGCGCGATGCTCAGGGCGCGATCGACCGCTCACAGTTCGACAAAGCCATCGAGATTCTTGAATCTTACCAGCTGGAGTTTGCCGATGCTGCCGGGGTTGGCGAACTTCTGGAATACGCCCGCAAGGAACTTGCGCGGCAAACACGCCGCGCGCAGATCGCTGCCACTGTCGCACAGGCCCGCGAACTGCTGCTGAGTGAGCAGTTCGACCAGACGATTCATCTTCTTGAGCCCGTGGTCGCGGAGACCGACGACCCCACCCTGGCGCGCATGCTGGAAGATGCGCGTGGACAGCGCGAGGCCCTGCTGCGCAAGAGCGAAGCGCTGATGGGCCAGATTCTCCGCCACCGCGAGCGCGGCCAGTTAGAAGAGGCGATCAGCCTGCTGCAGGCGATGCCCGCTGCTGCCGTGGCCGGCTCTCCGCAATACAAACTGCTGGCTGAGATTCGAGCTGAAAAAGCCCGCAAAGAAGCCACCAAAAGCGCCCTGGCCGCGGCAACGCAGGCTTCGAACCTTGCCGGCTTCAACGCTGCCATCGAATCGCTGCAGAAAGTCCGGAGCGCCTGGGGCGACACACCCGAACTCGCAAAAGCGGTGGCTGGAATCGAGTCCCGCCGGACCCAATTGGCCAATGAGGCAGTCGCCAAATCCGTCGAATCCGCCCGCGCGGCTTTGCTCGAGAGCAATACAGCCGGCGCAGTCGAGGCACTGAAAGCCGGCACTGAGTGGTTCGAGTTCGCCGACGCGTCGCAACAGTCTGACTGGCGGCGCCTAAATGCCGAAGCCGGCAAGCCCATTGTGAAGCGCGTCACGGGCACCGTACCCATGGTGAGCGCTCCCGGCGAGATCGAAGTCAAAGGCCCGTCGCGCAACAAGCTTCTTATCCCATTGCTCGCGG
>DATJNF010000048.1:0-9552 GCA_035508375.1 Occallatibacter sp. | reverse complement strand
CCAAAACTCGGTGAGCGCGGCAGCCCGAAGAGCGCGAGCGCGATCAACACCAGTCCGAGAAGCAGGCCAACTTTGTCGCCTTGGGAGTCGAGCAGCGGACCTACCCCGACCGAGGCGATCGTCAGCCCCAGCGCTTGTGCGAGGGCGATGGTTCCATTCTGCTTGGGAGTGAGCTGGAAGCGACCGGACAAGTCGGGCAGGATCGTGCCCAGCATGGCGGCGATCATTCCGTAGACGAAGATGGCCAGGATGGCGGCAAAGATCAGCACGGGCCGAAGGTCCTTTCAATTCCGTAGCCAAGCATACGGCACGGGGTTCAGGAATCCGTCCAACTTTTTTCGCCAATGGCTCACAAGCCCAAACAGATCGCGTCTACCAGGAACAGAAGCCGTGCCGGCTTCGTATCTCTGCGTGTTAACCGAACCAGTGGTTCCGTCGTTATGGAACTGGCTGCAGAGTCCGGCTTTGAAAGGGCACGGTTTTACAGCTTGCTGAAGAACTCGATTTCAGGGGTGATTTGAACGGGCATAGTCTTACAGCCTACTGAAAAACTCGCGAGGGGAGGAGCTTTGTAACAGGGCACGACTTCAGTCGTGCCGCAGAAGGTGCGTAAACATTGGGGCTTTAGCCCCTGCGCCATGTTCTTGCCTTCCCAAGCTGTTTGTGCAAACAGCTCCACCCTTCATCCCAGTCTCATTCGGCTCATTTCGAATTCGGCACCTCAAAATTCCCAAGCGGAGCACACCAATGGGCGATCTGTGGAAGGACGTAAAGCATTCGCTGCAAATGTTCGTCAAGAACCCCGGGTTCACCATCGCCGCCGTGGCCGCATTGGCGCTGGGCATTGGAGCCAACACCGCCATCTTCACGGTGGTGAATGCGGTGCTGCTCAAGCCGCTCACCTACCCCAACGCGGACCGCATTGTCGAAATCGAACTCGCTGGGCCCCGGGGTAACGACGCCATCGCTTCCATTCCCAAGTTCCATGTCTACCAGCAGCAGACCAGCATCTTCAGCGAAGTTGCCGCCTACGATTTTGAGGGCCCCGGCTTCAACCTCACCGGCGATCGTCCCGAGCAGATCCACGGAATCCACGTTACAGAGGGCTATTTCCGTCTCTTCGGCGCGCCTATCCTGCTGGGGCGCACGTTTACGAAGCAGGAGGACCTGCCCAGCGGCGGCAACGTTGTCGTCATCAGCTACGGCCTGTGGCAGCGCCGGCTTGGCGGCAATCCCAACGTGATCGGCACGGCGCTTTCGCTGGGCAACGAACCATACACCATCATCGGCGTGATCGGCAGGGATTTTTCCTCCGACCCCGAGGCCGACATCTGGCTGCCGTTTCAGTTCGAGCCCAACAGCACCAACCAGGGCCATTTCTTTCAGGCCGTAGGAATGCTCAAGCCCGGCATCACGCTCGCCCAGGCCAACGCGCAGATGAAGCTGGCCTACCAGCAGTATCTCCGCCTGTATCCGCAGGCAGATCCAAAGGGAGGATTTGCCGTCGAGCCGCTGCGCGATTCCATCATTGGCGATGCGCGCAAGTCGCTGCTGGTTCTGCTCGGCGCGGTCGGCCTGGTTCTGCTCATCGCCTGCGCCAATGTGGCCAACCTGCTGCTGGTGCACGCCACGGGACGCAAGCGCGAGTTCGCCATCCGCACCGCGCTCGGCGCGAGCCGTGGACGCATCGTTCGCCAGCTGCTTACGGAAAGCGTGCTGCTGGCCTTCACCGGCGGCGTTCTGGGGCTCATTCTCGGATTCGTCGGGGTGCGCGCGCTGCTCGCCATCAGCCCGGCGGGACTTCCGCGCATTGGAGAAGACGGCTCGGCCATCGGCATGGATTGGCGCGTGCTCGGCTTTACGCTGGCAGTCTCGGTGCTCACAGGCATTCTCTTCGGGCTGGTTCCGGCGTTCAGCGCCTCGCGCACCGATCTCAATTCATCGTTGAAGGAAAGCAGCAACCGCTCCGGCACGGGATTCCGCCAGGGTAAGGCCCGCGCGCTGCTGGTCGTGAGCGAAGTTTCCCTGGCTCTGGTGCTGCTCATCGGCGCGGCGCTGCTCATCCGCACGTTTATAGCGCTACACCAGGTCAATCCCGGCTTCGACCCGCACAACGTGGTCACCATGGATATGTCGCTCACCGGCCCGCGCTACGAAAAGACGGCCGGCGTGGCGCAGCTCTCGCACGATGGGCGCGAGCGGCTCAATGCCATCCCCGGCGTTCAAGACTCGGCCTTCACCTGCTGCCTGCCCATCCAAGGCCAGTTTGGCCTGCCGTTCACCATCGTGGGGCGGCCCGTTGAAAAGGGCAAGGACACGCCCGGCGCCGGATGGATGAGCGCCTCGCCCGACTACTACAAGCTCTTCAAGATTCCCGTGCTGCGCGGCCGCGAGTTTACCGATCACGACACAGCTTCCGCGCCGCTCGTCGCGCTCATCAATGAGGCCCTGGCGAAGCAGTACTTCGGCAAGCAGAATCCCGTGGGCCAGCAGATCCTCATCGGCCACGGCGTGGGTCCGGAGTTCGAAGAGCCCGCGCGGCTGATCGTAGGCGTGGTGGCCAACACGCATGACGGCGGACTGGCGAGCGATCCCGGTTCGCTGATGATCGTTCCCGACGCGCAAGTCACGGACGGCATGACCAAACTGAATGCAGGCATTGTGCCTCTGCGCTGGGTGGTGCGCACCCGTGGCGACCCGCACGAGCTTGTCTCCCAGATCACTGAGCAACTGCGCATCGCCAGCGGAGGTTTCCCCGTGGCGCGCGTGCGCACCATGGACGAAGTCGTGTCGCGCTCCACTTCGCGCGAAAACTTCAACATGCTCCTGCTCACGATCTTCGGCGCGGTGGCGCTGGTGCTGGCGGCCATCGGCATCTACGGCCTGATGGCCTACTCCGTTGAACAGCGCACCCAGGAGATGGGCATCCGCATGGCGCTCGGCGCCGACCGTAACACCATCCGCAGGCTCGTGGTGTGGCAGGGAATGCGGTTGACGATCGCTGGGGTGGTGCTCGGGATCGGCGCGGCCTTCGGGCTCACCCGGCTCATAGCCAGCTTCCTGTTCGAGGTGAAGTCGTGGGACCCTATGGTGTTTGTCTCTGTGCCGCTGATCCTCGCCGCCGTAGCCCTGCTCGCGGTGTGGGTGCCCGCCTCGCGAGCCTCCAGGCTAGATCCCATGAAGGCGCTTCGGGTGGAATAGTGCGAATGCGCAGACCCTCCGTGCCCCATCCTTCCGCGTTTGTTGCGGAAAGGGTGGGGCACCACCTCGTTCATCTTCCGGCTGGGTTTGAAGGGTACGGGCTTCAGCCCGTACCATTGCCTCACTCATATAAATGGCGGGCTTTTAGCCCCCGAAGGTTCGGATATCCCAAACCCCAGCCCCTCTTCCGGTCATCACGATCGTCCCCCAGGCCGCAGAATGAGAATCACGCTGGCGATCACCAGCGCCGTCCCCGCCAGCGTGCGCAAAGTAATCGCCTCTCCCGCGGCAAAGTAGCCTAACGCAACGGCGACGATCGGATTCACATACGCGTGGCTCGACACGCGCGTCGCCGGCATCCGCGCCAGCAGCCATACGAATGCGGTGAACGCCAGCAGCGATCCGAAGACGATGAGATAGAGCAGCGCCGAAGCCGCGCGCAGCGAAATGTGCGGGAACGGCCGCATCTCGCCGAACGCAGCCGAAAGCGCGAGCAGCATTGCGCCACCCAGCATCATGGCCGCGCCTGCGGTGAGCGGGCGGGACCTGGGCAGATCGAACGAACGGCTTAACACCGATCCCAGTGACCAGGTGATGGCGCCCAGCAGAATGGCGACGCACGGCCATAGCGCCAGCCGTTCCTGGCTCGATGGCAGCATCAACACGCCGACCCCGCAAAAACCTGCCAACGAAGAAGCCACGACAACCCACCGGAATCGCTGCTGACGAAGCACAATCATCTCGATGATGAGCGTAAAGATCGGCAGCGGGGCTTCCAGCACCGATGCGATGCCCGACGGCACATACTTCTCCGCCCAGAACAGCGGCCCATATTCGGCGACGAACATGAGCAGACCGATGACGACCAGGTTGCGCCACTGCGCAGCCGTCGGATTCGCCTTTCCTCGCACCCGCATGAAGGCGAACAGCACCGAGCCCGCGACAAAGAATCGGATTCCCGCGGCCAGCAGTGGAGGGACCTCCGCAACCGCTATGCGAATGGCCAGGAACGTGGTGCCCCAGAGGACATAGATCGCGAAAAACGCCAGAATGATGCGAAGGTCGAAGGACCTCGACTTCGAGATGGTAACCGTTGAAGTGCTCATGACTGGTTACAACTTTACAGTCGCCCCGGTAACCTGTCAAGATGATTTGAGAGGTTAATTTTCCGATGAGCTCCGCGGCTTCATCCCGTCAATTCGAGCTGATCGCGGGCGACCCCTCGCTCGACCTGGTCAACACGCTCGACTGGCGATTCCGCGACCAGACCGAGGAGCTGCTTGAGAGTTACGGCGATCTCACTGGTTTCCTCGATCAGTCCCACCTATTGAGCGACCGGCAAGCTCACGAACTGCTGCGCCGTACCGGAGCGAAAGCAGCCGAGCGGGTGCTGCGCGAATCGAGAACGCTGCGCGAGGCGCTAGCCGAGGCGATCTATGCGGGGCTCGACGGCCGCGAACCAGCGTCGGCGGCGGTCAAAACCATGGAGCGGTTTTTCAAGGCGGCTCGCGACCGGCAACAACTCGTACCGAGTGAATCTGGCTTTCGGTGGGAGTTTGGCGGACTCGAATCGGAGCCGCAGTTTCCTCTATTGCTGCTGTCGCGCGCAGCCGCCGATCTTGTACTCTCGGATCGTCTTCAAGAAGTGCGCGCTTGCGGCAATCCCGAATGCCGCTGGCTGTTTTTAGACACCAGCAAGAACCATACGCGCCGCTGGTGCGATATGAAGATCTGCGGCAATCGTATGAAGGCGCGGCGATTCAAAGCGCAGCACAGAGAGTAAGTCGGCTGGAGCTTCAGCGAACCGGATCGCTTGCGTATCCAATCGCCATCGGTGTTTCCGTTAGACTGGTACTTCGATGGAAGCTGCGCGCAGAGTTGGATGCGCCGCGCTGGCCGTTGCGCTGGCGGCGGCAGCGGCAGGGTGCGGAACGCCGGGCGCGCCGCAGCCGCCCTCGCTCAAGCTGCCCGACCGCGTGACCGACCTGGCCGCCACCCGCGCTGGAGAGCTGGTCACGCTCACCTGGACAATGCCCAAGAGGAACACCGACAGGTTGCTGCTGAAGGGCAGCGTTGCCGCGCGTGTGTGCCGCCGCGAAAGCGCGGGTTCGTGCGAGCTGACCGGCTCCGTTCTTCACTTCGCACCGGGCAAATCCGCAATCTCGAGCGATCGGCTGCCGCCCGCACTCACCGCGGGCCCGCCGCGCGCAATCACTTATTTTGTGGAGCTCGACAATTCCAAAGGCCGCTCAGCCGGTCCTTCCAATGGGGCCGCGGTGCTGGCCGGCAGTGCGCCCGCGCCGGTTGCCGACCTGCGGACCGAAGTGCGCAAGGAGGGCGTCGTGCTCCATTGGACTCCCGGCGATCCGCAAGCTGCAATCCGGCTGCATCGGACTCTGCTCACGCCGCCAACGCCGGGATCGAAGCTCCAGAAAGGTCCGCTTGCGCCCGCCGCCGAGCCGCTCGAGCAAAATCTGCTCGTGGAAGAAGACCCCCAACTTGGCCGCGCGCTCGACAAGTCGGTCCAATTCGGCGAGACATACGAGTATCGCGCGCAGCGCGTAGTCCATGTGAACGTGGGCAACCAGACACTGGAGCTGGATGGAGAGCTTTCCGCGCCGGCGCACGTTGAGGTTCTCGACATCTTTCCCCCGGCCGTACCCGCCGGTTTGGCTGCCGTGGCCACATTGCCTGGACCTGGCGCCGCCGAGGCCCAGCCGTCCCCCCAGCCATCAATTGACCTGAGCTGGCAGCCCGATACCGAAGCCGACCTGGCCGGCTACATTGTCTATCGCCGCCAGGAGGGCTCGCCCTGGCAACGCATCTCGCCGGCGCAGCCGGTTCCAGCGCCCGCCTTTCACGACGAGCATGTCGCCCCCGGCAACACTTATATTTATGCGGTGAGCGCCATCGACCAAAAGGGCCACGAAAGCGCGCGCTCTGCTGAAGCGCGGGAGACGGTGCCGAGACCATGAGGGATGCTCATTCGGCTCGGGGGAAGCGATAGTGAATTCTCATCGTCTGCTAAAATTCATGTCGAGCGCCGCAGAGAAGCACACGTCGTGAACAATGGGTGGACTCTCGATGGGAATCATCCTTAGTCCGGAGCTGGAAAAGCGCATCGCCGCAAAGGTGAAGAGTGGACGGTACCAGTCCGTCGATGACGTCATCGAAGAGGGGCTTGAGCTCCTGGAAGCACGGGACGCAGAGAAACGGATCTCTGAAGGCTCCGACGCAGCTACTATCTCTGCCACGATCATTCGCCTCGGCGAAGGCATTCCCGAAGAAGAATGGTCTCGCGTCCCCACCGATTTCTCCAAGAATATCGAGCATTACCTTTACGGCTCTCCGCGTGAATCGGAATGAAGCAAGTCTTCGCCGACACAGTTTATTGGTTGGCCTTACTCAATCTTCGCGACGAACTGCACGCCGAAGCATCTCGGCTGGCGAAGACTCTCGAGAGCCTTCAGATCGTGACGACGGATTGGGTGCTGTTGGAAGTGCTAAACGGGCTGGCGGCCTACGGACCGCTGCTACGCGGTACCGCCGCGCGCTTCGTTTTGTCGTTGATCGCCGAAACAGGCGCCGACATCGTGCCGCATACAATCGAAGATTTTGCCCACGCCCTGGCGCTCTATCAAGATCGGCCCGACAAGGCCTGGAGCATGACGGATCGCTCGAGCTTCCTCCTCATGCAGAAGATCGGGATTGACTCGGCGCTCACCTTCGACAAACATTTTGAACAGGCTGGTTTCAAAGCTCTATTGCGGTAGAGGCGTTCTCAGTTCGCGCGGGAGATCGGCCAGAGGCTTCCATGAAATATTGCCGCTTCAACTTCGAGAACTCGATCCACTACGGCAAGGTGGAGGATCGCGGCGGCGAGCCGTGGATTGTCGATTTGACCGGCGCTCCGGAAGAAGATCTCGCATTCCATCTTGAGCATGGCCGCGCCACGTCGTGGAGCTTCGATTTTGAGCCCATTCCATTGAATGGAGCGGACCTGCTTCCGCCCGTGGTTCCCTCAAAAATCGTTTGCGTGGGCCGCAACTACCGCGAACATGCCAAAGAGCTGGGTAATGAAGCTCCCGCGGAGCCACTGCTCTTTTTCAAGCCTCCTTCGTCGCTGCTTAAGCCGGGCGGTACCATCCTGCTGCCGGCGGCCTCGCAGCGCGTGGACTTCGAGGGCGAGCTGGCGTTGGTGATCGGCAAGCGGGTGCACAAGTTGAATGCCGATGGGGGCTGGCGAGCGGCGATTCGCGGCTATACGCTGGCCAACGACGTTACCGCTCGCGACCTGCAGAAGAAGGACGGTCAATGGACTCGCGCCAAAGGTTTCGATACCTTCTGCGCAGTGGGGCCGATGGTGAGCGACGAAGTGGACCCCGAAGCCGGCCTGCTCGTCGAAACACGCGTCAACGGCGAGTTGCGCCAGCAGGGCTCCACGCTCGATTTCATCTTCAAAATTCCGGAGCTGCTCGCCTACATCACCTCCGCATTTACCCTCGAGCCCGGCGACCTGATCCTGACCGGGACCCCTGCCGGAGTGGGACCGCTCACCGCCGGCGACCGCGTGGAAGTGTCGATTGCCGGTCTGGGAGTGCTGGCCAATGTGGTGGCGCCCGACCATAACTGAAGCCCGAAATTGAAGCCCAACCGATTTCAGTTGTAACGTCCGGCGTTTTGAGGAATCTGAACAGAGGTAAACTGATAACGGGAGCGACCGAGGTCGCCGGCAATCTTCCCCGAGGAGGTTTCATGCCGCAGAATCTGCTGGAACAGTTGCGCAAGTACACCGTGGTGGTTGCCGACACCGGCGACATCGAGGCGATGGAGCAGTTCAAGCCCACCGACGCCACGACCAACCCTTCGCTGCTCACCGCTGCGGCAGGGATGCCGCAATACCAGCCCATTGTGGACAGCGTGATCCTCGAAGCGCGCAAGCACCTGGGCGATAACGCCGCCGACTCCGAGGTGGCCAACCTTGCCTTCCAGAGGTTGGCCGTTGCGTTTGGCAAAAAGATTCTCCAGATCGTGCCCGGCCGCGTCTCCACTGAAGTCGACGCGCGCCTTTCCTACGACACCGAGGCGACGATCAAGCTGGCGCGCAGCATTATCGCGCAATACGACGAGGCGCACATCGGGCGCGACCATGTTCTTATCAAGATCGCGTCCACGTGGGAGGGCATTCGCGCCGCCGAAGTGCTCGAAAAGGAGGGCATTCACTGCAATTTGACCCTGCTGTTCGGGCTGCATCAGGCCATTGCCGCGGCCGAAGCGGGCGCGACGCTCGTCTCGCCATTCGTGGGGCGCATCCTCGACTGGTACAAGAAGGACACCGGGAAGGACTACCACGGCGCCGACGATCCCGGGGTGCAGTCTGTGACCAAGGTCTACAACTACTTCAAGAAGTTCGACTACAAGACCCAGGTGATGGGCGCCAGCTTCCGCAACATCGGCGAGATCGAGGAGCTGGCCGGCAGCGACCTGCTTACCATTTCACCGCATCTGCTGGCCGAGCTCGAGTCGACTGAGGGTGTGCTCGAGCGCAAGCTCGACCCACAGAAGGCCAAGCAGGAAACGATCGTGAAGATCAACATGGACAAGGCGACCTTCGATGCCATGCATGCCGCCGACCGCATGGCCACAGACAAGCTGAAAGAAGGTATCGAGGGATTCACCGCGGCGCTGGTGAAACTGGAGCAGCTGCTGGCCAAGCGTCTGGCGGAACTGGAAGCTCGCGCTCCCGCGGCAGTGTGAAGCATTACTGAACGGTGTCATCCTGCGCGAAGCGAAGGATCTGCTGTTCAGGTGGCCAATCTATGCGACGAAGTTCGGATTCACCACACTGGGCAGCCGTTCGCGGCTGCCCTTTCTGTTGGATGCGGGTGGGAGCGTAAGTGTTATTGAAGATCTAGATTCCCGGTCGATACTTTTGCAATCGGACAACCTTTTTGCTAACAAAGATGGTTCGTCCCTATTGAAAAGAGCAACAATTCCGATAAGCTCGGTGTCAAAGCAATCGGAACAGGCAGTGGCTGGGGTTTCCGGCTGAATGTAGAGCAACGGCCAATGCCTTCACAGCAGGCAGGCCGGCTGCGCGCACGCAGACGGGGAGGTGTGTATGCAGTCCCAATCGCATCCGCTCGAACTATTCTTCCACCAGGCAGTCCGCAACAGCTACGAAGGCAAGCTGGGGCTGCACGACCCCGACGTTACGAGTTATGTCGCCCGCCTTCTCTGCGAGTTTTCCGAATCGGACAAGCTCTTCAAGCTGCGCGATGAGATGGGCCGCCCTGTGGCCGAGCTGGAGCGGATGTTCGAGGCTGCCGATCCAGTCAACGGCACCGCGAC
>DATJNF010000047.1:0-4876 GCA_035508375.1 Occallatibacter sp. | reverse complement strand
GAAAGCTGCAGCTGGCACTCCTTCATCATGGCGCTCGTCGACGCGAACTTGTTCTGGTAGCGCTCTACGCACTTGCGGTCGATGAGGTGGGCGATGTCCAGCACCATCTTTCCGTTTTCCGTCAGCCGGCAGCTCACTTCCTCATCCAGCGGCATAAACAACCGGTGCATCTGGAAGCTTACAGCGCGTGCGCGTGTCTGGCGCTCGCGCGTGCGGGTTGCATTCTCGCGCAGATTGCTTAAATACTCACGGCCCACGGTATCGCCGGCTATGGGCAGATGCCGCTCGATCTCCTTGCCGCAGCAGTCGTCGACAAAGATCTTCAGGTGCATCTCGGTCTTGCCGCGCAGCTTGTCGATATTGCCCAGAAACTGCCGCTGGTTGGAGCGGATCGACTTCCGAAGCGCCTCGTCATCGTTAAAAACGGTGCCGAACCGGAAGGGAAGCACCGTTGAGTGCTGGAAACAGTCGGAAATCACCCGCGCGTGATCCACACCTGACTTCTGGTTCAATGTTTCCTGTGGATTATGCTCGCTTACGACAACGGCGAGATCACTGGCTGGGTATAGAAATACTTGATTTCCACTAACTCCTAAAACTGATTCCAACGGCACTGGCTTACGATGACGTGCTAATTCAGGAAACGCTTGCTTTTCCCCAATGCAGTAGGCATACCATGCCATGACGAGACACTCCATTCGCGTGCGCTTGTAGATACGGGCACCCGCCGGTTGTGAAGCTCTGTGAACTTGGGAACAACTGCATACATAGGTTGGGAGGGCAGGTCCTATTAGGTTGACCCACGAACTATCGGGAATACTAGTCCCGCAAAAATACGACTGGCAAGATCCCTAGGGGAAAACTTTCATATAGTGAGCAACTCCGGTGAAAATCGTATTCGCATTATGAAAGCTAATTTCGACAATGCGAAACATTGGGCTTTTCAACCTGTGTCGCCTCATTTCTGCACTTCTATTTCGGGACGCACAGGCTCCTGGGCTGGTCGGGTGGCGCGGGGCGAGCGAGCATTAAGAGAGGGATGAGGAAAGATCGGGTTGCGCCTAGCGTAGAAAGCCGCGCATATACAGGAACATGACCACGTTCAGGCCACCCAAACCTGCCAGAAGCAGCAGCACGAAGACGGCAAAGACCGTCATTTTGCGGCGGACGGACTTCAGGTCGTCGAGCAACTCCTGCTGTTCCAGTGTGTTGCGGTCCGTTGCCTCGCGGACCATCTCCAGCCGGTCTTCCACCTTCTTGAGCAAAGCATTCTGCTCAATCACCTGTTCGCGCAGCTTACGCTGCTGCGTTTGCAGCTCCAGCAAGCCGGTTTCGAGAGGCGCCAAATTGACGGGCGGCGCCGGCGCGGGAGGGCGGGGAGCCAGCAGATTGGCTACGGTGGCGATCACCTGGCCATCCAGCAATGGCAGCACTTTTTGCACAAACGGCAGGGCCATCCGGACACCTTTCACGGCGCGCTGCAGGTTCGAGGGCTGCTCCGGGTCTTCCAAAGCTTCGAGCGGCACCTCCTCGCCGATTGCGTCGTCAACCGGTGTGATGCGCGCTGCATTGGCCTGGAACAGAGGCGCCGGAGCGCGTCCGGTGTCGCCTTTTGGCAGGGGAGATCCCACAGCGCGTGGACGCGGTGCATCCACCGTTTTCGGCCCAAGTTCTTCCCGCGATTCCAGGCTTTCCGGCTCGTCCATGCTTTCCTCTTCCATCCACTATAAAAGGGAATTTCAAAAAGGGAATGCTTGGAAATCGGGTTTTTGATCTTGTCGGAACGCTCGGCATTCTTTCCACGCCTTTCTGCGTTCGACACGGGGTAGCCACAGGGTCGGCTCGCGTATCCTCGTAAGAGCGTAGGAGATGCGCGTGAACCCTGTCCTCTCCCATACTCTGCGAAGTCTGCAGCGTAACATTCTGGCCGGCATTATCACGATGGGGCCGCTCTTCGTCACCTATCTGATCTTCAGCTTTCTGTTCACCACCCTCGCCAAGGCCGGGCACCCGATTGTCGCGCTCTTCAACTTTCTGTTTCCGATCGGGTGGTTTACCAGCCCGTTCATGCAATCTGTCCTGGCGATCATCCTGACGCTGGCCGTGCTCTATGGGGTGGGCCGGGTGACATCAGTCGTGGTGGGACGTGAGGCGTTTGAGCTCTTCGAATCCGCCCTGGAGCGCCTGCCGTTCGTGGCCAAGGTCTACACTTCGGTCCGTCAGCTCATCGACACCATGATGGCCAAAAAGCCGTCCAGCCAGCGCGTTGTGCTGGTCGACTTTCCCATCGAGGGACAGAAGAGCATCGGCTTCCTCACCCGCACGCTCACGGATTCGGCAACCGGCGAGCTGCTCGCCGCTGTTCTGCTACCCAACGCCATTAACCCGACATCCGCTTTTCTCCAGGTGCTGCCTCTCTCGAAGGTCGTCGAAACCGACCTGAGCATGGAGCAGGCCATGAGCATGCTCATGACTGGCGGCGCGGTCGGTCCGGAGACGATCCGCTACTCGCAGCCCACCGAGGCCATACTTCCCCCAGTGCAAATTCCTTGATCCGGCGAAAAGCGGCTATGCTGTTGCTCAGATTCATGCGTAGCCGCCCCATCACCGTCACCTGCCTCGCCTGGCTTTACATCGCCGTGGGCGCAGTTTCCACGGCTTTTCACGTGGCGCAGTTCCAGGCGCACACACCGACACCCAGTGAACTCTTCTGGATTCCATTCCTCGGCCTGCTCGCGGTGGTGGCCGGCGTGTTTTTGCTGCGCGGCAGCAACTGGGCACGCTGGCTTGCGTTGGCCTGGATGGCCTTTCACGTCGCCCTAAGCATCTTTCATCCGCTGCAGGAACTGGTCATCCATAGCCTGTTCCTGGCACTGTTCGCTTATCTGCTCTTCCGCCCCGCGGTGCGTGCATATTTTCATTCCGGACCAATGGGAACGGCCTGAATTACACGGTGCAGAGCGGGGTCTGCGATAAGCTGGAGCCGAGGAAAACATAACATGCGACTGCGCGCGGCGTGCCGCAAAGCTCTTGCCTCGTTCGCCCTTGCGCTCGGCCTCGCGGCCGGTCCGGTTGCGCTTGCCGGGCAGGGAATTGGCGTTAACTCAGCCCTGCCGCTCACACATACAGAGAGCGGGCCGAATTCCGAGTGGGCCCAGCAACAGCATTATGTCGTCCTCGTCTCGCTCGATGGCTTCCGCTTCGACTACGCCAAGCGCGATCATGCAACGCATCTCCTCGCGCTCGGAAAGCAGGGCGTGTGGGCGCCGGAAGGCATGCTGCCCAGTTTTCCGTCGCTTACATTCCCGAACCACTTCACGATCGTTACCGGCCTTTATCCCGAACATCACGGCCTGGTTGCCAACAGCTTTTATGATCCTGCGCGGAAGGCGCGCTACGCCATTGCCGACGCGCAGGCCGTCACCGACGGCTCGTGGTACTCGGGTGTTCCGCTCTGGAGTCTGGCCGAGAGCCACGGCATGCGGACTGCGGTATTGCTGTGGCCCGGCTCTGAGGCGCAGATCGCCGGCTTTCGTCCCGCATGGTACGCGCACTTCGATGGCAAGACCGAAGCCACTCCCGAGGCGCAACAAGCGCGCATCGACGATGCGGCAGCGCTGCTCCGCCTCCCGCCTGCCGACCGGCCGCACTTCATCGCGATGTACTATTCGGAGCCGGATCATGAAGGCCACGAGTTCGGGCCTGATGCCCCGCAGACCCGCGCTGCCGAGCAGAAGATGGACACGCAAGTCGGCAAGCTCAAAGCGGCTCTCGATGCGACCGGCCTACCTATCGACCTGGTCGTCGTAAGCGACCACGGCATGATCAAATCGCAGGATGGCTGGGTGACGCTCGATCAGTTCGCCGATCTCAAAGGATTCGAGACCGACGGCCCGCTGCTCTACTCAGCTACAGAGGATGACCGCGTTCGCGTCTATAACCAGCTCAAGAAGGCTTCCTCGCAGTTCATGGTCTATCGCCTCAAGAATGTTCCCGCTGATCTGGACGCCGACCAGAATCCCCGCGAGGGTGATCCGGTGGTCATCGCTACCGGCCCCTACGCGATTCGCGCCCATGCGCCGGATGCCGGCAAGCCCGACCGTCCGCCCACGGCCGGCATGCATGGCTTCGATCCGCACGTCATGCCGGAGATGAAGGCCAGCTTCTTTGCCGCCGGACCCGATATAGTGGAAGGGAAAACCGTGGCGCCGTTTGAAAATGTCAATTTGTATCCATGGCTTGCGCACATGCTGGGACTCAGTGTGCCGAAGAACGATGGCAGCCTGAATGTCCTGTCTGGAACGTTGCGCGATGGCGGAGCCGATCTCGAAAAATAACAGGAGCTCGAATCGATGAGTGAGGTTCTAGGAATCGACGGCGGGGGCACGCGTACGCGCGCTTCCATCGTGGAGAATGATCGTATTTTGGCTTTTGCCGAGAGCGGCTCGATCAAGCGGCTGCGCGTGGGCGCGCAGATAGCGGAAGAAAACCTGCGCGCCTTGCTGAAGGATGTCTTTGCGCAGGCCGGAGTCAAAGGTGTGCAGGCCGCCTGCTGCGGCGTCGCCAGCGCCAGCATGCCTGGCATTCCGGAGTGGATCACGGCGGTGTTTGCGGACTTCGGGGTCGCGCGATCTGAAGTTGTGGGCGACGAGGTCATCGCGCTCGATGCAGCCTTCCAGGGAGGCCCGGGCATTCTGCAGATTGCCGGCACCGGCTCCAACACCATCGGCCGCGCTGCAGACGGCACCCGCGAATCCGCCGGAGGATGGAGCTCGCGCCTGGGCGACGAAGGCTCCGGCTACTGGATCGGCGTGCACGCCGTGCGCCGCGCACTGCATGCCTACGACCGCGAAGAGCCCACGCAGATACTCGAGCG
>DATJNF010000046.1:0-40945 GCA_035508375.1 Occallatibacter sp. | reverse complement strand
GTGAGATACATCGGGTTCACCGGGCATAAAGATCCTTACGTCCACCTGCGCATGCTGGAGATGGCGCGCACGCACGGCTTCCACTTCGACACGGTGCAGATGCCACTGAACGTGATGGATGCGCACTTCCGCAGCTTCGGGCAAGAGGTGCTGCCGGCGCTGGTGCGCGAAGGGATCGCGCCGCTGGGCATGAAGTGCTTTGGCGATCACTTCATTCTGCAGAGCAATACGATCAAGCCGATCGAAGGACTGCACTATTGCCTGAACCTGCCTGTTGCTGTGCAGATCACCGGCATCGACAGCGAGCAGATTCTTGACCAGGCGCTGGAGGCGACGCGCACATTCAAGTCGATGACGGAGGCCGAGGTCAACGCGCTGCTGGAGCGGACGCGGATTGCTGCGCTCGAGGGTAAATACGAGCTCTACAAGACGACGAGCCATTTTGATGGCACGGCGCACAACCCTTCGGACCTGGGCTGACCGGAACTCGTTCTGTTGAGACAGGCTCAAGCTGGCGCGAGAGGATTCGTCGAGCCCGTTGGACTTGGTACGGGCTCATTCACGAGGATGGCGAGGGCACGCGGGTTATTCAGGTTCTTTTCCTGAAGCCATGTGTCGAGCCGCGTCAGGAACTCGGCATGGTGTTCGAAGTGCTTGGTCGCGGCCTGAACCGTGTGAATCACGTGTTCGGTCGAGAAACGCTCGCCGTGATATCCCGCCACGCCGATAAGCAAGCCGCGAATCAGCGCGAAGTGCGCGGCCACCAGGGCGAATTGCCGGCTCGCCGAGCGCTCCGCCTCCGGCGCGTAATTATCGCGGCCGAAAGGGAACCGCAGTCGAACCACAGTGTTGATGAGATAGTTCTCGAGAATCTGTGGATGGCTACTGAAGAATGGCGCGAAATGGCGCTGATAAGCGGTTTCGTAGTGAGCGGTGAGCGACTCGAGTGTCGCGTTTGGTCCGTTGCCAATGCCGGCGGTGAAGGCACGGACACATTCCAGGAAACGGGGACCAACTCGGGATTTTTGCAGCATGAGCCCGGCTAACAACAGGACGGCATCGAGTTGGGTGCGGCTATCGGCGGGCAGCGCCTGCATCGAGCCGCGCAATGCGCTGGACTCAACTGCTGCGTCGAATTCGGCCAGAAATGTCGAGAGATCCGGAGCGGCGCCGCCGGCTGCCGCTGCGCCGGAGATCGCATCAAGACGCGTGCAGAAGACTCCGATCAGGAAGAGGCGCTGCCAGAGCGGGTATTCGCGATGAGTGATGATTCTCAGTACGACGTCGCGAACTGGACGCATCCAGGGACGCAGGGGAGAGTTCTCGTCCGGATCGGTGCAGGCCGCAGGCTGTTGGGGAACCGCGTCGGCCTCCAGGTTGCTCAGCAGCAGGTCGGGACGGAGCAGCACCAGCCGCGCCGCTTCCGGGCATGACAGCGTGAGCGCGGTTTCGGTGACTCCGCCCAGAGAATGATTGACGCGCGGATAGGTTGCGCACGTATGCGGCAAAAACGCCTCGCCGTATTCCAGGTGGATGCGGCAGAGCTGGTCGCTGGTGAGCAGCGGGCAGCGGTTTTCGCTGTTCAGGCGGATGATGGCGAAAAGAGGCTTCCTGCCGGAGTTTTCAGCCTCCGGCACGCGCTCGATGCTCTCGCGAATGAGTGTATTCAGCGGGCTTTCGGGCAGGTCCTGGTAGCGGAGATAGATGTCGCGATCGACGGGAACACGCCAGCCCGTGCAGCAGGTGTCTTCGCAATCAGAGCCGATGCAGCGGAAACTTTCGGCGTAGCGCAGCGTTAGTGGGTTGTTCCCATCGTTTGAATTGGTCATCTGTGCTCCCGGTTCGCGGCCCATTTGTTCAACGGCATCCAGTGACTCGGGTTTGAGCACCTCAAGAGTTCTTCTCGGTAAGAAAAGGCTCGGCTTTGAGGGAACCGTCGCGCTGCTTGATGAGCATCTGCACTTTGCCTTCGGCGGCGTCCAGCTCCTGCTTGCAGGCGGCCGACAGCGCTACGCCTTCTTCAAAAAGCTTGAGCGAGTCTTCCAACGCCAGGTCTCCCTGTTCCAGTTTTTCGACGATGGTTTCGAGTTTTTTGAGCGACTCTTCAAACGATGGCATGAATGACTACTCCGTTCGCGTCTTGCCCATTGGCAGCACGCTGGCGATGACTTCAGCTGCGATGTCGTAGCGGCCGAAGGGCGCGCTGACCTGCACGCCTTGCACGTAGGGCTTGACTGCCATGAGCATCTCCTGCGCGATCTTGATGCCTTCTAGGCGCGCCGCATCGGGTGCGTCGGCCTGGGCCATGCGGAGCATGATCTCTTCGGGCATGGAGATGCGCAGGTCGTTCTTCATGAACTCGGCGTTGCGGAGGCTGGTGAGCGGCCAGATGCAGGCGATGACGGGAATGCGGTGGTCTCCGAGGCGATCGTTGATGCGCTCCAGGAAACTCTCCAGCAGGCGCAGGTCGAAGACCGATTGGGTGATGGCGTACTCGGCGCCGGCCTCGACCTTGTACGCGAAGCGGCGGAGCTCAGTTTCGATGTCGGGCGCGCCGGGGTTGGCGGTGACGGCGATGGTGAAGTTGGTGCTGCCGCCGATGGAGTTGGAACCGATGCCGAGGCCGTGATTGAGCCGGCTCACCATGTTGACGAGGCCGATGGAGTCTACGTCAAATACGGCAGTAGCATCAGGCAAATTGCCGGTTTTGGGCGGGTCTCCGGTGACGCAGAGGATATTTTTCAGCCCCATCGAGGATGCGCCCAGCAGATCGGACTGTATCGACAGAATATTGCGGTCGCGGCAGGTGTAATGGAGGATGGTTTCGACGCCGGTATGCTGCTGAATCTGAATGCAAAGGCTCTGCGCGCTCATGCGGGCCGAGGCGTGCGGCTCGCCATTGACGTTAAGGGCATGAACGCCAAGACGGGCGAACATTTCGGCTGCGCGAATTTCGCTGGAGCAGTCGATGCCTTTGGGCGGCTCGATTTCGACGAGCGTAACGAAGGTGCCGTTGGCGATGAGCGAACCGATGCGCGAACGCTGGGCGAGCGGAGCGGGCGGCGTTTCTACGTTGGCTTCGAGCGCGGCACCCGAGCCTTCGATGTGGGCCGGTTCATCGAGGGCACGAATGGCGGCGCGCATGGCGCGGATGTGGTTGGGCGTGGTGCCGCAGCAGCCGCCGACGATCTGCACGCCGGCGTTGATGGCCTTGCGGGCAAAGCTAGCCATGTACTCCGGCGAGCAAAGGTAGATGTTGCGGCCTTCGACGGCGCGGGGCATACCGGCATTGGGCATGGCTGCCAGGGGCAATGTGGTGGCGCCGCGCATCGCTTCGGCGGCGGTGAGCACGGTGGTGGGTCCGGTAGAGCAGTTGATGCCGATTGCGTCTGCACCCCACTCGGTGAGCAGGGCGGCGGCCTGTGCGGCGGAGGCGCCATCGAGACAGTTGCTTTCATCGTCGACCGTCACCATCACCAGCACGGGCACATGCGGAGCCACGGCGCGCGCTGCATTCAGCGCCTCGCGCGCTTCGTTCAAGGCGGGCATGGTCTCGATGATGAGCAGGTCGACACCCTTTGCCGTGCTGCCTGCGGCTCCGTTTCCCGTGAGGACTGCGATCTGCTCAGCGAAGGCCGCTCGCGCTTCGTCGAGTCCGGTCTTGCCGAGCGGCTCGAGGCGCACGCCCAGCGGGCCGACGGAACCGGCCACCCAGGCCGCGCCGGCCTGCTTTTGCTTGAGGTGCTCGACGGCTTCGCGCGCCAGGCGAACTCCGGCCGCATTGATCTCGTGCACTTTGCTGCCCAGCCCATGCCGCGTGAGACGGAACCGGTTTGCGCCGAAGGTGTTGGTTTCGATGATCTCCGCGCCGGCCTGCAGGTACTCTTCGTGCACCGAGAGAATCAGGCCGGGGTCCGAAAGGTTCAACTCGTCATAGCAACGGTTGATGAAGATGCCGCGGGCATAGAGCACAGTGCCCATGGCGCCGTCGGCAAGAACGGGACGGTCGGCGAAGATCTCGGCAAGTGGGGTCATGCTGTTCAAATGCTATCGCACCGCGTGCGAAGTTGTATGTGCCGAAGCAGGGCAAGAGCCCGCGCGAGGCCCCGCGTGCGCGGCCGGCCCGGGTGCCGAGAGACGGGGCCGCTTTGTTATACTTCGGGAGTTATAACTTCGGCAGAATGAGGCGATGGGCCGCGGATTTTTCGCGCCGCGCCGGTGCTGCCGGACCGCTATCCATTCGTACACGCTCGGGCTTGCTCCGCGCTTTCGATCGAGGTAAAGGATTTTGAAGAAGAGAAGTTTTTGGATAAGCGCCGCCGCCGCCCTGGCGGTCGCAGGAGCGCTGGCAGGCTGTGGCAGTACCACTTATTTTGACGGTCGCACTCTACCCCCCAGCAAGCTGGTGAACCGCGTCCTCGTTGCCATCCAGAACCCCGGCGCATTGAGTAAGGGCGCGCTCCAAATTATGGATGCGTATTATGACATCCGGAGCGGCTACACGGGACTGCCCGCCACCTTCTCTCTTTCCGGCTACGGCGGCGCGCTGCCGATCACCATCCAGAACATGCCGGAAGAGCAGATCGGCGCGGTCTACGGCTCCGGCGACGGCAGCTTTACCCTGGCCAACTACCAGTCGGAAAAGACCACCGGCACTGTGAGCGGACTCGGTGGCCCGTCCTCCAGCATCTTCATCACGCGGAATCAGCAGTACGTCTTCGCGGCCAGCCAGTCGGCACACTATCTCACCGTCGTGAATCAGGCGACAAGCTCCGCGGTGGGGTTGAGCCTGCCCGGCGTCTATCGCGTCAGCGTGAATCCCGGTGGATCGGTGGCGCTGGCCTTCGTGCAGAACTCGAATTACGCCTACTTCCCGTTGCAGCTGACAACAGCGCAGTCGGTCTCCTTTTCGGGCGGCCCGACGACCTGGCCGAAGGCCGCCGTGGATTGCGAACCGCAGAATTCGCCCACATGGTGCCTGTTACAGTTGCAGAGCCCCGACCATGTGGACTCGACCGGCAACTACTACGGCACGCCGCTGACCTTTGACCGGCCGGTGAAGGCGGTCTTCTCCCCAGATGGCAGCAAAGCCTACGTGCTGAACTGCGGACCCGAGTGCGGGGGCACGGCGTCATCCGTGTCGGTGTTGCCGATTTCGCCGCTCATCTTCCTGGTGGGGAAGAATTCGGGCGTACTGCCGTGCAATCTGCCGGCTGTGGCTCCCTGTCCGAACGTAAACAGCGCGCCGATGGCGAACATTGCCGTTCCCGGCGGAGCAAGCAATGCGCTGATCGACGTCAACTCAACGAACCAGATGTATGTGATTGGACAGTCGCCGCAGATCATCAACGGGCAAACGCTGTTTGGCGGCAATCTCACGCTGGTGAACCTGGCGAACAACACCGCGGGTAGCCCGGTCGCGATCAGCGACGGCCAGCCCGGCGCGCTGAGCCGAATGATCGAAGCCGACGACAACACGCTGTGGATCGGCATGTCCGGCTGCAACACGGGCGTGCGCTACGCGAACAACCCGGCCAGCGGCTACGGCTGCCTGACGATGTACAACACCGCGAGCAACAAGGTGACGCTGCTGGAGCCCTATATCGGCAACGCGACCGGCATCGCCGCCGTGACCGGGCTGCACAAGATCTACGCGGCCGAGGGCGGGCAGGTGTACATCTATTCGACCAAAGACGGTTCTTCGATCGACAACCAGTATGTGACCGTCACCGGAACTGCGTACGACGTCGCGTACATGGATGCCGTGACCGATACCAACAACACTACGTACTGATTCCTATGATCGCTGAGGCCGCCGAATTTCGGGCCGATGTGCTGGCTATTGCGGCCCACCGCGACGATGTGGAGCAGACCTGCGGCGGTACGCTGCTGCGGATGGCGGCGCGCGGCCTGCGCACGGCGATCCTCGACCTGACGCAGGGAGAATCCGGTACGCGCGGCACGGCGGAAGACCGCGCCCGCGAGGCCGACGAAGCGGCACGCATTCTCGGCGTGGGCTGGCGCGAGGCGTTGGCTCTGCCGGACGGGGCCATCGAGAACACACTCGCGAATCGGCTGGAGATTGTGCGCGTGCTGCGGCGGTTGCGGCCGCGCGTGGTGATTCTGCCGTACTGGCAGGCGCGGCATCCCGACCACGCGATTGTGGCGAGCCTCGGTTACGAAGCCTGCTTTCTCTCCGGTCTGAGGAAGATCGAATCGGGCTCTGAGCCGCACCGGCCGTTCAAGATTGTTTACGCGAGCCTGTACGCAGATGTGCGGCCGAGCTTCGTCGTGGACATCACGCCTTTCATCGAGCAGCGGCACCTTTCGCTGATGGCGTATCGCTCACAGTATGCCAACCAGGCAGCGGGCAGCGCGCTCTTCGTTCCCGAAGAGGAGATTCGCGAGCGCACCTTCGCCGAGGCGCGGCATTATGGATTGCTGGCCGGCGTGAAGTACGGCGAGCCGTTTGTGCAGAAGGAAGTCGGGCTGGTGGATGATCTGACGCTAGTGCCGGTGCAGACGCTGTGATGTTGTAAGAGATATCCATCGGGGTGCGCGATTTCAGCCTCTTGTGTTTATCGCCAGCTCGCGCCCTTTCACAAAGATCGATAAGCGCGACTTATCAAACTGCAAAATAGAATAACTTTGCCTTATGTGCCGTTCATGCGCCAGACTGTGTGTCTGGAGGAGAATTCTTCTCGATGGCGCAGACTTGGGATCCCGAGGCTTATGGGCGCACTGGCGCCTTTGTGCATCAGCTTGCAGATGGCGTTGTGTACTGGCTGGCGGCGCAACCGAAGGAGCGGATTCTCGATCTTGGCTGCGGGGATGGGCAACTGACGGTTCGGCTTGCGGCGACGGGTGCGCAGGTTCAGGGAGTGGACGCGTCGGCGGAGATGGTTGCTGCGGCGCGGGCGCGCGGCGTGGAAGCGGAGGTGGGGAATGCCGAAGCTTTGCCGTTTCCTGATGGATCGTTTGAGGCTGTCTTCTCGAATGCGGCGCTGCACTGGGTGCGCAACCAGGATGCGATGCTGGACGAGGTGCGCCGCGTGCTGAAGACGAGCGGCCGGTTTGTGGCTGAGATGGGCGGGCACGGCAACATCGCCGCGATTCGCGTGGCGTTTATGGCGGCGCTGGCGCGCAACGGACTCGCGGGCCGCGAAGAGGGCGTGAATTACTATCCAACGGCGGAGGGCTATCAGCGGCGGCTGGAGCAGCACGGATTTCGCGTGGAGCGCATCGCGCTGATTCCGCGTCCAACGCCGCTGGGCGCAGAGGGAATCGTGGGCTGGCTGAAGACCTTCCGCAAGGGCGTGCTGGATGCGCTGCCCGAAGCAATGCAGCAGATCGTCATCAACGATACCGAAGAGCTGCTGACGACCGCTCTGCGCGATGAGGAAGGGAACTGGGTAGCCGATTATGTGCGGCTCCGGTTTGTAGCGATTGCCTGAGATCTCTCAGTGCGGGAGAAAAATGCGAGCGTGCAGGGCGACGAGCGCGGCGGCGTCATGGCAAGTTCGCGACACGCTGCGCGTCTATTTGCAAGCATCGAATTCCGTTATCGTTTTCGCTGCGTTTCGTCACAAAATTCGTCGGACTGTCTTGCCTTTGCTCTGCGTGGTATGTCAAAGTACAAGTGCGTAGGAGAAACGCCCGATGCTTCACGGAACGCAAATCTCGATGCGTAGGCTGGCGTGGCTTGATAAGAGCCCCACTAGCCGCCGGGCGTATTTCGTCGTTATTCCCTAACTCTGCCGGTGTTCCACTCCTGCGCATCAGGCAAACATTTCAACTCTTAGCAAGCGGCGAAGCAACAGAATTCGTCACTTTACAGCGATTTCGCAGTTGCTGTTTCCCGCAGTTACTGTTCCTTGTGGCATTTCCTCAAGAAGATGCCGCTTCCGCAGTTCCAGCGAGGGTGCATTCACTGTGAAACCGCTCTAGCCATCGGCGCATCGTGAGGTTGTTGCCTCGCATTGCCGGTGCGTAGCTCGTGCCGAGTGATCAGCGTCGTAGTTGAGAAGGCCGCAGAGAAAGATCTCTGCAGGCGCCGGAGATTTTTTGTCCTCGAAAGGGAGCAAGTCATCGTCTCAGTGAAGGGGGCGGGCCATGTTCGGTGCTCAGGCCAGAACAGTCCGGTATATCCGGAGAACAATGGGAGCGCCATGCGCAAAGCGGATGCAAGAAACCAGCACCTGTGTTTGCGGTGCAACTGGGGCCAGTGTATGACGGGATATCGCGAATCCGACCGCAGAGTGATCTGCACCAACAGCCAGCCGAATATGCTGGTGCCATTTCCCGTGCTGGAATGCACGAGTTTTCATGACAAACACCATCCGGGCTGGGAGCAGATGGATAAGCTGGCCATCGATGTTGAGCCGGTGCGAGGCTCGTGCCGGACGGCGGGCTTCAGCGTCGCCGCGGAGACGGAGCCGGTGCGGGAGCCGCATGTCGAAGAGAAAGAGGAAAGCGATGAGACGGCCTTTGTGCGCTGGATCATCACCAACCTGACGGAGAAAGATCCAGTGAGTGATCCGGGCCCCGGATATATCTGGTAGGAGAACATTCGATGCAGTTCTGCGGGGAGCGGCGCTTGCCGCTCCCCGTTTGTTTTTGCGGCCGTATTCGCGTCACGCAGCTTCCAGCGCTTTGGTGCGGAAGAGGAGTCCGGCGGCGATACCGCCAAGACTTGGGACCAGCAGAAAGAGCCACACCTGTGCGAGGGCCTTTCCACCGACGAGCAGCGCCGGACCGAGGCTCCGCGCGGGGTTCACACTTACACCGGTGATGTGAATGCCGAAGATGTGAATCACGACTAGCGTGATACCGATCGCCATTCCCGCGAAACCCACTGGTGCGCTCTTCTGCGTAGAGCCCAGAATGACTATGACAAAGATGAGGGTGGCTATGAATTCAAACAGTATCGCGGAGGTGATGTTGTAGCCACCCTGGTAGCCGGGACCCCATCCGTCCTGCCCGAGACCGTTGACGGCGAGGCTGTAACCGGCGCCGCCGGAGGCGATGACCGACAATACGCCGGCGGCGAGGATGGCGCCGGCGAACTGGCCGATCCAGTACCCGATCATCTCACCGGTCCTCATCCGTCCGGCGGTCCACACGCCCAGGCTGACAGCAGGGTTGATGTGGCAGCCGGAGATCGGCCCGATGCCATATGCTGCGCCGATCAGCGCGAGGCCGAAGGCGAAGGCAATGCCGAGAATGCCGACTTTGTCGCCGGCCACTACTGCCGTGCCGCAGCCGAAGAGCACGAGAATGAAGGTTCCTACCAACTCCGCAAGATACTTTTTCATGGTCTCCTCCCGGGTTGCATGCCGATGAGTTGCAAAGATGTTGGCGGCGCAGATCTCCGCTGCAAATGAGCCCTCCGACCGCTGCAGAGCACGGAGGAGGAAGCACCAGTGGGGCGCTCGGGTATCTTCTTGAAGCGGAATATGCGGAGGGAGTCTCGCAGACCGGGATGAGAGCCGTCAAGAAGAATCTGCGTGAAACGCGGAAGCGGGGCGACGCGACCGCCATGCAACTGCTATGTATTGCAAGCGTCTAACTAGGGTACGGCGCGGAACGTCGGGCGCTGATATTCTATGCAGCTTCCTCGTCTTGAACGCCGTCCCGAACTTGATGCACTGCGCGGGCTGTTCCTTGTCTGGATGACGCTCACGCACTTGCCGACGCGGTTCAGCAACTTTGTCAATTCGCCGATCGGATTTGTCTCCTCGGCGGAGGGATTCGTGTTTATTTCGGCGCTGCTGGTGGGGCGGCTCTATTTTCGCGAGCTGATCCGCGACGCGTCTGTGGTGCGCAACCGGCTGTGGAAGCGCTCGCTGCAGATCTATGGTTACCACCTGGTGATGCTGGCGCTGGTTTTCACGGTGGCGGCGGCCTTTGCGGAACATACGCATAAGGCCGCTATCAGCAATCTGCTGGACTTCTACCTGGCGCATCCCTTTGTGGCGATTGTCGGCTCGGTGCTGCTGCTCTATTGTCCGCCGCTGCTCGACATTCTGCCCATGTACGTCACGTTTTTGTTCTTCACGCCGCTGCTGCTTTCGTGGGCGGTGCGGTTTGGCTGGAAGCGGATTCTATTTTGCAGCGGATGCGTGTGGCTGGCGGCGCAGTTCGGATTGCGCGACGTGGTGCATAACTGGGTTGTGCATGTGACGCACCTGAACATTCCGCTGCAGGAGACCGGCGCATTCAATCTGTTTGCCTGGCAGGCGGTGTGGGCCGTGGGTTGCTGGATCGGCGCACGGTCGGCGATGCGGCAGGAGACATTCTCCGACCCGCCAGGGTGGCTCGCGGCTGCTTCTTGTTTGCTGTGCCTGGGTTTTATCGGGGTGCGGTGGGGCTGGCTGGGACCGCATCTGACGCAGCAGGCGCTCGGCATTCAGCTCGACAAATGGCAGATCGGGCCGCTGCGGGTGATCAATCTGATCACCTTTTCGATCGTGGTCTACTGGCTGCGCCGACACCTGGTGAAGTTCGTCGCCATCGAGCCGTTTCTCACGCTGGGTAAGGCCTCGCTGCGTGTGTTCTGCACCCATATTCTCTTTGTGTTTGTGGGGCTGGCGCTGCTGGTTCGCGATGTGAATGAAGATGTTGGCGCGCCGCTCGAGCAGCTGCACGGACTTCCGGCGATTCTGCTGCTGGCGGTGACATTCACTACGCTGATTCTGGTCGCTGCGGACCATGTCCGCAAGCGCCGTGCCCGCCGGGCAGCACAGGCGCAAAGCTCCGGGCCGGGTTCCGCTCCTGGAGCCTTGACTCGGGACGACGACGGCCACGGACACCTAACCGCGCACGATCCGAACAGCCGGGTTGCGTTCTGCTGCACCGAGGAGTTGCAGCTGCCCGGTCCGGCACCGAAGAATCTGAGCTGATTCTGGTTTCATTTACGAGTCCCGGCGCCGGGGCGAATTCATCAAACGTTTGCAATCTGTTTGCCTCAGTGCATTACTCTGTTAATGATTCTCCGGCGGCCTGAACCTTCGGAAGTGATCTTCCGCCGGGGCGAGGACTGACCGTTTGAACCAATCCGTATTTGTCCTGGAAGACGACGCCGATATCTCGCGGCTGGTACAGCATCACCTTGAAGCGGCAGGCTTCGAGGCGCGCCTTTATCACACCCCCACCAATCTGATTCCCGATGCCGAGCGCAAGGTACCCGCGCTGTTTTTGCTCGATATTATGGTTCCCGGCGGCGACGGTCTGGACGTATGCCGGCGGCTGCGTAACCACAATGGGCTGTCTACGGTGCCCATCATCTTTTTGACCGCGCGCGCAGGAGAAAACGACCGTGTTCTGGGTCTCGAACTGGGCGCGGACGATTACATCACTAAGCCCTTCTCGACGCGCGAACTGGTGGCCCGGGTGAAAGCTGTTCTGCGGCGGTTCGAGCGCCCCAGTTCGCCCACCGTCATCAGCTTTGAGGAGATCGTGATCGATGCCGGCGCCATGCAGCTGAAGGTGCGCGGCGAGCTGACCACGACCACGGCTACCGAATTCCGCCTGCTCGATTACCTAGCCCGGCACCCGGGCCGCGTCTTCAGCCGCGACCATCTGCTGGATGCGGTGTGGGGCGATGCGCGTTTTGTCACGCCCCGCTCGGTCGACGTGTACGTGCGCCGCATCCGTGAGAAGATCGAGATCGACCCGGAGAATCCGCGTTACCTCAAGACAGTGCGGGGCGCGGGCTACCGGTTCGAGATGCCCAAGACCGACTGAGAACCGATAAGCGTCAGGGGAGCCATGACCTCTAAGGTTTTCATCAAGCTGCTCGGTCTTTTTATCCTGCTGCTTGTCTTCCACACGCTGGTGATGGAGTTTCTCTTTCGCGGCTTTGTGGCGCACACGGCACGGGACACGGTGCGTGCGGTCGGCGGCGAGGCGTTCTGGGCCGGGCTCATCGCTCTGGCAATTGCCTTGCTGCTGGCGGCGTGGGTGGCGGCACGGGTATCCGCGCGCTTGCAGCGCATTATGGATTTCGCCCGGCGGATCGCTGAGGGCGACTTGACGGCGCGGCTGGACAAGACCGGCGAGGACGAACTCAGCCCGCTGGAGGCAGCGCTGAACCAGACGGCGGAGCTGATCGGCCAGGACATTGCCGAGCTCGAAAGCAGCCGCCGCGAGCTGGCTGTAATGCTTGATTCCATGCAGGAGGCTGTCGTCGCCATCACGGCGGAAGGCCAGGTGCGCTGGTCGAATGCTGTGATGCAGCGCATTGCGGGCACGCAGATACGGCCGGGCCGGTCGCTGGTGCATTCGGTGCGCGACCCGGAGCTGCTCGCGTGCGTACGTTCGGCTATGGAGCGCCGCGAGCTCTGCGTTGGCCGGTCCAGTAATCTTGCGCCGGGCAAGGTCTTTGAAGTGAACGTGGCGCCGCTGCCCTCCGGGGGTGCGCTGGTTGTGCTCCATGATGTAACCAGCATCGAGATTGCGCAGAAATCCCGCCGCGAGTTTGTGGCGAATGTGAGCCATGAGCTGCGCACGCCACTTACCTCGATCCAGGGATATGTGGAGACGCTGATGGAGGAGCCGCAGCCGGGTCCGGAATCATCGCGCGAGTTTCTCGGCATCATTCACAAGAATGCGTCGCGCATGAACCGACTGACGGAAGACCTGCTGGCGCTGGCGAGCGTGGAGAGTCCTGATTACAAGCTCAGCCTGCAACCCTCGCGAGCCAGTGCGCTGGTGAAAGATGCGATTGATTCACTGGGCGGGATCGTGGTCGATTCGGGCATCAAGCTGCAGTTCGCGGGCGCGCCGGATGCGCTGGTGATGGCCGATCCCGATGCAATGATCCAGGTCTTCGGCAATCTCATTGAGAACTCGTTGAAGTACGCCAAGGATGGCAAGCGCATTCGAGCCGGCGCACGCGAGGCCGGCTCTGAAATTGAGTTCACGGTGCAGGATTTCGGCCCCGGCATCGCTTCAGAACATCTGGAACGGATCTTCGAGCGGTTCTACCGCGTGGACAAGGCGCGCTCGCGGGAGTCCGGCGGCACGGGGCTGGGACTGGCGATCGTGAAGCATATCGTGCAGGCGCATGGCGGGCGCATCTGGGCAGAGAGCGAGCTGGGGAATGGCGCGTCGTTCCATTTCACGCTGCCGCTGGCTCCAGTGCAGCAGCCGGCTGCCCCGCCCGCGGCGCAACAGACGCCAGCGGGTACGGCTTCTTAGGATTGTGCTTTCCTATCCTATTCGCCAGAAAGAAGGCGACAGGATGGGGCACGGGTACAGTTGTGCTTTCCCACCTCAGCCGATTCGTAAAGAATACGAACCGGCTAAGACGGGGCACCCATTTTGTTGCTCGGGTCAGAACGGCAGATTGAGTGTTGTGCTTTCGCAGTTTGTGCCTGGATTTATCTCCATCTGTTATGCGGTGGTGCGGGGGAAGGCTTTGCCCAGCGCGGTCAGTTGTTCCAGGAACGCGTCCGTGATGGTGCCGTCGAGCTGAACGGGGACATCCCAGGTGACAGAGCCACCGTAGTCGCGAATCTTCTTTGTATATTCGATGACCTGGTCGGTAGTGAAGCGCGGCGTGCCTCCACCCCACTGTGTACCGAGAAAACTGAGCATGTGAGTCTGGGCGCCGTCCATCAGCCCATCGTGGCCGCGATGGACGGAGGCCTGTTCAGGGTGATCGATTTCGCCGGCAATGTAGTCTTCGTCGGGACTGATAGAGATGAGCCGGTAGATGACGCCCGGATTGAAGGCAATTGCGGAATCAGGATTGCCGGCGCGTGCGGCCGCGGCGAAGCTTGCGAAGTTCGGCGGCTCCGGGGAGCGGTACATCGAGTTGGGAAAGTAGCAACCGTCGAACCACCAGGCAACGACGTTCTTTCTCCAGCGGTGCGACCACTCGGCGATGATTTGCTCCCATTTGTGCTGAAAGTTCTTGTTCGGATAGGGACCGTTGAGCCATTCGAGCGCGGCGCAGGCTTGCTTGTCCTGCGCGGGCGCGCCGGAGGGTAGATAGACCATGAGCTTGATGTCGCGTGCGCGCAGAACCTGGGCGAAGTCGGCGACGAGGTCGCGCTGCGAGCATTTACTCGGCGTGATACCGACGATCTTGTCATAGACGGCGTTGGGGGAGAGATAGTAGCCGGAGTTCTGGCCGATGCTGAGCTGGTAATGGCCGGCTCCCACCTGCTCGAGGCGCTTGGCCATGCCCTCGACGTCGAAGCCGTCGATCATCTTGTTCCACTGGCTGACCGATATTTCGAGCTTGTTGACGCGGGACTGCCAGTCGGCGAGATAATGCGTCATCACACCCCAGGCGTAGCGCGGTTTCTGCATCCACGTAGCGCGGCCGGAACCTGTGTCGGGTTGCTGCGACGGGCTCTGGGCCTGCGCAGCAAATCTGTGAGGCAGCGCAGCGGCTGCCGTGAGTTGCGCTGCTCCCAGAATCAGGCTGCGCCGCGATATATTCCTTGGTTTCATCCAATCTTCTCCGCTGTTCTTCGAGCGGCACCAGTTTACCGATTCGGGCGCGCGGTGCGGTGGATGAGGCCGTCGGAGGCAAAAGGATTCCGCCATGAGCAGACTTGTGCCCTGACGCTCTGTACCTTCGCCAATAAATAGCCCAGGGTTCCGTCCGTTGCGACGGACTTCACCCTGGGCTGCTTTCATGCACCTTCGTCGTTGCTTGCTACGGGTTGGGAACGGTATCGTTCGGCGGCACAGCTGTGCCTGCGGTGACAAAAGAGTAGTCATTCCAGCCGCGCGTGCTCGGTGCGGCTGAGGTGTTGGTGAGTTCGAGTCGGAGAGCATCATCCTCGTCGCCCTGCGGCTGGCTCACCGAGATGGTCAGGACGTTGTTCTGGCCGGCGGGATTCAGTGCGCTTGCAGGCCATTGGAAGGCGATCCACTGCGTGTAACCGGAGAGGCCGCTGCGGATGGCCGCATCGCTCTTGTTGACGCCGGACCAGATGAGCTGCTGGCCATTTAGGTTCACGATGTAGCTTGCCTCGGTGGCGGCAAGCGAAACCGAGAGAACCGCGTAACCGTTCGAGTAATTAGCAACATTGGATGGTGTAGCAAAGTTGACGGTCCAGGGGGGCGTTTTCGTTCCAACACCATTAGTGCCCGAAGCGCCAGGCAACGACGCTACGTAGCTCGGGATGATGTAGGTGTAGCCGTCTTTGGTGTCGTCGGCGTTGTTATAGAAGCCGCCGAAGAGACCGGGATCGAAGCTCTGCCAGTGGTTGTAATTCCACTTGGAAAGATCTCTGGTGGCGGAGCCGGCAGGGCCATCGGTGGCGTTGTAGACGACGGCTCCGTTGTTTGCCGCAAAGTCAGCCCAGTAATTCCAGTTGCCCCAGTACTGGCGATCGTCATGGCCGCGCTCGTCATGGCCGTGGAGGAACTCATGCGAGGAACGGTCGGGGATGCCGATTGCGAACACGGGTTGCGTTGTGCCGAAGTTCTCCGGCACAAAGTTCATGGTCGGCACAATCGTAGTCTGGTTGGCGGTGACGACGACATCATCCTGTCGGAGCTCACCCCATCGGCCGAGCTGATAGACGGAGAGGCGGTAGGTGCCGGGCATTACGCCGTGGAATGTTGCGAAGCCGCCAAAGCTGATGTCGGCCCAGTACTGCGCGCCTTGCGAGGCGTACTGGAAGTTCTTTGCGGGATCGCTCAGTACGGCCCACGCTGTTTTCGGCGGAGCGAAGATTCCGCGCATCTGGACCGCGACATTGCCTCGCGCCGTAGAGGGAACGTATCCGGAGGAGAGAAGCGTGGATTCGTTGTCGTAGAGGCGTGTGAAGCGGTGAACGGGGAATTCGGGGCTGTTGGTGTTTTCGAGAAACGCGGCAATGTCGTCGATGAAGGGATTGCCGGTGCGATAGAAGTTCTGGCGGACGGGATCGTAGTAGAAGTTGCTGAAGGGCGTCCCGGCGGTGATGGCGTCGCGGTACATGTCCTCGGGTGTGTGGATGTCGCCGCCGATCTTGTTGAAGCGGACATAGAAGGGACCGAAGAGCCGCTGGGAGGCTGTGCCTGTCGGCGTGTTGAGCGAAATGCTGTTATCGAGGTGGTTGGAGTAGGCCTCGATCATGTCGAGATTGCCGGTGAAGAGCAGCATCTGCTTGGTGGGCCCGCCCACCAGCGATTCATTGCTGGGGAAGACCACCCATGCGCCGTACTCCGAGCCATAGACACCATGGCTCAGGTTGAGATAGTTGTAGCCGGAGTAGTCGTACTTGTCGCCGAACTCGCGGCCGAAGCCGGGCGAGATGGGCGGAAAGTCAGCCCAGGGGCCTTCGCCATAACCATGCAGATCGACGGTGGCGTCCTGCACGGCGCGGCCGGGGTCGGCGGGGCCGGTGCCGGAGGTGCTGATGGTGCCGAAGTATTCTGCGTAGGTGGGCATGGGACCGATCTGCACCGGGCCGGGATTGCTTAGATCTTCGTTGGACAGGTAAAGGTTGTTGAACTTGTCGAGGTCTTCGCGGAAGACCCATTGCACCTGGCCGATCGATCCGGTGATATCAGTGGCCGCATGGTTGGCGACAAAGTAGACGTGAAGGCCAGGATCATAGGGCGTGATGATCCAGTGTTCGCTGTAGGTGTAGGCGTTGGTGCTGTTCGAGGGATACGTCACCCACCAGTCGAGATAGGTGTTGGTGAGCTGATAGCCGGGCACTCCCGCTGGCGTGCCAAAGCCGGCGTTATCCATGTAGAAGCCCTTGGGCACGCCGCCGCCGGTCTGGGTCTGGTCGACGAGGTTATCGGTGGTGCCCATGGGATACATGTCGATGATGCTGGCATGCGGAGGGTAGAAGCAGATGTCGAGGGCGCCGTTGGTGATCTCCCAAACGACGCCTGCCGCCTGGCCGCCACAGGTGGAGGTGGTGGTGTTGATGGTCAAGGGACTCGGTGCACCCTGCGCACGCGCAGCGTGAGACAGCGAGCCGATTGCGAGCATCCCGGAAACGAACAGTACGGGTAGCTTGTACATGCGTTCCTCCAGTCGATAATTCTGGTTCGATGGACCTGGTCTGCTCCGTAACACGTGCTTCGGAGAGGGTTGGCGTGGCGCGGGAGGCGATTGCGACGTCCTCCGCATTTTCTGACCGAGTAGCCCGGATCTCAGCGAGCAACTACGCGCCTACGAGTGGTTGGCTCGAGGGCGCGGATGATCGAGAAGTTCAGGCTCTCGCTATGAGTTCAGGGTCTCGTCGTGCAGATTTGGGTGCGGTTGAAGAGTGAAAGATGGACAGATGGGCGATCTCAGAGCAGGCATTTTCAGTCATTGCGTCAGCCGGCGTAGGGAGCGGCGTGCAGGGAATTGCGTCTTACACCCATGGCTCGAGAGGTGCGCCGGACCTCCAATTTCAATCCATGCTGTGAAATAGGGAACAATTTCAAACACGGAATCCTACTTCTGTTTTTCACGGACTGTCAAGATTCCCGGGAGTGGTGCGCAAAGAGCGTCAGGGCAACTCCTTGAAATCCCTGTGAATTCACTTTTCCGTAACAATCGGCATAGAGAATGGGACCCGGCAGGAAATCTGATACGGAGTGTGAGATGAAGAAATTTTTGGTTGCCATTGCGTTGTTCGCTTTTGCTCTCAGCACGCAGGCTCAGAAACTGACGGGGGCCGGCGCGACCTTCCCCTATCCGATCTATTCGAAGTGGTTCAGTGAATACAGCGCCGCCCATCCGGGTGTGGAGGTGAATTACCAGTCCATCGGTTCGGGCGGCGGCATCGCCCAGGTGACGAAGGGTCTGGTGGACTTTGGCGCGTCGGACATGCCGATGACCGACCAGATGCTCCAGAGCTCGTCCATCAAGCTGGTTCACATTCCCACGGTGCTGGGCGCGGTGGTGCCGATCTTCAATGTTCCGGGCGTGACGGATCTTAACTTCAGCCCCGAGGTCCTGGCGGACATCTACCTGAACAAGATCACCAACTGGAACGATCCGCGGATTGCGAAGGACAATCCCAGCGCGCACCTGCCCGACCAGAAGATCATCGTGGTGCACCGTTCGGACGGCAGCGGCACCAGCTTCATCTTTACCGACTACCTGAGCAAGGTGAGCAAGGATTGGGCTGACGGTCCGGGCAAGGGCACATCTCCGAACTGGCCGGTGGGAGTGGGCGGCAAGGGTAACGAAGGCGTGGCCGGCCTAGTTCGCCAACTGCCCGGTGCGGTGGGCTATGTGGAACTGATCTACGCGCTGCAGAACCACATCGCCTTCGGCTCGATGAAGAACGCGGCAGGCAACTGGGTGAAGGGCTCGATCGAGGGTGTGACCGAGGCTGCGGCCAGCGTGAAGAACATGCCCGCCGATTACCGCGTTTCGATTACCAACGCGCCCGGCGCGAATGCGTATCCGATCTCGAGCTTTACCTACCTGCTGATTCCCAAACAGCCGAAGGATGCGAACAACGAGAAGGTGCTGAAGGATATGCTGAGCTGGATCATCAAGTCCGGCGAGAGCGAGGCCTCGGGGCTTTCCTATGCGCCTCTGCCGCAGAACCTGCAGGAGAAGGTGCTCCAGACCATCTACGCTTTGCCGTAAACAATAAGAGGGCCTGGCAGCCGCCGGGCCCTCTTTACTTACCTACCCAGTATTCTGTCCAACTATTCCGCAAGGTGCTCGGAGATGAGCCGGTCGATCAGCGGGATGAGCGGCTCGCCGGTGCGCGGAAGAACGAAGCCTTGGTTCTTCTGATCCCAATCCAACTTGAAGCTGGTGGCCAGGGCTGAGACCCAGATCTGGCGGACTGGCGTGTTCGGCGTAATCACGAACTTGCCCGCCGGCTCCTCAAAGAGCACATTGAGAACACCGTTCTGCTCCTCGACTTCAAAGCCTGCTTCGGCTTCCTCTTCGCGTTCAATCAGATGTTGTTTAAGGTTGCTGAGGGCCGTTTCGGCCGCGCGCCGGAATTCCAGTTCATCGTGCATAGGGCCAGTGTAACAAGGCTTACAGTACCTGTTTATCAATTTGGTTCGCGTTTTCTTGGGAATTTCCGGTATTTTTCGTCTTTTCACCGGAGCCTCGTCTCGCCTTCATCGCTCTCCGACGATACTGGCCGCGGGACCAATCCCCAGCAGGGAGGATCGCGAGATGCCGAAGCTGGGCACAACAGCTCTCTTATTCGCTCTTCTGTTGACGGCGTTTCGAGGATATACGGAGGATCTTCCTCCGCCGTCGCAGCCGCCCGAGCAGCTGGTGCGCGAGGTGGTCTATAACGAACTGCACGATCACCAGCAGCACGGCTACTGGCGGTATTGGATCGCGCGGCGGGTACAAAACGAGACCATGTTGGAGCAACAGGTGGAGACTGCGGGAGGTCCGATCACCGTGGTCACACAGGCCAATGGGCATCCTTTGAGCGGGACAGCTGAACAGCAGGAGCAGGCGCGGCTGAATCGGCTACTGGCATCGCCACAGGAGCAGGCGCGGCATCTGCGGCAGTATGGACAGGATGAAGCGCGGGTGGGACGAATCCTCGCATTGCTGCCCGATGCGTTTCTTTTCCAATATGACGGCGAAGAGAACGGCTGCTACCGGCTGCGCTTCCGGCCCAATCCCTCGTACCCGGCTCATTCCACCGAGGAGCGAGTGTTTCACGCGATGAGCGGCACCCTCTGGCTGGATGCCCGGTACAAACGGCTGGCGGGACTCGAAGGACGCGTAGGCGAGAACGTGGACTTCGGTTTCGGGCTGCTGGGGCGCCTGTACAAGGGTGGGTGGTTCCGGATGGAACGGGTGCGGGTGAGCGCGACGGACTGGAAGACATCGCGGCTGGAGATGCACATGAACATCCGCGCTTTGCTGGTGACCTCGTTTTCGCGAGAGACGAGCGAGATCCGCGGCGGTTTTACAGCGGTACCGGCAGGGCTCAGCATGGCGCAGGGGATTTCACTGCTGGAACATACTCCAGCGACCCAGAGCTCGCCGGCGGCATTACCTGCGAGCTTCGGCCAGCCGGGTCTCGACTTCGCATTTAACCCATAGAGACATAGGATCTTAGGCACGGCGATCGGCAGAGCGAAGAAAAATCTTGAAGAAAGATTAAAGTTTCTCATTTTTCTGCCGATAGGAAAGCCACGAGGTGCCTCATGGAGATCAGCCCGATTCCCGGCATGCAGGACTTCATGCCCGTCAAGGCGCCGACCGCGGACTTTCAGCTTTCCGCCGTGGTGAACATGGAGCCGGTTGCGCGGGCCGACCACAGCGCGCGCACCGGAACGCGCAAGAAAGCCGCGGGTGCGGAGGAACCGGACGCCGAGAGTCAGGCCAGCGCGAACGAAGTCGCCGACTCGACCGAGGAACCGCTGCCGCACATCAGCCTGTTTGCCTGAGCCGTTGCTTGAGTTCTACAGCGTCCGCTTGAACAAGGGCGTGGCGATCAGCAGGGTTCCCACTCCAAAAACTGCGAGAAAGAGCAGATCGTATTGGATGGCCGCAAAGCCTCCGTCTTTGAGCAGGACGGCTTTGAAGCCGTGGATCGCGTAGGTGAACGGGTCGACGACTGCGATGGCGCGCAGCCACTTGGGAAATGCCGAGATGGGATAGATGGCTCCCGAGGGGAAGAAGAGCAGCGTGTTGAGCACGCCGAACATGGCGCGCGGCACGAGAGGATCGTCGACGCGCACCATCATCAGGAACATCATGCCGTTGAAGGCGATCGAAGTGACGACGATGACGCACAGCAGCTCGAGATCCTGCACGGGATGAAAGATTACGCCCAGGCCGGCCATTAATGAACCGATCACGGTGAGCGAGATGCCGGCGAGCACCGCCTTGATGGCTCCGGCGACATTCAGACCCATGACGAGCTCGAGGCCGGTGATGGGTGTGACCAGGTAGCCCTCATGGACGCCGCGCGCTTTGTCGTCGATGTAGAGCATGCCGCCGCCAATCATCACCGAGATATACATGGCCAGCGCCACCGAGCCCGAGAGCAGGTATTTCATGTAGGCGATGTAGGGATAGAGTTCGACAGTCTCAAGCGCGATGTTGGTGAGCAGGCGCGGCTGCACGACCGGCGCGTTGAGCGCGTCAACGAGCGACTGCATCTCCGACTCGAGGCTGGACGAGGTGAACTGGTCGGAGTTGTCGACCACGAGGCCGAGCTGCGGTGCATCTTGCGAGTAAACACGGCGCGAGAATTGCGCGGGGATGATGACGGCGGCGTCCAGGCGGCCGGTGCGCACGTCTTCGCGCGCCTGAAGCTCGTTGTCGTAGTCGATGGTGGTGAAGGTCTTGATGTTCACGGCGATGGCATTGAAATCCTCGCGCACGGCAAGTGCTTTGGGGCCGTGGTCATAATCGACCACGCCGACTCGCGCGCCGGTGATCTTGCCGCCGAAGGCATTGCCGAGGATGACGAGCTGCACCAGCGGCAGCATCATCGACATGATCATGAGCATGGGCGAGCGGAAGAACTTCCGCATCTCGCGTTCCACAATGGCCATCATTCTGTTCATGGCTGCGCTCCCGGCCGCGGCGGCATCATAAAGACCGCCTTCACCTGTTCATCGCGCAACTGGCGGCCCGTGTAGTGCACGAAGACATCGTCGAGCGTGGTGTTCTGCACGCTCAGTGAGGCGAGGGTTTCTCCCAGTTCCGCGGCCATTTCGACCAACTGCATGGTGGTCTTCGATCCGGATCTGGTGATGACGCGATAAAAACCGGCGCTCTCAGGCTGCACGCTGGTTACGCCTTCGAGCCTGGTGAGGCGATCTTCCCACTGTTCGTCTTCGCGATCGAACTGCACTTCGACCACATTCGCGCCGGCCACGCTGTTTTTGAGTTCCGTGGGCGTGCCGAGGGCGACGAGATTGCCGTGGTCGACGATGGCGATGCGGTCGCAGAGCTTGTCGGCCTCTTCCATGTAGTGCGTGGTGAGCAGCATGGTGAGATTGCGCCTGCTTTTGAGATTGTTCAGCATCTCCCACACAGCGATGCGCGAGACGGGATCGAGGCCGGTGGTCGGCTCATCGAGGAAAAAGATGCGGGGATCGTGCACGAGGCCGCGCGCGATTTCGAGCCGCCGGCGCATGCCGCCGGAGAGCGTCTTGGTCTGCGCCTTGCGCCACTTGGAAAGATCGACTGCCTCGAGGACTTCGGCAATGTTCTTTTCGCGCTGCGCGCGCGGCACGCTGTAGAGCTTGGCGTAGATGAGCAGGTTCTCTTCAACGGTAAGGTCGGGATCGCTGGTGAGAGCCTGGGGAATGACGCCAATGACGCGGCGCACGGCGTCAGGGTCTTTCGACACGTCGTAACCGGCGACGATCGCTCTGCCGCTAGTGACGGGAATGAGCGTGGTCATCATGCGGATGAGCGTGCTTTTGCCCGCGCCATTGGGGCCCAGCAGGCCGAAGATTTCGCCTTCGGCCACATGGAACGTGACGCCTTTGACGGCTTCGAAGTCGCCATAGCGCTTGACAATCTTTTCGACCGCCATCGCCTCGGGCCGGTCCGGCGCAACCCCATTCGCGGCGCTCATTGCTTCACCAGGCGGTCTTTCGGTACATAGACTTCGGCAGTCATGCCGGGCACGAAGCGCTCGCCGGGATTGTTGATGAGCAGCTTGATCTGCACGGTTTTGATGTCGCGCTTCATGCGGTTGACGTCGCGCTGCGTGGCAAAGTCGCCCTCGGCGAGCTTGGCGATGACTTTGCCCATTATGGTTTCGCCGCTGGGCATGACGACGCGCAGGCTGTCGCCGAGTTGCACGCTGTCGGCCTGCGTTTCGGGGAGCGGGGCATAGACCCAGGTTTGCGTGAGGTCCATGATGGTGACGATGGGCGCGCCGGCGGCAACCACCTCGCCCTGGCGCGCGGCCCACACGTCGATTCTTCCGTTGATGGGCGCGACGACCTGCGCATAGCTTTCTTCCACGCCCGCTTCGTCGGCCAGGGCCTTCGCGTTGGCGGCTTCGGCGCGGGTCTGGGCCACAGTGCGCGCTGAGACCGTAGCGAGAAGCTCGTGCGCCTGCGCCTGTTTGAGCGTGGCCTGGGCGGCAGACAGGTTGTGCTGCGCGGCGTCCACTGCGGCCTTGGCTGCGTTGAGCGCGGTAACCTGCTCGTCGCGGGACTGGGCGCTCATGATGCCTTGCTGCGCGAGAGCCACAGTGCGGCTGGTGTCGGCCTGCTGGTGTTCGTATTGCGCCTGCGCCTGTTCGTACTGCGCCTGGGCTGCGCGCACCTGAGCCTGGGCGCTCACGGTAGCGCTCTTGGTTTCGCCGGCGTTCTGGCGTTCGGTCTCTTCGGTTCCGTTCAGCTTCCAGCGTTCGCTCGCGGCCGTTGCTTTGGCTGCTTCGAGGGCCGCCTGCAGGTCCTGGCTCTCGATGGTGGCGATGAGCTGTCCGGCCTTTACCGTCTCGCCTTCCTGCACGGTCAGCGTCTGGATGCGGCCGGGAATCCTGGAGCTGACGACGACTTCGTTGGCATCCACCGTGCCGATCAGCTGCAGGTCGCCCGACCGGCGCGTGGTGGCCAGATACCAGATGAGTGAGCCCACCGTGAGCAGGCCAAGAATCAGAAATACTCGGTTGCGCGCGTTCACTTGAACTTTACCTCGAACCTTTTGAACTCGCCGCTTTCCGGCATGGGGGTCTGCGCGAGCACCCGCGCTGCGACGCGTGCTCCATGACGGCGATCGACAAAGACGGTCTGGCCCAGATACTGGATAGCCGCTTTGCGGCGCGCCTTCAGGGCTTTTCGTTCAAAGGGATCTTTTCCCTCCAGGATGCCCATAACCGGACCGGAAAGAAAATAAAAAACGTTTGCGCCCAATGCGGCGTACATCATCTGCCACGCGTCGACGCGGATCAGTTCGCGTTTCCGCATGCCTTCAGCGAGCAGCTCTTTGAGCGGTTGCATCATGGGGCGAAAGACTTTTTCGATGAGCGGCCCCACCGCGCTCTCTCCCCCCTCGCGCAGACGCATCATTTCCTGCTGCATCAGGCTCTGGAACGCGCGCTGCGAGTGGATGCGATCGAAATGGTTCAGCGCAAAACCAACCAGGCGTTCGCCGGCGGAACGTTCGCTGCCCATGACTGCCAAGGACGCGGCGACGACACGCTCGGCCACAGTTTCGAGCGCCGCCGCATAGAGTGCGTCCTTGCTGCGGAAGTAATAGTAGAGCAGGGCCTTATTGACACCTGCGGCGGCAGCAATCTGATCCGTACGCGCGCCGGCCAGGCCGTTGTCGCTGAATTCGTTGATAGCGGCATCAAGAATCCGTGCCCGCGTCTGGTCGGAGCGGTCGGCTTGGTTCCGGCTTGTGCTTGTGCGTTTCATTAAAATTAACTAACTGGTTAGTAAAATAGCACAAAACGGCCTCCTGGAAACGGGAATGTGACGAAATTCAAAAGTGCCGGAGAATTGCGGACGGGTAGCGAGTAGCTAATGAATCGGAAGAGAGGGTGAGATTGCGGAAATTCCTGCAGGAGCTGAAGCCCGCACTTATTTTACGGTGCTTTCGGCACGGCTGAAGCCATGCCCTGTTACACGTCCCCTCGCAAGATGCGTTTATCAACGAGCTCGAAAGTCTAGCCTTGATACGGAATTGTTCGGCGGGAATCCATCCGCTATTGCTTAGAACCGCTCGCCTTCCACGACCTCGAGCAGCGCCGCGGCCATGCGGTTCAACGGCGTGTCGATGCCGTGCTTCTCACCTTTGCGCACGATGGCGCCATTGCGTGCGTCCCACTCCATTCTGCGCCCGGCAAGCCGGTCGGCCAACAGCGAGTTTTTAGAGTCCGCGGGATGCCCGCGGTAGACCGCAAGCACCTCTTCGCCGATGGACTCGCTGATGTGTGCGCCTTCGGCGCGTGCCACGGCAGCGCATTCGGCCACCATGGCACGTGCGACGCGCTCAATGGCCGGTTCGCGCAGAACGCCACTTGGCTTGAGAGCCAGTGCGCTGAGAGCGCCGACGGAGTTCATGCAGAGCTTCCACCACAGGGCGGTGATGAAGTCGGAGGTGAGTTCCAGCTTTGCCGAGCTTCCGCGGAAGAGTTCCGCGAAGCTGCGGCCCAGCGGCGTGTCTTCGGCGGTCATCCTCGCGGGCCCGCGCACCTGGAACTGGTCGTCTGCGGTGCGTTCGGCGGGGCAGTCGATGACGACGGGGAGCAGCCGTTCCGCGGAGATGTACGGGGCGAAGCGCTCGCGATGCTCCACGCCATTTTGCAGAACGGCGACGGGAGCCCCTTTTGCGCACAGGGCCGGAAACCAGCTGGCGGCGCCTGCCGCGTCATAGGTTTTGGTGGCTACCAGAACCCAGTCGACGGCTTCGGCGTGCGCTGGATCGGTGACATTGCGCGTTGTTATGTGCAGTGTGCCCTGCGGCGTCTCGATGGTCAGGCGCGGCAGCGGGCGCCGGGTGCAGAGCGTGATCTCGTGACCGCCCGCTGTCCATAGGAAGCTCGTAAGAGCGCCTCCGATTGCACCCACGCCCACGATCGCTACACGCGCCATTGATGCCCTCCGCATTCACTCGATGCAAGAGGATTGTACGTGACGCCGGCGTTCGTCATGCCGCTGCGCGAGATGCGTGCTTACCAGGGAAGAGGCTTGCCGAGATGGAAGAAGCCTCCGGTGGGACCGTCGTCCGGCAGGGTCGCGAGGGTGGCGCTGGTCTTGCCACCCTCTTCGAGGGCCATCGGCGCATTCGGACCGCCCATATCGGTCTTGACCCAGCCGGGATGAGCGGAGTTGACTTTGATCTTTGTATTGCGCAGCTCATAGGCAAGATGAATGGTGAAGGCGTTGAGCGCCGACTTCGATGCATCATAGGCAAAGGACTTGGCGTCGTAGATGGGAGAGCCGGGCGTGGCCTGCAGGGTGAGGGAACCGAGAATGCTCGACAGATTGACGATGCGGCCGGCAGTGCTCTTGCGAAGTAGAGGCAACAGCTTGTCAGTGAGCGCGACCTGCGCGAAAAAGTTCGTGTCGAAGACCTTGCGAAGTAGGGGTAACTGCACCTCGGCAGCCGAGTGTTCCGGGCCGCTCCCAGGGAAGGTTCCGCCGGCGATTCCAGCGTTGTTAACGAGGATATCGAGGCGTCCATAGCGGGTGTTGAAGTATTCAAACGCGGCGTCGTGGCTGATCGCATCGGTGACGTCGAAGGTGAGTGAGTCGGCGTCGGCTCCGGCAGCGCGCAGCTTGGCGAGCGCCGCTTCGCCCTGTTTCGCGTCGCGGGAGCCGATGACGACGGTGGCTACATCTTTGAGTTCGAGAGCAGTCTGAAAGCCGAGGCCGCGATTGCCTCCGGTGATGAATGCGATTTTCTTCGACATTGGGAAACAAATCTCCTGTGGTCGTTTGGATTCGCGAGATGCGGACGGAGGTTCAAAGGATTGCGGCGGTCCTGATGCAGGGTCCGAAGCACGAATGGAGAAGAAGCAGGGTCAAGGTTGCACTACTTCAGCAGGGACAGTGTATGCGGGCAGCACGCCGCACTCCGCCGCGATGCGAAAGAAGCCGCGCATGCCTTCGAGGCATTCTTCATCGAGCACGTAATGGATATTGCTCGAAAGATAGCTGCGGATGGTGCTCTCAGGAATCGGGAGCCGTTGCGACCACTCGGCAGCCAGCGCGTGGATGTTCCCGAGGCCGTGATCGCGGGAGAGGATCAGATCACGGGCAATGCTCTCATCCAAAGCGCTTCCGTGCGCAGCACTCCAGACGGCGGAGACGAAGGGAAGGCCGGTGAGCGTGCGCCATTCGTGAGCGAGGTCGTGGTAGACGAGTTCTTCGCCGGTGCGTTCAAAGCGATTGGAGCGTTCTTCGAGCGCAAAGAGAGCGGGATCGCCGATGAGGATGGCAGCGTCCGCTTTCGCGAGCATCCGGTCGAGGTCGGCCGCGAGGGGAAGGAACGGCACGACAGGGTTGCCCCATCTGTGAAACAGAAGGCGCGCGTAGGTGATGGTGGTGCGGCTGGCGGTGTCGGCGGCGACGGAGCGGAGTTTGGCAAGGGGCTGGCTGGCGCGGCGGACAAGCAACAGCGAGCGGACGTGGCCCTTGGAGGCGATGGTGCATCCGGGAAGGATGCGCAGGCCGGGAGTGGTTGCAAGCGCGGCGATGGGCACGAGGCCTATGTCGGCCTGACCCGCAGCGAGGCGCTCCGCACACTCCGCTGGCAGCATGCGGTCGATGGAATACCGTTGCGCGAGAACGGAGTCGAGGGGCGGATGTTCGAAGTCCCACATCAAAGGGGCTGGATTCAAAAAGTCGATGGCAGCCACGCGCAGGCGCGGCTCGTTCTTGGTATTCACACTCTTTAGACTAACAAGCCGCGCTGAGGGATTCTGCAACCGGAGCGGGGCGAGCTATTGGATGGTCAGAGCGACGCTGGTGGTTGCGGTGGTCGCACCGGACACGCCGGTGATGGTGATGGTGTAGAGGCCGGGTGTGGTGCCGGAGCCGGACTGGGTTTTCGAGGCGATCATCGTCCCGCTACAGCCAATGAGGCCGCCAGTCATGACGCAGAACAGGATCAGCATCCCCAGAAAGGCACGCCAGGCGCGGCGCCGAGCGGGGATGCCGAAGAGCAGAATGCAGGCGAATGTGGCTCCGCCGGGCGCGGCCCACGGAAATCCGTCTTGCGTTGTGCGAGCGGTTGTCGACGAGCCGGCGGTCGAGATCGTCAGCGTCGCGGTCGCGGAGGTGCTGCCGCTGATCGTGACGGTCTTGGATGAGCCAAGGTTCAGCACCGGAACATTCGCAGCGTCGGTCGGCTCGGAGGTGATGGCGGCGGTCAGGTTGACGACGCCGCTGAATCCGCCGGTAGGCGAGATGGTGATGGTCGCCGTATTGCCGCTGGTGGCGCCGGCGGGGAGACTGATCGAGTTTGCCGCGAGATTGAAGGCAGGCGGAATCGGCGCGACGATGGTTTCATTCAGCGTGCTCGAAGTGCTGGAAGTAAAGCCGGAGCCTCCCACGTACTTCGCAGCGAGGGAGAGAACGCCCGTGGTTGCGGGAACAGTACCGGAATAGGTTGCGATGCCGGAACTGTTCAGTGCGACCGTTGACGTGACAGAACCGACGGTGAAGAGCACGTTGCCTGTGGGCATCGCCAAGCCGCCCGTTGGAGTGACGGTTGCCGTGAGGGTGAACGGCGAACCGGCCATCAGCGTGCCGCCTGCGGGTGTGATGGAGAGTGACGTGGACGTGGGCACGTTCGCCGCGGGAGCAATGGTCACCGGCAAGGTCGACGTGATGGTGCGGCCGGCCGAGGAGCCGGCGATGGTCAGTGAATAGCTTCCAGTCGGGGCGGAGTAGGTAGCCGCGAGAGTGAGGACGCTGGGTCCGGTGGTGGCATTCGGCGAGAACGTCGCGGTGACGCCCGAGGGAAGAGCTGAGATGACGGCGAGGTTCACCGTGCCACTGAAGCCGCTCTGCGGAATCACAGTCACGGTGTCGGTTGCGGTGTTGCCCTGGGATACATTCAACGCCGCGGGCGAAGTGGTGAACGTGAAGCCCGGTGGCGGATTGACGGCGACAAAAAGAGAAGCTGTGGCCGATTGTGTGCCCAAGGTGCCGGTGATCCAGAGTTGATAGAAGCCTGCGATCGCATTGTTGTCGGCGGTCAGAATGAGCTGGCTCTTGCCGGTGGCTGGATTCGGTCCAAAGGATGCGGTGACGCCGCCGGGCAACGCAGAGGTAATGGCGAGATTCACGCTGCCGGTGAATCCGTTCTGCGCCGCGATGGCAATGTTGTCAGTGACTGTGGCTCCCTGCGCAAGCCCCAGCGAGATCTGCGCGGGCGTGAGCGTGAACGAGGAGGCTGGACTGGGGGTCACCGTGAGATTGAATTGGTTGATGGTTTCTGCGAGCGATCCGTCGGCCTGGATACCGATCAAACCCGCGCCAGGAGCGGCGGCGCTGCTTGCTGTCAGGGTGAGGGCACTGGTTTGGCCGAAGGTGATCGACGCCGGGTTGAAGGACGCCGTCACGCCGGGCGGCAGTTCCGGCGCAGAGAGCCTGATGGTGTCACTGTATTGGCCTACGGGAATTGCGGAGACCGCCAAAGTTACAGACCCGCCACGTGCGATGGTCGAGGGATACGGCGATACGTTCAAGTAAAAGACCGGCGGATTGATCACGACGGCTACGGTCGCGGTGGCCGAGAGATTACCGGAGGTGCCGGTGATCGTCACCATCGCGTCGTTGTTGACAGGTGCGGAACTGCTGGCCGTGAGCGTGAGAGAACTGGAGGTGCCTGTGGGATTCGCAACCCAGGAGGCGGTGACGCCTGCGGGCAGGCCCGATGTGACGGCAAAATTCACATTGCCGTTGAATCCATTTGCGGCGGTCGAGAAGATCGTCACCGTGCCGGAGGTTCCGGGATACAGTTTGAGGCTCGCGGGCGAGGGAACGAGCGTATATCCGGGTGCATTCACGACCAGCGCGAAGCTGGTGGACTCGATGGCGCTGCCGGATGTGCCGGCGATCGTGACCAGGTACGAGCCGTATACAGCGGAGCTCCCGGCAGTGAGCGTCAGCGTGCTCTTGCTGGAGGCCGGGTTGGCGCTCCAGCTTGCGCTGACGCCGCTGGGAAGTCCGGAGACGGAGAGATTCACGCTGGAGGAGAAACCGGGTGCATCCGTTACGGTGATCGTTGCTGTTCCCGAACTGCCGGGAGTGACGGTGACGCTGCTGGCCGAAGAAGCAAGCCTGAAACTTGGCGGCGCAGGGGGCGCGAGCGCATCGATCAACGCCTGGCCGCCAGGCGTGCCCCATCCAGTTACAAGATCGTAGCCGGGAACTGCGTTGTAGTAGGGCCAGCCGCAGCAGTCGCCCCGGGCATCATTGTTGCCGGTAGCGATGTCGTGAAAGGCATCCGCATAGGTTGAGCCTTCGCCAATCGCGTAAAGGGCTGGGCTGAGAAAGCCGATCGGCGGCGCTCCGGACTGCGCGGCCTGCTGGTTGACGAGGGCCATGAAGCCGGCCCAGCGCGGCGCGGAAAAGCTGGTGCCGCCGTAGTTGCTCATGCAGGCGCCGTTGGTGCAGATGTAGTTGTCGGTGTTGGCTTCGGCGGCGACGTCGGGTACATTGCGCAGCGTTGTTGAGCCGCCATTGCTGGAGGTAGCGATGCCTTGCTGCCACGCGGGAATCGGAATTCCATCGGGACTGATGCCGCCGCCGCTCAGGCTCCATGCGGTTTCGGCGGTCCATCCCTGGCCGGGGCCCGCGGTGGTGAGAACCGTTCCGCCGGTTGCGGTGACGAAATCGTCTTCCGCGGGATAGAAGCTGTCGAAGTACGGATCGAATTCGCCCCAATCGCCGGAGGCGGCGAAGACGCTCTGGCCCTGCGCGGCGCATTCCTCGAAGAAGATCTCGTCGGTCGCGGGATCGTCGGGACTCCAGGTCCACGAAATGCTGACCTGTTGAGCTGCGTCCTCGGATGCGATCGCGTTCAGCACGTCCACATCGTTGCTGCCGATGTAGACTCGGACCTGCTTGAGGCCGGGCGCCATGCCGATGGCCTGCACGATGTCGATCACCTCTTCGCTGTCGTCGCCGGAGATCGAGGCGCCCGATGCGCCATCCAGCAGCACGTTCTTGATGGGCACGGTGGTGGACTGGCCCATGTTGGCGAAGGTCATGGAGACGTCGCTCGAGTTATAGCCGTCGAATTCGAGCAGGGCGACGGTTTGTCCAGCGCCGGTGAGGGTGGTACCGCCGTAGTAGGCAGCGCGGATGTCGCTGGCGAGGAAGGCGCCGCCAGGTCCCGAGCCCGTCGTTGCCTGGTCAGAAGAGTCTGGCGAAACAGACTGCGCGAGCGCGTGGGTGCGCATGGGCTTCGGCAGCGAGTAGTTGTTCAGCCCGGCGATGTGGGCGACGGGCACACTCAGATTGACAGACGGTTCGCGATCCGGCGAGAAGAAGAGACGGTTCTCAGTGGGATGGTGAAAGAGGCCCATGTTCACGTGGAAGGCATTCTCGACCTGTGCAGCAGTGCCGCTGATGGGAACCACCATGCGATTGGCCGGCGTGCCGGTGACAGTGAATCCGTTGGCCTGTGCAAAGGCGACTACGGCCTGGTAGTCCTGTTGCGTGGGGCCAAACTGATCGGCGAACTGCGCTGTGGTGAGGAACTGGTGGTAATCGGGGCTGGAGGGATCATAGAGCCGGCTCAGCAGGCTGGTGAGTGCGGCCTGATTGCGCAATGGCAGCACGATCGACAGGTGCATGCGCTGGCCCGCTGGGACCAGTCCTGCAGGTGCGGCCTGGCCATTCAAGACCGCCGCACGCACATGACCGTGCACTACCTGGCGCAATTGCTGAGCCGAGCCTTCCAAAGCAACCAAGAACAGAAGACAAGCCGCAATCAACCAGCGACTCAATGAAGATCGAACTTTCACCTTAATCCCATTCGTGCGAAAGATGGATCACTTTGCACGGGTCGTGTTTCTTTATCCACTAATCGAGAATGCGGTGGTCTGCATTCGGGGAGTTTTCACTACGATCATCACCGAAACATGCAGAGAGGCCCTGCAGAAAAAGTGCTTCGAAGTTGACTCGCAGTAATCGTGTCTTGACTTTCAGTAACTCTTGGTAATAAGGTCACTTCCATTACCCAGCAACCCAATTCCGGATTCAACGAGGGCCGATGTGTGCGCAATGACGATCGAAAGCAGAGTGCGATGAGCGCGCATGAGGAGAATGTTCCGGAGCTCGATGCAGAACGGCTCGCGTGGCTCGCGCTTGCACTCGCGCCGGGATTGGGCCCGAAGCGAGTCCTCGACGCATTGAAACAACTCGACACGCCGAGCCGCGTTTTCGATCTGGCGTTGACCGAGCTCGAAGGGTTGCGGCTTCCGGCTGAGGCGGCACAGTTCATCTTCGATGGCAAGGCACGCGCCGCAGCCGAGGCGGAATGGACCAGAATTGCAGCGCATGACGCAACGATAGTGACGTTCGCGTGCTCGGCGTATCCGGAACGGCTGCGGGAGATTTACGATCCGCCTCCCGTGTTGTGGGTGCGCGGCGACGTGCGGCTGCTGAGCCGGCCGGCGATCGCGGTGGTGGGAACGCGGCATCCGTCTCCGTACGGAACGGGCGTGGCGGAGATGCTTGCACGGGATCTGGCGGCGCGGCGACTGCTGATTGTGAGCGGAATGGCGCGGGGCATCGACTCGTGCGCGCACAAGGGAGCGCTGGCGGCGCGCATGCCCACGCTCGCAGTGTGGGGAACGGGCGTGGATGTGGTGTACCCAAAGGAGAACAAGAAGCTGGCGGAGGAGATCCTCGGCCTGGGTGGGGCGATCGTGAGCGAGCTGCCTCTGGGGACCTTTCCGGCGCCGCAGAATTTTCCGCGCCGGAACCGGATCATCAGCGGGCTCAGCATCGGCGTTCTGGTGGTGGAGGCGAGCGAGAACTCGGGGACCCGGGTAACCGCCCGGTGCGCAGCCGAACAGAACCGGGACCTGTTTGCCGTGCCGGGCAACGTGACCAGCAGGGGTTCGTGGACGCCTAACACGTTGATTAAACAGGGGGCTAAGTTGGTGGCGACCTGGGAAGATGTTTGGGAGGATTTGCCGTCGCAGGTACGGCTGGAGCTGGAGGCAGAGGATCCGGGGAGCGACCGAGCTGCATCCAAAGCCGGTGCCGACGCATCCTTACTGCCGGGCTTGGGATTGCGGGCCGAGGAAGCGATGGTTCTGGAGGTCCTGCGCAGCGACGAGAGTTTGCAGATCGACGAGATTCTGCAGCTTCTGGAGACGCAACTTACCTCCTCAGAAGTATTTACAGCGCTTTTCGAGCTGGAGATGGCGGGACGGATCCGGTGCCTGCCGGGCAAGAACTACGTGAAGACGCTGTGAGGCCGGTACCGGGACCATTCTTTGGGGAATGGCGGTCCTTGACCGTGGAAGGCGCATTTTTTTTTCGTCTGACCGGGCAGGCCCTGGCGGGACGCCCGGAAACAGCTCCCAACGGACGTTGCGAGAGGAGTTTGCGGGCGGAAAGTCGTTCCGCGCGGCGGGCCGGGTTTTGCCTCGGCCAGCGGGTTAGGCAGACGGCTTAGAGTGGAAATGGACCGGTATTCCATGGTAGGGTGCAACCTTTGCGGGTTGGAATTTTGGGGTCGCGGAAAAAGGAACCGTCCGGGCAGAGTCCCAGGAACGAACTTTACCCGAAATGTTCAGGACCGCAACCGAAGACGCTGCGAGGGAGTCAATATAGGCTGGCAGCTCAGGAAAGAGTGAGAGGGAACCGAATTCAGGATGGCAACGAGTAGATCATTGGTGATCGTCGAATCCCCCGCGAAAGCGAAGACGATCGAGAAGTATCTGGGCAAAGGGTTCGATGTGCGGGCCTCGGTAGGCCACATCATGGACCTGCCCAAGAACGACATTGGCGTAGAGCTGAAGCAGAGGACGTTTGAGCCGGAGCTGATCGTGTCTCCGGGGAAAGAGAAGGTTGTGGACCAGCTCAAGAAGCTGGCCGCCAAGGCGGACGAGGTCTATCTGGCGCCCGACCCGGACCGCGAAGGCGAGGCAATTGCGTATCACCTTGCGCTGCAACTGGGGACGAACGCCAAGGAGAGAAAGAAAATCCGCCGCGTGACGTTTAACGAGATTACGAAGAAGGCGGTGCAGGATGCCTTCAACCATGCGCGCGACATCGATCAGAACCTCGTCGACGCACAGCAGACCCGGCGCGTGCTGGACCGGCTGGTGGGCTACCAGATTTCTCCGCTGCTGTGGGACAAGGTGCGGCGCGGTCTTTCTGCTGGCCGTGTGCAGACCGTTGCGCTGCGGCTGATTGTTGAGCGCGAGCGGGAGATTGGCGCATTCCAGCCAGTGGAATACTGGACGCTCGACGCGATGCTGCATCCGGAGCCCAGCAAAGATACAAAATTCAAGGCGCGGTTCATCGGCATCAACGGGGAGCCTGCGCGGGTTGCGAACGGGAAGGACAAGGACGGCAAAGACCAGTTCATTGCCAACGCGCTGCCGGACAAGAAGAGCACGGATACGGCGCTTGCAGATCTAAAAGACGCAAAGTGGTCGATTGCCTCGATTCAGGCGCGTGAGCAACAGCGGCGGCCCGTGGCTCCGTTCATCACCAGCCAGTTGCAGCGGGATGCGGCCAACAAGCTGGGATTCAACGTGCGGCGCACGATGGGCGTGGCGCAGCGGCTGTATGAGGGCGTGGATCTTGGGTCCGAAGGCACAACCGGCCTGATCACCTACATGCGTACCGATTCTCCGCGGGTGGCGCCGGAAGCGGTGACGGCTGCGCGGGAGTGGATCGGCAAACAGCTCGGACCGCAGTATCTGCCGGCTCAGCCAAACGTGTACAAAGGCAAGAAGGATGCGCAGGACGCGCACGAGGCGATTCGGCCATCGGACGCCGCGCGCACGCCGGAGTCAATTGCGCGCTATCTGACCGACGAGCAGTTGAAGCTTTATACGCTCATCTGGAAGCGGTTCGTTGCCTCGCAGATGGTGCCTGCGGTCTACGACGTGACGACTGCGAATATTGCCGCGGAAGTGAAGAAGGGCAAGACTTACGATTTTCGCGTGAGCGGATCGGTGCTGCGCTTCGACGGCTTCCTGAAGGTGTACGAGGTCTCCGAAGACAAGAAGGACGACGACGAATCGGCGAACCGGCTGCCGAACCTGGACGGCGTGAAGGCGCTGGGGCTGGATGAGCTGCTGCCGGAAGAGCATGCTACGCAGCCGCCGCCGCGCTACAACGAGGCCTCGCTAGTAAAGGAGCTGGAGGAGCGGGGCATCGGGCGGCCGTCGACGTACGCGTCGATCATCAACACCATCCAGGACCGCGAGTACGTGGTGAAACACGGCGGCTCACGCGGACGGTTCTACCCGACCGAGATCGGCGTAGTGGTCTGCGACCTGATGGTCAAGAATTTCCCTTATATCTTCGACACCACGTACACGGCGAAGCTCGAAGAGGAGCTGGACGACATCGAAGAGGGTAAAGAGAAATGGACGGACCTGCTCAATGGCTTCTATGACCACTTCGAGAAGGAGCTGAAGGTCGCCGGCAAGAAGATGGAAAACATCAAGCGCATGGAGCAGATGACCAACGAGAAGTGCGACGTGTGCGGGTCACCGCTGGTGCTGAAGTGGGGGAAGTTCGGCACGTTCTTTGCGTGCTCGGCCTACAACAAGAAGGATCCGAACAGCTGCACGTTTACCAAGGAGAACATCGCTTCGAAGCCTGATTTGAATACGCCGGAAGCACAGGATGTGGGCGAGACGGAAGAGTATTGCGAGAACTGCGGCAAGGTGATGGTGCTGCGGCGCGGACTTTTCGGGCCGTTCATGGCCTGCCCGGATTACAACGCCGATCCGCCATGCCGTACCTTCCGCAAGCTGAGCCAGAAGCAGCAGCAGAAGCCACCGGAGCCGACCGGAGAGGACTGCCCAGTGTGCGGCAAACCGCTGGTGCTGCGGCAGGGAGCCTACGGTGAGTTTGTCTCGTGCTCGGGATATCCGAAGTGCAAGTACATCAAGCAGAACCTGATCGAAGGCATGAAGTGCCCGAAGTGCGGCGAAGGCGACATCGCCGAGCGCAAGGCGCGGCGCGGTAACGTTTTCTGGGGCTGCACGAACTATCCGAAGTGCGACTTTACCTCGAATAACAAGCCGGTGCCGAAGAAGTGTCCCGAGTGCGGCAGCCCGTATCTGGTGGAGAAGGTGCTGAAGTCGGGTATTTATCTCGAGTGCCCGAACAAGAAGAAGACGGCCGAGGAAGAGCTCGCGCCAAAGAAGCGGGGCAAGAAGACCGCTCCTGCCGCGGAAGAAGCCGCGGTCGTGTGCAGTTACTCGAAGCGGATCGGCGATGCTCCGCCTCCGCCAACGGCTGAGACGCACGGGCCGGTTGTCGAGAAAGAGAAGCGGGAGTTGCAGCCGGCGTAAGAACTCATGAAAGATATAGTTCTGCTGGGCGGGCCGAATGGTGCAGGGAAGACGACCGCGGCTCGCGTACTCTTGCAGAAACTTTCTAACTCCTGACGCAGCGCTGGTTGAGAATTGAGGAGTTGACTGCATGGAAATGACATCTCGGCAATTCTTAATTGCGATCGATGAGGCGCTCAGAGTGGTTTCGCGCAAGCTGGCTTCTGGTGAGCTTGATGGCTCGGGCCGGTTCTTCACTGATGAAGACCTAGCTAGTGGTGCGGCATCCGGAAAGCTGAAAAAGAACGACCAATCAGAGGCTGCTCCTGCGGCATAGGACGCGTTATTCTTGCGGGGATTGAAAGCTTTCCTGGAGGAAGACGCTGAACGCTCCGCGGAATCCCTATGACGCTGTTGCCTATCCAGGCCAGCCGTACGCGCACACACACCCGGATCGAATGGCGGCGATGGCCATTCTGCACGGCCTTTCGCCTGCTCCTGTTGAGCGCTGCCGCGTGCTGGAGATTGCCTGTGGCGACGGCGCGAATCTAATTCCGATGGCTTACGCGATCCCGGGAGGTGAATTTGTCGGCTTCGACCTGGCGCTTTCGCCGATTGAGCGCGGGCAGGAGCGTATTCACGAGCTCGGCTTGCAGAATATAAAGCTCTTTCAACGGGATCTGCTGGAAGTGGGCACCGAACTCGGCCAGTTTGATTACATCACGGCGCATGGACTCTACGCGTGGGTTCCGGAGCCAGTGCGCGACCGGATGCTGGCGCTCTGCGGTGAACTGCTTACGCCGGACGGCATTGCGTTTGTGAGCTACAACACGCTGCCCGGCGGCCATCTCCGCGTCATGCTGCGGGAGATGATGCTTTACAGCACGCAGGGAATCGGCGATGCGAGAGAGCGGGTTGTGCAGGGCATCCGGTTCCTCGAATTCCTCAAAGACGCGCGTGAAGAGAGCGATGCCTTTCGCGCGCTGCTGGAAACCCAGCTTGCAAAGATGAAGAAGCGTGATCCTGCGATTACATGCCATGACGAGATGACGGAGGCGTATCATCCTGTCTACTTTTCCGGTTTTGTAGATCATGCGCGCAGACATGGACTCCAGTATCTGAGCGACGCGGAACTGCCGCCGCCGCCCGATCCGTGCTACAGCGGCCAGATCCAAGCTGCGCTGGAGGACGCTGCCGGCGGCGACGATGTGCGGAGAGAACAGCTGCTGGATTTTGTGCGCATGCGCATGTACCGGGAAACGCTGCTGTGCAGGGCAGACCGAGCTGTCCAGCGCGGTTTTGCTCCGGAGAGTTTCCGGCGGCTGTACTTTGCGTCGCATGCGAGCGCGTCTCCCGGCGAGGCGCCAGGGTCAACAGCATTTGTGCTGCCCGGCGGCATCCGGATGGAATCGAATCATGCCGGTGTGACGGCGTTGCTGACCAGATTGGGGAGCGTGTGGCCTCGCGCGCTCGGCTTCGATGAGCTTGAGCCTCTTCTTGCAGAAAATGGGTTTGTGCTGGACGCAAACGGCGCAGCGCTGCTGATCCGGCTGGCAATTGCAAAAATGATTGAGCTGCACGGCTGGCAAGCGCCCGTAGCGCAGACACTGGCCGAGCGGCCGAAGGCGAGCGCGGTCTGCCTGCAGGAGGCGAGCTCGCGTCCATACGCTACCTCACTTCTGCACGAGGCGGTGAGCTTGGAAGATCCGCAGGTACGGGCTCTGCTGAAACTGCTCGATGGAACGCGCGACCGCGATAGGCTTCGGGCGGCGATGAGCGCTGAGTTTCCAGACGAATCCGGCGAAGAGGTTGATGCGGGGCTCGAGCGGTCGCTCAGCCTCTTCTACGCGGCGGGCGTTTTGCAAGCCTGACGAATTAGAAGAGGGCCCGCGCAGGCCGGACCTATTGCGGCGGGAATCCTGATAGTATGGCAGCGGAGAATGCCGATGGAACGCATGCTGGCCTCGCCGGCCGACGCGGAGATCATTCTGAAGCTGTATGAGCTGCGCACGGAATCCCTGATGCGGCAGGCACGCGCCTGGATGACGGGGGAGTTCTGGCCGAAGTCGGTGGAGGAGTTCTACGCGGTGTACGACAATCCCGCCGATTCGCACAATCCCTGGCTGCGGCAGGTGGTCACGTACTGGGAGATGGCCGCGGCCCTAGTGCTGCACGGCGCCGTTTCTGCCGAGTTGTTTGTGGACTGCAATGGAGAGGGATTTTTTCTGCTAGCCAAGTTTGCACCGATTCTCGAAGCGATCCGGGAGAAGAATCCCGGGTTTTTGGGCAAGACCAGCGAATTGGTGAACCGCTTCTCCGCTGCGGCGCAACGGTATGAGGCCATCCAGAAGCGCGTGGATTCGAGGCGTCTGCCGGTAGCGAACCAGCAGCCGCAGGACGGACACTTCTACCCATCGAAACAGTAGCGCGTTGCATTCCTATTTCGCCCAGCGCTGCACTGCTCTGTATCTCACACCTTGCGCAAACTGGCTTGCACAGAGCATGATGTTAGCTAATTGAGCTGAACCATGCCCCCGGAGGTTTCTATGAAGCGAGTGCTCGCAATAGTCGCAGCTGTTTTTGCTCTGGCAGTGGTAACGGCCCGGGCGGCAGACTCTACACAGATCAGTGGCTGGATATCCGATTCTGCCTGCGGCGCCAAGCATGCCGGCAGCGGTGCCGAGTGCGTCAAGGGATGCATTAAAAGCGGCAAGGCTCCGGTGTTTGTCGACGAGGAAAAGAAGCAGGTCTGGGCGATCGACAATCCGGATAGTGTCAAGGACTTCTACGGCGATCATGTCACGGTGACCGCGACCGCGGATTCGAGCAAGATGAGCGTCCACGTCGAGTCGATCGCGGCGAAGTAAAAGGCGCCTCGGAGACTCGCCACGAGAACGTAATCTCTGATAGTGTCGTATCCGTTCCCTGCATTGGACCGGTTTGAGCCGGTCCAATGCGGGTAAGTCATCGGATTCGACCGGAAATAACATGGCGCGAGCAATCTGGAACGGCAAAGTCATAGCGGAAAGTGATCAGACCGAAGAGGTGGAGGGAAATGTCTACTTTCCCGAGACGAGCCTCAAGCGGGAGTACTTCCGGCCCAGCAGCACCACTTCAACCTGTCCCTGGAAGGGCCAGGCGCGCTACATGAGCCTGGTAATCGATGGCCAGGATAACCCGGATGCGGCCTGGTACTACCCTGATCCCAAGCCGGCGGCGCGCAAGATCAAAGGCTATGTGGCCTTCTGGCGCGGCGTGGAAGTGGAAAAGTGAGAAAGACAGGGACTAGAGAACAGAGATCGGTGGCCCGGCTGCAAGGGGTTGCTGGTTGAGGTGCTTTTTCCCCTGTCCTGTCGATACATCCTGCATGCGCGCGGAGAGGTGATGCGGCTGCGCGGAACTCTGCTGCTTCTGTTGGTTTCCGTCTCTCTGCCGGGGTGTGACCACCGGAGCTCTGCTTCTGCACCCGCTGCGCCTGCGCTCGCAGGTGATACCGCACATCCTGCACACGCGAAGGGCTGGGTCGACACCCGGCTGTATTTCGGGCTTGGGCCAGCTGACCATCCGGACCGAGGGGTGAGCGAAGCCGGGTGGCGCGACTTCTTGGACAAAGAGGTCACACCGCGATTTCCCGACGGTCTGAGCGTGCTTGACGTGTACGGCCAGTGGGAGAGCAAGGGCAGCTCCGCCCCGGAACGGCTACGTTCCAAACTGCTGGTGATCGATTATCTCGATTCGGCAGAGAACCGCGCCAAGATCGATGCGATCCGTACGGCCTGGAAGCAGAAGACCGGAGATCAGTCGGTGCTGATGGTGACCGAGCCGGCGGGCGTTTCGTTCTGAAGAAGACCGGGCTTCGGTCAATACGCTTGCAACTGATCCAGCGGCAGGCGGACTCGGAAGCAGGTGGATCCAGGCTGCGACTTCACGCTGAGGTGGCCGCGGTGCTTGCGGACGATGCGCATCGCATGATCGAGCCCCAGGCCGAGGCCGCGGCCCGGCGCCTTGGTGGTGAAGAACGGCTCGAAGATGCGCTCCTGCAACTCGGGCGGAATGCCGGGGCCGGTGTCCCAGATCTCCACCAGCAACATGTCGGCTTCCATTCGACAGGCGATACGGAGCAGGCCATTGCTGCCCAGCGCATCGAGGGCGTTTTCAATCAGCGCCGTCCAGACCTGGTTCAGCTCGGCGCCATAAGCGCTGATGCGCGGCAGGCCGGGCTCGTAGTCGCGCTCGATCTTCACGTGGTCCATGCGCGAGCGCAGCATCTGCAGCGTGGCATCGAGGCCGGCTGGAACGTCCACTTCGAGAATCGGCGCACGGTCCATATTGGAGTAATCTTTGACGGCGTCGATCAGGTCGAAGATGCGGGCTGTCGAGTTGACGAGAGTTTCCGCCGCGCGTGTGGACCGGAGATAGCGGGCGAAGAACTGCATGGAGATGCAGATCTCCCGGGGGTTCAGGAAGGCGCGCAGTTCGTCGAGATCGGCGGCAGTGATGCTCTGCTCAGCGAGCTGCGGCGCGACCTCCCAGATGTCGTCGCAGCCGATTTCCGTGAGCCAGGCGCGGAGAGCCTCCTCGCGCGAGATGTAATCGAGCGCATTGGGGCCCGGTACGGGACTGGGAAGTGGCAGCGTACGGGTCAGCATCTTTTCTTCCCACGTGATCATTCCGCGGATCTGCTCTTCGCTCAGCGAGAGCTTGACCAGTTTGAAACGGTTCGCGCGATTCGCCTGCAGAGCTTCGACCACGGTCGCCGCCGCGCGCTGCGCCGCCGATGCCGGATTGTTGAGCTCGTGGGCCAGGTTGGCGGCCAGCTTGCCGAGTGCGGCGAGCTTTTCGGCCTGCTGCTCGATGCGGGTGACCTCACGTGCACGGTCGAGAAGCACCGCGACGCACCGCTGCGCCATCGACGGGATAGCCTTGAGCATCTCTGGAAATTCGGAGCGATGCACCAGCAGGCAGGAGACCGGTGAAATAGCGAATCCCTGGCCGCCATAGCTGACCATGCGCGAGAAGGGAAGAAGGCCGGTCATCTGGCCGGCGCGGCCGATAAACAGCGCCATGGGGCC
>DATJNF010000045.1:0-7627 GCA_035508375.1 Occallatibacter sp. | reverse complement strand
CTCGGCGCCCATGAGGCGCTGCGTACCGGGCAGTGTGATGTCGATGGCTTCGGCGGCGAGCGCAGCGTCGCTCGGGCGGGAGCCGGCGGACTGATCAAGCAGGCGCTCGACGAGTTCCTTCAGCGTTTTGAAGCGCTCGCCGACCGGCTTCTTCGCTTCCGCCGGCGCGACCTTCAGCCAGCGGCTCGATACTTCATTGAGCAGGCCTTGCTTGCGGCCTAGCCAGCGCAGACGGTAGGCTTCAACGGCTTCGGGGTCATCGAGCACAGCGGCATCGGTGCGGGCCTGCGCTTCGAGCGCGGCGAAGGCGCGATCAAGTGCGTCGTCGCCGAAGTCTGATAATTCAGCAATGGTTTCGATTGTCATGGCGCAGAGAGCAGAATAAATGACCTTCCTGTCGCGATTCCGTGTTGCCGCCAACAAAAATGGCTCCGCGATGCGGAGCCATTTCGCTGACTTGCTGACTCGCTCGCGTTACGCGGCCTTTTCCGTCGCCAGCGCAGCCTTGGCCTGCTGCGCCAGCTTGCTAAAGCCGGCGGCATCGTGTACGGCGATGTCGGCAAGGATCTTGCGGTCGAGCTCGACGCCGGCCTTCTTCAGGCCATTGATCAACTGCGAGTAGTTGGTACCGTTGAGCTTGGCGGCGGCGGCGATGCGTACGATCCACAGCGAGCGGAACTGGCGCTTCTTCTGGCGGCGGCCGGTGTAGGCGAACTTGAGGCCGCGCTCAACGGCTTCCTGCGCCGCCTGGTAGAGCTTGGATTTGGTGAGGAAATAGCCGCTGGCGCGATCGAGGATCTTCTTGCGGCGGTCGCTGCGCTTCGTGGAGCGTTTTACGCGAGGCATGGTGTTTCTCCTTTTCTCTCCGGCTCACCGCTTCCGCCGCTGCCTTCCTGCTCCGCAGCAAAACCGAACAACTCGGATCCACCGTCGAGCTAGGAGCTGACAGCTAAGAGCTGAGAGCTGCTGTTCAGCGGCTGGAGGCAGGAGTCACGGCATCCTCTTTCGCCGTGCGTTCAACCTCTTCACACGCTCTTTCAATCCTGAATCTCGCCGGTGCGAACGCATCTCGTACCCGCGGGGGCCGAATTCGGCCCAGCGATTGCACTGGCACAGACTCAATCCAAAAGTCTGCTCCATGCAATGGCAATGGTCAGGCGTAGGGGATCATGCGCGCTACCTTCTTGTAGTCGCCGTCGGAAACGAGCACGATCTTGCCGAGCTTACGTTTCACTTTCGGAGACTTCGAAGAAAGAATATGGCGCACCTTCGTCTGGCCGCGCTTGATCTTGCCCGTGCCGGTCTTGCTGAAGCGCTTGGATGCGCCCGAATGGGTTTTCAACTTTGGCATTTTGGTCTCATTTGCCGGGCGGATGAACCGCTCCGCCGCGGAGTAGCCAGCGAGCAGGGACTTCCCCGCAGTTTCGAGGCTGGATACAAGTATATCGCAAATGGCTCTCGCGTGGGAGCTAAGCCCAACGTTCAAGGGCATCTGCGCCAAGTGCGGGAAGAGGTACCCGGGCCGGATAGCCTCTCAGGTGAGGAGCGCTCCTGCATCTCACCAACAGGAGGCGATGAGAGATGGCGACCGCGACCCGGCATGTCAATCGCGCTCAGGGGGAACCAAGGGGTGCGCGTCACCTCCCGGCCCACCCTCTGGACGGCTTGGCGGTGTGGATCACCCGGCGCGTGGGGTCGATGGGCTTCTTTTTGGCTGTCTTCACCTGGACCGCGATTTGGCTGCTCTGGAACTTCTTTGCGCCCCGGCACCTGCGCTTCGATCCATTTCCCGGATTCGTGCTCTGGCTTTTTATCTCGAACATGATTCAGCTCTTCCTGATGCCGCTGCTGCTGATCGGGCAAAACCTGCTGGGCAAGGGCGCCGAAGAACGGGCCAAGAGCGACTTCGACGTGAATCGCAAAGCGGAAAAGGAGATCAAGGAGATCAGGACCCAGCTAGACGCAATTCTGGCGCGCCTGGATAAACTGGAGCCGGGAAGACAACGCAAAGAGTGAGAGGCGGAGGAAAGCTGCTCACTATTGGCCCGAGTCTGAAGTCTCCGGCATGAATCCTGTTGTCATCCTGAACGAAGCGAAGGATCTGCGGTTCAGGGCACCGACCTAAGTTAGGGCTTCGGGGACGCCACGCTAGCCTGATCGTCGGCAACCCACGCTTCCTGCGCCGAGTCCTGTATGTGGCCCATCTTCTCCTGCTTGGTCTTGAGGTATCCGGCAAATGTCTCCAGCGGCTCGACTTCCGCGGATACCCGTTCCACCACCGAGATGCCCGCCGACTCGAGCGCCATCACCTTTTCAGGATTGTTGGTGATCAGGCGGACCTTAGAGAGGCCAAGCAGCCTGAGCACCTCGGCGGGCAGCTCGTACGCGCGGCAGTCGGCGGCATAGCCCAGTTCTTCGTTGGCCTCTACCGTATCCATGCCCTCATCCTGCAGCTCGTAGGCCTTGAGTTTGGCCATCAGCCCGATTCCGCGGCCCTCCTGCTGCTCGTAGAGAAGAATGCCCGCGCCCTGGGCGGCTATCTTTCCCAGGGCCAGCTCCAGTTGCGGCCGACAGTCGCAGCGCAATGAGCCAAAGACGTCGCCCGTGAGGCATTGCGAATGGATGCGGACCAGCGGCGGCGCGGAATCGATGTCGCCCATGACCAGCGCCACCAGGCTTTCGACCCGGCGGCCGTGCCGGGTAGCGTGTTCGCAGCAGGGGCGCGGCTCGGGAAGCAGGCCTTCGAAGCCGAGGATGCGAAACGACCCCCAGCGCGTCGGGAAATCCGCCTCGGCGACCTTGTGCACGCTGACATAGCCCATATTTTGATTTTACGACCGGCGGCGACGGCGCGGTGTCACGCCGATGTCATTCCCTCGTCAGTACATTTTCCACTGGGCGAGCGGCCGGGTTGCGCATGGGCCTCGCTCGGCTCCTCAATTGGTGGCCCGCAGTGGCGCGCGATACATTGAATGCGTGGTTGACAACCGGCTCATCCTGATCACGCTGCTCGTCAAGCTCGGCGTTGCGGCGTCGGTAGCCAGCGCGCTGGCGCGGTCGCGGACCTTTCAGGGGCTGCTGTTTGCCGAGCGCCGCACCCACGCGCAGACTGCGGGTCTTTTGGCCTTCTTCCTGGTGCCGCTTACGCTGGGCGTGTGGACGCGCACCGCCGCACCGACATTTCTGGCCGGCGACATTTCATTCGAAACCGTCATTCTGTTGGGGCTGCTAGTCGGTCCCGGCTGGGCGATGCTGGGCGGGGCGGTGCTGTCGATTCCGGCCGAACTGCACCGCGAATACCTCTCCCTGCCCTTCAATGCCGCCCTGGGACTGGCGGCCGGAACGCTGGGCAGCTTTCTCGAGAAGGAAGAGATCTGGTCGTTCACGCCGTTCATCGACCTGAGCCTTTACCGCTGGGTGCGGCGAACGCTGCGCCAGCCGCGGGTCGATCGCCAGATCCTGATGCTGTTTCTCATCCTGGCCATGGAGATTGTCCGCGAATGGATTTCACGCGCCATTCCACGCCCGCCGCGTCCGCGCTGGCTGTTCGCGCTCAACACCGGCGTTCCCTGGCTGCAGGTGCTGGTGTGGCTGTGCGCGCCCATGGTAGTGGGCATTGCGTTGAAGGTTTGGAATGCGTTGCGCATCGAATTGAAACTCGAGGAGCAGAAGCGGCTACTGCTTGAGGCGCGGCTGGATGCGCTGCAGCGGCAGATCAACCCGCACTTTCTGTTCAACACCCTCAACTCCATTGCCTCGCTGGTGCGCGTGAAGCCGGAGCTGGCGCGGGAGATGACGGTGAAGCTGGCCAATATTCTGCGCGCGCTGCTTAAGGATCACGACTCTTTTGTTCCGCTGAGCCAGGAGCTGCACTTTACCGACGATTATCTCGACATTGAAGTGGTGCGCTTTGGCGCCGAAAAGCTGCGCGTGGAAAAAGAGATCGATCCGCGCACCTTGGAGATCCTTGTGCCCAGCATTCTGCTGCAGCCGCTGATCGAGAACAGCATCAAGCATGGCCTGGAGCCGCGCATTAACGGCGGAACGGTAACGCTGCGCAGCCGTTTGCAGGGAAACCGCGCCATTATTGAAGTGGCCGACGACGGCGTGGGCGTGGGCAACAAGGCGCCTTCGGCGCTGCCGCGGACCGGGGCGGGCATCGGCATCAAGAATGTGCGCGAGCGGCTCGATGTGCTTTACGGCGACCAAGCGCGATTTACGGTGGTCAGCAATCCGGGACGAGGAACGCTGGTTTCGATTGAGATTCCGGTACATTTACCCGATGCCGGATGAGATTGAGATGGCTCTGCTCGCAAAGAGCAAATTAGATGAATTATTTCGAAAATAGATAGCGACATAGCTAAAGATTCATCGGAAATTAGCTGCCCGCCTGCCGTTCATAACAAAAAAACAACTGCGCGACATGGGGATGACAGTGCATGACATGGAGATGACAAGTTACCTCGCACTCTGCGGCTAAGGTGAGACCGGGGCACCCTCCCCAGGCGAAAGCCTACCTTATCGAAATCGGAGCTAGCAGAGGAATATGAAGACACCAGTCAGCACGAACAGGAGTGCCGTCGATCGCCGCTCGTTCATGAAGAGCGGCCTGATGGCAGGAGGCGCAGCCACGGTTGGCGCCGGTTTGTTATCGAATGCGAATGTGGCGCGTGCGCAGGAGCGCGCTGAGGGCGGCCGGCTCAATCGCGGAGACACGGCCATTCTGCGCTTTCTGGCGGCCGCGGAACTGATTGAGGCCGACCTCTGGACCCAATATGCCGAGTTAGGCGGGCTAACTTCGGGAGTTCCCATCGAAGTCAACCCCAATCAGACTTTGAATGCCTATCAGACTGCGCTATCGCAACTCGATTCGGATGGGCCGCAGTATATTACCAGTAACACGTTGGATGAAGTAAGTCACGCGGTGTTTCTCAATGCATATCTAAAATCGAAAGGAGAAGAAAAGGTCGATTTCGAAAAATTCCTGCTGCCGCTGGGAAGCACGGCGACCGGGTCCTCGGTGAGGAACCGTCTTACCAATCTTACTCATCTCAATGTCGACACAAGCTGGTATGTCCGCTACCGCAGCACAACCAATCCGGATTTCGGCGCAACCTTTCCCCAGGCCATCACGCTGAACGACGTGACCGCCATTCCCATCACCGATGCGGACTTCAAGAACATGGATCACATCCAGGTGATCGCCAACACGGCCGGATTTCACTTCGGTGCCATCGAGCAGGGCGGCACGAGCCTCTATGCGACCCTGAGCCAGAAGGTCACGCATCCCGAGGTGCTGAAGATCACCCTCAGCATCGGGGGAGACGAGATCGCGCATTTTCTCGAGTGGGTGGACTTCGCCGGCAATGGAGTGCAGCCGCCGGTGGCGCCGGTGACGGATCCGGAGAGCGGACTGACCTTCCCCAACTTCTTCGACCCGCTCAACAAGCTGATTCAACCCAGCCTGATCTTTCCCGCTCCCTGCGAGTTCATCAGTCCCGATCTGCCCAAGGTGGCGATCATTCGCCCGACGTCCGACGAGTTCTCGGGGGCTGTGGCCGCAATCCAGGGCTTCATCGCCAGCGGCCTGTTCACCGGCCAGAGCCAGGAGTTTCTCGACGTGCTGCAGGAGATGGCCTTCGATGCCGACCAGGCTTTCCGCAGGTAGGCATGCCCGTTTGAATCTGTCCCAAACACTCGCATAGCCCAACCTTGCGCTCCTCTTACGGCGCAAGGTTGGGAATCGACAAATGCACGACGTGCTAGACTCCGCACATGCCGGCCAGTCCTCAAGAGCCGCACGGCTCCGCCATGGCGAAGTTTGCGCTCAAGGTGCAGGACTGCAATATCGAAGTCAATGCGCGCATTCCCGAGGGGCCGGTACTTCCCACAACTCTGCTGCCTATTCTGCAGGGCCTTTCCAATACGCTTTCCGATTTGACCAGTGCGGGCGCAGCCAAGGCGGGCGCGCCGGTGAGCTGCCGCGAGGGTTGTGGCGCGTGCTGCCGGCAGCCGGTGCCGGTTGCGCCTGCCGAGGCGCGGATGCTGGCCGAATGGATCGATGAGCAACCGGAGGAGCGAAGGACTGTTCTTCGCGAGCGCTTTCGGCAGGCAGCCGCGCGTCTCCAGGAGAGCGGCATGGCGCAGGAGGTTCGCGATTGCATGCAGGCGAGCCGCGATGCGCGCCATGCACTGGGGCTGAGATATTTTGCCCTGGGAATTGCCTGCCCGTTTCTTGAAGAGGAGCGGTGCAGCATCCATCCCATTCGGCCGCTGCGCTGCCGCGAATATCTGGTGGTTTCGCCGGCCGAACGCTGTGCGACCCCGGCGAATGCGGAGATCGTGAGCGTGAAGCCGCCCATCCTTTTTTCACAGGTTCTGGAGAAGTGGAACCCGAGCGGCGAGCGCCAGGCGGGTGAGTTCATTCTGCTTACGATGCTGGACGAGTGGGCCGCACAGCATCCGGCGGTGCAGGATCGGGCGCATCGGCTCGCTTCCGAGATGCTCTTGGAGTTTCTTCAGGCCAGTTCCGGCGACCGTGGCGGCACTCAATAGGGTCGCGCTCTTTTGAAAGCGCTATTCGATCGGGTAACGGCGTGGCGCGCTATTGTCTTGCTTCCAGTGCCAGCACCGCGTAGGCCGTGGCTGCATCGCTCATTGAAGGGGCCGGCGGGCGAGTTGGGGTCGCGATTCTTGTTGAGCGACCATAAGCGAGGAATCCCGAACGGAACGCCAGTGACCGAATGAGCGTCCAGTGCTTTCGTCGCAGCGGTCTCGCGACAATCGCGTACCTCACGCTCGCGCTCCTTGCCTGCGCCGCGGCGCAGACGGAAGATTCGAGCCCAACAATCGTGAGCGGCAAGTGTATAGTGTCTTGGGACGCGATTCCTGGGAGCGCAAGATGAGTGACACCACAGCAACCGCCCAATCGGTGAGTTTGGACCGCATTGGCCAGATCGCCATCACCGTGAGCGACCTCGCGCGGGCGAAGGACTTCTACGGGAACACGCTGGGAATGAGGTTTCTGTTCGACGCGGGCAACATGGCGTTCTATCAGTGCGGCGAGATTCGCTTGATGATCGGCTGCACGGACGAACCCATCGCACCGAACGGCACGATCCTGTATTTCAAGGTCTCGAATCTTCACGCCGCACACGCAACTCTTTCGGAGCAGGGAATTGTCTTCGCCAGCAAGCCGCACCTGGTCGCGAAGATGCCGGATCACGATCTGTGGATGGCCTTCTTGAAGGACCCAGACGGCCACACGCTCGGCCTGATGAGCGAAGTTCCGCGCCAGGCCTGATTATCGACTCGCATCGAGCGCCAGCACCGCGTAAGCTGTCGCCGCATCGCTCATGAACGGCCCCGCAGGCGAGTTGGGGTCGCGATTCTTGTTCAGGGACCATGCGGGCCAGGCGCCGGTGGTCTTGTCCTGGTCGGCTTCCAGCCAGGCGAGGCCGCGCTTGACGGCCGCGTCGCGCACGCGGTTTTTCTCGAGCGCCAGCACAACAACTCCGGTTGCATACCCGTCGGAACGGGTTTCGAGAGGCGTGTTGTCGACGCGCTTCCAGGCGCCGAGATCGGTGAGGCTCCAGCCGCCGTCGTCGTGCTGCCGGTTCTTGAGATC
>DATJNF010000044.1:0-118395 GCA_035508375.1 Occallatibacter sp. | reverse complement strand
GACCCGCAGGCCCTGGCCTGGACGGTATGGGCCCTGGTCCACGGCATCGCCAAGCTGGCTACCGGCGGCAATTTACCGCTTACCGCCGGGGAGACCCTCGCTTTTACCCGTACCTCCGCGCAGGCCATCCTCCACGGCCTCAGCAGAGCTGCGCAGGAAACCCCGCCAATTCCCTAGAGTTGGCTGCATTTCCTTCGTACTGTCCCAGGCTAATCGCGCGCAACTCGAAACCAACAGATGGGTATACTATAGGTTGGGTTTCTGAGGCTGCATCACCCCTAGAGGGGCTGTTTCGCTGGTTGCCCGGCGCTTTTCCGGGGGAAGGAAGTACATGGGTAAATTGCTGGAGTCGATTCATTCTCCCGCCGACGTGAAGCGTCTGAACTCCGGACAAATGACCGCGCTCGCGGAAGAGATCCGCGGGGTTCTGATCCAAACTCTTTCCAAGACCGGCGGCCATCTTGGCCCGAACCTGGGCGTTGTCGAACTCACCATTGCGCTGCACGCCGTCTTTAACACGCCTGAGGACCGCATCCTCTTCGACGTCAGCCATCAGGCCTACGTGCATAAGCTCCTCACCGGCCGCTGCGACCGCTTTGACACCATCCGTCAGCCCGGCGGCCTGAACGGCTTCATGCTTCGCACGGAGAGCGAGCACGACTGCTACGGCGCAGGACACGCCGGCACCGCGCTTTCGGCCGCCCTCGGCATGGCTGTGGCCCGCGACCTGGCCGGCGGCAGCGAGCACGTGGTGGCGGTGGCCGGAGACGCCGCGTTTACCAACGGCATCTCCTTCGAAGCGCTGAACAACATCGCTGAGCAGACCAAGCGGATGATCGTGATCCTCAACGACAATGAGTGGTCCATCGATCGCAACGTCGGCGCCGTCGCCCGTTACTTCCACCGCATCGTCACCAACGAGCACTATCAGCACCTGCACGCCTCTGCGGCTCGGATCATCGAGCGCTTTGGCGGCAAGACGGCCATTAAGGTCGTCCGCCGTGCGGAAGAAGCGGCCAAGGGCATGCTATGGCCCTCGGTGCTTTTCGAAGAGTTTGGCTTGGAGTACTTTGGCCCAATCGACGGCCACAATCTCCCGCTGCTCGTCGAGACCCTGAAGTTCCTGAAATCCGCCGATCACCCCGTCCTGCTGCACGTGCTCACGCAGAAGGGCCGCGGCTTCCAACCGGCGCTCGACGGCCAGAAGAAGTTCCATGGGCTTGGGCCGTACGATCCGGAGACCGGGGACACCGCCGCATCCGGCCTGCCCACCTATTCCGAGGTCTTTGCGAAGACTCTCGCCGATCTAGCCGGCAAGGATGAGCGTATCGTCGCCATTACCGCGGCCATGCCCAACGGCACTGGCCTCGATCACTTCCGGCCACATCACCCCAACCGCTATTTCGATGTGGGCATCGCAGAAGAGCACGCGGTCATCTTCGCGGCCGGCATGGCGACGCGCGGATTCCGGCCTGTCTGCGCGATTTATTCCACCTTTTTACAGCGCGCCTTCGACCCTATCGTGCACGACGTCTGCCTGCAGAAGCTGCCGGTTCTGTTCTGCATGGACCGCGCCGGCCTTTCCGGTGACGACGGCCCCACGCATCATGGCCTCTTCGATATCGGCTATCTCCGCTCAGTTCCCGAGATTGTCCTGATGGCGCCCAAGGATGAAGACGAGATGGCCGACATGATGAAGACCAGCCTTGAACTACCCGGTCCCAGCGCGATCCGCTACCCTCGCGGCGCAGTCGCGGGCGTGAAGCGCAAGGCCGAACCGCAGGCGCTGCCGATTGGCAAAGCGGAGGTGATCCACGAGGGTGCAGATGTCGCCATCCTCGGCCTCGGCAACATGCTCCCGATGGCGCAGGAGCTGGCAGCGCTGCTCGAACGGGACGCCTACTCCGCCGCGGTCATCAATCCGCGTTTCATCAAGCCGATCGATAAGGAGATGCTGGAGCGCTACGCCGCGCGCGTGGCCGCCTTCGTCACCTTTGAGGATCACGCCAAGATGGGTGGCTTCGGCTCAGCCGTGATCGAAGCGCTCGACGAGATAGGTTCGACCGTGCCGGTGGTTCGCATCGGCTGGCCGGATCAGTTCATCGAGCACGGCAAGGTGGATCAGCTGCGCGCCCGCTACGGCCTCACCGCCGAAGCTGCCTTTGCGCAGGTGCAGCCACTCCTCACGCGGCGCCGCCGTCCTGCGCTGGTAGCGAGTTAATCCCTGACAAAACCGCGGCCCCAGTTCCCTATTCACCGTTCCCTGCTTTCCGGCCTCCGTGTGCGACAATCCACAACAGGCCGGATGCCTCTATGAAGCTTTGCCCTTTTTTTCTTTTCCTACTTCTGGCTCCCCCGGCGTTCTGCGCCCCTCCGGCCCGGCCCCAGGCACCTTCGCCGCAGGCACCGGCGGCCGCGGCTCCCCTTCCGCAGCTTGTTCTTACCGGCGGCACGCTCATCGATGTTACAAACTGGGGTAATTCCGCCCGCGATCTCCCCGACGCGGTCGTCATCATCCGCGACGGCCACGTCGCCGAAGTTGGGTCTCCCGCTGACATCCAGATTCCCAAAGGCTCGCGGATCGTCGATTGCACCGGAAAATTCCTCATCCCCGGCCTGATCGACGGCTTCGCCGGCATGAACTCCCAGGCTGAAGCCAACGCCAATCTGTATATGGGTGTCACCACCGTGGTGGCCCGGGCCGACAAGGAACGCGGCTTTATCGACTTCGGGGCGAGCCTCAGCCCGCATCTTTACCCAATCGACTCAGTCGGCGTCACGGACAATTGGAGCCTGCTCGCCCATCAGTCCGACTGGACCGCCAGGTTGCGCGAAGGCACGCATCCGGTTGAACTGAGCCCCGACGATACGGCGCGCCAGATCGCCGACACCGCACACCTCGGCACGCGGGTCCTGCTGCTGGGACCGCACATCACCGCGGCCAACGCGCAGTGGATCATCGCACGCGCCCACGAGCAGCACCTGATTACCTACGGAGAATTCGTCTCTACGCCATACCATGTGGGCGTGGAAGCGGGCGTCGACGTGCTGCTCCACGCCGATGACTATGATCTCGGCGTGATTCCCGACGAGCTGCAGAGCCCGCTTGTCGAGGACCCGGATGGCCCTGCGGCCGCTACAGCCTTCGGCTACTCCGAGCGCATTCCGCCCACGGATGCGCGCCTGCGCAACTACGCCAAATTTCTGGGCGCGCATCATGCTGCGCTGATGCCAACCTTCAGTCTCTTTTATGTAGAACTGCCAGGGCATCGCAATCTGTGGACCGAGCCCGCTGCGGCGCTGCTCAGCCCCAGCCGTATGTATCACCCCACTGACCCGGCCACCGGCGAGATGCTCTACCCACTCCCTGCCTGGACCCGTCATCTACCCGCTGCCGGCCAACGCTGGATGGAGGCTGACCAGCAGAAGAAGGCCGACCAGGCGGCGCTGCGCCTCTGGCACATCAACGAGACCATCTTCGCGGCCTTTCCGCATTACTTGGCAGCCTCAGGCGCTGACGCGCTCGGCACCATGCCCGGCATCTCTCTGCACACAGAACTTGAATTGCTTGTTCGTTTGGGGCTTTCACCACGCGAGGCGTTAGCCGCCGCGACCAACAACTATGAGTTGCAGTTGGGCTGGAGCGAGCTCGGCCAGATCGCTCCCGGCCGCGTCGCCGACATCCTCGTCCTCGATGCCGACCCCACTACGAATATCTGGAATGCCCGAAGGATTTCGACGCTGATTCTTGAGGGCAACGTCATCGACCGCGACGCGCTGCTCCACTTGAAGAAATAACCTACAGCGACGCGTACTTCTCCAGATACTCCAGCAAAACAGACGGATGAATCGGTTTGGGCAGGATCTCGAACCGGTAGCCCTGCATCTCGGCGTCTTTCAGCAGATCGGCCGTCGTAAGGTGACCCGACAGTAAGAGAACCCGGCAGCCGGGAACGATCTTCAATACCGCATTGGCTGTTTCGATGCCCGTGATGCCGCCCATCACCACGTCACTGATCAGCACATCAGGCTCACGGCTCGCCGCCAGATCGAGCGCGCTCTCGCCGCTGTAGGCCGCGGTGGCCTCATAGCCTCGAGCCTTCAAAATCATAACGAGTGTGTCCGCTACAGCCTTTTCGTCATCCGCAATCAATACGCGCAAAGGCGCTCTCGGGGCTGGATTCACGGTGCTCTTTCCTTTGGATGGAGCGCACCCGCGCTGGGGAATACGGTCATCCTACCGTGCTCGCGGAAAAAGGAAATGTCCCGAATGGGTCATAGCGCCCGACTGCCCGGTAGCCGTGCGCTTCACTTCAGGTGCGTCCAGTCGAGGATCACCTTTCCCGCCTGCCCTGCAATCATCGCATCAAAGCCCTGCTGAAAGTCGCTATAGGCAAAGCGGTGGGTAATGATCGGCGAGATGTCCAGACCGGACTCCAGCATTACCGACATCTTGTACCAGGTCTCGTACATCTCGCGGCCGTAGATCCCTTTGATGGTGAGCATGTTGAAGATCACCGGCCGCCAGTCCATAGGCGATTCCTTGGCCGGAATGCCGAGCGCGGCAATCTTCCCGCCGTGGCTCATGTTGGCGATCATCTCCCGCAGCGCCTGCGGGCTGCCGGACATTTCCAGCCCCACATCGAACCCCTCGGTCATGTGCAGCTGCTTCTGCACCTCGGCAAGCGGCGTCTCGGTAGGATTAACCGCCAGCGTAGCGCCCATCTTGCGCGCCAGTTCGAGCCGGAAAGGATTCAAATCCGTGATCACCACGTGCCGCGCGCCCGCATGCTGCACCACCGCGATCGCCATGATGCCAATGGGTCCGGCGCCTGTGATGAGCACATCCTCGCCCAGCACCGGAAATGAGAGAGCTGTGTGCACGGCGTTCCCAAAGGGATCGAAGATGGCCGCCACTTCAAGATTGATACCGGCATGATGCCGCCAGATATTGGTCATCGGCAGCGAGATCAGCTCCGCGAAGGCGCCCGGGCGATTCACTCCGACGCCCTGCGTGGAGACGCACAGATGCCGCCTGCCCGCGAGGCAGTTGCGGCACCGGCCACAGACCACGTGGCCTTCGCCGCTCACAATGTCGCCCGGGAAAAAGTCGTTCACGTTGGAGCCGACCGCGACGATCTCGCCCACAAACTCATGGCCAATCGCCATGGGCACGGGAATGGTCTTCCGGGCCCAGTCGTCCCAGTTGTAGATGTGAACGTCGGTCCCGCAGATTCCCGTGTACAGCACTCGGATCAGGACGTCGTTGATCCCCATCGGCGGTTCGGGGATATCTTCCAGCCACAGTCCGCGTTCCGCCCGCGCCTTGACCAACGCCTTCATTCGGAGTCCCTCACCGCGACAGCAGTTCGCTCAAAGTGTACTGTCTGCTGGGTCCTGTGACCAAACTCGACGCGCGCAACTCGCTTGATCACACGACGGGCGAGTGCTGCATCATGAAGGTGAGCCGGGAGCCGCGCGCGATGGTCTCGTGCGGAATCACCATAGACGAATGCGGCGCTCCGTCGACAAGAAGCTTTGCTACGTAGACCGCTGACGGCCTCTGGCCGTGCGCCTCGATCACGGTGGTTTTGCCCTCGGGCAGATGCAGAGTGATCCGATCGAAGAGCGGACTGCCAGCGACATACTCGGCTTTTCCGGGACAAAGCGAGTAGAATCCCATGGCGCTGAGCAAAAACCATGCCGCCATGGAACCGGTATCTTCATCGCCGGGAAATGTGTCCGGCGTGTAGAGCTCCGCCATCACGCGACGCACCCAGTATTGTGTTCTGTCCGGCCGTCCAGCCAGAGCGAAGATGTAGAGCAAATGATGCACCGGCTGATTGCTCTGCGCATATTGCCCGAACTCCACCGCCGCCATCTCGGACATTTCGTGGATCTCCTGCCCGTAGATGCCGACGTGAAAGATCGCGGGCAGAGCCAGCATCTTGTCCAGCGCCGCTACGGCTTTTTCGTTGCCGCCCATGGCCGCGATCAGGCCCGGGATATCCTGCGGCACGTCCCAGCGATGCTGCCACGCAGAGCCCTCGACGTACGGACTACCCCATGCAAACTCATCGAACGGCTCCAGCCACGTGCCGTCCGCCAGTTTGCCGCGTAGAAAGCCGGCCTGCGCGTCGAACAGGTTGCGCCAGTTGCGCGAGCGGGCGAGGAACTTCGCAGCGTCCTCCTTCCGACCCAGTGCATTTGCCACCTGCGCGATACAAAAGTCGCCATAGGCCGCATCAACGGTCTCGGCAACCGACTGCTTCACGTGATCGTCGGCCACGAAGCCGAGGCGCAGATAATCTTCAATGCCGCGCCGCCCGTATCCATTGTCCGGATCGCCCGGCTGCGTCGCGTGCTTCTTCAACCCCTCATACGCGGCTGCGAGATCGAACCCGCCGATGCCCTTCACCGCCGCGTCACCAAAGACCGCATCGATCAAGCTCCCCGTCATGCAGGCCCGGTAGCCCGGCGCGGGAAACTGCGGCAGCCAGCCACCCTCCTTATACGCATTCACCCACGCCTGCAGAATCTCCGCCAGCCGCTCGGGAAAGACGATCGACATCAGCGGATACCACGCCCTGTACACATCCCAATAGCCATGGTCGGCATACATGACGCCGGGCGCCAGCTCTCCGGTGTAAGGACTGAAATGATGTGGATTCCCGTTCGCATCGATCTCATGCCACATGCGCGGAAAGAGAAGTGCGCGATAAAGACACGAGTAGAAGATTCGCTGCTGCCGCTCGTCGCCGCCCTCGACCTCGATGCGGCCGAAGTGCTCCTGCCAGTGCGCACGAGCCGTGTCGCGCAGCGTGTCGATAGACCGCGCTCCAAGTTCGCGGTCCAGATTGTCCTGCGCCTGCTCGAAGGAGATAAACGACGTCGCGATGCGCGCCTCCACCGCCCGGCCCGCAGCAAACCGCACTATGGCGATCCGGCTCTTGGGCGACAGCGGCATCTCCACACGATCCCATGCTCCGGCGAATCGCACCACATAATAGGTCGCGAAGTTCTCCGGCACTCCGCCCTCGTTGACGGTGGACTTGAACCGGATGGTGCGCACCCCTTCATCCGATTCGATCTGGTCGCCGCTGCCGGGAACCTCGATCAGAAAGCCCGGCGGTTGATCGCCGCTGAAGGTTGCGCTCACCACCGCGCATCGTTCCGTGGGAACCAGTTCCACAACGGCCTGGTAGCGCATCAGCGTAAGTCGGAACGAATGCGGATGCAATTCGGCCTTCTCCGGGCGCCACGACGATGATCGCATCTCCGGTTCCGCGTTCAGTTCGCCGCAGAAGGGAAGAAAGATCGCCTGTCCGTAATCGGCGAGCCACGGGCTCAGCTGGTGCGTGCAGCGGAGGCCATCGATTCTTCGGCCTCCCGGCTGGAACATCCACGGGGTGTTACTTTGTGACTGGATCGTCCAGTGCGCCATGCCAAAGGGCAGCGCCGCAATAGGCAGCGTGTTGCCGCGGGAAAAGACGTGGGTAGAGTCGGTGCCCTGCAGCACATTGACCAGATCAATCCGGTCTTTTGCAGCGGGAGCTTCGCTCGCTTTCGGAGCAGAAGGTGATTCAACGGCTGCTCTCTCCGCTTTTGCGCTCGGCTCAAGTACGGCGCCCACCGCTGCAAGGCTCGAAGCCTTCAAAAAAGTCCGCCTGTTGAAGCCGGTTCCATCCCGCCGTAATTTGGTCTTCACTACTCCCCCAGATCTTTTGTCTTTTTGTCCGACTCGAATGTTGCGGCGCGAGCCCGCTTGCCGCGAGCCGTGGTCTGCCGGAACGGATCCGTTCATCCACGAGCCGAGGGACCGGTCTCTCGCGCAATCAGTCTACACCTTCAGTTGGCAATTCCAGCCATTCTACTTCGGCCGCGAAAGTTCCGGCACATGCGCATCACGCCAACCTCGCCCCTCCGCAGCGGCACACGCCGGATTCCGAGAAAATAAGGCGCCTTCTGCAAATTTCGAGTTTCCTGCCGAGCAATTTTCTCTCTGCGCTTCGATACTCCCGTCCTTGCTGCGCATCAAAGAGGTGGTTTCAGAGCTCCAGAAAAAATGGCTTTACATTTGTTGGCCGCAAGTACCAGTATGCAAGAACCATTCAACCGATGGGAGTGTCTTCATGTCTGTCCTCCTCAATGACAAGCCCCAGGCAACGAAGCCGGGCGAGCGTCTGATCGATGTCATCAACCGCAGCGGCATCAAGATTCCGCAGGTCTGCTTCCATCCCCAGCTCGGCCCGATCCAGAGTTGCGACACCTGCATGGTGGAAGTGGATGGCAAGCTGGTGCGCGCCTGCGGCACCATCGCAGCGGACGGCGCTCGCGTCAACACTGAATCTCCTCGCGCGCAGGCGGCGCAGCGGGAGGCATTCGACCGCATCCTGGGCAATCACCTGCTCTACTGTACAGTCTGCGACAACAACAACGGCAACTGTACGATCCACAACACGACCCGCCTGCTGAATGTCGAACATCAGGACACTCCCTACAGACCAAAGCCCTACGAAGTCGATTCGTCCAATCCCTTCTATCGGTACGATCCCCAGCAGTGCATCCTCTGCGGACGCTGCGTGGAAGCCTGCCAGAACCTGCAGGTGAACGAAACCCTCAGCATCAACTGGGAAGATCCGCATCCGCGCGTGCAGTGGGACGGCGGCGCGCCGATCGGCGAATCGAGCTGCGTCTCCTGCGGCCATTGCGTCACGGTGTGCCCCTGCAACGCGCTCATGGAACAATCCATGCTGGGCGAGGCAGGCTACTTCACAGCCATTCCCTCGCACACGCTGCACGGCATGATCGACATCGTCAAAGGCGTCGAGCCCGAAGCAGGCTATGGCGCCATCATGCAGGTCTCGGAGATTGAAGCGGTGATGCGCGAGTCCCGAGTGAAGCGGACCAAGACGGTGTGCACCTACTGCGGCGTCGGCTGCTCCTTCGAAGTCTGGACGCGCGATCGCCACATCCTCAAGGTCGAGCCCACGCACGGTCCTGCCAATGGTGTCTCGACCTGCATCAAGGGGAAGTTCGGCTGGGGTCACGTCAACAGTCCGGATCGGCTGACGAAGCCCCTCATCCGCGAGGGCGACAGCTTTCGTGAAGCCACATGGGATGAAGCTCTTAGCTTGATCGCGCGTCGCTTCCAGGAGATAAAGGCAGCCAACGGTCCCGACGCCCTGGCCTTCATCTCCTCGTCGAAGTGCACCAACGAGGAGAGCTACCTGATGCAGAAGCTCGCGCGCGCCGTGATCGGCACCAACAACATGGACAACTGCTCGCGCTACTGCCAGGCCCCGGCGACCACCGGCCTCTTTCGCACGGTGGGCTACGGCGGCGACTCCGGCTCGATTTCAGATATTGAGCAGGCCGGACTGGTGCTCATCATCGGCAGCAACACAGCCGAGAGTCATCCGGTACTGGCGACACGCGTCAAGCGGTCGCACAAGCTGCGCGGCCAGAAGCTCATCGTCTCCGACCTGCGCGAAAACGAGATGGCGCACCGCGCCGATATCTTCCTGCATCCCCGCCCCGGCACCGATCTCATCTGGCTCTCCGCCGTCACGCGCTACATCCTGGACAACGGTCTGGCCAAGCAGTCATTCATAGACCAGTGGGTGAACGGCGCGGCAGAGTACCGCAAGAGCCTTGAGCCCTTCACGATGGAGATGGCGAGCGAGCGCTGCGGCCTGCCGATGGAAACACTCGTCAAGGTCGCGCACATGATCGCCGAGGCCGACGGCGTGTGCGTGCTGTGGGCGATGGGCGTCACGCAGCACGTGATGGGCTCTGACACTTCAACCGGCATCTCCAACTTGCTGCTGGCCACCGGCAATTACATGCGGCCCGGGACAGGCTCGTATCCCCTGCGGGGCCACAACAACGTGCAGGGTGCGAGCGATCACGGCGCCATGCCGAACTTCTTCCCCGGTTACCAGCGCGTCGACGACCCGGTCATCCGCGCTAAGTTCGAGAAGGCCTGGAACGTCACACTGCCCCCGAAGCCCGGCCTCGACAACCACCAGATGATCGATGCCATTCACGACGGCCGCCTCAAAGCCATGTACCTCTTCGGCGAAGAGATGAGCCTCGTCGACTCGAATGCAAACTTTGTGGCATCGGCCCTCGAGAAGCTGGACTTCTTCGTCGTACAGGAGATCTTCTTCTCCGAAACCTGCCGCTTTGCCGATGTGATTCTGCCCGCCAGCCCGAGCCTGGAGAAGGAGGGCACCTTCACCAGCACGGAACGCCGCATCCAGCGTCTCTATCAGGTCATGGAGCCGTTAGGCGAGAGCCGTCCTGACTGGCAGATCATCATGGACGTCGCTAACCGCCTCGGCGCCAACTGGACCTACAATCATCCCTCGGAAATCTACGACGAGATCGCATCTCTGACCCCGCTGATGGCTGGCGTCACCTACCAGCGTCTGGAAGGATTCAACTCCCTGCAGTGGCCGGTCGCACCCGATGGCAGCGATCAGCCGCTGCTCTATACCAAGCAGTTCGCCACGCCCGACGGCAAAGCGATCTTTTACCCGGTGCCGTGGTACGAGCCGACCAACCAGCCGAATGCTGAGTACGATCTCCACCTGAACAACGGCCGCCTGCTCGAGCACTTCCACGAAGGCAACATGACCTATCGGACCGAAGGAATTCGCGAGAAGACGCCCTGTGTCTTCATCGAGGTCTCACCCGAGCTGGCCTCCGAGCGCGGCATCCAGACCGGGACCTGGGTGCGGCTCACTTCGCAGTACGGCACAGCAAAAGCGCAGGCTGTCGTGACCACACGCGTCACCGGCAACGAGCTCTACATGCCGATGAACTCGAGCGACGAGCCGGTGAATCGCCTTACCAGCAGCTACACCGACAAAGCAACGCACACGCCCGCCTACAAGGAAACCTCCGTTCGCCTTACCGTGCTGAACCAGGTTGGCGATGATCCGCTACCGCGCACCAATTCCCGTCACGGACACCCCACGCCGCAACGCGGTGTCGAGGTCGAGCGCAAGTGGGCACGCAGCGACTATCGCGTCCCCGGCAACGGCCTGGTGCAGATTCAAACTCACACGGCGGCACTCGCCGGACAGGAGAAATAGCCATGGCACGACCGATTCGCCTTGAAGTCGTATCCTCCGATCCCCGTGAAGAGCTGCGCAAGAAACTGGAAGAGGCGCCCGTGCAGCACGCGGAAGCACTGCTGGACTCCTACGCGCTGCTGCAGGAGCTGCGCGACGCCGGCGTGTTCAACCTGATCCGCGGCGCGATGGGCGCGAGCGACAAGATCCTGGAGGCCGCAGTCGGCGCGGCCAAATCCGAGGACGGCATCCGCGCCCTGCGCAATGCCATCATCCTCAGCAAAATGCTGGCCTCGATCAATCCGGATCTTCTGCAAGCCTTCGCCAACGCGACCAGCAAGACACTCGGCTGCCGCAAGCCGGTTGCGCAGCCGCCTGGATTGTTCACGCTGCTTGCTGAATTTCGCCAACCCGAACTTCGGCGCAGCATGGAACTCATCAACCTGTTTCTCGACACTTTGGGCAATGAGCTCCGCACACGCGGTGAATGCTGACCGGCAATGCACACGCACCTTTCCGGAGAACTCTTATGAAAGCCGCAAATCGCTGGGAAATTGCCCTGGCGGGATTTCTGATGCAGGTGGCCCTCGGGGCCGTTTACGCGTGGAGCGTCTTTCGAAATCCTCTGACCAAGCAGTTTGGATGGTCGATCGCGCAGGTGACCTGGACCTTCACCATCAGCATTTTTGTCCTTGGTGTCGCCTCGTTCTTCGGGGGGCTCTGGCTGAACCGGAAGGGCCCACGTGTCGTCGCGCTCACGGGCGGCTTTTTGTATGGCCTCGGCGTCTTTCTGGCCAGCTTTTCCGCGCACAGGCTGTGGTGGCTCTACCTTAGCTATGGCGTAATCGGCGGCATCGGCCTGGGATTTGGCTATATTGTCCCTGTTGCGGTGCTGGTGAAGTGGTTCCCCGACCGCCGCGGCCTCATTACAGGCATCGCCGTCGGCGGCTTTGGCGCCGGAGCGCTGGTCACCGCGCCGGTGGCTACGTATTTGATCCAGAACCCGCACGTAGGCGTGCTGAAGACCTTCGCCTATCTCGGAGTCGCGTACCTGGTGGTCACGATGGTGGCAGGTCTCTTCATGCAGAACCCGCCGACTAGCTGGAAGCCCGAAGGCTGGACGCCCAGCGCGACGCAGAGCAAACAACGCGCAGCCATGGATTACACGCTCAGCACCGCACTGGGCACCTGGCAATGGTGGTCGCTGTGGCTGCTGCTGTTTCTCAACACCACGGCGGGCATCTCGCTCATCTCGCAGGAAGCGCCACTCTTCCAGAAGCTGAGCTCCGCCACTGCGGTGGTCGCTGCGGGCATGGTGGGTATTGTCAGCATCGGCAATGCCGCAGGCCGCATCTTCTGGGCCTGGGTCTCGGACGGCATTACCCGCCGCTGGACCTTCGCCATTATGTTCATCCTGCAGTTCGGATTGTTCTGGCTGCTGCCCTCGCTCTCTTCGGTCACCGTGATTACCTTCGTGGCCTTCCTCATTCTCATGTGCTACGGCGGCGGCTTCGGCACCATGCCCGCGTTTGCCGCCGACTATTTCGGATCGAAGAATGTTGGCCCCATCTACGGCCTGATGCTCACCGCCTGGGGCTTCGCCAGCTACTTCGGACCGCAGTTGATTGTGAAGCTGCTCGGCCCCACCGGCTCCTACGGCCGCGGCCTGCGCACCATGGCCATCATCATGATCCTCTCGCTTGTGCTGCCCATCATCGTATCTCCGCCGAGGTTGAAGACCGTCAAAGGCATTCCGGAGGCTGCCGGTCTTTCGCCTCAGGCGAAATAGATCCCGGGCGGCGCGCAGTTGTCTCGCACGCGGATGCGGCCGTCTTCCCGCCGCACTCTCTCGAGCGAGTCACCAGCATCTACAATCATCTGGATGAACTGGAGTGAACTCATCGCAGAGATCGCTGCCGTTGACGCCGGCGGCAGTGCAGACCCGTCGGTCACCGGCGTCGAATACGATTCGCGCCGCGTGCGCCCCGGGGCCGTCTTCGTGGCGATGAAAGGCGGATCGACCGACGGCAATCGCTACATCGACAAAGCCATCGCCGCAGGCGCTGCGGCCATCATCACAGACTCCGCGCAGGCTTTCGATCACCTGCTGGTCTACAATCCCGATATTCCTGTCCTCGCCGTCGAGCACGGCCGCCGCGCACTGGCCGCGGCCTCCGCCGCGTTCTTCGGCCATCCGGAGCGCAAGCTCGCGGCCACGGGCATTACCGGCACAAACGGCAAAACCACTACGGCGTATCTCATCGAATCGCTGCTCAACGCGGCTGCGCGCGCGAGCGTCCTGATCGGCACCATTGAGTATCATGTCGCCGGCAAGATCCATCCCTCGCCGCACACCACGCCCGAGCCGCGCGACCTGTTCGAGCTAATGGCCGAAGGCGTCGCGCATGGTGCAACGGAGCTGATCACTGAAGTCTCGAGCCACGCACTCGACCAGGGCCGCGTCGCGGGCATCCCCTTTGATGTCGCTGTCTTCACCAATCTCACCCGCGACCACCTCGACTACCACCGCACGATGGATGACTACTTCGCCGCCAAGCGTCTGCTCTTCGACGGCACGGTATACCCAGCGCCGCGCGTGGCCCTAATCAATGCGCACGATGCGCGGGCGGAAGAGCTTGCTGCGGCTGCGGGCAAAGCCGGAGCAGAAATTCGCATGTATGGCATCGGGCGCGGCGAGTGGCGCGCGGCGAGCTACTCGCTCACACCCGGCGGCGCAACGCTCGATCTGGAAACGCCCGCGGGCTCAACGCGCATCGCATCACCGCTCGCCGGCGAAGTGAATGTTTTGAACCTGCTTGCCGCCCTCGCTGCTGCTCACGCGCGCGGCGTTGCGTTTGATTCACTCATCGAATCGGTTCCGCGGCTCAAGCCTGTGCCTGGACGCTTTCAGCCCGTCCACGCCGGCCAGCCCTTCACCGTGATCGTGGACTACGCGCACACGGACGACGCGCTACGCAATTTGACTGCCCTTGCGCGCCGGATGACGGAATGCGACGGCAAACGCGTCATCACGCTGTTCGGCTGCGGCGGCGATCGCGATCGTACCAAGCGTCCGCGGATGGGCCAGGCTGCCGGCGAAGGCAGCGACTTCGTCGTGGCGACCAGCGACAACCCCCGCTCCGAAGATCCGTGCGCCATTCTGGCCGAGATCGAGCCTGGATTGCGTGCAACCGGCATCCAATATGTCATCGAACCGGATCGCGCGGCGGCCATTCGCCTCGCGCTGGAAGCTGCCAAACCGGGCGATGTGGTTTTGCTCGCGGGCAAAGGCCACGAGAAGGAGCAGATCCTCGCGACAGGTTCCGTTCGTTTCGACGACGCAGAGATTGCTCTTTCCACACTGGCCGACTTGGGGTATCGTGGGGAACGATGCATTTGACCCTTGCAGAGGCAGCGATCGGTGCAGGAGCGGTGCTCGAAGCACCGTCCAGCTTCGTCAACGCGGGTGCGATCGAAGTGAGTGGCTACTCGATCGACTCGCGCACCGTGCAGCCCGGCGATCTGTTCTTCGCCGTGCGCGGCGAGCGTCTGGACGGCCATGACTATATCGCCGCTGCGTTGGCACGCGGAGCCGTTGCCGCCTTAGTTTCGCGCTCTCGCGTTGCCTCTCTGCCTGATGCTGCGCTCTCATCCCCGCTTCTCATCGCGGAAGATACTCTGCTCGCCCTGCAGGCGCTTGCCGCGCATGTGCGCCGCCAGTGGGGCAAACGTGTCGTCGCGATCACCGGCTCGGCCGGCAAAACAACCACCAAGGAAGCGACGGCCGCGGCCCTCGGCGCAAAATTCAATGTGCTCAAATCACAGGGCAACCTCAACAACGGCTTCGGCCTGCCGCTGCAACTGCTGCGCCTGATGCCCGAGCACGACATTGCCGTCATCGAGATGGGCATGAACCACTCGGGCGAGATCGCTGCGCTGGCGCGAATTGCCGCACCGGATTGGGGCGTGGTAACGAACGTCGGCAATGCGCACATCGAGAACTTTGCTGAGGGCCAGGCCGGCATTGCGCGCGCCAAATTTGAACTGGTGGCGGCGCTGCCCGCCAATGGCGTAGCTATCCTCAACTGCAGCGACCCTTATGTCTCGCAGTTTGGCCGTGACTTTCCCGGCCGCGTCATCTACTTCGGCGTCGGCCCCTGCGGCGATCCGCAGATTCTTTCTACTCATGAGGACGCAGATGGCCTGCACGTGCGCTATCGCGCCGGTGAACGCGAAGGCACCTTCACGCTGAAGATGCTGGGCGCGCACAATGCCGCAAACGCCATGGCCGGGCTCGCCGTTGCCTTGGAGGCAGGCGTCGATCTCGATGCTGCCATTGCTGCGCTTGAATCGCTCACGCCCGGCGACAAGCGGGGCCAACTCATCGAGATTGCCGGCGCGACGATTCTCAACGACTCCTACAATTCGAATCCCGAGGCGCTGCGCTCGATGATCCAGACTCTCGCTTCACGGCAGGCCAAGCGCCGCATTCTGGTTGCCGGCGAAATGCTCGAGTTGGGTGAACGAGGCCCTGCACTGCACACGGCCTGCGGCCACGCTGCCGCCGAAGCCGGTCTCGATATGGTTCTCGGCATACAGGGCAACGCGGAGCATCTTGCCTCCGCGGCCTGCGCCGGCGGCGTCACCTCGCTCTTTCTGCCCGATGCCGAAGCTGCTGGCCAGTGGCTGGTGCAGAACCTCCGCGCCGGCGACCAGATTCTCATCAAAGGCTCGCGCGGCGTGCATCTCGAACGTGCCATTGAGATCGTTCGCAATCATCTTGCTCCCATTGAGGTCCAATGATCTTTCGCAACTTCGCCCGCAGCCTTGCTCTGTCCATCCTGGTTGTGCTCAGCCCGTTCTTTGCCCTGCGTGCGGCAGCCGCACCCAACCCCGAGTGGACGCGTCCGTTTCCGCCTTTTCGCATCGCCGGCAATCTCTACTACGTGGGCAGCGAAGATCTCGCGTCGTACCTCATCGCGACGCCGGACGGCCTCATTCTCATTAACAGCAGCCTCGAATCCTCTGTGCCGCTGATTCGCAAGAGCATCGAAACTCTTGGCTTCAAGTTCAGCGACGTCAAGATTCTGCTCATCAGCCACGCGCACTGGGATCACTGCGCCGGCAGCGCGGAGATCCTGAAAGAAACGGGCGCGAAGTATGAGGTGATGGATGCCGATGTGCCGGTCGTCGAGTCCGGTGGGCACGCCGATTTTCACTATGGTTCCGATCCGGAGACTCGCTACCCACCCGCACATGTCGATCGTGTTCTGCACGACGGCGACACGGTCCGTCTGGGCGGCGCCGTGCTCACTGCGCACCTTACGGCCGGTCACACCAAGGGCACCACGACGTGGACCATGGATGAGACGGAGAATGGACGCCTGCTGCACGTCGTCATCGTCGGCAGCCCGAACGTAAACCCCGGCTACCAGCTAGTTGGCAACAAGGCCTATCCACAGATCGCGGCGGATTACAAGCGAGAGTTTGCCGCGCTCAACGCACTGCCTTGCGATATCTTTCTCGGCGCGCACGGCGGCTACTTCGGCTTAAAGGAAAAATACCCGCGCTGGAAGAATGGCGACAAAGACGTTTTCATCGATCCGAGCGGCTACAAAGCGTACATCGCCGATCGCGAGCAGGCCTTCGAAACAGAGCTTGCTAAACAATCCGCTGGAAAGTGATCAGCCTTCCTGCATTGCCGTGGCAAGCGCCGCCTCTGCCTGCGCCAGCGAGACACCGCGCAGAAGAAAAACCTTGCTCCGCGAGAGTTCGCCGGAGACGATCTCGACCGCGCTCTTCGGAATGGAAAACTGCTCTGCGAGAAACGCGATCAGTGCCGCGTTCGCGCGGCCTTCCAGCGGCGGGGCCTGCACGGAAATTTTGAGCTGCGCAGTGGCGCCATCGCCGTAGCTTCCAAGAATCGCGGTTTTCTTTGCGTCAGGCTGTGCCCGTACGGCGAGCGTGACTCCGTTCGCCACCGCGCGCAGCATCACTTCTCCTCGGGCTGCGGAGCGCGTTTGCCGAACAGTGCGGTGCCTACGCGAATCCGCGTCGCACCCTCCGCAATCGCCAGCGGGAAATCGCCGCTCATGCCCATCGACAGCACATCGAAGTGCAGTCGCGGATGTGCCTGCGCCCACCGGTCACGCAGCGTGCGCAGATTTCGAAAGCAATCGCGCGTTACCTCTTCGGGCGCGCCCCACGGCGCAATCGTCATCAGCCCGCGCGCTTCAAGGTGCTCCAGATCGGGCAGCCGCTCCAGCAACTGCGTAGCCTCCGTGGACTCAGGCTCGACACCGGCCTTCGTCTCTTCCGGACTCAGCTTTACCTCGATCAACACCGGCAGTTTTTTCCCATACTTTCCCGCAGCCTCATTCAACCGCTCCGCGAGGCGCACAGAATCGAGAGAATCGACGCCGTCAAACAGCTCCGCTGCGCGTGCTGCCTTATTCGACTGGAGGTGCCCGATCAGGTGGCACTTCACTTTTTCGCGCCACGAGCCAAGCTCGGCCGCCTTTGCCGCAAACTCCTGCACGCGGTTTTCGCCGAACAGCATGAGGTCAAGCGATGCAGCCTCAACCACCGCCGCAGCGGGAAACGTTTTGGACACGGCCATCAACTCCACCTCGCCGCGTGCGCGCCCCGCCGCGCGGCAGGCTGCCTGAATCGCATCTTCCAGCCTTGCGAGATTTTCTTTGAGCGCCATCATCGATTGGCGATTCCCAGGAAGGACCACTCGGCAAAAAGCAGCAGGCAGGCAACGCCGGTGGCGATCCGCTGCGCCCTCGCGGAGACGGACCGGCTGAACGCAAAGGAAACCACGCCGCACACGAGAACCGCGATCCAGTTGCCGCCGATGATCGCATAGTGCGAGATGCCGTACAGCGAGCCGAGAAAGCGGATGTTCATGACGGCCGCGTCAAACCAGCACAGGCTCACGGTTGCCACCGCGGTCAACACCAGATCGAGCGCGTTGCGCGCACCGCGGGCAAGCCGCAGCCATGCAAAGGCCAGCGGTACCGCCGGCGAGGAGAAGAGCGCCATCCACGCACAGTATTTCCAAAGAATGGTGCCGCCCATGATGTCTCCACACCCTTAATGCCCGCGCGCTTCGAGAAACTTCTCTGCCTCGAGGGCAGCCATGCAACCGGAGCCGGCCGCTGTAATTGCCTGCCGGTAGCGGCGGTCCTGCACGTCTCCGCAGGCGAAGACACCGGGAACCACCACGCCGTTGCGCGTAGTCAGCACATTGCCCGTGGTGACAACGTAGCCCTCTTCGTCCAGATCGATCTGACCGGCAAACATCTTTGCGTTGGGCTCATGGCCGATACCGAGGAACAGCCCGCTCAGCGGCAAGTCCGTCAGGTTCCCGGTAACCACATCGCGCAGCCGCACGCCTTTCACTTCCTTCTCGTCCACGCCCAGCACCTCTTCGATCACGGCATTGGTGCGCAGCTCGATATTGGGGTGTGCGATGGCGCGTTCAAGCATGATCTTCGAGGCGCGGAACTGCTCGCGCCGGTGCAGCAGCGTCACCTTGCTGGCAAAGCGCGTGAGGAAGAGCGCTTCTTCCATCGCCGAGTCACCGCCGCCCACCACGGCGATCTCCTTGCCGCGGAAGAAGAACCCGTCGCAGGTGGCACAGCTGGAAACGCCATGGCCGATCAGCGCCTGCTCACTGGGCAGCCCCAGCCAGCGCGCGCTCGCGCCGGATGCGATGATCAGCGTATGCGCGGAAATCTCGCCAATCGAAGTCTGCAGCCGGATGGGATGCGCCCCCACCTCGACAGCATTCAGATGAGCAAGCTGAAAGGTGGCACCAAACCGCTCGGCCTGCTTTTTCATGTTGGCAATCAGCTCCGGACCTTGGATGCCTTCGGGCCAGCCCGGAAAATTCTCTACCAGCGTGGTGATGGAAAGCTGGCCGCCGGGTTCATGGCCCTCCAGCACCAGCGGTTTTAGTCCGGCGCGGGCCGTGTAGATGGCCGCCGTAAGCCCGGCGCAACCCGAGCCAAGAATGACCGTATCGCGTGTCTCTGTCATGTAGTTTCCCGTTTTCGATTGTAGACGGACTGACCCGGGTAACCCTGATGGCGGCATCCCTGTCCTCGCCGCAACTGCAGGGCACTTCGAGCCCACCGGTACGATGCTCCAGTTCGATAAGATGATTCGTATGGCGAATCTGACTCTGGTCTACGGTCTGCGGCTGCTTCCCGAAGGAGAAGTCACCGGGATTCAGGACGCTACGCTCAAGCTGTCCAACGGCAACGAGGCCCACGTGACCATGCACACCATCGAGGGCTCGCGCGAAGAGATCGAGGCCCAACTCCGCCGCAGTCTGGACGCGTTTTTCGACTTTTATCCCGAAATCTAACCCGGCCCCCCTAGGGCCGTGTTCTCTAGTGTCTGTTCCTAGTCCCTAGTCCTTAGTCCCTGTTCCCTGTGGACTCTGACTGTGAACTGCCTTCAATCAAACACCACCGTCTTGTTCCCGTAGCATAGTATCCGCCGCTCCAGGTGCCAGCGCACGGCGCGCGAAAGCACCATGCGTTCGAGATCACGGCCTCGCGCCACAAGGTCTTCCACCTGGTCGCGATGCGAGATGCGCGCCACATCCTGCTCAATGATCGGCCCGTCGTCCAGCACCTCGGTCACGTAGTGGCTCGTGGCGCCGATCAATTTCACTCCGCGCGCATGTGCCGCATGGTACGGCCGTGCGCCCGTGAAAGCCGGCAGAAACGAGTGGTGCACGTTGATGATGGCGGCTGGATAGTGCGATACAAAGGCAGGTGACAGAACCTGCATGTAGCGCGCCAGCACAATCAGATCGACCTCATACCCGGCAAGCAGCGCGAGCTGTCGCGCCTCGGTCTCCGGCTTGTTTGAGGCAGTCACCGGCAGATGCTCGAACGGAATTCTGTAAAACTCTGCAAGCTTTTCCACCTCGCGATGATTGGAAACGATGATGGGGATCTCGCAGTCGAGCTCGCCCGTCTTCCAGCGGTGCAGAAGGTCGGCCATGCAGTGCAGGTACTGTGAGCAGAAGAGCGCCACGCGCGGCCGCCGGGCACTCGCTGTCAACTGCCAGCGCATCTCCAGTTCTCGCGCCAGCGAGGCAAAAGCCCCCTGAAATCGTTCCAGGTCGAAGGCACGCGGCGTCTCCGATTCGGGCATCCCATTGTGCAATGCCCATTCCACGCGCATGAAGAAGAGTCCGAGGTCGTGATCCTGGTGCTGGTCAGCGTGAAGAATGTTGGCGCCGTGCTCGTAGAGCAGGCCGGCCACCCGCGCAATCAGACCCTTGCGATCGGGACAATCGATCAACAAAACAGCTGTATTTCTCATCCTGCTTTCAGATTACAGTGGAGGACCAGACCGGAAATCTCCATCCGGCGCGTCTTCGTCCTGACAGCACACAGGCCTCTTCAAACGATCGTTCCGCGTCTGGCCACAATCGGCGCGCTCAGCCTCTGGCGAAGATTGCCGGCCAGATCGGCAACGACGCGCAGCCGATCGGCCACATGCGGAGGCACCTCGTTGCCATTGAGCGCAAGCTGTGAGTGCAGCAGCAGTCCCGCCACGGCGCTCTTCAGTTCCGCCTCGATGGCGGCCGCAGCGGCTTGCCGCGCCAGCATCTGCTCTCGCTCGCGGCGGTGCAGCCCGGCGCGAATTTCCCGCACCAGCCGCGCCGCGCCGGAGAGCGCGAAGTTGATCTGCAGGGGAATCGCCAGGCCGGCGTGCTCCCATATCACCTCTGCAGAAGCGGGATCGCATTCTGCGGTGATCTCATCCACCACGACAGCAGCAAACTCGCGCCGGCGTAACGCCACCAGGGCAGCCCTTCTTCCGTCGGCCACTTCGACTCCCATGCCCAGCTGCGCGCTTACGGCTTCAGCACAGTTGCGGGCACCATCGATCGCCGTCACCACTAGAATGCTCATGACCATTCCCTCGATTGCGTCTCTTCGCCTCTAGCTTCTACGGCGATTCCTGAGTAGGTGTATCCTTGCGCGGGCATTGCCGGTCGCCGACTCTCGGCACGAACAAACTGAAAGCCGGGAGCTGGCAGCTGAAAGCTGCCTTTACTCTTCCCGCAGCGGGTCCGCGATGCCGTACTCCTTCAGCTTCCGATACAGGGTAGTCTTACCAATGCCCAGCAGCTTCGCGGCCTTCAATTTATCGCCCTTCAGCATCCGGATAGCGTCGAGAATCGCTTCGCGCTCGCGGGCCGCGAGGGTCTTCACCTCGAAGACGCCATCGCTCTCTTCGGAGTCCCCCCGGGGTGCGTTGGCGCGGCTGGCTTCGAGTGCCTGCTGGTGCAGCTGCGTCGGCATATCACCGAGCTGCAGCACAGGACCTGAGCCCATCACACATGCCTTTACCAGCGCGCTCTCAAGCTCGCGCACGTTGCCCGGCCAGTCATAGCGCATCATTGCGCGCAAGGCGTCGTCGTGCACCGTAAATTTCCGGCCGCTTTCACGGCTGATGCGGTCCAGAAAGTGGGCCGCGAGCAAGGGAATATCCTCCCGGCGGTCGCGTAGCGGGGGCAACCGCAGATTCACCACGTTGAGCCGGTAGAAGAGGTCTTTGCGAAAAGTGCCCTTCTCGACCATGCCGGCCAGATCGCGGTTCGTCGCCGCCACGATACGCGCCTTGATGGGCACGCGGTGCGTAGCGCCTACGGGCCGCACCTCTTTTTCCTGCAGAGCGCGCAACAGCTTCGCCTGCAAGTCGAGCGAGAGCTCGCCGATCTCGTCGAGAAAGACAGTGCCGCTTTCGGCCGAAACCAGCAGTCCGTCCTTCGAACGGTTTGCCCCGGTAAAGGCTCCCTTCACGTAGCCGAACAGCTCACTCTCAATCAGCGTAGGCACCAGCGAGCCGCAGTCGACCGGCAGAAACGGCTGTGAAGCATTGGGCCCATACGCGTGCACGGTTCGCGCCACCAGTTCCTTGCCCGTACCGCTCTCTCCCAGCACCAGCACCGGATGCGAACTCTGCGCAACTTTCGAAAGGATGCGGTACAGCTTCTCCATCTCGGCCGAACGGCCGATCATTGCGCCCAGCCCCTGCGAGAGACGGAACTGTTCGCGCAGCTGCCGGGTCGCCATGTCCGCCTTGTGACGGTGTGCAGCGCGTTCCAGCACGGTCGAGAGCTCGTCGACGGCGAACGGTTTGGTCAGGTAATCGGATGCACCGCAGCGCATCGCCTCCACTGCAGCATTCACAGAGCCCGAAGCGGTCATCGCAACCACGGCGATGTCGGGATAGAGAAGCTTCACCTCCCCCACCATCTCCAAACCCTGCCACGATCCCACCGGCAGATCCAGCAGCAGGATGTCCACAGCGCGGCTCCTCAGCAGATTGCGCGCATGTGCCAGGTCGCCCGTACTGTCTACCGCATAGCCCAGGCTCGTCGCGATCTCCGAACAGGCTGCGCGCAGCGGAGTATCCGCATCCACGACCAGCAGACGGAGCTGCACCGCCGACTCGACGAGTTGAGGAACAAAGTCCATGGCCCTTAGGTTGGAAACTGATTCCAGCATTGTATTCGCCTTTCCGTTGCATTGGGTGACTTTCCGGGAATCTTATTTGGTGGCCAGAGCATCTTCCCGGGCTCGCAGATCCGACGCCGCTTACGGCGTGCGCACCGGAAGCTCGATCTCGAAGCAAGCGCCTCCCTGAGCCCGGTTCGAAGCCCAGATGCGCCCGCCGGCGCCCTCCACGATATGCCGGCTGATGGCCAGGCCCAGGCCCCGATGAAGCGTCGGCCAACCGCCAGAGGACTGCAGACTCTGGCCGCGCGTCGTAAACCCCGACTCAAAGATGCGGGGAAGCACAGAGGGGGCGATGCCCGGCCCATCATCCTCTACGGTGATCGCAACCCATGCGCCGCCAGGGTTCTCCCGTGGCCGCAGCGAGATTCTGATTTGCCCGCCGGAGAGCATTGCTTCAGCCGCATTTCTCACCAGGTTGACCAGCAGGCGCGTCAGGTCTTCAGCAGTCAGCCGCACACGGCAGACGTCGTCCGCCAACTCCATCGTCAGCGCGGTCCCCGCTCCTGCGAGCGCGGAGAGCAGGTTGCGGTTCGCCTGGAGCTCGGCAGCCAGATTCTCGATCGGCTCGGCCAAGGCCGCATCCCAGCGGCGGATGCGCTCTGTTGCGCGGCCCGGCTCCAAGCTCCGATCCCTGCTGCCAGTCAGGCTGGCTGCACCGGGCAGCTCGCCCGCGATGACTTCAGGGTCCTCGCTAGTCCTGGTCTCAATGCCCGCGGTCATTCCGGGAATCTGCACCACCATGTCGGGAGGACGCTGCGCATCCAGCGCAACTAGCTTCTCTACCAATCGCCGGCTGGCTGCGGCCACAAGCCGCAGTTCGCTCCCGTAATGGGCATAGGGCACCGCCAATACGCCGGGCTCGTCCAGCAGATCACAGTAGAGTCCCAATGCGGTGACCATATTCCTGGCGTCGTGCGCCACCTCCGCCAGGCTCTCACCCTGTCCGCCTATCCCTGACAGGGTCTGCACAATCGCCTCCACACGCTGGCGATTCCCGTGCGCCCCGTCCGCGCCCCAGTCCCCTGCGTGCCCTAGTTGCCCCAGTTGCATGCCCGCTCTCCTCTTCGCGCATCCGCCATCCTGTAACCTCGACGCCAGAGCGTTGCTCGACCTCGTCTGTCTCGGTCTTCTGGATGGCTTGCTCGTGCATCAGCCACGGCCCAACAAAAGGCGTGGCTGCGCTTGCTCTCGGATCGCAGAACGGAGAGTCGCTTCGCTCGCTTTCTCAACCAGATCGCGAGCCCTTCCGCCGGATTCCCGTTTCCGTCCTGGAAATCTGGTCGTCGCCTTTCCTCTTACACGCCGCGTGCCAAAGTAGGAGAACTTCTTTAAGTTCCTGATAAGGGAAGAGGTTGTGTCCAGATTCCGGACACTTGTCTCTCGTGTCGTTCCAATACCGCTCGTTCCAAAACTGCACTCGTTCGCGTTCTGACGATAAGATAAGCTGACTTTGAATCAATAGCTTGCCGGAGAAATTCCATTTCGGAACATCCCTGCCGCGTTTTTCCCATTCCGGCACGCCGCGGCCCTCCGTACCGGCACCGCACTTCACTCCCTTACAATCCCCCTATGCAGGCCAACGGCTTCTTTCGTCCAGGCGGCAGGGCCGCCGCTCAACTCCGCCCGCTTACCCTGACTCCCGACTATGTCCAGACCGCCGAAGGCTCCGTCCTTGTGTCTTTCGGCAACACCCGAGTACTGACCTGCGCCACCATTGAGCAGGGCGTGCCGGGATGGCTGCGCAATTCCGGCCGCGGCTGGGTAACGGCCGAGTACGCCATGCTGCCGCGGTCTACCGTCACTCGCACGCCGCGCGAAAGTGAGAAGGGCAAGATCGGCGGGCGCACCCATGAGATCCAACGGCTAATCGGCCGGAGCTTACGCTCCGTCGTGGACATGAACGTTTTGGGAGAGCGGACAGTCATCCTCGACTGCGATGTCATCCAGGCCGATGGCGGCACGCGGACGGCGGCGATCACCGGCGCGGCGGTAGCGTTGGCCATCGCACTCAATGCGCTGGTGAAGGCTGGAACTCTGAAGCAGTCGCCGCTCAAGCAGATGGTCGCGGCCATCTCCGTCGGTATCGTCTCCGGCACACCGCTGCTCGACCTCTGCTACGAAGAGGATTCACAGGCAGAAGTCGACATGAACGTGGTAATGACCGCCGATGGTGGCCTCATCGAGACACAGGCGACGGCGGAAAAGGGCTCGTACTCGCGGGCGCAGTTGAATGGACTCATCGATCTGGCGGAGGGCGGGCTGAAGGAGATCTTCACGGCACAACGCCAGGCTCTCGGCTCGTAGAAAGCGGATTTCGAAAGCGGATTTCCGAAATCACTTTGAGCATCTTTACGGAGGTCTTCCGAATCAGTGCAAGCAAACCACTCTGCTTCACTGTCGGAGAGTTCCAGATGCCCAAAGCTCAACACCCTGACCACGACGCGTTGCTGCGCCAGCACCTGCTCGACCTGCTCACCGGCTCGAATGCCCACGCGGATTTCGAAGCCGCCATCAAAGACCTGCCCGCCGACCTGCGCGGCAAGCGGCCCAAGGGGGCGGAGCACTCGCCGTGGCAGCTGCTCGAGCACCTGCGCATCGCGCAGTGGGATATTCTCGAGTTCTCGCGCGATGCGAAGCACAAATCGCCGGACTGGCCCAGCGGCTACTGGCCGTCTTCGCCCAATCCTCCGGACGAAAAGGCGTGGGACAACAGCGTGCGTGCCTTCCGCAAAGACCTGAAGGCCTTCTGCGATCTGATCTCCGATCCGGCGACCGATCTCTACGCGAAGATCCCGCACGGCGACGGGCAGACGATTCTGCGCGAAGCCCTGCTGATCGCCGACCACAACGCCTATCACGTAGGTCAGCTTGTCCTGGTCCGCCGGCTTCTTGGCGCCTGGAAGTGAATCTGGAAGTGAACGCCGGGCGGCAGAGAAGTTTCTGCTGCCCGGCGTTGATTACTGGAAGGTGCCCTTCAGCAGGCCAGCATTTCGCGGTTGAGTTTGAGTCCCTGCAAGGGCCCCAGAAGTGTGATGGCGATGCGCTCGGTCTCGAAGAGGCGTTGCGCCATGGCCTGCACCTGGGCCGCGCCGACATCCTCGATACGGGCAATGATCTCGTCCACCGAGAAGAACTGGCGGAAATACATCTCCTGGCGGGCGAGGTTGGCCATGCGCGAACTGGAGCTTTCCAGACCGAGGAGAATATTGCCCTTGAGCTGATCCTTGGCACGGGTCAGCTCCTCGTCGCCCAGCGGAACCTCTTTGAGCTTGCGGAACTCGGCGAGAACCAGCTGGACCACTTCGAGGACCTTGGCCGCAGAGGTGCCCGCATAGACGCAGAGCGTGCCAGTGTCGCGGTAGGGGCTCAGGTCAGAGTAGATCGAGTAGACCATGCCGCGCTCTTCACGGATCGTCTGGAAGAGCCGGGAGCTCATGCCGCCGCCGAGCACGGTGTTGAGGATCAGCGTGACATAGCGGTTGTTGTCGGTGATGGGCGGAGCCGGCACGCCCAGACAGATCTGCACCTGCTCGAGCGACTTCTTGCTGCGCAGCTGAATGCGCGCGCTCGGCGACGGCGCGGACAGCAGATCGACCGCCTCACCCCCGGGCAGCGCGACAAACTTGTTCGCGACTGCGTCGGTGAACTGGTCGTGATCGAGATTGCCTGCGGCGGAGAAGACCATGTTGCCGCCGTGGAACCAATCGCCGTGATAAGCGAAGAGCTGTCGCTGGTCGAGCCGCCCTACGGTCTCCGTGGTGCCCAGAATCGGCTTCCCCAGCGGATGCCCTTTCCAGAAGCTCTGCGTGAAGAGTTCGTGCACCAGCACGTCGGGATTGTCCTCGTCGATCTTGATCTCTTCCAGAATCACGCCGCGCTCGCGCTCGATGTCCGGCGGCGCGAAGACGGGATTGAGCACCAGGTCGGAGAGGATGTCGAGAGCGATGGGCACGTGATCGGCCAGCGATTTGACGTTGAAGCAGATCGTCTCCTTGCTGGTGAAAGCGTCGAGGTTGCCGCCGATCGAGTCCATCTCGCGGGCGATGTGCAGGGCAGAGCGGGAGCGCGTGCCTTTGAAAAGCATATGCTCCACGAAATGAGAGATGCCGTTGGTCTCCGCAGGCTCGCAGCGGGAGCCGGACTTGATCCAGACCCCCATGGCGACGGAGCGCAGATGCTCCATGCGTTCGGTGAGAACGATGAGACCGTTCGGCAATACGGTGCGGCGAAGATTTCGCTCAGTGTTCATCTAGTCGAATCTGATTGTAGGGCACCCGAAGTGTTTCGGCACGCTACTGGTTATGAATCTTGGATTGGAAACGAAGACCGGGAAGAATTTCACTGCCGGCGCCCAGGCTGCAGAGAAGGGGCATGATGCTCTATGCTGACCCCAGCCGTGACTCGGGACACCAGCCAACTTGTCCGATTAGACTCACCAGCTCCCGACACCGGGAGCCGGAAACCTCTCTTCGGATTGGATGCAGCCGCGCTGTCCACGTACTTAGTAGATTTCGGGGAATCTGCATGGCGCGGACGCCAATTGGCTGAAGCTCTGTATCGTCAATGGGTTACGGATCTAGAAGCTGTCACAACGCTTCCCCAGCCGCTGCGCCGGCGCCTCGCTGAAGCTGGCTGGACTGTGGGACGGCCCGAAATTGTGCAAATCTTCCAGTCCGTAGACGGGACGGAGCGGTACCTGGTGGAATGCCGGGACGCCAAGACGGCCGAAACTGTGGAGACTGTGTGGATGCCCGAGGGGGATGGCGGCGAAGCCGGCGAGGATTCTGAAACCGAGGCGAGCGGCCCCCGCGACGTCCCCGGCAGCGCCCCGAAATCCCGCAATAAGGCCTGGTCGCGCGCCACGATCTGCGTTTCCTCCCAGGTGGGCTGCGCCGTGAATTGCCAGTTTTGCCTGACGGCTAAATTGGGCCTGCAGCGTAATTTGACGGCGGGCGAGATCGCCGGGCAGGTTGTTTCGGTCCTCAACCGCCAAGGGGTCGAAGTGGGCCGGGACCGGGTGAATCTGGTCTTCATGGGGATGGGCGAGCCGTTTCTGAACTATGCCAACTTCATGGCGGCAGTGCGGCTGCTGGTGCGCGAAGTCGGGCTGAGCCCGCAGCGCATGACGGTCTCGACTTCGGGCATTGTGCCGGGCATCGAACAGTTCGCGCTGGAACCGCCGGATGTGCGGCCCCATCTCGCCATCAGCCTGAACGCGCCAAACGACCGTGTCCGAGGCGAAGTGATGCCCATCAACCGCAAATGGCCGATTGCCGCCATCCTCGAAACCGTGCGCAAAGTACGGCTGCGACCGCGTGAACGTGTCACGTTCGAGTACGTGCTGCTCAGCGGCGCGACAGACCGCCTGGAAGATGCGCGCGAAGTGGCGCGGCTGGTGCGGCGCTCCGGCCTTCCTGCAAAGGTGAATCTCATCGCCTGGAACCCCGGACCGGGCATTCCCTATGCCATGCCCTCGCCGGAAGCCGTTGAGCGTTTTCGCGCTCAGTTGATTGCTGATGGTGTTCCTACGTATCTGCGGCAGCCGCGCGGGCGCGACATCTATGCCGCCTGCGGCCAGTTGAAGCGGACGGTCGAACCTACCGCCTAGAAGGCGTATTGAAGACGCAGTTAGTTGTTACTGCTCCTTCGGCATCGGCGGAGGCTGCACGCTGCCGCAATCGGCTCCTTTGTAGACGGAGGTCGACTCGCTGGTCCATTCGATGGGCGTGGGGTTCGGACCCATCTGCATCGAGCCGGTGAAGTGCACTTTGCCGGTTGCGGTTCCGTTGCTCCAGTGCGATTCGATAGACGCCTTGCCGTTCATGTGGCCCGTGCAGACCATATCGGCCGTCATGCCCGTGGCGGTCTTCGCAACATTCGTAAGCGTGCACTCTCCGCGAGACTGCGGCATCGGCGCGCCATACTTATCGATCATCGCCTGCGTCAGGCAGTATTGGATCGTATGCGGAGCGCCGCCGAAGGCTGCCGCAGCCGCGGGAGGCATCTGCATGCCGGCAGGAAAGGGAGACTGCTGCCAGGTCATCGTTGTGGTGATCTCCCACAAGCCGGGTTTGCGTTCATCCTGCGCCCCGACGAAGACCCCAAGAACCAACACACCTGCGCTCACCGCGAGCGCTGCCGACCCGAATCGCATTCCCGCCTCCTTCGCGCCGTTGTGGGCGCGACCTCAATGTACCCCGCGAAATGGGATTTGGGAAAGTGAAATTGAATGAAATCGCAGCCGAAAGTTGCTCAGTGTGCCGGAGAAGCCACCCGTCCCGCATGGATTGACAGGCGATCTGCTGTCAGCGGCCATACTCCGCGAAAATGAGGAAAAAGCTGTTCCGCTTCAGCGCCCCGAATGATCACGTGCCAGCGCCAGCAGCGTGTCCGTCACGCGCCCCGCGTGGTGGCGCACCACATTCTCTTCGCTGGCGAAGTCGCCGGCGATGCAGCGTACGCCAAGCGCCTCAATGCGCTCTATATCGGCCGCAATCGGCGCAGCGCCCTCGGCTGCATAGCGGGCCAGAGTCTCAGGTGAAAACGGAGCGGTGTTGACCAGCGCGCAATCGAAGATGGGCGCGCGTGTGTGCTCGTAGATTCGCTCGATGTGCTCCGATGCGGTGAGTCCCAGGCTCTCGTTGGCCTGGCTCATCAGGTTCGCGACATAGACCCGCAGGCCCGTTGCCTGCGCCAGCGCGGCGGGAATTCCATCCACCAGCAGGTTGGTGATCAGCGAAGTGTAGAGCGAACCAGGACCGATGGTGATCAGGTCGGCTGCCATAATCGCTTCAAGCGTCTCCGGCAGCGGCGCAGGGCTGGGTGGATCGAGTTTCAATTCCACGATGCGCTGATGGCTGGCGGTGATGCGCGTCTCGCCGCGAACGATCGAGCCATCGTCCATGTGAGCGACAAGAGTGGTGTTGGCCGTAGTAGCTGGGTACAGGCGGCCTCGCGTGGCAAGAATCTTCGACGAAAGCTGTACCGCCTGTGCAAAATCGCCGGTGATCTCGGTCAGCGCCGCAACAAAGAGATTGCCGAAATTGTGGCCCTTGAGCGCATCGCCGCCGCGGAAGCGGTGACTGAAGAGCCGCGTGAGCAGGTCCTCTTCTTCGCTGAGCGCGACCATGCAATTGCGCAGGTCTCCGGGCGGTAGCATGTTGAAGTCCGTGCGCAGCCGGCCGGACGAGCCGCCGTCGTCGGTTACGGTAACCACCGCAGCAAGATCGGCAATGACCCCATCCTCGGCCTCGGGTTGGCCCGGCACAGCCACATGCCGGCGCAGGCCGCGCAGCAGCGTCGAAAGGCCGGTACCGCCGCCCATCGCCACTACATGCAGCGGCCGATGCGTGCGTACATCGGGAGTATCACGAAGGGACGCGGCGATGGGTTCGCGAATCGCGGGCATGGAAGAATTCAATTCAGACTTGCAACAATTCCGGGCAACAATTTTCCCTGCCGTTGCCTGCCGCGGAGACGGCGGAGCGATGCGCCGTCTCGGGATGAAACTTTCTCTATTGTACGCGGGCCCACGTGCATCGAATCCCTTCCCTGGCCAGCGTCGAACCGCAGAATACGATCCTACGGAACTTCAGGGTACAGCAGTTCCGTAAACCGCGGGTCGTCGAGCATGCTCTGAAAATCATTGTCCACGCGAGCCTGCAAACGGTTTCTCGGATTGAGCTCGATGGCGCGCGCCAGATTCGAAAGGCACTCCTGCGCACGGCCAGTGACGGCATCGAGTACAGCCAGGCCATAAAACACGTAGTCGGCGGCTGGATAGCCGGCGAGGATGTGGTTGAATTGATCGCGCGCGTCCTCATAGAAGCCGGTATTCAGCTGCGAAACGGCATAGTCGTAGTGCTCCTCGGGGGTGAGGAAGGTGAGAGCGGGTTTTTCCAACTGCCGCTGGCAGGTCTGAATGTACATCTGGCAGCGGTCCTTCAGCTCGATCGGAGCTTCAGGCAACAGCTTCTCGAGCGCGGCCAGCGCTTTGTCGTACTTGCCCTGCTGCAGCAGTTGCACCGCGGCCTGGTAGTGCTGGTACGCGGGACCACTGGTGGAGTGACCGTCAGGCCGGGCAGCCGGAGGGGGAGATTTTTTGCGGCTCGTCGCCGCAGTACGGGCCTCTTGCATCATGGTGTTTGAAAAGCACGCATCCTGGCGATGGAATTGCACCACGAATACCGGTCAATTCCCGATCCAGGGAACAACGTCGCTTGAGCCATCTTTATACGCATTACCTCGCGTCGCGTCAATGGGTGTACCCGCAAAGGCCGATTCAGAACCCTTTCTTCAGCCCCTTCGTCCGAATTGCGATTTGCCGTAGATTGCCGGATTCAGCGACGGGTCGTTATACATCTTCAACTGCCGGTACAGTTTGAATCGGCGTTTGCCGGCCAGTGTCTCGCGCCATAGCGCGTCCAGGCATCCGGCCAGATCGCTGCGCTGCTGCTCGAGGATGGCAAGGCGATCGCGATTGCGTTCCGCATGACCCGCAGGCGCTTCAGGCCGGTTGCTCTCTTCGCGCGTGTGGTAGATCTTCAGCGCGAGCACCGAGAGCCGGTCGATGATCAACCCCGGCGATTCGGAGTTGAGCGGAGCAATCTGCTTGGGCAGCCCCTTGGGTTCGAGCCACGCCAATAGCTTGCGGTCCAGCTCCTCCGTAAGGTCGTTGCGCAGCTGATTGGTCTCGTCAACACGCCGCTTGACCCGGCCAATCTCGGCATCGGTTGCGCCGGAAGCACGGGCCTGATCCTCGATATGCCAAAGATCGAAATTAGCGCGGTGATGACGGGCCACAGCCGCGAGCCAATCGACCTCGCCCACCGCCGTCGCTTCGCTGGGATTCAGGTGCCAAAGCTCAGTACACCTGTCGTGCAATTTTGTTACCGCGTCCGCTTCGAGTAGAAGAGCCCCGCCTCCGGCCCACACAGGCGGCTGCGCACTTATGAGCGTGCCGCGCTCGCGAATGTCGCGAATGCGCTGTACTGCCTCGGCGCAGACCCAGCAGACGGGCAGCCAAAAAGCGAAGTTGGCCGCCGCCGTTAGCCACAGCGGAAACGCCCGCGGGTTGCCGCTGATGGCCATGGAAACAAGGACCCCGGGAACCAGCAACACGCGGCCGACAAATTGCAGAATGGCCAGGCCTGGGTTCGAAGAGAGCGCGACAACACTGTGCAAGGAAAACGAGAGAGCGGCAGCGGCGCAAGCCACGATCGTGCTGACGGCAAGCCTCTTCCAGTGCGCGAACCTCGACATGATGGATCGTCCGTTCCTTATCACCGGGGGAGTGCGGGGGTAACGTCTATGGTAGAACTATCCTCGTCCAAACTCCAAGCCGCATCTTTTGAACCTGAATACCGCAAGCCAACTGCCGCCCTCCCCTGACAAAACGGAGGATGGAGCAACAGGAGGATCGATGCCTGACACAGCCGAACGCTTTCTCCTGATGGCGAGCTACGAAAAGGGACACGACTTCATCCGCCAGTGCGCGGAGATGGGCGTCCGCTGCACGCTGCTCACGCTCGACAAGCTGCGTGACGCGGACTGGCCGCGCGACGCCCTGGAAGAGATTGCCACGATGCCCCCGGGCCTCAGCCGCGAGCAGATTCTCAACACCGTCTCCTGGATGGCGCGCGGGCGCCGGTTTGATCGCGTCGTGGCGCTCGATGAGTTCGACATCGGAACCGCTGCACAGATCCGCGAACACATGCGGATCCCCGGCATGGGCGTGACCACGGCCGGCTACTACCGCGACAAGCTGGCCATGCGCACCGGAGCGCAGCGGGCGGGATTTCTGGTCCCGCCGTTCTGCCGCGTGCTGAACTACGACGAGCTGCGCGAGTTCATGGACCGCGTTGCGCCACCGTGGCTGCTGAAGCCACGCACCGAAGCCTCCGCTGTGGGCATTCGCCGCATCGAGGAGCCGGAACAGCTCTGGCGCGCCCTCGATGGGCTGGGTGACCGGCAAAGTCACTTCCTTCTGGAACAGTTCGTGCCCGGCGACATCTTTCACGTGGACGCAATCGTCAGCGAACGCCAAGTAGTGTTCTCCGCCGTGCATCGCTATGGCCGGCCACCGATGCAGCTGATGCACGAAGGTGGCGTGTTCACGACGCGCACTGTGGACCGCACGAGCGGCGACTGGCTGGAGCTCACCGCGCTCAACGCAGAACTTGCTCCTTCTTTCGGCATGGTGCGCGGCGTTACCCACGCCGAGTACATCCGCGCCCATGCCGATGGGCGTTCTTACTTCCTGGAGATTGCAGCCCGCGTTGGCGGGGCTTTCATCGCCGATCTGGTGGAAACGGCCAGCGGCATCAATCTCTGGAGGGAGTGGGCCAGGATCGAAGTCGCCGACCTGCGCGGCGCTCACTACACTGTTCCGCAGGCTGACGAACACTATGCGGGTAGCGTCCTGTGCCTGGCGCAGACCGCTGAGCCGGACACTTCCGCGTTCGACGCGCCGGAAATCGTCCTCCGGATGAAAAAGCCTCACCACGCCGGACTGATCGTGCGCTCCACAAGCGCAAGCCGGATCGAGGAGCTGCTCGATCAATACAGCGCGGAGTTTGCCGCGCGCTTCCTGGCCACCCTGCCGCCCCTTGAACGCCTGACACCGGCCTGAGCAAGCTCGCCGTACAGAATCTGATTGCGGCTTCTGAAATCTGTGGAAAACTTTCTCTTGACACCATACCAACCAGTCGGTACATTACATACCAACTGGTTGGTATAATAAATGAAAGCAGCCGAACAGCACGATTCACAGCACCAATCGAGGACCAAGCTCCTCGATGCGGCCCTGTACGTCATCCGGGCCAAGGGCTACTCGGCCACACGGGTAGACGACATCTGCGCCGCCGCAGGGCTGACCAAGGGCAGCTTCTTTCATCACTTCAAGAGCAAGGAGGAGCTGGCCCTAGCCGCGGCCGAGCACTTCTCCTCGATGGCCGACGGGCTGTTCGCGACGGCTCCCTACCGCAGCCTGCCCAACGCCGTGGATCGCGTGCTCGGCTACGTCGAGTTCCGCAAGGCCATCCTGCTGGGCGACCTGTCGCAGTTCACCTGTCTGCTGGGCACCATGGTGCAGGAAGCCTACGAGACCTACCCGAAGATCCGCGAGGCGTGCGACCGGTATATCTCTTCGCACGCACACATGCTGGAAACCGACATCGCCGAAGCGATGATCACGCGCGGCGTTCACGCTGAATGGACAGCCGAGAGCCTCGCCTTTTATACGCAGGCGGTGCTGCAGGGATCTTTCGTCCTAGCCAAGGCGCAGCACAGCGCGCAGATCGCCGCAAGCTGCATTGACCATCTGCATCGCTATCTCGAATTGCTCTTCGCTCAACCGCAATCCGCAACACCCACCCAACCGAATCAGGAGAGTCTATGAACCTCACACAGATACCCGAGAATGTGAACTGGCCCGAGACTCACTATGTCTTCCTTGAGAAAGTGGGACCTTTCATGAACACCGCGCCGCAGGCGTGGACCGAAGTCCACAAACTGGTTCCTGCCGTGGCCGAGCACAACCAGATCACTGGCTATATGAGCCTCTACAAGGTAGGACCGCAGGTCTACCGCGCGGGCGTTTCGGTCTCTGCGCCTCCGGCCGATCTGCCTGCAGGCCTGCAGTACGAGAAATTCCCGGGCGGCCGATACAGCAAGTTTGTGCTCACCGGCCCGTACTCCCAGTTAGGCGAAGCTTCGGGACGTGCCTTTCAGCTTGCGGGAGAACACAAACTGGCGCTACGCGACGATTTCAATATCGAGAACTACGTCAACGACCCGCGCGTGACGCCGGAAGATCAGCTCATCACCGAGATCCTGTTTCCAACGGCCTGAGTTCGGGCGCAAAGGCCCAGCGGCATCTCAACTTCAACATTCGCTGCAAACCTGGGAGGGATACCATGTCCGCTATGGCATTGCATGACGATTCTTCTCTTCCGCCGGCCGGCGCACAATCTGCGGCGGAGGTCCGGCAGACCTCGAGGGCAAAACTCTGGACAGGCCGCGTGCTCACTGCGCTTGTCGGGCTCTTTCTGCTCTTCGACGCCGTGGGCAAGCTGGTGATGGCCGCGCCGGTCGTGGACGCGTTCCACCGTCTCGGCTTTCCCACCAGCCTAGGCGTGGGCGTTGGAGTACTACTGCTCGTGTGCACTGCGCTCTACCTCATCCCGCGCACCGCTGTGCTGGGCGCCGTTCTGCTCAGCGCTTTCCTGGGAGGGGCGGTAGCGATCCAGATGCGCGCCGGCAGCCCCACCTTCGAAACCATCTTCCCGGTCCTGTTCGCAATTCTTGCCTGGGCGGGCGTTTATCTCCGCGAACGCCGTCTGGCGGCGCTGCTGCCGCTGCGCAGGTAAATCAACCACCGCTCATCGGAAGGAGTTCCGCTATGCCCACCGTCGTACACAACACGCATGTCTCTATCGCGGAAGCCGAGATTCGGGAGCTACTCGACTCGATCTTCCAGGCTCATCACGACAAGACCGCAGCGGCCATCGCTGCACCCTACGCGCCGAACGCGGCCATCTTCGACCTCTCGCCGCCGCTTGCCCATCCCGGCGTCACCCTTGAACGTATGCAGCCGTGGCTCGACTCGTGGGAGACGCCCATCGATCTCGAATTCCGCAACCTCAGAATCACAGTTGACGGCGAACACGCCTACGGCCATGGCTTTCTGCGGATGCTGGGCACGAAGAAAGGCGCCGACCATCCCGTCGACTTCTGGATGCGGGCAACATACTGCTTTGCGCATGGCCGCAACGGATGGAGCATTGTGCACGAGCACACTTCCGTTCCGTTTTACATGGATGAGAGCCTGCGGCCCGCGTTCGATCTGCAGCCGTGACTCTCGACAAGCTTTCCAGGGTTTTCGCCCGTTTACAACCGATTCGGCACCCGCTTATACTCTTGCCAGAACCGGGCCAGAGAGGGGGGGGCCAAAAACATCATGGCCGCCGCGACGATCATTCATCTGGGGACCGATGATCGCCATCGGGTCACGGTGCTCAAGGCTGCCGGGTATCTCGTAAACATCTGCGATTCGTTTGCCCAACTCCACTCAGCGCTCGTTGCGATCCCTCCGGCTGATGCTGTCGCTGTTTCTGAGAGCCGCAATGAGCTTTGTGAAAGAGCCATATCGTTGACGCGCGCCTCCAGCGCCGTTCCGCTGATTCTTTTTCAGAGCGACATCTCCCAGCTCAACGAGGCCGACTTCGATCTTGTCGTACCGACTCTCACTCCCCCGAAGGTATGGATCGACGAAATCAAAAAGTTGATCGAGGAGAGTGGCGCGCTCCGTCTTCGACTCGAACCTCTGCGCCAGGAAAGTGCAGCGCTGCAGCAAAAATCCGCATTGCTCCGTGCGGAATCCGCTGCCGCTCGAGAAAAGTCGCGCCGGGAACGTGGGCGATCCAGGATGGAAGTGAGAAGAAAACCGCCAAAGTGATCTTTGCTGCTCGCCGCGCTGCAGCAGCAAGAACTCTCGCAACGGCAAGCTCGCCCGTGCTGCCGGGCTTCTTCTTCGAGGCGATTGGGGGTGGTGAGCTCGCTGGGATTCGAACCCAGGACCCACGCCTTAAAAGGGCGTTGCTCTACCAACTGAGCTACGAGCTCGTACCGTCTCAAGTGTATCAACCTTCCCTGCCCCGCACCAGCACGTGAAACGCTCACGACAATTGCGGCGAGGCGCGGCCGCTGCTCGGGACTATAATTCGGCACGAATTCAAGATTCCATTTGCCGAGGGCTGTTGGGTCCATGCTGAGTCGCCGCGAGTTGTTGAAAGCTGGTGTAGGAGCCGTGCCGTTGCTGGCCGGAGCCGGTGGGCTGGTTGAACCCGCGTTTGCGCACGATGTTCTACCCGCAGCTGGTTCGGCCTCTATTCCGTGGCAGCGGCAATTGCGTCGCGCCGGCCAGTTGAACATGACCGAGCACGATCCCGTCAGCCTGAACATCGAAGAGTGGGCCGACTACTGGGCCAGCCTCAAAGTGGGCGCCACTTTCATCAGCGTAACCGGCATCCTGGCCTACTACCAGACCAAGGTTCCCTTCCATCGCAAGGGAAAATTTCTCGGCGACAAAGATTTCTTCGGCCAGTGCAACGAGGCGGTGCGCAAGCGCGGCCTGCGTACCATCGCGCGCATGAGCCCCGATCTCAATTGGGAAGACGCGACGCAGGCGCATCCGGACTGGTTTGAACGCGACGTCCACGGCAACCTGGTCGCCAGCAAGGAAGCACCCGGCCTCTATCGCACCTGCATGTTCTCCGATTACATGACCGACTACATTCCGGCCATCATCCGCGAGGTCACAACCTCGTACGAAGTCGACGCGGTCTATACCAACGGCTGGCCGCCAATCGGCAGCCTGCCCGTGTGCTATTGCGCGCGCTGCAAAGAGCTGCCGGCGCCCGGCACGCCAGCCTATTGGGACAAATTCAATGACCGCATGGAGTTTCTCTGGAAGCACTATAACGCGCTGGTGCAGGAAAAGGCGCCGCAGAGGTTCTTCTTCCCCAACTCCGGCGGGAATGTACGCGGAAGCATGAACCTGTCGCGGCTGGGCGAGATCTGCGAGTGGTTCCAGAGCGATAACCAGGGCCGCGGCGGTGAAGACGCGCCGGTGTGGATCTGCGCGCTGCAGGGCCGGGTGTGCCAGGCGATCATGAATGGCAAAATGGCGACAAACGTGACCGGCGCCTGGTCGACGGGACCGATCCGCTGGCGCAATGTGGGCAAGTCGCCCAACGAGATCAAGATGTGGTTCAGCGAGACGAGTGCCAGCGGCATGGTGCCCTACTACCACATCGTCGGAGCGGAGAAGGGCTTCGGCGAAGATCGCCGTGAGCTCGAAGTGCCGCGCGAATACTTTGCCTGGACAGCAAAACACGATGCGCACTTCGTCAACAAGCGCACGGTGGCGAAACTGGGCGTGGTGATGGGCCAGCGCACGCATCTCTTCTACAAGCCGCAGCAGGACGCGACCATGCAGCAGTTCCTGCACGGGATGTATTACGCGCTGCTTGAGGGCCGGTTTGGCTTCGACTTCGTCCACGAAGACCGGATGGATGCCGAGCACCTTGCGAAGTATTCCGCACTGATCCTACCCAATATTGCCCTGCTCAGCGATGCGCAGTGCGAACAGCTGCGCGTCTTTGCTAGCCGCGGCGGCTCGCTGCTGGCGACCTTTGAGACGAGCCTTTATGACGAACAGAACCAGCCGCGGGCAAACTTCGGGCTCGCCGATGTCTTCGGCATCCAGAAGACCGGCGATGTGATCGGCACCAGCGGCAACGCCTTCTACACCCGCATCGAGCGGCAGCATCCCATTCTCGACGGCTTTGCCAACACCAACTGGCTCCCCGGCGCCGAGTATCGCGTGCCCCTCGCGCCAGTAGACAATCCGGTTCTGACCGTGGTGCCGGGGTTCACGGCGTATCCGCCGGAGCTTGCGTATCCACCCACCCCGCAGACGAACGTGCCCGCCGTGGTATTGCGCGAGCAGGGCGCAAGCCGCCGCGCCTACATCGCAAGCGACATCGAGCGCAGCTTGTGGGTCTCCGGCGACATCGACCTGAGCCTGCAATTGCGCAACACGATCAACTGGATTCTGCACAATGAGCAGCCGGTGACGATCGAGGGCCCCGGGCTCATCGAGAGCTTCGCCTACGAGACGGAGCCGGGCTTTGCCCTGCACGTGCTGAACTACACGAATCCGAATACGCATCGCGGCCTCATCCGCGAGTTCTACCCGATCGGCGCGCAGAGGGTACGCTTTGCCGTTCCCGATCATCGCAAAGTTTCGCGCGTGGAGCTGCTCAAGTCCAGCTCTGATATTCCGTTCCAGCAGGCAAACGGCAGCGTGACGTTCACGATTCCCGGCACTACGGAGTATGAGGTCGCGGCGATCTATACATAGAACCGCCGCGCACTAGGCGTAGCGGAAGAGAGCCTTGAAGCCGTAGTCCATGTGCTGCTGGATATGGCAGTGAAACAACGCCAGGCCCGGCTGGTTCGCGGTAAAGTCCACGACGGCGCGGCCATAGTACGGAACGACAACGGTGTCCTTGATCACGCCGGCGGTTGGCTTGTCATTGATCGACCTCAGCTCCCAGAGATGCCGGTGCAGGTGCATGGGGTGAGCATCGTCGGTGCGGTTGCGCATGACGAGCCGGTACCGCGTTCCCTGCTGCAGCACGAACTCGCGCTCGTGCGGATACGGCTTGCCGTTGACGAGCCACAGGTTGAACTTGCCCGCGCCACCAGGAATCTTCTCGAAAACCAGTTCAATCGTCTGCTGCGGAGCAGGAGAATTCGCGTTCGCCGCGCCGAAGATCGTGTAATCCCACGGCTCCTTCGGTGGATCGATCCACTGCGGCTGGGTGTGCTGACCAGCATACTCAACCACGGCGCCGAGGCCGGATTCGCGAATAGACTTTTCCGTGCCGCCCAGGATCCAGATGCCGGGATTGTTCATTTCCACGACAACGTCAGCACGTTCGCCTGCGCCAAGAAAAAGCGAGTCGAGCGTCTGCGGCGTGGGAACGGGATTGCCGTCGAGCGCGATCACCTTCATCTTGTGGCCGGCAAACGCGATGCGCCGGTTCTCGATGGCGCTGGCGTTGAGGAAGTGAATCAGCAGCCGCTGGCCCTGGCGCACGCGGATCGGATCGCCCGAGCCGAGAGCCTTGTCGTTGATGGAATACGTCATTGAGCCGACTTCGAGGCCGTCGGGATCGGTATTCAGCACCGCTGGCTTCTCGAGCAGTGGTCCAGCGTGCGTATCGTCGTCTTCGTCGTCCATCGTGCCGGTGAAAAACGGCTCCCAGTCACGCAGCGCCAAAAACAGCTCCTGGTCGTACTGGCCGGGATCGTTCCCGCCATCGACGTACACAAATCCGAACTGCCCGGTATAGGCGCCCTTGTGCAGGTCATCCATGGCCATGGCGTGCGAGTGGTACCAGCGGCTGCCCGCAGGCCCCGGCGTGAGCTGAAACCGGCGACGGCTATGCGGCTCCACGAGCGGCGCGCCCTCTTCTTCGGTGCCATCCACCTCGGGCGGAATCAGCATGCCGTGCCAATGCACCAATTCCGGCGTATCGGTGGCGTTAATCACTTCGACCATAACGGGCTTGCCCTCGCGCATACGCAGCACCGGGCCGGGCGCGGTGCCGTTGTAGCCGATGGTCGAGATGATGTGCGAGCGGTCCAACTCCACAGTGACCGGAGCAATGCGCAGCGTGTAATCGGCTTTGGATTCTCCGTCGCCGTCTGGCATGGGGTCCGAAACGGCCTGCACAGCTCCCGCAAACCGCGCCAAGGCAGCCTGCGCCAGGGCTGTGCCTCCCAGTTGGAGAAGTTTGCGCCGGTTCAATGGGTTGCCGGGCATGGGAGCATCGTCTCACGGCACAACAAACGGGACAAGCGCAGTGGGACGCAAACTGGACAACCTGACAGGCTGGCGGCATACTGCAACCAACGCTCTGTAGCTCCGTCTATATAGAGCACACAGGGCGGCAGACCGGTCTTCCCACCGGCGGAGGTCTCCATGAAGCTCTCGCGAGTCGCGCTCCTGGCCGCGGCGGCAGGGGGCTGTTGTGTGGGACTGCTGGCCCTGCAGCGGACCGCCGACTTCGGCTTCGGCAATGACGACTCCCCTGCCAACGTGAAGGCGGAGTTCTACTGGTCGCGTCTCGCTTACAACTCCAACATGGAAAGCTCGGGCTACGGCGGCGGATGGGGCCATCGCGGCTGGTACAGCTCCTGGTCGCGCGACTACCCCAAGGCCGACCGGCAGTTCCTGATCGCCATGCATCGACTCACCCGGATCGACGGCCGGCCCTACGAGCAGGTGGTCACGCTCGACTCCGACGAGATCTTCAACTATCCATGGATCTACGCCGTCCAGGTGCAGAACTGGTCCTTCACCGATGCAGAGGCCAAGCGGCTGCGCGAGTATCTGCTGAAAGGCGGATTCCTGATGGTGGACGACTTTCACGGCACCGAAGACTGGGAGAACTTTATGAACGGCATGCGCCAGGTGCTGCCCGACCGGCCCATCGAAGACCTGCAGAGCGGCGACGAGATCTTTCACACCCTCTACGACATCGACGACAAGATGCAGATACCCGGCGAGCAATATGTATGGTCTGGACGCACGTATGAAAAAGACGGCTACCAGCCGAAATGGCGCGCCATCCGTGACGACAAGGGCCGCATCATCGTCGCGATCTGCCACAACATGCACCTGGGCGACGCGTGGGAGTGGGCCGATGACCCGAACTACCCTGAGACTTTTGCGTCCATGGCTTTTCGCGTAGGGCTCGACTACATCATTTACGGGATGACACACTGACCCGCCTCAACTCCGGCGGGAAATCGTTTTACCCAGAGATCGTTGCGAGCTCACGGCAAACGGGAAGCGCGCATGTTTCAGTTTCTCTTTAAGTACCCCAGTCCGGTGTTCACCAAAGGGCGCTTCGTGCTGCTGGGCTCCTGGCCTGCGTGGCTGCTGCTGGTGTTCATCCTCGTTGCGGCGGTCGGCCTCGCGCTCCTGATCCGGAATCGGCTGCGCGATGCCGCACCCAAATTGAAAAGCTGGCGCGCGTGGGTGATTTGGGCGCTACAGTCGGCGCTGGTCGCGCTCATTTTGTTTCTTCTGTGGGAGCCGGCCATGGTGGTGAGCGAATTGAGCTCGCAGCAGAACATCATCGCCGTCGTAATCGACGACTCGCGCAGCATGAGCATTGCCGACAGTGACGGCAAAAGCCGGGAAGCCGCAGCTCTGGCCGCGCTCGAAGGCGGCCTGCTCGCCGGACTGCGCAAGCGCTTCCAGACGCGCATCTACAAGCTCGGCAGCGCACTCACGTCCGTCAAGGATCCGGTCCGAATGCAGCCGATCGCACCCGTCGAACCGGCCACGCACATCAGCGACGGCCTGAAGCAGCTTGCCGCCGACACCTCGGATCTGCCCGTCGGCGCGGTCCTGCTGCTGAGCGATGGCGGCGAGAACACCGCAGCCGCGGGCGGCTCGGGCATTCGTCTCGACGCGTTGCAGGCGCTGCGCAATCGCCGGCTGCCTGTGCACACCGTCGGCTTTGGCGCCGAGGCGCTCGCGCACGACGTGGAGATTGAAGACGTGAGCGTAGCGCCGCGCGCAACCGCCAACGCCCGCGTAGCCACCACTATTACGCTGATGCAGCACGGCTATGCCGGCCAGAAAGCGACGCTCACCGTACATGACGGAGACAAGACACTCGCAGCGCGCGACGTTGAACTGGCGCCGAACGGCCGCCTGCAAACAGAGGAGCTGTTCTTTCCCGTCGGCGCAGCAGGCGCAAAACGGCTCACGTTCGGCCTAGAGCCTCTCGCAGGTGAAGAGAACCTCGCCAACAACGCGGTGACTCGGCCAATTCTGGTCAGCGATGCGAAGCGGCGCATTCTCTATATCGAAGGCGAACCGCGCTGGGAGTACAAATTTATCCGCCGCGCAGAAGATGACGATCCGACGGTGCAGGTCGTCTCCATGCTGCGGACCAGCGAAAACAAAATCTACCGTCAGGGCATCAGCGATCCCGCAGAGCTCGCCGAGGGTTTTCCAATCCGGCCAGAAGACCTGTTTGGCTACTCGGGCATCATCATCGGCTCTGTCGCGGCCGACTACTTCACGCCACTGCAGCAGGAGTTGTTGCGCGAGTATGTGGACCGCCGCGGCGGCGGCGTTCTCTTCCTCGGCGGACGCGAAGCCCTGAGCGACGGCGGCTGGGGCGCATCGAGCCTGAACGACCTGCTGCCGACGTTTTTACCCGCAGGCAATCACAACTTTCATCGCAATCCCGCAACCGTCGAGCTCACCTCCGCGGGCGTGGAATCGCCTATCGTGCGTTTGCTCGACGACAAAGAGAAGAACACCGACCGGTGGCGCAAGCTCACCTATCTTGCCGACTACGAAGATGCAGGCTCGCCCAAGCCCGGCGCAACGGTGCTGGCCGAGATGCATGCGGGCCATCGCAATCTGCCGCTGCTCGTCACGCAAAGCTACGGCCACGGCCGCACTGCCATCCTAGCCACGGGTGGCACGTGGCGCTGGCAGATGAGCGAGGCACTCGGCGATCCCTCGCACGATCTCTTCTGGCAGCAACTCCTGCGTTGGCTCGTGGCCGAGTCGCCCGGCCCGGTGACCGCCACGATGCCCCAGCGGCTGCTGATGGACGAGGGTCATGTGCAGCTCACGGCACAGGTGCGTGACCGCCAGTTTCAACCCGCAGCCGATGCGCACGTCACCGCGCACATCGTCGGCCCTGCGGGCGCAGACGCGATGGTTGAGATGGCACCTTCGCAAGAGACGCCCGGGCTCTACCAGGCCGACTGGACGGCGGACAAGCCGGGCGCATACCTCGCGGAGATTACTGCCGGCTCTGCCGGCACATCGCAATCGCTCGGCAGTGACGTTATCACCTTTCAGCGCGAGGACGGCATAGCCGAGAACTTCCACACCGAGCAGAACCGCAGGCTGCTCGAACAACTCTCTGCAGAAACTGGCGCGCGTTATTGGAAGCCTTCAGAGCTGGCAAATCTGCCGCGCGACATTTCGTACTCCGAGGCAGGCATCTCGGTCCGCAACACGAAGGAGCTTTGGAATATGCCCATCGTCTTCCTGCTGTTGCTTGGACTGCCGGTCGCCGAATGGCTGCTGCGCCGCAAGTGGGGTATCGTATGAGCCGCACCGTGGCCCACGTGCTTTGGATCGCCGCGCTTCTCTCAGCGCTGGTTATGCAGGCGCGTGCCGCCACCTACTACGTGATCGTCGCGGGGCTCGGCGGCGAACCTGACTACGATCAACGCTTCACCGCCGCGGCCAATGACCTCCACCGTATTTTCTCTGCAGAAGGCCCCTCTGCGCACATCGCGGTGCTCACCGGCGCCCAGGCAACGGCGGCGCATTTGCGCGAGGCGATGGGCAACGTGGCGCGCGATGCGAAAGCTGACGACAACTTCGCCCTCATCCTGATCGGCCATGGCTCATATGATGGCATCGAGTACAAATTCAACCTCGTCGGCCCGGACATGACGGCAGCCGAGATCGCCGCACTCTGCGACCGCATTGCAGCCAAGCGGCAGCTCATCGTCGACACAACCAGTGCGAGCGGCGGCGCGATGCAGGCTTTCCAAAAACCCGGCCGTGCAGTCATCGCCGCCACGAAGTCGGGTACGGAAAAAAATGCGACGGTCTTTGCGCGCTATTGGGTCGAAGCCCTGCAGGACCCGGCGACGGACACCGACAAGAGCGACTCGATCAACGCCATGGAAGCCTTCAGCTACGCGACGAGAAAGACCGCTGCATTTTACGATTCGCAAAAACGGCTCGCAACGGAGCACGCGGTCTTCAACGACACGGGCGCCGGCGAGCCCGTGCGCGAAGCCGGCAATGGACAGGGCCAGCTGCTCGCGAGTTTCACGCTGCTGCGCCTGGGCACCAGCCAGCAGGCGGCAAACGATCCCGCAAAGCGCGCACTGGTCGAAGAGAAGGAAGACCTCGAACAGAAGATCGATTCGCTCAAATACCAGAAGGCGGCGATGGACCCGGCCGACTACAAGAAGCAGCTGACCGACGCGCTGCTCGAGTTGGCCAAGGTGCAGCAGGAGCTGGACAAATGAAGCGCGCGGCTTCCCTCTTCGTGCTTCTGCTCGCGGGCGGCGCGCTTGCGCGTGCTGCTGAGCCTTCGCAGTGCTGGAAGCTGCGCAAGGATGGCCAGGGCAAGGAGGCGCAGGTATGCTTTGAAGCGCTTGTGCGTGGCAGCGACGCTTACGAACGTGCGGAAGGCTTCTGGGGACTGGAGGAGTGGGAGCAGGCCAATGCGCAGTTCCGGCTGGCGACGCAGTCCGAGAACAGCAAGCCGCTCTACAAGGTGCGCTGGGGCATGCTGCTGCACGAGCGCTTCAACCAGTCAGACGCCTCCGATCTGTTCCACGAAGCCCTCGCCAAGGATCCGAACAACGCCCGCGCTTACCTCGGGCTCGCGATGCTCGGCTCCGACGACTTCAGCCCTCAGGCCGATGCTTTTGCCCACAAAGCCCTCGCGCTCGATCCCAAACTCGCCGACGCACATGAGTTTCTCGCGAATCTCGCTTTGGAAAACGACGATCGTGACACCGCGGCCGCCGAAGCCGATAAGGCCATCGCGGTCGAGGACGATGCACTCGACGCGATGGCCATCCACGCTGCGCTTGAAGTGCTCAGCGACCGCACACCCGATGCCTGGATCGCGAAGATCAACGCCGTCAACCCCACTTACGGCGAGGCCTACGCCCGCGTCGCCCATCAGCTCGAGCTCCACTACCGTTATGAAGACGCCGTCACCTGGTACCGCAAAGCCATTGCGGTTGAGCCGCGCCTGTGGGCAGCACACTCGGCACTGGGCATCGAGCTCATGCGCCTCGGTCAGGAAGACGAGCCTCGCCAGCAACTCGAGCTGAGCTATAACAACGGCTACCGCGACGCCGCCACGGTCAACAGCCTGCGCCTCCTCGACAGTTACAAGAACTTCGATACCATCCGCGACGACACCACAATTCTGAAGCTGAACAAGAGCGAATCAGCTCTGCTGCTTCCTTACCTGCAGCCCGAACTGCACACGATCCTTGCCACCTATACGAAGAAATACCGCATGACCCTTCCCGGTCCCGTGCAGGTCGAGGTCTATCCCAACCACGAGGACTTCGCAGTGCGCACCATGGGTATGCCGGGACTCGGCGCGCTCGGCGTGACGTTTGGCGAAGTCGTCGCGATGGACAGCCCTTCGGCGCGCAAGCCGGGCGACTTCAATTGGGGCGCGACGCTGTGGCATGAGATGAGCCACGTCTACATCCTCACGGCCACAAATCACCGCGTGCCGCGCTGGTTTACCGAAGGGCTCGCCGTGCATGAAGAGGGCCAGCGTTCACCGGAGTGGAGCAACCGCGCCACTCCCGAGGTGATTTTGGCTATTCGCGACAAAAAGCTGTTGCCAGTGGCGAAGCTCGATCGCGGCTTCGTCTATCCCGATTATCCGTCGCAGGTGATCGTTTCGTACTTCCAGGCTGGGACAATTTGCGATTTCATCGGAAGCAAGTGGGGTGAAGGGAAGCTGCTGGACATGGTGCACTCTTATGCGAAGCTCGCGACCACACCGCAGGCGATTCAGCAGAATCTTGGCCTAAGCCCCGAAGAGTTCGATAAGCAGTATCTCGCCTGGATCGATCAGAAGTATGGCGCCGTGGCTGCGCACTTTAATGAGTGGCGCGAAAAGCTGAAAGCGCTCGCCGCCGCTGCGGAGCAGAAGCAATATGACATCGTACTGCAGCAGGGACCGGCGGTGCTCGCCCTCTATCCTCAATATGTCGACGACGCCAACGCCTACGAACTCATTGCCGAAGCAGACCACGCCCGCAACGATGCGAAGGCCGAAGAAACCATCCTCGCTGCCTACGAACACGCCGGGGGACAGAAGCCGGACGTGCTCAAGCGTCTGGCTGCGCTCGAAGAAAATGCGGGCGAAACGAACGAAGCCATAGCAACACTCGAGCGGCTCAACTACATCTATCCGGTCAAGGACGAGGACCTGCACCGCCGGCTCGGCGACCTGCTCTACGCGCAAAAACAATTTGACGGCGCCGTCCGCGAATACAACGCCGTCATCGCGTCGAATCCGGTCGACAAGGCCGGCGCGGAATTCAACGTTGCGCAGGCCTACTTCGCAGCGGGACAAAAAGACAAGGCCCAGGATAGCGTGCTGGCCGCGCTCGAAATCGCGCCCGGGTACCGGCCCGCACAAAAGCTTCTGCTCGAATTGCAAGCAACATCCCCGATCGCCAAGTAGCAGGAAAGGAATTCGATGGTCTCGTTTGCCGGATTGAACCAGGACGCGGCAGAGCTGCAGCAACGCATCGAGCGCTTCCACGCCGTGCATGCGGCGATTCTCAGGCAGGTGCGCGAAGTGATCGTGGGCCAGGAAGAAGTGCTGGACCAGATCCTCATCGCGATCTTCGTGGGCGGCCACTGCCTGTTGACCGGCATGCCCGGCACCGCGAAAACATTGATGGTGCGCACGCTCGCCGATGCGCTCGGGCTCGAGTTCCGGCGCATTCAGTTCACGCCTGACCTGATGCCCTCCGACATCACCGGAACCGACATCATCGAAGAAGATCTCGAAACCGGCCATCGCAAATGGACCTTTGTCGCGGGCCCGATCTTCGGCAACATTCTGCTGGCCGACGAAATCAACCGCACTCCTCCCAAGACGCAGTCCGCGCTCCTTGAAGCGATGCAGGAGCATTCCTGCACAGTGCGCGGCAACCTCTATCGCCTCCCCGCGCCGTTCTTCGTGCTGGCTACGCAGAACCCCATCGAGCTCGAGGGCACGTATCCATTGCCAGAAGCACAACTCGATCGCTTTCTGTTCAACGCGATACTTGGCGACCTAAGTGCGGACGACGAGATCAAGGTCATCGACCGGACCACGGCCACACGCAACGTGAAGATCGAGCCCGTCACCTCGGCCGATGATCTCCTCGATTTCCAGCAGCTCGTGCGCATGGTTCCAATCGCCGAAACGCTGTCGCGTTACGTCGTCAACCTGGTGCGCGCCACGCGGCCTAAGAGCGAAAATGCGCCCGACTTTATCAGGCAATATGCAAACTACGGCGCGAGCGTGCGCGCGGCGCAGTTCATTGTCCTCGCCGCCAAGGCGCGCGCTCTCTCGCACAAGCGCTATCACGTCACGTATGACGACGTCACATCCGTCACCGTGCCGGTGCTGCGGCACCGCATTCTGCTGAACTTTCATGCCGAGTCCGACAAGATCGACGCCGACGAGATTCTGAATCGCCTCATCGCGCAAGTTTCGCGGCCTAAGGAGAGCTGATGCAGCGCTTCCTCGATCCCCAAGTCCTCGCCGGCATCTCATCGCTCGACTTGCTGGCCAAAACAGTGGTGGACGGCTTTGTGGCCGGACTGCACCGCTCACCTGACTTCGGTTTCAGCCAGGAATTCGCCGAGTATCGCGCCTACACACCGGGCGACGATCTGCGCCACGTGGACTGGAATCTGTTTGCGCGCACCGAGCGGTGTTACCTCAAGCGTTATCGCGGTGAAACCAACAGCCAGATCACCGTTCTCCTCGACGCGAGCAATTCCATGCGGTACACCTCGGGCCCTCCTAAGAAGATCGATTATGCGCGGTACATCGCTGCATCTATTTTTTATCTGGCGATTCACAACCAGCGCGACGCGGCCGGACTGATCGTTTTTGACGACGAAGTGCGCGAAACAATCCGGCCTTCGACTCGTCCGGGGCAGCTGGCGCGGTTGTTCGCGGGCCTCGAACATGCGGAGCCGCGGGCCCGCACGGATTTCGCCAAGCCGCTACGTCACTTCCAGAACTTTCTCCACCGGCGCGGCATCGCGATTGTGATCTCCGATTTTTACGAGGAACCGGAGACGGTGGTCCGCGCGATTGCGCCGCTGCGCTTCCGCGGCAACGAGGTGGTGCTGTTCCACATTCTCGATCCGCAGGAGATTCGGCCAGTGATGAAGGGCTCAGCGGTGCTCGTGGATTTGGAGACCGATCGCCGGATCGAAGTGGTTCCCGACTACACAAAGACGACGTATCGATCCAAGATCGATGCGCACATAGAGCAGTTGCGCACGCGCACACGCGCGGCGGGCATGGACTACCAGTTGCTCGTCACCAATCAGCCTCTCGACTCGGCGCTGCGCGAGTATCTCACCCTGCGGCAGGAGCGTGACTGATGGGCTTTCTGGCGCCATGGTTTCTCGGCGGGCTCGCAGTACTGGGCATCCCCGTGTTTGTGCATCTTTTGCGCAAGCACGTGACGATTCCGCGGCCCGTAAGCTCGCTCATGTTCTTCGAGCGTGGCACGCAGAGCTCCACGCGTCATCGCAAGCTCCGTTATCTGCTGCTGTTCGCGCTGCGCTTTGCATTGGTGCTTCTGCTGGTGCTCGCGTTTGCCGATCCGTTCGTGAATAGGCCCGTAGCCGACGTGAACGCCCACCTGTTGCTGATCGTGCTCGACAACTCGTTCAGCATGCGCGCAGGCACGCGCTTCGCTGACGCCAAGCGGCAGGCGCTGGTGGCGCTCGCCGCAAAGCCGCGCGGCGAAAAGGCGCAGATCATGGCCCTCGGAGGTCAGCTCGACGTACTCACGCAGCCCATCACCGACGAGGCACAACTGCGCGCGGCGCTTGAAAGCATACAGCCTGGCGATGGTCACGCGAATTTCGGTGAGTTGGGCAGCGCGTTGCGCACCATGGCCGAGACCGTCCATGGACCCATCGATCTCGCCCTCTTCAGCGATATGCAGCGGACGGCGATGCCGGCGAACTTTGCCGACATGGTTTTGCCCGGTAACGTGAAGCTAGCGTTGCATCCGGTTGCGAAGGGCGCGGCGCCGCCGAACTGGACGATCGAGAGCGTGAACGCTCCCGTCGATCTGCCTGACCCGAAGGATACAAAGCGTTCCCGCGTTGATGCCATAGTGGCAGGTTTCAGCACGCCCGCGGCAACGAAGTCGGTCTCCCTCGTGGTGAACGGCAAAACAGTCGCTACAAAGAAGATCAACGTGCCGTCCAACGGGCGCGCGACCGTTGAGTTTGCGCCGCTCGATGTGGGTTACGGATTCAATCGTTGCGCCGTGAAGATCGACGACAGCGACGCATTTCCTGCCGACGATGCCAGCGTCTTCGTCGTGCGGCGCGCCGATCCCGAGCGCGTGCTATTTGTGCATCGCGCCGGTGAAACGCGCTCGGCAACTTATTTTGGCGCGGCGCTGGCGGCGGCAGCTCAGGGCTCATTTGTCTTACAGTCGATGGCTGCCGAGGAGACGCAGAATCTCGATCCCTCGAAATTCGCGTTTGTGGTGCTGTCAGACACCGCGGGCCTGCCTTCGATCTTCGAGCACACGCTGGCGCAATATGTGGCGAAGGGCGGTAGCGCGCTCATCGCCCTGGGCGCGGATGCGGCGCGGCGGGCGCAGATTCCATTGTGGGGCGCGAGCGTCAAGGATGTGCACGACTACGCGCGCAACGGGAATGCAGCCAATGTGGGCCAGGTGGACTTTACCGATCCGGCGCTTGAGCAGGCGCAGCCGGGGCGCGACAACGGTGGCTGGGCTGAGGTGAAGGTCTTTTACGCGGCGGTCGTCGATCCGGAGCGGGCGCGCGTGGCGGCGCGGCTCACCGACGGCACGCCGCTGCTGCTCGACAAACAGATTGGCGAAGGCCATGCGCTGCTGTTGACCTCAGGGCTCGACAACCTGACCAACGACCTGCCGCTGCATCCCGTCTTTGTTGCGTTTGTGGACCGCGCAGCGCGGTATCTCTCCGGCAGCGAGCGGCTCAGCGGCTCTCGCCTCGTCGACGCCTTCATCCCGTTGCGTTCGGGAGCTGAGCCCGTCGGGGTGGTCGGGAATGTTGAAGTGATTGATCCCGACGGCCGACGGCCGCTTTCGCTCACCGAAGCGCGCACGGCGCAGTCCATACGGCTAAGGCGCGCGGGGTACTACCGGATTCGATTTGCGAATGGACGAGACGCAGTGATCGGGGTCAATCCTGACCGGCGCGAGTCAGATCTGACACCGATTGCGGATGATGTGCTGGCCCTCTGGAGCGGGAGCTCAAGCAGTGGAACTCCCTCCACCGCAGCCGCACCTCCAACAGACAATTTTCAGCGCGCCCAGCTCTGGTGGTGGGTTATGCTGCTAGCATTGGCAGCCGTGGTCGCGGAAGCGGCGCTCGCCAGCGGCTACCTGGGCACGCAGCGGGAGGAAGCATGAGCTACCGGAATGAGCTCAGTTCCTATATCGCACGGCTGCAGCAACGGCTGCGCCTGGGAGCGTGGCTGCGCGGTGCGGCGGTTTTCGCCTGCACTGCGCTTGCTGTCACGCTGGCGCTCGTCTTCACGCTGAATCTTCTGGCATTTCCGGCGCGCGGCGTCTCCCTGGGGCGGCTCGTGATTCTCGCAGCGCTCGCAACGGCGGCGGCGCTGGGCATTGCATTGCCGCTCAGGAAACTCACGCGGGCGCGCGCTGTGCGTGTGGCCGAATCGGCCAGTCCGGAGCTGGACCAGCGACTCACGACTTTCGAACAGCGTACACAAGCAAACCCGGCAGACCCTTTCCTCGAGCTGCTCGCGGCCGACACGCTGGCACACACACGCGAAATCGAACCGGCAGTTCTTATTCCCCGCAACCGGCTCTTTGCTCTGGGCGGCGGAGGCTTCGCATGCCTTGCAGTGCTGGTGTGGATGATTGCCGCGGGGCCGGGCTACGTGGGGTACGGCGCCTCCCTGCTCTGGACAGGCCCGAAGAAGGATGCCGCTCCGCTCTACGCGATTACGGTAACTCCGGGCAATGCGACGGTGCGGCGCAACAGCGATCAGCTCATCACCGCGCGCGTCACCGGCATGCAACCAGGCCACGCGCAACTCTTCGCGCACTACCAAAGCGCCGCAGGATGGGAGCCGGTCGCGATGCAGGGCGCGCCCGACGCCAACGGCGGTGCGGCGTATCAGTTCGTCTTCGCCGGGCTGCCGGAGAATGTGGAGTACTACGTGGCCGCGGGGCCGCTCACTTCGCCGCACTACAAGGTGCGCGTCGTCGATCTGCCTTCGGTGAAGGAGATTCGTGTCACCTATCACTATCCCAAGTGGACCGGCATGAAACCGGTGACGGAGGGACACGCAGGCGATTTGCGCGCCATTGAAGGCACGGACGCGTCGGTCGAGCTGCAGATGGACAAGCCGCTCAAGGACGGACAACTTCTGCTCGACGACGGCAAAGTGCTTGCCCTCACCGGCGGCACAGGCAATCGCTACCAGGCATCGATCCACATGGAAAAGGACGGTGCCTATCACGTTGCCGCGACGGACGAGGGCCAGCCCGTGCGGCTCTCCGAGGACTACTTCATTGCGACGGACAAGGCGATGCCGCCGGAGATCGCGATCCAACGCCCCGGCGGCGACTACCGCGCCAGCCCCATCGAAGAGGTCACAGTAGGCATAAAGGCCGCCGACGAGTTCGGCCTGAACGATGTGCATCTGCACTACTCGGTGAATGGCGGCCCAGATAAGGATGTGAGCCTGCTGAAGACCCCAGGCGCGAAGGATGCTGATGGCACTTACACTTTGCCCCTCGAGGACTTCAAGCTCGCGCCTGGCGACCTGGTCAGCCTGTACGCGACAGCAAAAGACGGTCACGGCGAAGCGCGCACCGACATCTCTTTCATTCAGGTCGACCCCTTCGAGCGTGAGTTTTCGCAGTCGCAGCAAGCAGGCGGCGGTGGCGGCGGCGGTGGCGGAGCCAACAATCAGACCGAGATATCTAAGCGGGAAAAAGAACTGATCGCCGCCACCTGGAAACAGCAGAATGACAAGTCTGCGACGCCGAAGGACCAGGCGGCGCAGGGTCAGTTCCTTGGCGATGCGCAGCAGAAACTGCGCGACCAGGTGATGGCGCTCTCGCTGCGTATGCAGAGCCGCGATATCTCTTCGGCCAACGAGGAGTTCACCGACTTCGACAAAGATATGCAGGATGCAGCCAAGGCCATGGCGCCTTCGGCTGACAGACTGAGAGGCACACAGTGGAAGGATGCGATTCCCCTGGAACAGAAGGCGCTGCAGTCGCTGCTGCGTGCGGAGGCGACCTTCCGCCGCATCGAAGTGGCCTTCGGTCAGCGCGGCGGCGGTGGCGGCGGAGGAGGCGGCAGCACAGGCCGCGACCTGGCCAGCATCTTCGATCTCGAACTGGACACCGAGAAGAATCAGTACGAGACGGCGCAGACTGCTTCTCCCGCAGAGCAGCATGAAAAAGACGTAGAAGACGCGCTCGAAAAACTCGACGCGCTCGCCCGGCGCGAGGAGGATCTGGCCAACCAGCAGCACAATCCGCAGCAGAGCTTTGAGCAGCGCTGGCAGCAGGAGATGCTGCGCCGCGAGGCCGAGCAATTGCAGCGGCAGATGGAGCAGATGGCGCAAAGCGGCCAGAACGGCCAGCAGGGGCAACAGGGCCAGCAGAGTTCGAGCAGCTCATCTTCATCGTCCTCCTCTTCTTCCTCGTCCTCGGGGCAATCTGGCTCGCAGCAGCGCGGCTCGCAAGGTCAAGCCGGATCGCAGGCTTCGCGTGGACAATCGGGAAGCCAGTCATCCGGAGCGAACTCGGCTTCAAATGAGAGCTCCGATCAGCGCATCGAGCAGGCGCTCAGCCGGCTCAGGCAAGCGACGGGAACAATGCAGCGCAACGGCAATGTCCAGCAAAGCGCCGACGCAGCACAGCAAGCCGCTGAAAAACTGCGCGAGGCCACCAACCTGCTTGCCGGCAGCCAGCAGCAACTTGCTTCGGGCAAGATGGACTCGCTCACGCACGAGGCCAATCGCCTGGCGCAGGAAGAGCACTCACAGGCAGACCGCATCGACAAGCTCGCCAATCGGCAAAACGACAACGAGAACGCTGCTGGAGGGACCAGTGGCAGTACGGATCTCGATGGCGTAATGGCGCGCCTGCACGAACGCGACCAGCTCGCCGCCGAGCGGCAGCAGCTCTCCAACGATCTTTCGCGCTTGCAGAAAAACCTGCGCGACGCGGCGCGCGAGATGGCCTCCAATGAACCGGACGCCGCCGGCAAACTCCGCGACGCACTCACCGAAATGGACAACTCCGATCTCGACAATCGCGTGCAGCGCTCGGCAGACTGGCTGCGCAGCGGCATCAATCCCAATTCCAATGGTACAGAAGATGAAATTGCGAAGGGGCTTGGCAGGCTGAGCCAGCAGCTCCAGCAGGCGCAGCAGGCCATGGGCCACGAAAAGCCCGGACAAATGCCCAGGCAAGGCCGCGCCGGGCAGGGTGACGAAAGCGCGGCGCTCGACCAGGTGGAGCGGCTGCGCAATCAGATCGAGGCCATGGCGCGTGGACAAGGCGCGCAGAACGGACAAGATCGCAGCGGACAAAACGGTCAGCGAAATGGCCAGCAAGTTGCACCGCATCCAGCACAACAGGCTGGGCAGCAAGCCGGTCCTGGCGGTCAGTCAGGCGGCCAGTTGAGCCGTAACGGTCGGCCGGGTGGCCCGAACCAGCAGGGCTGGGCCTCTGCGCAGCCGTTGAGCCGCTCCGGCCAGCCAAATGGCAACAACGCACAGTCGGGCAACAGTGCCGGTGGCCCGCGCAACGGCGCGCGCGGAGATATCCGCAATGGCTGGAGCGGCGATACGCGCGTCGGTGGAGGCGGTGCAGACGGCACGGTGTGGGGCAACTATGACACCGGCAACAACACGCCGCGTTTGCGCGGGCAGCCGCAGCCCGCGCCGTCCGATGCTTCGGGCAATCCCGTTGACACCGAGCAGACCTATCAGCAGAGCCTTCGCGCTCTCAATCAACTTCGGCAGACGGCAGTTGATGATCCCCAGGCGGCGAAGGACATCGCAGAGCTCGCACGGCAGATGCAGCTTCTTGATCCGAAGCGCTTCCCTGGTAATCCAGCCATTGTTGAGCAGATGCATCGTGAAGTGCTCAGCTCTGTTGACCGCATCGAGTTAGAACTGGAACGCAGCGGCGCTTCTTCCGATGCGCGCACCGGCAAGCCATACGTGGTTCCCGCGGGCTACCAGGACTCCGTCGCCGACTACTATCGTCGGCTCAGCAAGAATTCGCAGTAAATGCATCTGCCATCACAGAGCTTCGCGATCCGTTCAGCCAGTCCCGCAACACGGGAAACGCCGCTCGTCCGCGATTGACTTTGGTTCTATGCGCTGCGTAGAGTGGGCTCGTCGCCGTTCTGCCACGCGGGAGAGCCCAATGGAGCTCGCAGCCATGGAAACCTCCGCCACGCGCTCCTGGGCCACCAGGCGCGAAGGCAAGTTGCGCCGCATGGCGCAGGTCGAGCCGTGGCTCAAAGTAAAGGTGCTCCCTGCCGGCCGAATCGTCGAGGCGTTGGAAGCGCTGCTCGTGTCCGGCGACAAAGTCGTCATCGAAAGCATCCAGAAGCAGGCCGATTTTCTCTCGCGCTCTCTCGCAGAGGTGAATCCCAAGAAGCTGCACGATCTGCACATCATCATCGCCGCCATCGCGCGGCCCGACCATCTCGCGCTTTTCGAACGAGGCATCGCGAAAAAAGTGGACTTCAGTTTCGCCGGTCCGCAGAGCCTGCGCGTCGCGCAGATGGTCGAGGATGGCCAGATGGAAGTGGACGCGATCCACACCTATGTGGAGCTCTCGGCGCGGATGTTTGTCGACCTCATTCCGAACGCCGTGCTAGTCTGCGCCGAAGCCGCGGATCCGGAAGGCAATCTCTACACCGGGGCAAACACAGAAGACACACCGGCCGTCATCGAAGCGGCCGCCTTCCGCGACGGCATCGTCATCGTGCAGGTGAACCGGCTCGTCGAGAAGCTCCCGCGCGTCGATATACCGGCCGGATGGGTGGATATAATCGTCGAAGCCGACCGCCCCTTCGCGCGCGAGCCAATCCAGACGCGCGATCCGGCGCAGATCAAAGAGCTGCAGATCCTCACCGCGATGATGGTGATCCGCGGCATCTACGAGCGGCATCAGGTGCTCTCCCTCAATCATGGCGTGGGCTTCGACACTGCGGCGGTCGAGCTGCTGTTACCCACCTATGGAGAAAGGCTAGGTCTCAAAGGCAAGATCTGCCGCCACTGGACGCTCAATCCGCAGCCCACGCTGATACCGGCAATCGAGAGTGGATGGGTGGAAAGCGTGCACAGCTTCGGCAACGAAGACGGCATGGAGCAGTACATCGCTGCACGGCCCGACATCTTTTTCACCGGCCGCGACGGCAGCTTGCGCTCGAATCGCGTCTTCTGTCAGTTGGCCGGACACTACGCCATCGATCTCTTCATCGGCTCGACGCTGCAGATTGATCCGGACGGCAACTCCTCCACCGTCACGCGCGGACGCATCGCAGGCTTTGGCGGTGCGCCAAACCTCGGCAGCGACGCGCACGGCCGCCGCCACAGCTCACCGGCGTGGCTTTCAATGATCACTGGTGACAGCCCGACAGTGCGCGGCCGCAAGCTTGTGGTGCAGGTTGTGGAAACGTTCAAGGCGGGCGGTGTGCCTGCGTTTGTCGAATCGCTCGATGCGATTCAACTAGGCAAAGACGCGAAGATGCCCGTTGCGCCCATCATGATCTACGGTGATGACGTCACCCACATCGTCACCGAAGAAGGCATCGCGTATCTTTATAAAGCAAGCAGCCTTGAAGAACGCCGCGCTGCCATTGCCGCCATCGCCGGCGTCACCTCCATAGGCCGCAAAGCCGATCCCAAGCGCACCGTGGAACTGCGCCGCAAGGGCCTGGTCGCATATCCCGAAGACCTGGGCGTACGGCGATCGGATGCAGAACGCTCGCTACTCTCCGCGCGTAGCATGAAAGATCTTGTCACCTGGTCCGGAGGGCTCTACCGTCCGCCGGCGCGCTTCCGGAGTTGGTAATGGCGGCCACCGTGTTCAGCAGCGTCAACGTGCGCGAAGCACACCTGCCGATCTCTGCTGAGGCACGCACCGCTGCGGCGCAGCTCGCTGCCCACGCAGTGCAGGCCTTGCTCGATGAAGCCAATCTCACGCCGAAGCCCGCATTGGTCGACCAGCGTGGCAGCGGCGCGCATGCTGATCTCACACTCGCGTTGATGCACCGCTCGGCGCACGCATTGTTTTTCTGCTTCGAAGCAATCGCCTCTGCGTGCAAAGGCATGGCGCCGAGCCAATCTTTGCGGGAGCGATTGGGAGCAATCGGAAGAGCGGGTGAGCAGAGGATGTTTGCGGCCACCGGCTGTACGAACACCCACAAGGGCGCAATCTGGTCGCTCGGGCTGCTCGTCGCAGGCGCCGCTATTTGCGGCGATGTGGACGATGCATCTGCGATTGCCGCCGCAGCCGGAGCAATTGCGTGTTATCGCGATTCCTGCACCGAGCCAAGCGCTACGCACGGCGCACGCATGCAGGCCTTGTACGGTGTCGCCGGCGCGCGCGGCGAAGCGCAGGAGGGATTCCCGCATGTGATTGAGATCGGCCTCCCTGCCCTGCGCGCCGCACGCTCGCGGGGAATAGCTGAGCACTGTGCAAGACTCGATGCGCTCATGGCCATTATGGCGGCCCTCGATGACACATGCCTGTTGCATCGCGGGGGACTGGCTGCCCTGCGCGCAGCGCGGCATGGCGCGCAGCGCGTGCTCTACGAGGGCGGATCATCGACTGCGGGCGGCATGGCCCTGCTGCTCGCTCTCGATGCAGAGTTGCTCGCGAGGAACGCATCGCCCGGTGGAAGCGCCGATCTGCTCGCAGCAACACTTTTTCTCGATTCCGTAACCCTCACATCGGCAAAGCAACGCGGCCCGAGAAACTTCGCTGGAGATCTGGAGCTATGGAAAAACTGACCTTTGACTATCCTGCTTCCGGCGAAAAACCGAAGCGCGCGCACGTGGGTGTCGTCGGCTCCGGCGATTTGGAGATTCTGCTCGAACCTTCTGTGGATGAGAGAGCGCATGTCACGATCCAGACCAGCGTAACGGGTTTTGCCGATACCTGGAAGGCGGTGCTGGATCGTTTTTTCGCCGGCTACAAGGAGGCCGCGAGCTTCGACATTCGCGACTGCGGCGCGACGCCGGGAACCGTCGCCATGCGCCTGCAACAAGCCATCGAGGTGAGCCGCTCATGACTACTGCAACTCAACTCCCCGAAGAAGTACTCGCGTTGAGCGCGCGGCGCAGCTATATCGAGTTGAATGCGCGCGCCCGCGCGACGCAACTGCTTGATCCCGGCACCTTCCGCGAACTGCTTGGTCCATTCGACCGCATCGAATCACCCTGGCTGCCCATGCAGGGCATCGTGCCGCAATCCGACGATGGTTGCGTTGTGGCCAAAGGCACGATCGACGGCAAGCCCGCTTTGGCTATCGCGCTCGAAGGCAAGTTCCAGGGCGGCAGCATCGGCGAAGTCTGCGGCATGAAGATGGCCGCGGCTCTGGCCCTCGCGCGGCAGGATTGTGAGTGCGGCATCTCCACAGGTGCAGTGCTTTCGCTCGAAAGTGGCGGCGTGCGCCTGCAGGAAGCGAACATCGGTGAACTGGTGATTGCCGAGATTTACGCTGAGCTGATCGCGCTGCGCCAGCACGTGCCGGTGATTGTCGTCGTCGCCGGCATGACCGGCTGCTTTGGCGGCATGTCGCTGGCTGCGGGGCTCGCCAGCTACGTAGTCATGACGCGCCAAGCGCGGCTCAGCATGAACGGACCCGAAGTCATCGAGCAGGAGGCCGGCATCGAAGAGCTCGATGCGCGGGACCGGCCCCTCATCTGGAACATCTGCGGCGGCGCGCAGCGTTACGCCACCGGCCTTGCGGACATGCTGGTGGAAGACGATGCCGCGGAGATCGCGCAAGCCGTGCGCACGCTGTTCAAAAAAGGCCGGCCCGCAATATTGCGCAGTGATCCGCAGGAGTTGTACGTCGAACGCCTCAAACAACTCGATCCCGCGCAGCCGTGGACCGCAGAACAAATCCGCGAATCCTGGAAGGAGAGAGCACGATGAGCCGCGGCCGCATCTGGTTTAAAGCCCTCTCCGGCAGCAACGGCGCGCAGCCTGATGGCCCAGCCTCTTTGCTCGTCGCCGATGCAGAGCTTGGCGCAGAGAAAGTGAGCTACCTCGCGGTGGCGCCTGATGACCAGGCACGGTTTCCCCGCGCACGCGGTGGTGAGGTTGGGGTAGAAGAGGGCTGGTACGGCGCCCGCGCACTCCGGCGTATCATCGAAGCCGACTGCGATCGAACGAAGCGGCCTATCCTGACCATCGTCGACGCAAAATCGCAGGCGTACGGCCTGCGCGAGGAACTCATCGGCATTCATCTCGCAGCGGCGGGGCTCATCGCTGCCTACGCCGAGGCGCGCATGGCGGGTCATCCCGTCATCGCGCTGATCGTGGGCCGCGCTGTATCCGCTTCCTTCCTCGTGCTCTGCGGGCAGGCCAATCGCGTGCTCGCCCTCGACGATCCGCAGGTTCTCGTGCACGCCATGTATAAGGACGCTGCCGCGCGCATCACCCGGCGCACAGTGGAAGAGCTCGACGCACTGGGCGAGACCATCGTGCCGATGGCGTACGACATCCGGTCGTTTGACAAACTAGGCGGGCTCTACCGGCTGCTGCACGTGGCGGCTCCCGATGCACCGCCGAGTGAATCGATCGAACACGTCAAGTCCGCTTTGGTCGATGCTATCGCCGACGCGCGGCGCGGCCCGCGCGATCTTTCCTCGCGCCTCGACTCACAGGGCGCGCAGCAATATCGCAAGGCCTCGCTCGCTGTGCGCGCCAAAATGGCGGAGCAATGGACCGCGTTATGAACGCGTCAGCCTTGAAAGACCAAATCGAGGCTGCAGATGCAGCGCGGCCGCACGATCTTCTGTGGATCTCGAGCATTGAAGTCATATTCGCGCCGTGCGCTCTGCCCGACTGGGTCCGGAAAGCGATCGCCGCAACACCCATCGTCGTTGTCCGCCGCGCGGCTCGCAGTGGCAACGCGATTCCGGTAGGCATCCGCGGACAAGCCAGATCCGAACGGTTCGCAGCATTCATCGCGCCGCATGCCGTAAGAAAACGCATCACGCCGGAGAATCTGGTACAGACCAGACGTTGGCGTGAAATCCCACGGCCTGAATCTGCGGCCATGCGTCGCGCGCTTGAATCTGTCGCCGCGCGGTGGAATGGATTCCGGTGGGGCCCGGCAGGCAGCGTAGGCTTCGAGCTCGCCACCGGCTTACCGGTGACGACAGACAAAAGCGATCTCGATCTGGTGATCCACGCGCCGCAACGCATCACGGCAAACGAAGCGGAAGTTTTGCTGAAATCCGTTGCCGGGCTCGAAGTGCGAGCCGATGTCCGCATCGAGACTCCCTTCGGCTCGGTCGCGTTACAGGAGCACGCATCCCCAACATCACCACGCATCCTGATGAAGACCTGTGCGGGGCCTATGCTCGTCGCTGATCCCTGGATGCATCCCATCGAAGAGGCACCGCTGCCCGCCGCATCCTGAAGAGGAAGATCAGAACGTGACCATTGCATTCCTTTTTCCGGGTCAAGGCTCGCAGCGCACCGGCATGCTGCATGCCTTACCCGATCACCCGCAGGTCAGAGCGACGCTCGAGGAGGCGAGTGAGATTCTTCACCGCGACGCGCGCGAACTGGACGAAGAGAAGACGCTGGAATCGACCATTGCCACACAGCTCGCCATCTTTATCGCCGGCATCGCGTCAGCGCGCGTACTTGCGGCCGAAGGCGCAGAACCGGATTTTGTGGCAGGCCTCTCGGTCGGCGCTTACTCCGCAGCGGTGGCAGGTGGCGCGCTGGTGTTCGCCGACGGCCTCCGCCTTGTCCGCACACGGGCCGAGCTTACGGCGTCACGTTTCCCAAGCGGCTACGGGCTCGCGGCAATCCTCGGCCTTAACGAGCAGGCCGTCGCGAAGCTGGTTGAAGGCTGCACCACGCCCGAAAACCCTGTGTACCTCGCGCTGCTGAATGCGCCACAGCAGATCGTCGTCGCCGGATCGATCCAGGCATTGGAGAATGTTCTCAATCTCGCGCGTGAGGCCGGCTGCGCCAAAGCAGAACGGCTGGCCGTGCGCATCCCGTCGCACTGCCCTTTGTTCGGCGATGTCGCACAGCAGATGCAAGCGGCGATGCGCGGTCATGAACCGCGCGCGGCGAAGGCCGCTTACATCGCCAACCGAACAGCCCGGCCCACCAAAGACTTCGATCGCATCCGCGAAGACGTCGCGACGAACATCGCACATCCCGTGCGGTGGCACGATTCAACGGAAGTTCTTGTCGAGATGGGCGCGCGCCTGTTCGTCGAGATGCAGCCCGGCCAGGTGCTCACGCGGCTTGCTACTGCGGCTTTCCCGCAAGTGCGCGCGATCGCGCTGGAGGCAACCCCGCTTGCGACAGCCTTGAAGCTTGTGCAGGCGGCGCGCCGAGAGGCTGAAGAATAGCTCCGTTGTTTATGCACTCAGTAACTTCACCAAGTTGGTGTAGCTGATCTGCAAGCTTTCGAGCGGCGGCCGCTCAGTCTGATCCTGCTCCACATACATGTAAGGAACGTCGAACTTGTCCGCCAGACGCAGAATCGCCGGCCAGTCGAGTGTGCCGTTGCCCACCTCTGTAAAGTGCGCAGAGGCTGGCCCAGTCTCCACTGAAGTTGACACATTCGGCTTGCGGTCCTTCAGGTGCAGCGACTGAATGCGCTTGCCATACTGGCGGAACAATGCGACAGGATCATGGCCGGCCTGCGCGACCCAGTAGCAGTCCATCTGCCACTGCACCAACGCCGGATCGGTGTTCTTCATCAGCACATCGAAGCCGGTAACGCCGCCGAAGACCTGAAACTCTGCGTTGTGATTATGGAACCCGAATTTCAGCCCCATTGACTTCGCCTTCCCAGCCCACACGTTGTATTGGTCGGCGCCGCGCTTGTAGCCATCGGCCGAGTTGGCAATCGTCTTGGGAATTGATGAGCAGACAACGTACTCGGCGCCCAATTCCTTCGCGTAATCGAGCCGCGACTCGAAATCATCGTAGCCGAAGTGCGCACTGGGCACCGTGAGGCCCGCGTCGAGGATCGCCTGGCGCAATTCCTTCGCGCTCATTTTGTACTCGGCTACGTAGGTTTCCACCGTCTTGTAACCGATCTTGCGGATTGCCGCCAACGTACCGGGCAGGTCATTCTGGATGACGGCCCGCACCGTGTACAACTGGACGCCGAGCGGGCGCGTCATCGCTTTGGCAAAGGCTCTGACGTCGAGCGCCGTGGCTGCAAGTCCCGCAGCCGCACCCCCAAAGAACTTTCTTCTTGTCAGCATGATCAACACTCCTCGATTCAGCCCGTTCACTTTACCATCCCCCGGTGCGGGTTCGCTTGACAATCGATGTCAATCGATTTTAGAGTGATTGCTTTGGCAGGCATGAGTGCGGGCGTACGTGTGCGCACGTGCGGTTTGCCGAACCGAATCGGGGCGCGGATGACAGAGCGCAATCTGCTTGTGGTGCAGGGCGGCGGGCCGACCCAGGTCCTGAATGCGACCCTTGCCGCCATTGTGGAAGAAGCGCAGGGCCATTTTCAGCGCATTCTCGGCGCCCGATCTGGAATCAAGGGCCTTCTTGCGGGGGGTGAGGTCGACCTCGCCCGGATCTCAGCCACCGGTCTGGACCTGTTGCGCGTGAGCCCCGGTGCGGCGCTTGGCTCGTCGCGCGCAAAGCTCTCCCCGGACGATCTCGTCAGGCTGCTCGATTACCTGCGCCACAACAATGTTCGTGATCTTCTGTTTCTGGGCGGTAACGGCTCCATGCGCGGAGCAGAGACCGTGAGCCAGTTCTGCCGCGAGCAGGGATACGATGTGCGCGTGCTCGGCGTGCCCAAAACTGTGGACAACGACATTGCCGTAACCGACCGCTGCCCCGGTTACGCAAGCGCCGCGCGGTACATTGCGCAGTCCACGCGCGATCTGGGGATGGATGTCCGCTCGCTGCCGCAACCGGTCTCGATCCTGGAGACGATGGGCCGAAGCGTCGGCTGGCTCGCGGCTGCTGCCGCGGCAGGCAAATGCGGAGAGTGCGACGCGCCCCATCTCGTCTATCTGCCCGAACGCGCATTCGTAATGGATGAGTTTCTCGGCTCGCTAGATCGAATCGTCGCGAAGCAGGGATGGGCAATTGTTGTTGTGGCCGAGGGCATCCGCGACCGCGAAGGCAATTATGTGTATCAGGTAGCCGATCCCGCCCAGAGCGACCCCCTACAGCGGCCGATCACCGGCGGCGTGGCACAATTCTTGTCTGAAGCTGTGGCACGAAATCTAAAAATGCGGTGCCGCAGCGAGAAGCCGGGCTTGCTGGGCCGCTCTTCGATGCTGCACGCTTCCGCACAAGATCAGAAGGACGCAGATCTTGTAGGCCGAGCCGCTGTGTGCGGACTGCTTGCCGGCGAAACGGAGAAGATGGTGTCGCTGTTGCCGCTCGATGCAAAACGCGCGGCCGGCTATGAGTTTGTCGCGCTGCAGCGAGTCGCCGAAGTGGAGCGTCCCATTCCCGCCACGTGGATCGGCGACGGTGCGATTCCGGTGAAGGAAGATTTTTTCAAGTACCTGGGGCCGCTCATCGGCGAGCTTGTGCCCTACTGCGCGCCTCTTTTCAACTGAATACGTATTTGTGGAAGGGATCAAGATGCAGGAAACGGTTCGTAAAGTGGGCGTGTTGATTCTGGGTCGCAAGCGCCCCGGCTTCGATCAGGAATGGAACCAGATCATCTGCCGCCGCAGCCTTGAGGCGCTGAAAAGGCTCGGCTATCAAACCATCGGCGCAGAAGCTCCTGTTGTGGATGACGCCACGATCGAAGCAGCGCTCAACAAGATTCACGATGCCGGATGCGAAGCGCTCGTGATGCTGCAGCCCTCCATGGGCCATGGGCAATTAGCGCTCACGCTCGCGCAGCACTGGCCCGATCCGGTAGTGCTGTGGGCCACACCCGAGCGGCCCGGCGACGGCAAAGTGAGTTCGTGCTCGCTTGTAGGTCAGCATCTGTGGGGCTCGTCGCTGTGCCAGGCCGGCCACGCCTTCGAACTGGTCTATGGCGATCCGGACGATGACACGCTGCGCCCGGAGCTTAAGCGTGCGATCGCGATTGCCCGCACCGTGGGCCTGCTGCGCCGCGCCAAGGTAGGCATGATCGGCACGCACGCGCCGGGATTCATCGATCTTGCGGCCGAGCCGTTTCTTCTGCGCAGGACGATGGGCACGCAGTTGCACCCGCTCAGCCTTCCGCAGTTTATCGAGCGCGTGCACGCTATCCAGGAAGGTGCCGTGAAACAAGACGTGCAGCGCGTGCTCGATTTGAAGATGCCGATGGACGGCGTCGCCGCCGACGCACTGGCCATGAATTCACGCTGCTATTTGGCGATGCTCGAACTCATCGGAGAAGAGAGCCTCGATGGTCTCGCGCTGCAGTGCTGGCCCGAGCTGCCCAACATGCTCGGGCAGTGGCCGTATCTGGCGGTCGCACGGTTGGGTACTGAAGGACGCGCCGTCTCGATCGAAGGAGACGTGGATGGCTGCATTGGCGGGCTGATGAGCGCATCCCTGGGCCTGGGCCCGGGCTTTTTGACGGACTGGCTGGAGCATGACCAGAACACCATCTTCTTCTGGCATCCGGGCATGGCGCCAATGAACATGTGCAATCCGATCGGCACGGCGGGCGGCCCCACGCTGGCTGCGCATTTCAACATCGTGAAGCCCCTGGTGGTGAACGCTGAAATTCTTGTCGACCAACCGGTGACGATTACGCGGCTGTGGCGCTGCGACGATCAATATCACATGACGGCCTTTGAAGGACACACAGTTCCCGCGCGGCGCAGGCTAACGGGCAACAGCGTGCTTGTCGAGGTTGCGCAGGGCGATGTGCGCGAGCGCTTTGACACACTGGTGCACGCTGGGCTTCCGCACCATGTGCTGCTATCGTTCGGTACAGAAGCTGAGACCTTCCGCAGGCTGGCGCGCGCGCTTCGTCTACAGTGGGTATGAGGTGAGCGTATGGCTCAGGTGCAGGAAAAATCGTACAGGGTGTATCTTGGCGGCAAGTGGGTCGAGACCGGGAACGAGATTCCCGTCACCAATCCCGCGACCGGCGAGGTCTTTGCGCACGTCGCCGCAGTAAATCGCGATCAGGTGAAGACAGCTCTCGAAACGGCGCAGGCGGCCCTCCCCGCATGGCGCGTCACGGCTGCGAAAGAGCGTGGCGCGCTGCTGCATCGTGTAGCAGATGAACTTAATCGCCGTGCCGATGAAATTGCACACACCATCACGCTCGAAAACGGCAAGCCGCTGGCGCAAAGTCGCGGCGAAGTAGCGATGACCGAAGACCATCTGCGCTGGTTCGCCGAAGAAGGTAAGCGCGCGTACGGCCGCATGATTCCGCATCAGGTGCAGGGCAAGCGCAACTTCACGGTAAAGACCCCGATCGGCGTAGTCGGCGCCATCTCGCCCTGGAACTTCCCGCTCGTCCTGGCCGTGCGCAAAGCCGCGCCGGCGCTTGCTGCCGGCTGTCCGGTCATCTTGAAGCCGTCCTCGCAAACGCCGCTCTGCGCCATCGCGTTTGCCGAGTGCGTCGAAGCGGCCGGCCTTCCCGGCGGCGTGTTTCAACTCGTCATCGGCAAAGCGCAGATGATCTCCGAGGAGTTCCTCACAAATCCCATCTGCCGCAAGATCAGCTTTACCGGCTCGACCGAAGTAGGCCGCGAACTGATCCGCGGCGCTGCCGATTCCATCAAGCCGCTTTCGCTCGAACTCGGCGGCCTCGCGCCGCTGCTGGTCTTCGAAGATTGCGACCTCGATCAGGCCGTACGCGAAACATTGATTGCGAAGTTCCGCAACACGGGGCAGTCGTGCATTGCGGCGAACCGCATCTACGTGCAGCGCTCTATACACGACGCGTTCCTCGACAAATTTGTCGCCGGCGTGCAGAAGCTCAAAACCGCATCCGGTCTCGAGCCCGGTGTCGATGTGGGGCCCGTGATCAATCAGGCTGCGCTGGATGGTGCGTTGCGCCACATTGAAGACGCCGTGCAGCATGGCGGGAAGGTTCTTTCCGGCGGCAAGCGGATGGCCGGTTCCGGTGGATATTTCCTCGAGCCCACCGTGATTGACGGCGCAGCCAACGGAGCGCTCTGCATGCGCGAAGAGACCTTCGCGCCCGTCGCGCCCATTGCAACCTTCGCCACAGAAGACGAGGCCGTGGAGCTCGCCAACAACAGTGAATACGGCCTGAGCGCCTATGCAATGACGCGCGATGTGGCGCGCATGTTCCGCCTCGCCGAGCGGATCGAAGCCGGTACGCTGGGCATCAACGACGGGGCGCCGACAACAAGCCAGAGCCCCTTCGGGGGCATGAAGCAGAGCGGATGGGGACGCGAGCTCGGCAGCGAAGGACTGGATGCTTTTCTCGAAACCAAGCACGTGTCGATTGGCGGAGTTTAAGAACGAAAGGGAGCGAAAGCGATGATTCATTTTCTTGTGCATGATACGGCGGACACGGTGGGCGTTGCGGTGGTCGACATCGCCGCGGGCACAGAGTGCGCCGGCCGGGATCTTTCCACGAACAAGCCGCTTGCAGCCAAGGCTACGCAGAATATTCCGCTGGGCCACAAGCTGGCCCTCAAGGACTTCGCCGTGGGCGATACGGTGATCAAATACGCCTGCGAGATCGGAAGAACCATCCAGCCAATCAGCGCCGGTCAGCACGTGCACGTGCATAACCTGAAGACAAAGAGGTGGGCATAATGAAAGACCTGAAGATCCTGGGCTATCGGCGTGAAAACGGGCGCGTGGGCGTGCGCAATCACGTCATCATCCTTCCCGTGGATGACATTTCGAATGCCGCTTGCGAGGCCGTAGCCAACAACATCAAGGGCACGCTCGCGTTGCCGCACGCCTATGGACGCCTGCAGTTCGGCGAAGACCTGGAACTCTTTTTCCGCACGATGATCGGCACAGGAGCGAATCCCAACGTAGCCGCCGTCGTGGTCATCGGTATTGAGCCGGGATGGACGCAGCGCATCGTCGATGGCATCGCGAAGACGGGCAAGCCCGTTGCGGGATTCTCTATCGAAGGCCAGGGCGACATTGCCACCGTTGCGCAAGCCAGCGTAAAAGCGAAGGAATTTGTGCAGTGGGCGTCGGAGCTGCAGCGGACCGAGTGCAAGTTCAGCGAGCTCTACATCAGCGTGAAGTGCGGCGAGTCCGACACGACGACGGGCCTTTCGAGCTGCCCGACGGTCGGCAACGTGGTCGACAAGCACTGCGCGATCGGCGGCACGGCTTCGTTCGGTGAAACGTCAGAGCTCACCGGCGCCGAGCACATCGTAGCCGCGAAGGCAGCGAACGAAACCGTGCGCAAGCAGTTCATGGCGGCATTCGATGATTACCAAAACCTGGTCTTCGGCCAGAAAACGAACGACCTTTCTGAATCGCAGCCGACGAAGGGCAATATCGCCGGCGGTCTCACCACGATTGAAGAAAAGGCGCTCGGCAACGTCGAAAAGTTGGGCAAAAAGACGAAGTTCGTCGGCTGCCTCAAGCCTGCTGAAGCGCCCGCCGACAAGGGTCTCTGGTACATGGATACATCGAGCGCCGCTGCCGAAGCTGTCACGCTGTGGGCCGCTTCAGGCGCGGTGGTGCATCTCTTCCCTACCGGCCAGGGCAACGTCATCGGCAATCCCATTGAGCCGGTCATCAAGCTCTCGGGCAATCCAAAAACAGTGAAAACGATGGCCGACCACATTGACGTGGACGTCTCGCCCATCCTGCAAGGAGAGATGACACTGGATCAGGCAGGCGATGCGCTCATCGAGATGATCGTGCGCACCGCGAACGGCCGCCTCACCGCAGCCGAAGCGCTCGGCCATCGCGAGTTCGTGATGACCAAGCTCTATCGCAGCGCGTAGTCGAGACGCAGCCGGCCCGCGTATGGCCGGCTGCATCATCTCTTACTCAAAGAAGCAGATTCGAGAAAACACGACATGGTGCGCGTCAGATTTTGTGATTGAGGCTATATGAACCGTTATCCGCAGGGAGAGTTACAAAACCTCGTCGCGCAACTCGCAGGTGGCATGGGTGTACCGCCGGAGGACGCAGCCCTGTTCGCGGAATCTCTCGTCGATGCAGACCTGCATGGCGTGCCGACACATGGCATCTCGCGTCTGAATATCTATCTGAAACGCATCGACGCGGGTCTCATCGATCCACACGCTCCGCTCACGTTCGATCGGCGCGCGGGCAGCGTCCTCGCTTTGAATGCCGGCAATGGCCTCGGTCAGGTGCAGGCGCGCAAAGCTCTCGACATGCTGCTGCCGCTCGCGAAGCATAACGGCGTGGCCACAGCAACCATCCGCAACTCGCAGCACTTCGGCGCGCTCTCCTGGTATGCGAACTACGCGGCCAGCCAGCAAATGGTGCTGCTGGCCATGACCAACGGCGAGCCTGCCATGTCGCCCGCCGGCGGATACGAAGCTTTCTTCGGCACCAATCCGATCGCCGCGTCCTTTCCCACCGGCAAGGGCTTTCCCATCAAGATCGATCTTGCCACCTCGACTGTCGCGCGCGGCAACATCATCGCCGCGCAGAAAAAGAAAATCGCCATTCCTGAAGGCTGGGCGCTCGATCGCGATGGCAAGCCCACTACAGATGCCTCCGAGGCGCTGCTCGGCACCGTGCTCACCATGGCCGGCCATAAAGGCTATGCGCTGGCGCTCATGGTGGAGATGTTCACGGGCGTGCTCTCCGGCGCAGCCATCGGTTCAGATGTAGGATCCATGTACAAGAACCTCGATCGCAAGCAGGACGTCGGCCACTTCTTCTGCCTCTTCCACATCGACGCCTTCCTCGACTACGCCGAGTATCTGCGCCGTATGGACGAAACCATCGACCGCATCAAAGCCTCAAAGAAACGTCCGAGCGTGGAAGAAATCCTGGTTCCCGGAGAGCGCTCCGCGCACACAGCCGCAACCAACCGCGCACAAGGCATTCCTGTAAGCGATGAAACAATCGCCGAAATCGAACAATGGTGTTCCCGGTTGAAGATCGCGTTTAACTGCCACGAGGTGGTCTGCTGATTTATGCCTGACATTGTGATCTCGGAGTACATGCACGGCGCGGCTTTCGAAGCGCTCCGGGCGCGCTTTGATGTCTTTCTCGATGCAGAGCTTTGGAAAAAGCCCGATCTTCTGGCGGAAAAAGTAAAAAACTGCCGCGCCCTGATCGTGCGCAACCAGACGCCGGTCACAGCCGCGCTCATCGATGCAGCTCCAGAGTTGCTGGTTGTGGGCCGCGCCGGCGTCGGCCTGGACAATGTCGATGTGAAGCACGCTGAGCAGGCGGGCGTCGTCGTCTCCTTCACGCCCGACCAGAACGCGATCAGCGTAGCCGAAATTGCCATGGGCATGATGCTCTCGCTGGCGCGCTTCATTCCCGCAGCCAACCAGGACACAAAGAACGGCAACTGGCAGCGGTCAAAGTTCATGGGCACCGAGCTCTACGGCAAAACTCTGGGCATCGTCGGCGCAGGCAAAATCGGTTTTCTCACCGCGCGCCGCGCGATGGCCTTCGGCATGCGGGTTCTAGCCTACGATCCGTTTTTGAGCCAGGACAACATTCTGCTCAGCGAATTGCAGGGCGAACTGGTCGAGCTGGACGAGCTGCTTGCCCGCGCCGACGTCGTCTCGTGCCATCTCCCCGCCACGCCGCAAACCACGGGCCTGCTGAATCGCGAGCGCTTCCGCAAGATGAAGCGGGGCGCACTGTTCATCAACACATCGCGCGGCAAGGTTGTCTCCGAGCCGGATCTTGTGGAAGCGCTGAAGTCGGGCATTGTGGGCGGAGCAGCGCTCGACGTGCGTAGCGAGGAACCGCCGAAGACCGGCGAACTGGAAACCTTGCCCAACGTAATCCTCACCCCGCACATCGCGGCCTTTACGCGCGAGGCGCAGGAACGTGTATCGCGCGCAATCTGCGAGGACATCGCCCGCGTGCTCGACGGCAAGCCTTCCATGAGCGCCGCGAAGAGTGCCGTCCCGCGGAGGCTAGCAACCAAATAAGTCCCGCACTGCAGGCCGGGACCTCCATCCCGGCGCCACGCGGAGACCAAGCCTCAAGTCCTTAGCACATCGGCCGAACGATATTCCGCTCCGTTCACCGTTGTGGCGACGTAGGGCAGCTCCGGCGTCTCCGTAAGCAGCTCCACCTTCCCGTTCTGCAGCAGGCAGGTGTCTTCCACCTTCGCGCCGTGCAGGTGGGGATTCCATGCAAGCGCCTGCCGCGCCGCCACGCGCTCAGTGCCGCCGGGGCGCGCGAACCACTCGCGTTCCAGATATCCCGTCGCGCCGCCCTGGTGATGCGCGAACTCCGCTCCTGCGTGCCCGAGCGCTGCATAAGCACTCTGCGCAACGGCGAACAGCGCATCACTCGTAGCGCCTTCGCGCGTCGCATTCAACAGGCACGCATTCACCTGCGTTACAACAGCCAGATGCTCCTCGAATGCGGCCGGCAAAGCGCCGAAGCACACGAAGCGCGTTAGCGAAACCGTAAGCCCCCAGCGCCTCGCGCAAAAGCACAGCATGCCCAGTTGTTTGAGCACGCCGGTCCGCGGCACAGGATGCGGATACCGCTCCACACGCGCATCCGTCGAGGTGAGATAAACACTGGGCAGAATACCCCTGCCGATCAACTGCTCCGCCAGCATCGCCTGCATCGCGCGCTCGGTCATCCCTGGCTCGAAACGTCGCAACACCGCAGCCGCTGCCTCCGTCGTGTGCCAGCCAAGCCAGCGGTAGCGCTCTATCTCACCGTTCGTGAGTTCCAGGCGCAGACTTTGGATGGATACCGGCTGGCAGCCCTCCTGGCCCATGTCGCCGCCGACACTTCCCGCCCCGATGATTTTCTTGACTGACGCACGCAGATCGTTTGCATGCCACGGATTCACGACCGGCTGAAAATCCAACCCCGCAAACTCTTCCTCGGCCAGCCGCTGCGCCTCGTTGTTCGTCGTGAGATAGTACGAGGCTCCCTCGCGCGTAAGGAGCAGGCTTGCCGGGCCCGATTCGCGCAACACACCCACGCGCACGTCCACGAGCCCTGCAGTCACCCATGCAATGTTTTCGTGGCGCGCGATCAGGATCGCGTCCAGTTGTTTTTCCGCCAGAAACGCGGCAATCCTGCGCCGCTTCGCGCTCAACTCCGCGAGGCGTTCCTTCTCCAAGCCAAATGGATCGTCAGCCATTGCATTCCTGTGATTGCATCGCGGCAGGCTGCGCCAGCCGGCTCTCCAGCCGATATCGCCGGCCCACCGCAAACAGCGCGAACGTCCCCAGCAGCGGCATGATGGCCACCAGCAGGAACACCGGCTTGTACGACACGTGGTCCACCAGCGCGCCCGTCAGCAGCGGGAAGAGCATTCCGCTTAATCCGCCGGCAATTCCCGTCAACCCGGTGGCGCGGCCCACCTGCTCGTCTGGAAAGAGATCGGTGACGGCGGCAAACATATTGGCCGAGAGAAAATTGTCCGCAGCCACGGCCAGACTAATCATCGTCAGCGCCATGCCGATGCCTCCGACATACGGCACCGCCAGGCTTGCCGCACAAAGAACGGCGCTCCCATACATCGTGATCCGCCGCGCATTGCGCACCGAAACGCCCCAGCGCAGCAGCACGCCTGCAGCCCATCCTCCGGCCACGCCCCCTACGTCGCCCATCAGGAACGGAATCCACGCCAGAATGCCGATCTGCGTCATCGTCATGTGGCGCGCGCTGTACAGATAGCTCGGAATCCAGTACCAGTAGAACTGCATCACCGGCCCGATGAAGAACCGGCATAGCATGACTGCCCACGATGACGACTTGCCCAGCATCGTGCCCAGCGAAGCGCGCGTGGGCGCTGCCTCTGCCTTCGGCTGGCGCCCATAGGTAAGCCACCACACCGGCACCCACAGCAACCCCGCAAGCGCAGGCACAAGAAACGCAATTCGAAAGCCGTAGCGCTGCATCAGGAAAACGATCAACGGCGGTGCGAGGGTGGCGCCAATCACGCTGCCGCCGTTGAAAATGCCGATGGCCAGCGTGCGGTCCTTCTTTTCGAACAGGCGCGTCACCGTCTTCATGCCACCCGAATACGCGCCGCACTCGCCCGTCCCCTTCCAGAATTGCGACAGCCCGAATTGCAGGCCCGACCCGGCAAGCGCCAGCGATCCGGTAGCCGCCGACCACCAGCACACGGCCACTGACAGCCCCAGCCGCGCGCCTAGCCGGTCCATCAAATAGCCCACCGGAAACTCACCGGACATCATGCCGAATCCAAGCGCCGACACGATGCGCCCATACTCGACATTCGAGAGATGAAAAACCGCGCGCAAGACCGGCGCCATCACCGAGAAGGCCTGGCGTGCAATAAACAGGATCACCGTCAGGAGGAACAGAAGACTCAGGATGAGCCACGGCCGCCGGCTCGGCAAGCCCTCGGGAGCGGCGCTGGTCTCAATCGTCGCGATTTCGTGAGCCTGTGGCAATCGTCCTCCAGCAACCTGTTCCCGCGGTCAATCGAAACTCACCCCTGCATGCTGCGGGCCTGATGCCAAGGATACGCGGAGCGAAGCACGTGGTTGATGTTGCGCACATTCTGGAGGCCCTTCGCGTTCAGCCAGTCTTCCAGCGCAGCCGCGCCGTGCGTCACATAGACAGGAACTCCATCCTGCCAGGTCGCCCTTCCTCCCAAGACGCCGTGAAACTGCACGCCGCTCTCGACAGCAAGCTCCAGTGTTTCGACAAAAGCATCGCTGCTCACGCCCGCTGAGAGATAGACGATCGGCTTCTCAGTCAGCGCGGCGGCGGCGCGCGTAATTTCCATTGCCTCTGCACGGGTGTGCAGCTTCTGCCCTTTGAAGGTTCGCGTCCCTTCCACAAACGCCATCTGGATTGGAATCTCGACCTTCAGCACGTCGGCGCCGTAGCGCTCCTTCGTGAACTCTTCCATCGAGCGCAATACGATCTCCGGCTTGCGCCGCGCATATTCCAGGCTTGCCTCGCCTTCGCCATGCACGTCGTATCCCAGAAATTCGAGAAAGAACGGAATATCCACCGCGCGGCACTCCGCGCCAATCCGCTCCACCCAGGCCCTCTTGCGGTCGTTCACCCACTCTTTTTCAAACGGCGTGTAGTAAACGAGAATCTTGATCGCGTTTGCGCCGGCTTCCTTGATACGCAGGGCAGACCAGCCTTCAAACAGCGACGGCAGCCGCTCCGGCCGGTCCGGACTGTAGCCCGCATGTTCATACGCCATCAGCAGCCCTTTGCCGTTGATGTGCTTGGTCGCATCCAGACCGTACTCAATGTCGAGCAGAATCGACGACGCCTCTTTGGTTAGCGTCTTCGCCACCAGCTGCTTGAACCCTGAGATCATCTCCGCCGGCGGTTCGGCCACACCAAGTTCGCGCGCCAGCATGTTTTTGAGCAGTCCGCGCTGATCCATGGCTACTGCTGCAATCACGCCGCGCTGATCGGCAACAGCATTCAGGCCGGCAATCTTGCCGGGCGTCAAACGAATCGGCATTCCATTCCTCTCCGATGGCGTAGGGCAACAGAGCGAGGCAGCCATAGCCGCACATTGTTTGGCCCGCAGTCGCAAGAGCCCAAACTATATCGAACCCCTTCCAGAACTGTCAATCGATTACAAATGATTACTTCCCAATCTTCGTCTTCTGCCTTCGGTAAGACTCTAGAGAGCCGTCCCTCGCTCGGTGATTCAAAACTTCTGCGCAGCCCACGGAATCAAGCGTTCTTAGAAAATCGATTGAAATTGATTGACAGTCGTTCTTTCGTCTGCCTATACTGCGCCCCGAATTTCAACTCCGCTGTTTTCCGCGCCCGAGGGGAGCCCAGCGCACTGGTCCCCGAGAGCGGGAAAACAGCGGGTTTGTGTTCCTTTGGAATTGCCGCACAGTCAAAGTTGCAGGTTTGCGAGGTGTGCGCAATGGGCACCGGTCGATCGCCACGGCGCTTGACAGAATTCGACGCAGTCCCTAGAGTGTGCTTATCCGGCCGCGAATCTCGCGTTTGCGGCGCGGAGAGCAATTCAACCTCTGATTCCGATGCAAGCGATCTTCACTCCCGCGATGTGTATGTGCTGCTGTCTCTGCGGCAACCTGCGGGCGTGTTGTTCGGGATAGACTCAGAAGCAATCTCTGAAATCCCACGACCCACCCGCCCAAAGGCGTGGTGGGTTTTCTCTTTTTGCGGCAAATCACAGATCTCTTCTGAGTTTCGAGGGCACCGGTGGCGAAGTGGCTAACGCGCGGGTCTGCAAAACCTGTATTCGCGGGTTCAATTCCCGCCCGGTGCTCCAACAATTTCGAAGTCCCTCATCACCAAGCTGAAAGCAGTACAGGTCTGAGACTGAACAACGCCCTTGCGGCTGCCGGGAGGTTCATGAAGACGAAGACGCGGAGAGAGATTCTGCAAGGGCTGGGCGTACTCAGCGCCGCCGGCAGTCTTTCGCCGTTTGCGCCGCGCAGCCTGTGGGCCCGAAGCGTCCATCCGACCTCGGCGATTCGATTTGGCGTGCAGTTGAACGCCTTCCCCATCGACCCCAAAAAATTCGAAAGCTTCCTGGATGCGCTCGCACAGGTGAGGCAGATTGGCTACCAGGGTTTTGAATCCAGCTTTCGCAACCTCAGCGGTCAGTTCAACCATCCTGGCGTCGCGCGGCAGCAGATCGAGCAGACCGGCCTTACGTTCTTTGGCATTCACATCTTTTTCCCGAACGAAGGATATGACCAGCAGACGCACATCGCCGCGCCCTCGGTGTACGAGCCGGTAGCGCGCGGCGGCGCTGCACTTGGAGCGAAGCATCTGATCCTCAGCGGCGCACCTGCGCCTGACGCGGACGCGCTGAAGCGCAAGGTCGACGCCCTCAATGCGGCTGGCCGCTTCGCGCAGAGCGCCGGCATTAGCGTCGCCTATCACAACCACTGGTGGGAGTTCGAATCGAAGATCGGCGAAATCGAAGCCCTCTACACGCAGACCGATCCCGCCGTCCACTTCGTGCTCGACGCAGGCCACGCCTATCACGGCGGTGCAAACGTCCCCGCTTTCATCCGCGCGCACTCTCAGCGCATCGTCGGTTTCCATCTGCGCGACTACCGCAACGGCCGTCTCGTCACCCTCGGTACCGGCACATTTCCTCTCGCCGAAGTGGCCGCCACCATCAAGCAGATCGGATGGAAGGGCTGGGTCGAAAACGAAGAGGAGCGCGAAGACCTTTCCAAGAACGGAGCCGAAGTGATCGCGCCGGCATACAAGGCAATGAAGGAGGCCTTCGCATCGTGAATCGTCGTGACTTTCTCTACACCGGCGCAGCGGCCGCTCTTACGGCGCGCAGCCTGGATGCGCGCGCTTATGCCGCAGTGGACGGAGCGAACGACCGCATCGGCCTCGGCGTCATCGGCTGCGGACGCCGCGCAACCGACGTGTGCCGCGGCTTCGTACAGGACCCGCGGATTCAGATCCGCGCGCTGGCCGACATCTACGACAAGCAGATCGCCGACTTCCGGGGCCATTTAAAAAATGATGTCGCCGACGCAAAGGTCTCGGTCGCATACCAGGAAATACTCGACCGCAAGGACATCGACGCGGTGCTCGTCGCAACGCCCGATCATCTGCACGTCGAGATCGCGAAAGACACACTCGCCGCCAACAAGCACACCTATCTCGAAAAGCCCACGCTGCATCGCTGGAGCGAGCGCGGCACGCTGGTCCATGCAGCGAAGGAGAGCAAAGCGATTCTCCAGTGCGGCATGCAGCAGCGCAGCGGCTCGCATTACAAACGTGTAAAGCAAGAAGTCTTCGGCTCCGGCCAGCTCGGCGACGTCATCTTCGTGCGCGCCGTGTGGAGCAACTTCCCCTGGCAGCGCCGCATGATTCCGTCGGAGCCGAAGCCAGCCGGCCTGCGTTGGGACCTCTTTCTCGGGCCTGCGCCCAAGGTGCCCTACGAAACCTCCCGCTACAGCTCATGGCGGTCGTATCACGATTACGGCAACGGCCTGCTCGCCGATATCCTCACCCACTGGGCCGATGTGGCGCAGTGGATGCTCGACGACGATCAGCCCTCAAGCGCAGCCGCGCTGGGCGGAGACTTCCAGTTGCGCGGCGACCTCACCAACCCTGACACCGTAAGCGCGATTGTGCGCTATAAGAACTGGAACCTCAACTTCGAGTCATCCGTGCTTTCCATCCGGAACGATGCGCCTTCCGTCTTCTTCGAAGGCACCAAAGCATCGCTGAACCTTACGCGCAAAGGTTACACATTGACTCCTAATGAGGGAGCACCCACCGAGGTGACTTCCACGGAAAGCCTGGAACGTGCGCACACGGGCAATTTCATTGACGCGATCGTCAAGGGCGAAAGGCCCAACGCGCCGCTGGCAGCCGGATTGGCCGCCAGTGTGCCGGTGATGATGGCACTGGCTTCCTACTGGTCGCAGCGCTTCGCGACACCTTCGGATTTACCTTAGAGGCCCCGCACGGCCTTTGGGCGTGCGGTAACCAGGACGCGCAGACGCAACACGCGGAATTGCAATTGGACCTTCGTCCCCGGGCCCGCAGCAATGTACGAACCGTGAATGACGCGCCACAACCGACAGAGGAGAAGCCGGCCAACGGCACTTCTCCCACGAAAGGGAAACATGAACAACACTCTTTGCAAACTACTGAACATCGGTTTCGCAGTGCTGGTCGCTTTGGGCGTTGCATCTCCCCTCTTCGCGCAATCGACCGGCACCATCCGCGGCACGGTGACGGATCCAAGCGGCGCGGCGATTGCCAAGTCGACAGTGACGGCGACAGACGCCAACACCGGTATCAAGCGCACTGAAGCCACCAACGAGAGCGGCATCTTCGTTTTCCCTGACTTGCCCATCGGCTCCTACGCGCTGAAGATCAGCGCAACGGGATTCACTACGCAGGACAGGCCCGCCCTGCAACTGTTGACCGGCCAGGTAATCGACCTCACGATTGCCCTGTCCGTGGGATCGCAGACGCAGGAGATCACGGTTACTTCGGAGACGCAGCAGATCGAGACCTCGACTTCCACGGTTGCACAGTCGGTGAGCCAGGAACAGATGCGCGATCTCCCATTGAACGGCCGCAATCCATTGCAATTAACGACACTCACAGCGGGCACTGTGCTCACGACAACAGGCACAGAGAGCGGCCAGGAGGATAACACCGGGCTTTCCGTGAACGGGCTGCGAGCAACGGAGAATACCTACACGCTCGATGGCACTATCTACGTGGACCGGTTTTTCAATTCGGTCCCCACAATGCCGAATCCCGATGCGCTGCAGGAGTTCACCATTCAGGCATCGAACTATAGTGCTGACCACGCAGGCGCCGGCGCACTGGTGCAGCTCTCCACACGTTCCGGAACCAGCCAGCTGCACGGCTCGGCCTGGGAGTACTTCCGCAACACGGTGCTGAATGCGCGCAATTATTTCTGGCCGTCAACCAACCCGCGTCCGCCCTTCAAGTTGAATCAATTTGGCGGCACAGTCGGCGGACCGATCTTCAAGAGCAAGAAAGCGTTCTTCTTCTTCTCGGCGGAGGATTTGCAGCAGCGCTCGGCCCCTACACCGATCACTGTCGAATATCCCACTCCCGCAGAGCTTTCCGGCAACTTCTCGGCTTTCCTGGCGAAGGGAGTCGCGCTCTACAACCCGGCCACAGGCTGTGGCTTCGGCCAGACCGCAACTCCCACCACCCCGGGCGCCACAACTTACAACTGCAGTGGCAAGATCACCGATGATGTTTCTGCCGCGGACGCAGGCTCCAATGCTATTCCCATCTCTCCGCTCTCGCTGGCGGTGAACAAGCAATATCTGGCGAGTGAAGAGGCGGTGGGAGCCCTGTCGAGCGACGGAACCTATGAGACATTTCATTCTTCCACAAACAACAATATCGACAGCACGCAGTACCTCACGCGTCTCGACTACTCTCTCGGTGCAGCGGATCATCTGAGCGGCCGCTACTTCTACAACCAGGACAACTTCCAGCGTCCCTTCACAGCTCCACTTGGCTTCTACGCGGAGAACCTCTTCCGCAACCAGTCGCTCACCATCAGCGACGCGCACGTATTCAGCAGCACGCTCACCGGCGCGGTCTATGGCAGCTTCTATCGCGGGGCGCGCACACAGATTCCCGAGGCGCCCGGCCTCAAGACCCTACAGCAACTGGGGCAGAACGCTCCGTACGGCAGCCCGACTGAAAGCCTCGTGCCATTCCCCGGCGTGCGGGCGCAAATCTCCGGGTACGTCGAAGCCTTTTCCGGCGGCGCATTGACGCAGGACTCGACCACGTTCGACTTCACCGCTCAGGTCGTCAAACTGCTCCACACCCACACACTCACCCTCGGCGGCGATCTTGAGCGCGACCGCATTGACATGGACGATTACTCGTACACTCCCGGTGACAGCACCTCGCCCGGCTTCAACGGCAAGCGCACTCAGGTCCCCACCGGCCAGTCGCTGCCCACCGGATTCACCGGCAGCGGCAATGCCATCGCCGATTTCTACACCGGTTACGAACAGACGTTCTACCAGGACAACGGGCGCAAGGCGTATCTGCGCGAGCTTCGTCCTTCCCTCTACGTCGAGGACGATTGGAAGACAACGTCCCGCCTCACGCTGAACCTTGGCCTGCGCTGGGATCCGTGGATGCCCCCCATTGACGACAACGGCACGCTCGTCGGCTTCAATCTCGCCAATCCTAACTTCCAGTCCACCGTCGCTCCCGGAGCGCCCAAGGGCATGTGGTTTGTTGGCGACGCCGGCTTGCCGCGTTCCGTTTACAGCAACAACTTCAAGGATTTCGCTCCACGCGTCGGCTTTGCTTTGAACGTCTTCGGCAATGGCAAGACCGTAGTTCGAGGCGCCTACGGCCTCTTCTACGATTTCCCCGAGGGCCTGCTCTATCAACGCACCGACGCGATGCAGCCGGTCGATCTCTACCTCAACATCAACAATCCGCCGCAATGGGACAACATCTACTCCACTTTTCCCGGCGGCGATCCCTTCCCGCGTGGCCACATCGGCCCGTCGCAGTTCTCCACCTATAAATTCCTCACGCCCTTATCCGGCGGTGTGCTCAACCCAGCCTCCAAGGTCGAGTACACGCAGGCTTATAACTTCACCATCGAGCAGGATCTCGGTCATGGCTACGCCTTCAACGTGGGTTATGTCGGCAACCACGCAGAACACGTGATGTCCTCCCGCCAGTTCAACCCGTTCGTGTTCACGCCACCACCGGCGGCAGGTTTCGAAACCACCCGCACCTATGCAGGCCTTGGCGCGGTTGAGCTCGCCGACGCCTACAACTATGAATTAACGGACGCAGGGGAAATGAATGTCACGCGCCGTTCGCACAGCCTCACGCTGCTTGCCAACGTTGTGTGGATGAAGACCATCGACAACGGCTCGTCCGGAACGGAGGGCTCGGCCGGTCCGCCGAACCCCTACAATCTGCAGAGCGCCCGCGGCGTCGCGGACTTCGATCAGGCGCTGCGGGTTACGGGATCGGTGAACTATCCGCTTCCAAAATTTCACGTCAACAACATCGCGGGCGGGATAGTGAACGGCTGGCAGGTCAATGCGATCGTCACATCGCAGAGCGGTCTGCCTCTCACCATCACGAGCGGCGTGGACAATTCGGAGTCCGGCGTCGGCAATGACTATGCGGTCTACACGGGCGTGAGCCCGAAACGCCCTGCCGGTGCGTCGAAGATCACCGAGTGGTTTAATCCTGCAGCCTTCGCGAAGAACCCAGCTCCCTCGGCGGCGAATGGCTATGCGCAGTCCTTCGGCAACGTGCCACGCAACTCGTTGCGCGGGCCCGCTTACGAGGACACTGACATCTCGCTGTTCAAGGACATCCTGACCGAGCATCGCGTTCACGGCCAGTTCCAGGCCGAGGCCTTCAATGCGTGGAACCATACGAACCTGGCTAACCCCACCCAATCGGCCAGCTCCGGCACATTCGGTCAAATCAGCGCCACCAGCAGCAGCACCGGCAGCGTCAATATCCCGTCGCCGGTGGGCACGCAGCGCGTATGGCAGTTCGTGGGTAAGATCATCTTCTAGCGATGCTCCCAAAAGCATCGCTTCGCAGCAAAAAGGGGCGGCTTCCTTGACGGAAGCCGCCTTCTCTTTTTCGCGCGCCATCCGGCTTCTTAGCGAAGACTTCTGATTGACCATCGATCTTAATCGATGATAGGATGCGCCTGTCACACTCCAATCGATGACGACGGAGGCAAGCCGGCATATGGCGGTTCAATCACCCGTGGGACGGCACCATGTGCGGGAGGAGATTCAACGCCGCATCTTGTCCGGCGAGAGCCAGCCTGGAGAGCGCCTTACCCAGCAAAGCCTGGCCAAGGAGCTCGGCGTTGCACAAGGCACCGTACGGGAGTCGCTGCTGGAGCTGCAATGGATGGGCCTGGTCGAGTCCATCGACCGGCTCGGCGTCTTCGTCGGCAAGATTGACGCCGCCCGCCTTTGCGAAGCCTACCAGGTGCGCGAATTTCTCGAAGGGCTGGCGGCCCGGCTGGCCTGCGAGCACGCATCGCGCGCCGACGTCTCTGCCCTGCGCAAGGTGGCGGACCACATCTGGAATCTCTCCACAGAAAACAAAGTGGACGAGATGGGCGCTGCGGATCGCGCATTTCACCTCCAGATCATGAATCTCTCGCGCAACAAGATTCTGCTGCGTCTTGCCGAGGGTTACCGCGTGCTTGGCATGGCTGTGCGCGCCTCGCGCGACCCACGCGTGGTCTACGAGGAGCATCTGCGCATCGTTGACGCGATCGATCACAACTTTCCCGATGAGGCGGAACGGCTGATGCGGCTGCATGTGGCTGAAGCGCGAAAAATGATTGAGCAGCAGGCGGCCAGCAACGAGTTCACACCCAAGTGGGTGAAAGATTCAGAGGAAGCGGGTTTTCGCAGGTAAGCGATTCAAAAGGGCTCACGCGACGATCAGAAAGCGCCCGTCGCGCATGATCTGCTCTTCGCCGTCTTCCTTTTCCAGCCAGATGTTGAAGCCAAGGCCGACCACATCGATGTGTGTGCCGGAGCGCCACGGAGCGCCGGTGTGCTCGCCATAGGGATTGCCGAAGGCGATGTGAATGCCGGGAAATTTCTCGTCCTGCAGAATGTTGCCGATCACGCGCTCCACGCCGAGATTGGTGCCGATGGCAAACTCACCCACGCGATCGGAGTTTTCGTCCGTGTGCGTGTAGGCCCAGAAATCCGCTTCGAGCTGTTTGTTCGCGCTGGCGCAACGCACGATGCGATTGCCGGCGATCTCGATGGTGAGCGGCGCATCGGCGAGCAATCCGTAGCGCGAGCACAGCCAGTCGCCCACGACGCCATCTACAACAAACGTGCCGTTCACTTCGCCGGGCGAGGTGAAACACTCGCCCCCGGGTAGGTTGCCCCATTTCTCCGGTGAGATGATGCCTGAAGTCTTGAACCACTTGTAGTCGGGATTCATCTCCGCAGTGATGTCCGTCCCGGCGGCCGTGGTCGCGCGAATCCGTTTCGCTCTGCGCACACGCTCCAGAACCTTCTGCGAAAGCCGGTCGACGAGATCGAAGTCCGCACGCATTCCCTGGCACATGATCTCCGGCGTAATGTTGACCATGTGCGCATGGCGCATGCGCCGGCGGTTCACCACGTCGGTCATCTGCATGCGCGATCGCAGTTCATTTGGCCGCACTTGCACGGCGAAGATGGAAACCTGCGAGCTCTCCATGTCGGCCAGTACCGGAGCGGGCATTGCAACGAGCGGGCGCGGGGCGATCTCTTCGAGAACAAATGCATTCCACGGGCAGCCGCATTCAGCGAGTTGCGCTGCAAGCGACGCGGCAATCGGCTCGGTGGCGCGGTCCGTGATGAGCGTGACTTTTTCCGCCGGATCGATGCGCAGACAGGTGAACACCGCTGAGCGCGCTCCCTGGATAAACTCAGATGGATACTCGATCGACAGGAGATGCGCGGCGGCTTCGTTCATGCGGTGGTTCTTCCCGCTCCTTCAAAAAAGACCCGCAAATTTGCGGAACTCTCTTGAGGTTAACGAAAAATTCACGGAAATAAAACAAGGCGAGCACGCCGCAGGTTCCGAAAGAGGACGTGCGCCGCGAAACGGACAGCGATTAAAATGAGTTGGCTTGCAAACAAAACCCGCGCACGTCGTCGATGCGCCGGCGAAAGCCTTGCGATTTCTCCCCGATCTCGTTGTAAATTTCACGCAATTCTAAGGAGGAACGTGCAATGGCTGACAATCCCTGCCCCCCACCGGGAAAAACCTACAGCGCAACCAACGGAAGGAATGATTATCAAATCACGGTTCAGATCACCAATGCCGCATGGATGAAGGTTCCGGTCACCGAGCAGGATAAGGTGATCAGCGTGCTCAGCACTGAGCCGGTCACGATCATGCCCGACTTAAGCGGCAAGGGGAACGGCATCAAGCGCGAAAGCGACGGCTGGAGCATTCACACGCAATCCGACAAATCGCTCTACGATACCAACATCCGCAAAGGCGACGCAGCGAAAAAGAGCTTCGCCTTCGAGAAATATCAGAAGCGGCCTCATTAAAGCGCGGTCGCCAATTACAGACCGGCAGCCGTTTCCTTCGCCATGTAATCCACCACGGCCTTCAGGTCGCCCTGGGTCTCTTCATAGACCTTGAGTTGGCGATCGGCGCCGGTGCCGGTCTTCATAATCGTGCGAATTCCCTCCATCTCTTCACGGCTGCCAAGCTCATCCACCACCGGGTCCACGAGCGCCAGCAGCTCTTCGATCAGGTCCAGCAGCGGGACCTCCTGCTGTTTGCCGAAGTCGATCAGCTTGCCTTCCAGCCCGTAGCGCACGGCGCGGAACTTGTTCTCGGCAACGAGCGAGCGGGCGTACTGGCGAAAGTCCTGATTTGCGCAGTGCAGCTTGTATAGATACGCCGCCGTGGCCTGAATAAGCGCGGCAATCGCCACCGTCTCTTCGGCTCGCAACGGAATGTCGCACGCGCGCACTTCAACGGTGTTGAAGAATGGGTGCGGCCGTATATCCCACCAGATCTTCTTTGCGTTGTCGATGCAGTTGGTGCGCACCAGCAGATTGACGTAGTTTTCAAACTCCGAGTAATCAGAGAACGCGTCGGGAATGCCGGTGCGCGGAAAGTTCTCAAACACCTTGGCGCGATAGCCCTTGTAGCCGGTGTTGAGGCCAAGCCAGAAGGGCGAGTTGGTGGCCAGCGCCATGATGTGCGGCAGAAAATAGCGCATCGAGTTCATGATGCGAATTGCGGCCTCGCGATCCTCGATGCCGACGTGCACATGCAGTCCGAAGATGAGGTTGGCGCGCGCGACAAGTTGCAGGTCCTTCACCACCTGGTGATAGCGCGGGTCGGGATAGATGTCCTGTGTGCGCCAGTCGGCAAAGGGATGCGTGGCGCCGGCGACGAGTTCGAGGCCGTGCTCTTTCGCCAGCTTGATCATCTCGCGGCGCAGATCGTAGATGTCCTCTCGCGCTTCCCTGATGCTGCGGCAGACGCGCGTGCCCACCTCGACGACGGAGGTGTGCATCTCGGCCTTCACGCGTTCCTGCAGGCGCATCTTGCCCGTGGCCAGCATCTCGGTCTGGATGTGCGAGCGTAGATCGCGCGTGACGGGGTCGACGGTCTGGTATTCCTCTTCGATGCCGAGCGAGAAGGACGGCCGCATGACTTGACCTCAGGATTGCTTGCGGCCATTGTAGCGGCTTCTTCGCGCGGTGATTTGGACGAAAGGGCACGAAAGAGATAGCATTTCGCGCCCAAAACAGGGAAAAGCCGCATGAAATGGATGGGTTCTATTTACTCCTTGGTTAGGATGGGCTTTCTGCAGGTGGCTCATTTTGTGTCGGTTGCAGCGAATACTGCACTGAAAGCAGGGCTGCGTTCAGGGGGAGGGGGGTAGGTGGGTGTTCAGCGGGGGCACGGACCGGGTTCTTTCCTGACATCTCAAATCGGGCACACGTGCTGCTTGGAGTGTGCCCGATTTGCGGGATATCTTGTGCAACCGCAGCGCTGTTTCCGCCGGTCTTATCCTGGGCTGGTATCCAGTTCTGGCTCCGGACACTGGGCGAGGATGCTCCCGATCGATGAGCGCGGAAACGACGATGGTCGGTGTTCACGGCTTACAGCTTGCAGCCTGGATGCGGGTTCTTGAACACAACGTCGGTGGATAGCCAGTCCGACAGGCGCTTGCTGTCGATATCACTGTCACTGGCATTGGGGTTGAGAGACGAGCGGGCCAGCAGCACTGAGACATTCACTTTGCCCTTGATGCAGTAAGTGCTGAACAGATGCGCCAGACCCTTGTCGGCAATGTCTATGGTGTCGGCAGAGAGTGCGCCATCGTCTCCAGAGATGTCGAATGGGGCCAGAACCACCTGGTTCATGACCGTGTTCTCCGTTTTCACGACGGAAGAGTCGAAGCGGACGACGAGGGTGGCTCTCTTCTCGAGCGCGTCAGGATTGGCTGTGAATTGAATGGCCGGCAGGGTGACGCCGGAGGGATTGGGCTTGGCCGCCTTGGTGTCGAAGGCAAGATGGTAAGCAGGGCCTTTCCATTTGGGAGTTACCGGAATGCCGGGAGCCTCTTTTCCTTCAGGGCCGCACCCGGCCAGACACAACATTGCGCCCATCGCCAGCAGGATGGCTTTTCTCACGTCGTCCTCCGTTGTTCAAAAAAGTTGACGCGCCAGAATACCACTGCGCCGGGGGGGGTGGCATGTGACAGGGGAAGGCCACCCAGACGGCGACTTTGTCCAGTCGCATGTGCTCAACTATTTGGCAGATGAATGGTCATCCATTCGGATATAGCTAAGCATTAACTTCCCCGACAGAGGCCGGACACTCCCGGCCAGGGTTGAGACTTGCGACAATACTATTCCCTGTGCGCGGGAGAACTGTGTAGAAGATCGAGAATGCAGACAACAACCGGTCTCATAAATGCCCATGCGGCTCAGTGAGCAGGTATGGGACCCAACAACAAGGCGGGTCCCAGGCGCCCGGCGAGTTGATGAACATAGTTGATCAGACCGGTTCAAGGGCCGGAGCAGCGCCATCCTACCGGTATTTCGCCTTAATCTCATCCACTTTGGTTATTTGATAGGTAAACTCCGCCAGCGCCTTTTTTTGTTCCGGGCTCAACACCGTCTTTTCCTTCTCGGCCAGTTCCACCAGCACCCGCAGCGCATCGCCGACTCTCCCCAGTTGCCGGCCATACGTACCGACATCCTCCAGGATGCGCTTCTCCACCTCGGGATCAGCGGTGCTGCCGACCGTGATATTCACCAGGCCGAACTGGCTGCCGATGGCGCGGAACCAGGAATTCATGAAGTCAAAGGCCTGGTTGACTCCTCCAGACAATGGGAATTTCACAACGGACGCGTTCGCCATAGCTCCTCCTTCGCGGGCCCGTGTCCCCCACCCGGTCAGCTATCCTACACTCTTTGCTGCGTTGCAGCAAGACTGCTTCGATTACGCGGTCGGTGCTAAGATGTGGGCGAAACTACACGAATAAAGCGATGAGCGCCGTTAGGATCCTGGCCACCGCTGCGGTTTCGCTCACCATCCAGTACGGGCTCGCGATCGCGGGCTGGGGCGGATGGAGCGCATTTTTTGCGCATGCGGCCTTACAGGCGCTGGTCTGGGTGACCCTGGCGCTCGTCGTCTTGGCTGCTTTTTCCGGTGGCGGGATGAATACGGGCGAAAAGGAGGACCGCAGCAACCGCTGGGTGCTGGCGGCCTTCACCATCATCGCCATGCTGATGTCTTATTTTTCGCCGTATACCGACCGCATTGGATTCTGGACGCTGGATGGAGATGCCGCGCGCTGGGCGGGCGTGGTGATCTGTGCGGCCGGCGGCGTCCTGCGCATTTTGCCGGTCTATGTGCTCAAGAACCGCTTCAGCGGGCTGGTGGCGATTCAGGCAGGCCACACGTTGGAGACACACGGTATCTACAGCGTGATTCGCAACCCGAGTTATCTCGGACTGATGACTACGTCCTTCGGATGGGCGCTGGCATTCCGCTCCGGAGTGGGCATGCTGCTGGCGGCATCGCTGCTCGTGCCGCTGGTGGCGCGCATCCGTGCCGAGGAACGGCTGCTGCGCGAGCACTTCGGCGCGGAGTACGACGCGTACTGCGCGCACACCTGGCGGCTGGTGCCGGGAATTTATTGAGACAGCCAATAGAGTGCGAGGCAAGCGTTGTGCTTCCCCAGATCTCAGAGTACTCCAGCGACGAATATCTATCGCCCGAGACCGCATCCCGAGGCCTTGAGTATCCGGCCGTTTAGAGCGGTTTCACAGTTCCCTTGCGCTTGCAGAAACAGCGGAAGGTGGCATTTTCTTGAGGAAAATGCCACTTCGCAGCAGCGGCTTCGGGATATAGCAACTGTGAAACCGCTATAGCTCCAGGCACCTATTCTGCGGCGCTGAACAGCGAGAACATGGCTCCCTGCGGGTCCTGGCCATTGATCATCCAGCCGCCTCCGGGTACCTGCATCGGTCCATTCAGGATTTTGCCGCCGCCAGCGGTTACGCGTGCAGTGGCAGACTCGATGGAATCGACGTCGAAATAGAAGTTCCAGCAGGACACAGCAATGTGCGGGGCTTTGGTCATCATCCCGCCGTCGCCCATCTGTTTGTGGTCGCCCTCATCAAAGATCCGGTAGAGACCCATCGGCCCCATATCCATGTCCGTGACCTTGGTCCAGCCGAAGAGCTTGTTGTAGAAGTCGAATCCTGCGTCGAGGTCGGTGGTGTAGAGTTCGTGCCAGCCGATGGTTCCCGGCGTGGGCGGCTCGGGCCGTTGCGGCGTGGGCATCGCTGGATGGGGTGTGAAGATCGCAATGGCAGCGCCCTGCGGATCGGACATGACCGCGAAGCGAAGCATGTCAGGAACATCGGTGGCGGGCCTCAGGAGCTTGCCGCCAGCCTCGACGATCTTTTCGACATGCGCGTCGACGTCGTCGACGACGATGTAGCCGATCCAGGCAATGTGGCCGGGGATGTTCAACATGCCCGCCATGCCGACTTCGCCGATGTTGAAGGTGGTGTACGCCATGCCTGAGCCACCCGGCATCTCGTGGGTGGTCCAGCCGACGACATCTGAGTAGAATTTGCCGGCCGCTGCCGTGTCGCTGGTCATGAGTTCGTACCAGGCGAATTTGCCTTTGGGTGTGAACATGGCGGGAATCTCCTGTTTGCGGACGTCGAGCGGTGTCGTGTCCTATTGCGTTGATTCTGTTGATATCAACGTGATGGGAGAGGTGTCAACCTTTGGCGGGTTAAATGTGACGGAGGATCAGGCCGGGATGGATTGTGCCTGAGTGTGCGGATATTTTGTGCGGAGGTGGTTCGCGCCGTCCCCTACGGAACGGCGGAGACTTGGTGGGCTGATCCCAGGATTGCGTCCGCTTCGCGGACTCCATCCTGGGCTATTGTCGGCTCTCCCTCACGGGAGAGCGAGGGTGTGAATGGAATAGGAGAGTGACCTTATGGATGGAATGGGAGAGTGAGGGTGTGGCTGGGCTGATGCAGTACTTTTCCAGGTCCGAAGATCCGGATCTTTCGGCAAGCTCAGGACGAGCTCCGAGGCGACCGCCCATTTGCTCAGGCGGTCTTGGCGACTTTCCTGGTGTCCCCGGCCTTTTGCGGGGGAACGCGATTGGCTTCGGTGTGGAACCGTTCCACTGCCTCGTCGTCGTTGGGATCGTAGGGGCCTTCGTCGGGATCGTTCGCGTCGTATGGAATGGGTGAGTCCATTTCGACTTCTCTGTGGATGCGATCCCAATCCGTCTTGCCTGGCTGGCGGGAGATAGTCATAGATAACGCTCCCTTCGCGGTGCCCTGCGGAACGAAATGATGCGCATATTGTACCCCCGAAGAGGGTAAACGAGTGCGAGGACGACCCCGTTCGATTCCGGAAGAACCATATCCAGTCGGGAGGTTCCTCCCGGCCAGCGCTCGCAAGAGGAATTGCCGCTGCCATCGAATCAATTGCCTTCAGTTCTCGATGCAAGAGCAAACCTTGTGCCGGGTCTGTCATCCGATTCAAGAGAGGCGCCTTACATCCGGCGTGCTCTAAAGAGAGGGTTGTATGTGGCTTGGAGTTGCTGTGCTGTTTCTGATCGCATGGTTGGTCGCCTTCCTCGCTTTCCATGTAGCGATGGCGGGAATTCACATTTTGCTGGGACTGTTTGTGGTCTGCTTGATCATTCACTTCATCCAAAGGGCGCGGCCGGCATGAAATAACTGGGGTGTCCGGTCTGGACTCACGCGTCGCTTGTAGCACCTCTCGGTGATGAATGCGATGCATACGCGAACCGCAGAGCCTTCAGCTGCGCTGCGCGCAGGCTTGAGATGGGTGGGGTGAGCGTTGTGCCTTCCCAGGTCTGGTTAGATTGTGGCTAAGTGGATGGATATCTTGCGCGGGTTCTTGCCGTCCCTACGGGACGGCGCGGACTTATGCGCTGTTCACCCAGGATTTCATCCTGGGCTATTGTAGGCTCTCCCTAAAGGGAGAGTGCGGTTGTGGCGGGGTTGGTGGCGTGTGCTTTCCCAGGTCTGGGTTTTCAGACCTAGGAGCACACGACAGGTTGAGGGTTGTGCTTTCCCAGGTCCCCAAAAGCGAGGGACCTGGGGCACCCGGCATTCTTAGTTGAGGAACATCGTGCGATACAGCGTATCCCGCTGGACGGGTTTAAAGCCGGCGTCGCGGATGATTCTCCGTAGCTCTTCTTCTGTGGTGCAGTTCGAAGTGCCTGCGGCTTTCACCACATTTTCTTCGAGCATCACGGAGCCTACGTCGTTGCCGCCGAAGTGGAGGCCTAGCTCCAGCACCTTCAGGCCCTGCGTGACCCAGCTGGCCTGTACGTTCTCGATGTTGTCGAGATAGAGGCGCGCGACGGCCAGCACCTTCAGATATTCGACCGATGTCGCTTCGTCCCAGCCGCGGCCGCCGAGCGCAGTGTGCTTGGGCTGGAAGCTCCAGGGGATGAAGGCGGTGAAGCCGCCGGTTTCTGCCTGCAGGTTGCGCACGATTTCGAAGTGGTTGATGCGCTGATCGAAGGTCTCGCCGACGCCGAACATCATGGTTGCTGTGGTGCGCATGCCGAGCTGGTGTGCGGTGCGGTGCACGCTGACCCAGTCTTCGGTGCGGCACTTGAGGCGGGCGATGCGGAAGCGGACATCGTCGTCGAGGATCTCGGCGCCGCCGCCGGGGATGGAGTCGAGGCCGGCGTCGCGCAGGCGGGCGATGGTGGTGCGCAGGTCGAGGTTGGAGTACTCGGCGATGGCCAGCACTTCTGACGCCGAAAGGCAGTGCAGCCAGATCTTCGGGAAACGCTGCTTGATGCCGGTGAAGAGGCGCTCGAACCAGTCGATCTTGAGATCGGGATGAATGCCGCCCTGCATCAGCACGCCAGTGCCGCCCATCTCCTGCGTCTCGGCGATCTTGTCGTAGATCGTCTCGAAGTCGAGGATGTAGCCTTCGCTCGCTTTGGGGCCCTTGAGCGGGCGATAGAAGGCGCAGAAGGTGCAGTACTCGGTGCAGAAGTTCGTGTAGTTGATGTTGCGGTCGATGATGTAGGTGACGACGTCTTCGGGATGCAGGCGGCGGCGGACCGCGTCGGCCTCAAAGCCCAGGCCAATCAGGTCAGGCGATTGGAAGTAGTCGAGAGCCTGCTGGCGCGAGATCGGCATAGGGTGATTCTAACAATCTTGGTGAGGATTTTGAGAGCGGTTAGAGTTCGTGCTCTCCCACCCTTGCGCGGGGTGGAACACACAATGCCCGAGTTTCATTGATTCGATGATTCTTCTTTGTGGGCGCGAAAGAGGAAGATTCCGCGCGTCAAGAGTTTCCGGCCCTGGGTGCGGGCCAGGTTGGAAGCCGTAGAGATTCCGCTGAAGAGTATGAAGAAATCGAGAAAAGCGCGGAACATGTCTTTGCGTTTGGTGTTCGTCATCTCAGGGTTTGTACCCTCTACGTGCAGAATCCACTACCACAATAGTAGGAGATGCAACAGGGATCACCGGTTGCACAATCTTACCTAGGGAACGCAGGGCGGATTACTACCGGCCGGAGAGCGAACCCCGTCGGTCTCTCACTTTTGCCCTGAGGGAAAGGCGGAAAACTCAGTGGGACGCGCTAAACTCTTTGTCCTCAGCGCAAAAGCAGTCGCCTCTCCGGGTCCCAACCGGCGTCAGAGTTCACCCCTGGTAGCGTTTCCGGTGCCAGATCCAGGCAGTGCGGATGATCGAATCCAGTTCGGTGTAACGGAGTTTCCAACCCAGCTCGCGGATGGCCTTCGCGGAGCTGGCGACCAAGACGGCGGGATCGCCCGGACGCCGGGGATGGATCTCGGCGGGAATGGGATGGCCCGTGACGCGGCGGGCCGATTCGATGACCTCCCGGACGCTGAAACCGTGTCCGTTGCCGAGGTTGAAGATCATACGGCCGGCATGGGTGTCGGCATTCAGGGCCTCGAGTGCAAGCAGGTGAGCGTCTGCCAGGTCGGAGACGTGGATGTAGTCACGGATGCAGGTGCCGTCAGGGGTGGGGTAGTCCTCGCCATAGATGCGGATCGAGCTGCGGCGGCCCAGGGCGACATCGAGCACCAGCGGGATGAGATGGGTTTCGGGCTCGTGGGCCTCGCCGCGCGTGATGCCGGCAGGACCTTCGGGGGCTCCGGCAACGTTGAAGTAACGCAAGGAGGCGTAGCGCAGCCCGTGGATACGGTGAAACCAGGCCAGCATCTGCTCGACAAGCAGCTTGGACTCGCCATAGGCGTTGGTGGGCAGAAGCCGCGCATCTTCCTGAATCGGCACCGACTCTGGTTCGCCGTAGACGGCCGCGGTGGAGGAGAACACCAGCCGGCGCGGCCCGCAGGCCAGCATGGCTTCGAGCAGCGTCAGCGTGGAGGCGGTATTGTTGCGAAAGAAGGTCTCCGGGCGCACCATGGATTCCCCCGCTTCGATGAGCGCGGCGAAGTGAAGCACGCCCTCAAACGGCCGTTTCTGGTCGGCAGCCGCGGTGAAAATCTGCTGGAGCGCGGCTCCGTCGCCCAGTTCGCCCTGAATAAAGGGGACGCCCGGCGGCAGCAGTTCGCGCCGGCCATGGCTCAGGTTGTCGAATATAACCGGTTCGTGTCCCCGCGCGGCAAGCAATTCCGCGACCGTTCCCCCAATGTATCCGGCGCCACCAGTAACCAGAATCTTCACAAAAAAGTTTGTCCTTTCCACCGCAGTTTCGATAACCTTGAGTCTATTAAAGCAGGGTGCAACCAGGCGGGCGGGAGTCTGTCGCGTCATGGGCTTCCGAACACACAGGGCATTGTGCGACCCCACGCGCTGTTACGGCTGCGGGGGAGTGCGCAGGGTGCCGGACTGGTATGCAAACTCTCTGCGCGAGTTGAAGATAACTCAGCAACGTCCTTTTGCCGTACGCCTTGGGTGCCAATTGAAAGAGTTTTGATGTCCGAGGCCGGTCCCATCGATGATCCGCACCGGACAGCCGATCTTAAGGTGCAGGAGGGTTATCGATGCGGGGAACCTCCCCGTTCATGCGCAGTCGTTCTGAATTCCGGTATTTCTGCCGGCGTACCCGGCCAACGGCGGGGTGCGAGTGAGGGCAGCCAACGGCCGGAAGGCAAGCCTTTCCAAGGTTTTTCACCCGATTTGGGTACCCCTCGCGGGGGTTAAGCTTCGCGAGCTGTTCGTTTTTGCGTTTCTGAAGTTTTGCCATCCTGGCCGCTTTTGCGGTCAAAACTGAGGACTCAATCATGTCGACGACGTATTCCCCCGGACGGACCAACTTCGGTTTGCTGCCCGAACCTGAGGGAAGGTCTGCCTCATTTGTCACCAGCGCCATCATCAATGGCACCATCCTGGCGACTGTGCTGGTTATCAGCATGACGGCCAAGCGTGTGCTGCAGGAGCACAAATACGAGATGACGGAGCTGATTGTGCCCAGCACGCCGCCGCCACCGGTCAAAGTGAAGCCGCCCGTGCTGCCCAAGATGCCTCCGCCGCCGACGCCGCCCAAGATCACGCTGGACCAGCCGAAGATCGAGATGCCGAAGCCCAAGCCGGAGCCGAAGCCGGTGCAGATGGAGGCCAAGCTGGCCATGCCGGAGATGAAGCCGGTAAAGCCGGCGATCATCCTGGCGCCGCAGCCTAAGGCCGCACTCGCGGCTGCCATGCCTGCGCAGACGCCGCAGGTGCATCCCTCCACTGCTCCAGTCCACCTGGGCCAGACCTTCGGCGTGACGCCGAATCCGAACGCCACGAAGCCGGCGACGATCGCGGCGATTGGCAATCCGTACGGCGGCTCGCAGGGGCCGGCAGTTGCGCCGCACGGCGTGGTTGGTTCCGCGGGAATCGGCAATGGCCTGAAAGCGGGCTCGAATGCGGGATATGTCGGCAAGGTAGCTTCGGCGGGCATTCCCGGCGCTGCTACCTCCAATACCGGAAACTACGGCAAAGTCGCCTCGGCGGGGATTCCTACGCAGACGGCGGCGGCGGCGCCGATCAAAGCGGTCGTCCAGCCGGCTTCAACAAACCTTGAAGTGCTGTCGAAGCCGCCGGTGCAGTATACGAGCGAGGCGCGGGAGCTGCACGTCCAGGGAGATGTAGTACTGCGGGTCACCTTCATGGCGAGCGGCCAGGTCGTCGTGCAGGGAATCGTTCACGGGCTCGGTCATGGCCTGGACGAAGAGGCCCGCCGGGTCGCATCCCAGATCCGTTTTCGCCCGGCCACGCGCGACGGACGGCCGGTGGACATGACGACCAATATCACGATCACCTTCCAGTTGGCGTAGCATCAAGTTGCACCATTTGACGCAAGGTTTACGCTCAACGGCAATGCCGGGACGGCATCAGCGGACCGAGGTAGACCAGCAAGAACCCACCTAGGAGCTTTACATGACGTTTCGGAAGATCCCCCTATCGCGAGTCCGGGCGCGCGCTGTGCCCGGGCTCGCTGTAACCTTCCTGGTCCTCACTTTGGGTGCGGCCTGCGCACACGCAAAGAAACAGCCCAAGTACCAGCAGGGCCACGCGCTGACCCCAGAGCAATCTGCCCTTGTGGACAAGGCCATTGCGCGCGAAAAGGTGCTCATCAAGGAGATTCAGCAGCGCACACCGCTGGTGGAGACCTACATTCAGAACACGCGGCCGGATGTGAAGCTCTATGAGGTTCCCGTCGACGACCAGTACATGCTGAGCCGAGTGGACTTCGGCAAGACATTCTTCGACAAGGGCTACGAGCCACGGACTGAGAGCAAGCACGGATTCTTCAAAGGCTCGATGGCGGCGGTAACCGGGCTGACCAAGGCGCTGGGCCTGGAGAAGCTGACGTATTCGCCGACCGGGTTCATGCAGATGATGTTTCTGGACCCGACGAGCTTCGACCAGCAGCACTACGCGTTCAGCTATGTGCGGCGCGAGTTCCTGGGCTCGGTGCGGACCTGGGTCTTCGACGTGCATCCCAAGCCGGACGTGAAGGGCATGGGCCGCTTCTACGGGCGCATCTGGATTGAAGACCAGGACGGCAACGTGGTGCGATTCAACGGCACCTACACTGGGCCGACCTCGGAAGACTCATCCAAATACTACTTCCACTTTGATAGCTGGCGCATGAACGTGCAGCCCGACGTGTGGCTGCCGGTTGCGATCTACGTAGAGGAGTCGAAGCTGGGCGAAGGCTCGAAGGCGGAAGGCCTGAAGGCGCAGACGCACTTCTGGGGCTACTCCCTCAAGCTGCCTACGCGCGACAGCGAGAACGTGAGCGTGAAGGTGGACGATGCCGAGGACAAGAGCGACGACTCGCAGGATGTGAGCCCGCTGCAGGCTTCGCGCATGTGGATCACGCAGGCTGAGAACAACGTGATCGACCGCCTGGTAGAGGCGGGACTGGTTGCTCCGCTCACGCCCGGTGGATACGAAGACAAGGTGCTCGGGCAGATCGTCATCAACCTGATCGTGCCCAACAACCTCGCCTTCACCGATCAGATTCATTGCCGCGTGCTGCTCACCGATACGGTGGAAGCAACGACGGTGGGCAACACGATCCTGGTGAGCAAGGGACTGATCGACTCGCTGCCCAGCGAGCCGGCGATTGCTTCGGTGGTTGCCATGGAGCTGGCGCACATCGCGCTCGGCCATCACATCGACACGCGCTACGCGTTCAACGACCGGCTTCTCTTTCCGGACGAAGCGACCTTCCAGCGCATCGACATGTACCACTCCGATATCGACAACGAGACGGCCGCCAAGAAGGCAATGGAGTACCTGCAGGCTTCGATGTACAAGGACCAGCTGCCCGTGGCCGGGCTCTACTACGAGCAGCTTGCGGACCGCGGCAAGGTGCTGAAGGCGCTGAACTCGCCGAAGCTGGGCGATTCGCTGCTGAAGGCCGACGGCACGCCGTGGATGGCGGATCTGGAGCACCAGGCGCCTAAGCTCAACTGGGACGACTTGAACCAAACGGCCGCACTGCCGCTGGGAAGCTGGCTGAAGACCGATCCCTGGGACGACAAGGTACACATGCTGAATGCCAAGCGGTACGCGCCGATGAACGCGCGCGACAAGATGCCGTTTGAGGTGACGCCGGTCTTCTACAAGCTGCAGCGCTATGACCTGGCCAGTGCAGAGCCGGCAACCGCGACTGGCAATGGGCCGGCACCCGGATCCAACGGAGCGCAGCCGCAGCAAGGGGATCAGGCGCCGCCTGCAACTCCTGCAGCGGGAGACCAGCCTCAGGGCGCACCGCCGAATCAACAGCAGGACCAGCCGGCCGGCGGCAATGCGCCGGCGCCTCCGCCGAGCCAGCAACTGCCCGCTGCCGCAGCGCAAAATCCACCCCAGTGAAACGGGTTCGCAAGAAGCGATGCGCCGCTTCTGCGCAGGGAACACCCCCTGCGCAGAAGCGGCGGAATTCGCGTGAGTAACGCAACTCTGCATCACATTGTTTGTCTATAAAGACGGAGCGGCAGCGGCTCTCTCAGTCCGTGAAGTGCTGAGGGTTTTCCAGAGAGTTCGCAAAGCAAACAACCCACAGACCATAGCTCCGCATCGCCTTGTGCAGTAGGCTCGAATATTTTCCAGAACCGGAAGTGTTCAACGCAGATGAGACGATCGCTTATACTGGCTCTGCTTTTCCTCTTCCCCGCCGCTACTCTCACCCTGTACGCGCAGGTTGCGCCCGCCGCGTATGGAAACGGAACGTCGCTCTCCGTGGGCGCCGTGGGATCGATGTTTCAACCAGACTACGCAGGGCGCGGGGTTGCCGAAACCAGTCCCAACCGGCTGTTCGGCGTCGGCGCTTATGTCGACTACCGAATCTCGCGCTGGGTGCAGCTGGAAGGCGAAGGCCGCTGGCTGCGCTTCAATGAATACGCGGGCATCAATGAGGACTCGTACATGGTTGGGCCGCGCGTGCCCATCCATGACTTCCACGGATGGACGCCTTACGGGAAAGTCCTGTTTGGCCTGGGCACCGGCAGTTTTCTGACCGGAACGACAGGTACCATTGCTTTCGGCGGCGGCGTCGATTACCGGCTGACGCGGAAGCTCACGGTGCGCGCCATCGACTTCGAGTACCAGTACTGGCACGTAGCGCCGACGATCTGGCCTTACGGCGGCAGCGCGGGCATCAGCTATACGATCTTCTGACCGGATTAGGAATTCACGCAAGGACTTCGGAAATGTGCAGGGTGCCGTTTACTTCCACCCCGTCGGCCTCTGGCTTCCGGGGGACGGCGACGACAACGGCACTTGAGATCATCAACTCGTCCTACACCAATTCCTAATCCGGTTTAGGGCTGCAGATGCAGCGGCTGCGCCTTGGCCGTTGGCATGGGCGCGCCCAGGATACGCGCGGCCGTGGGCGCGATCTGGCGCATGTCGATCACACCCAGGTCGCGGTGATGCGCGACCGAAGCTCCGACAGCGAAGAATGAGGCGTGCATCTCGGGATACTGCGGCGAGAATCCGTGCGATCCGAAGATGTTGCGCACGCGGCCCACGAGCGCTCCGCTAGTGCCGAATCCTGCATAGTAGCCGGCCTTGAAGACGACGAGAAACGACGCATCAGGAAAGGCTCCAAGCTGCGCGAGTCCCTTGCGGTCGAAGACCTGGGCGATTCCACTCTCAGGGTCGGCGGCCAGGTGTGCCAGCATGGCGCGCACCTGCTTCTCGGTCTGCTGATCGTTCGGGTCCTTCAGCATGACGGCGGCCATGCCGCCGGCCATCTGCGGTTGGGCCTTCCACACAATGGTCTGCGCCTTGGTCTGCGGATCGGTCTTGTATTGCATCAGGCCGGCCTTGAAGAACGGAACCTGCAGGTTTACGACGTGCGTGAGGTTCATGAAACCGTGATCGGAGACGACGATCACGACTGCGGAAGGATCGTTCGCCAGTTCCTGTTTGGCGAGACGCGCGACCATGCCGTCGAGGGATTCGAGAGTTTGTTTGGCCTCTGCGCTGAAGACGCCGTGCGTGTGCTCGCTCTCGTCGAGTGCGCTGAGATGGAGCGTCATCAACGCAGGCTTGTATTTGCGCAGGATCTCGAGAGCATAGCGGGTCTTGGTCTCATCGCCGGCGACCGTTGCGTCATTGCCCATCATGTAGGGGCCGGCGGCCGGCTCCAGTTCGCTGAGCAGTTTGCGGGGATGCGAAAGCGCCGCGATCAGCAGCCGGTCGGCCGGATTCGATCCGCTCGCCGGACCTTCCGTGCGCCAGAACTCAGGAATCAGCCAATCGACATCGTGCGCGCCGACGGTCACGGGCCAGCCGATGCTCGCGGTGTGCAGGCCGATATTGTGCGCTGCGTGCCAGAGCGTCGGTGCGCGTATCTCATCCGCATACCAGTTCCATGCGCCGCCATCGTGCAGATCGGGATCGAACTGGAGATTCGAGTAGATGCCGTGCTCGGCGGGTGAGACGCCGGTAACGAGCGTAGTGTGGCTGGGATAGGTAAGCGTTGGCCACACTCCGATGACTCCATCGGCGTAGGCGCCGTTGTTCACCATCGAGTGGAGGAAAGGAACTTCGAGACCGCGCTTATTGGCCTGCGTTACATACTCGGGCTTGAGGCCGTCGATGGAGATCATCAGCACCGGCGCGGCGTGCGCAAAGCCGGCGGCAGCCGTGGCGACAAAGAGAATGGGCAGGAAATAAAAGAAGAAGCAGCGCGGCCCAGCCTGCATGTGGAGTGCTCCTCAACGGTAGGGGAATTCCCGGAAGCAGCGTTTTCCCGATCGAGATTGTGTTGGAGACAAGATTATATGCGCGGGGCTGGGGGTAAGTGATCTGGCTCACTCCAGTTCGATGACGAAAGACAACCACAGGTCCACCTTCGGCTTCGCTCAGGGCAGGGCTTTCGACTCCCTGCGTTGCGCCCCGGTCGCTCAGGATGACAGTGCAGTTATGCGCATGAAAAAGGGCTGCCCGCGAAGAGCAGCCCTTCTTTGTGAACTGTCCGCCGTAAACTGACAACTGTTTTTACGCCGGCGAAGGCGAGCCTTCGGGGAATCCCGGTCCGCTGCGGCTCTCGGGTTTGAGAACCTGCTGCGATGGGCCGTCGCCGTCGGTGGGTGATGCCAGGGACGAGCGCATCGGCGGAAGCTGCTTGCCTTCGATCAGCATCCTCACCTCTTCAGCGTCGATGGTTTCGCGCTCGAGCAGCGCTGCGGCGATGCGATGCATGGGGTCCTTGTTCGCCTCGATGATATTGCGTGCAGACTGATACGCTTCGTCGATCAGGCGGCGCACTTCGAGGTCAATTTGCCGGGCCGTCTCTTCCGAGAAATCGCGGTGTTGCGCGATCTCGCGGCCGAGGAAGATCTGCTCTTCCTTCTTCCCGAAGGTAAGCGGACCCAGGCGGCTCATGCCGTACTCGCAGACCATGCGGCGCGCGAGATCGGTCGCGGTTTCGATATCGCTGCCGGCGCCGGTGGACATCTGATTGAGGAAGATCTCCTCTGCCACGCGGCCGCCGTAGGCCGTGGCTAAACGGGTTTCGAGATACTCGCGCGTATAGTTGTGGCGATCATCCGGCAGGTACACCGTAACGCCCAGAGCCATGCCGCGCGGAATGATCGTCACCTTGTGGATGGGGTCGGAGTGGTCGCGCATGATCGACACCAGCGCGTGGCCGGCCTCGTGATACGCGGTGACGCGCTTCTCCTCGTCGGTAAGCAGCATCGACTTGCGCTCGGCGCCCATGAGGACCTTGTCTTTGGCCAGCTCAAAGTCGTACATGGTGACCTGCTTGCGATTGGCGCGCGCAGCGTTGAGCGCGGCCTCGTTCACCATGTTGGCCAGATCGGCGCCGCTAAAGCCCGGTGTTCCGCGTGCCAGCACGTTGAGGTTGGTGTCTTCAGAGACGGGCACCTTCTTCACGTGCACGCGGAGCACTTCTTCGCGACCGCGGACGTCGGGCAGGCCGACCACTACGCGGCGGTCGAAACGGCCGGGGCGCAGCAACGCGGGATCGAGCACGTCGGGCCGGTTGGTGGCCGCGACCAGGATCACGCCGTCGTTCGATTCAAAGCCGTCCATTTCGACGAGCAACTGATTCAGCGTCTGCTCGCGCTCATCGTGTCCGCCGCCGAGGCCTGCGCCGCGATGACGGCCGACCGCGTCGATTTCGTCGATGAAGATGATGCAGGGAGCGTTCTTCTTGCCCTGCTCGAACAGGTCGCGCACGCGGCTTGCGCCGACGCCTACGAACATCTCCACAAAATCAGAGCCCGAGATGGAGAAGAATGGCACGTTCGCTTCGCCAGCGACGGCGCGGGCCAGCAGCGTCTTGCCGGTTCCCGGAGGGCCTACGAGCAGCACACCCTTGGGAATGCGGCCGCCGAGTTTCTGGAACTTCTGCGGCTCGCGCAGATACTCGATGATCTCTTTCAGCTCTTCCTTGGCTTCATCCACGCCAGCCACGTCTTTGAACGTGACCTTCTTCTGCTGCATCGAGAGCAGGCGCGCGCGGCTCTTGCCGAAGGAAAGCGCCTTATTGCCGCCCGACTGCATTTGCCGCAGCATGAAGAACCAGATGGCGCCCAACAGCACGAAGGGGCCGACGTTGAGCAGAAGCGGCACCAGCAGATTGCTCTGCGGCTCCTTGATGGAGAAGTTCACCTTGGCGGTTTGCAGCGCCCTCAGCAGATCCTCGTAGTCAGCAGGAATCGTGGTATGGAACTGGTCTTTGGGTGCGACCTTGAGGTGCCCGTGCAACTCGTTGCCCTGGATGGTCGCATCCAGGATCTGGCCGCTTTGCACCTTGTCGAAGAGCTCGGAGTAGGGGACCTCCGTATCCTTGCCCATGTTGGCGCTTCTCGATACCACGCCCCACAGCAGCACGAGGCAGATGAGGATAAAGACCCAGAACATGATTGTTTTAGCGCTCGAATTCACCAGGACTCCTCTTTTCAGGTGGGGGAAGGAACGCGTTTGTCAGTCCGACCCTCACCAACTGCCATCCGTTAGACGTGGATCTCTCTCGGAAAGTGGCAAAACGTGCATACTCCGCAGAAAATGACACCTACAGCTCCTGCCCGGACGAGCAGTAATGAAAATTGTACTCCCAAGGCAAAGAACTTGCAGCTAAGCAGGTTCCCGTGGATATAGCTCCTTCGGGGCATGCCGGTTACCTTCTGGTCTCAACGCAGGAGGCTCTTTGTCTTCTTCGCTTAACCGGCTGGCGGTGACGAGGATTCCCGGCTCCGGTTCGACCTCCACACCCTGCATCCATAAGATGCGGCCTTCGAGCTCCAGAACCGGCCAGAGGCTGCGGCCTGAACCCGTAACCCGCAGGCGTTCCAGCACTTCCTTCACCTTCCTCAACCCGCTCGAGTAGCGCAGCCGCACCCGGTCGCCGGGTCTCCAGTTGCGCAGGATGGCTTGAGTCCCGGCCGCTCTGCCGGGGAAGGTCGCCGCGCACTCAATTCGGATGCATAACCCAAAGGCGGGAGCCGCCACTTCGCCGGGAATTACCACGGTGTACTCGGGAACCGGCTCGGCCGCACCGGAGCCCGAAGCGGCCGGACTAACGGCAAGGCGCAGTTCGCGCGGCGTGCGCTCGGCGCGCAGTCCCTGGGCCAGTTCCAGCTTTTGTCCCGCGCGCCCGGCGAGGGCCAGAGTGCGCAGGGATTCCGTTGCCGCAAAATCGGGCTCCGCGCCGAGCTGCCGGGCTGCGTGCCGCAACAGCCGCCGTTGCAGGGCGGGAGCGAGGACGGCGAACCTGCCGCAATCGAGCGCCAGGCTTTCCCCAGCGGCGGCGCGCCCACCGCCACGGACGGGACGGCCGGCAAGAATCAGCTGTGGCGCCAGCCGGGCCAGCTCGGCCTGCCACCAGGCCTCTTCGTCCCGCGCCAACTCTACCATTTGAACCAGATGGCCGCGCAGCTGCGGATTCCAGGTTTCGAGCAGCGGCAGCAGCTCATGGCGGATACGGTTGCGGGTAAAGCTGAGATGACGGTTCGAGGAGTCTTCGCGCCAGCTTTGGCCCAGGGCGTGGAGATAGGCCTCGACCTCGGCGCGGGTGGCGCTGAGCAGCGGCCGCAGAATGAGCCCCTCCGGGGCTTCGAGTTTTGGAGCGATGCCTGCTAGGCCTTCAGTCCACGCGCCGCGCAGAAACTTGGCCAGAACGGTTTCAGCTTGATCGTCGAGCGTGTGCGCCGTCGCCACTGCGTCGAGCCCCACTGCTTGGGGCAGATCTTTGGACAAGAGATTGCGGAACCAGGCATAGCGCAGGCGGCGCGCGGCCTCTTCGATGGTTTCGGACGGCTTGCCGGATGCAGGATCGGGACGTGCCTCAGACGCTGTATCGACGCGGGCTTCGTGAAAGGGCAGTCCGAGTTGCGCTGCAAGATCGCGAACGAATTCGAGGTCGGCATCGGCTTCCGCGCCGCGCAGGCCGTGATGCAGATGCGCCACGTGCAGCACCAGGCCCAGTTCCCTGCCCTTTTCGTGATTTTGTTCTGCGAGAGCGCGCAATAATGCTACGGAGTCCGCGCCGCCGGAGACGGCAACGGCGAGGCGCATGCCGGGTTTGAGCAGGGAGAGATCGAGCGGCAGCGCGGGAGTCGGTTTTACAGTCAATCGGGCAGGCACGAGAGGATCATAGCGCGGAGGAGTCGAGTATTCGGCTGAGGTTCCAGCGAGTGGTTTCATCCAGTAGCCGGCCTACTTCAGGCGGCGAACGCCCCGCACGCGGCCAAAGGCTTTGTCGAACGTAATGACCTCGCCAGCGCCAGCTTCCAAGGAGATCTCCGCAATCAGGTGATCGGCGAAGCCAACTGCGCTTTTGCGGGAGGCCTCCAAGGCTCTCAAGGCAAGCAGTGACGACTCAATGGTCACGCCCCGTGTCTGGAGAAGGCCTTCGATTGCGTTCAGAACCCGTTCCCGGTCCCATCTGCTGCGAAGAACCCACGACAGTTCGGCCAGAACAAGCAGCGGAACGAAGATTCCGCCCGCGGAGCGAGCCTCCGCAAGGGCAGAGCGGGCTTTCCTGGCTTGTATCGGATCGTCGTTCAGGTAGGCCCGGGCCCATACGTTGGTATCCGCCGCGAGCATTACCACCGTCTCCGGGCCTTGGCCGTATCCATCTCCTCAAAAGTCATCACGCTACCAGCTGGACCGCCCTGATCGGCCATCCTCCAGAGATCCTCGAGGTCAAACAGAACAGGTTCGATCTTGACGGCACCGCTGGCAGGGATGCTGAAGCGGATTCGGCTTCCCTTCTGGATTCCAAGGTGCTTCCGGAGCACCTGCGGAAGTGTCACCTGACCTTTGGAGGTAACTGTCGCTTCCACGGTCGCCTTTTTGGGAGTCGCCGTTTTGGGAGTAGCTGATGCCATGATTTACCTTCCTTACATTATAGCCTCGATCGCCTTACTTTAGATCTCGATGAACTATTCTTCCTGAGAGGACCGCAATCGCGGGGCGGGCACAAACAGCCGCAGATCTTTCGACTCCGCTGCGCTCCGCTCAAGATGACAGCGCTTTGCGGTTCGGCTTACTTCGTGGTTCGGGGTTGTGATTGCATATCCGCCAGGTACCTTTGTGCACCGTGACTCTGGCTGGCGAGTTCTAGCCAGCGACCGAATTGACTGCCATCAGCCGGCCGTTGTTTCACCGGACGCGGTGCTATACTCCACGAGTTATGCAGGTGTTTGCGATTTTGCCGGCCGCGGGTCTCGGCACGCGGATGGCCGGGCCCCCATCCAAAGGCCCCAATGACCAAAATCCGAGCCCAGGAGCCCCTCCGAAGCAGTTTCTGGCGCTGGACGGCGTGCCCATTTTGATTCATTCGCTGCGCGCCTTTGCGGCGGTGAAGCGCGTCACGGCGATCTACGTTGCGGTGCGCAAAGCGGAGATGGAGCGCGTGCAGGCCCAAATCGCCGAGTATGCCGCTGAATATGGCTTTGCCGGCAAGGTGCGCATGGTGGAAGGCGGAGACAACCGGCAGCAGTCGGTGGCCAACGCGCTGGCCGCGGTGCCGGCGAGCGATGACGACATTGTGCTGGTGCACGACGCCGTGCGGCCGCTGATTGATGCGGCCACAATCGAGCGCACGATTGACGCGGTTGTGGAAAATGGAGCCGCCATTGTCGGACTGCCGGCTGTGGATACGATTAAGCAGGTGGAGCGCACCGCGCACGGAGCGTTGATTACGGCGACCATCCCGCGCGAGTTCGTGGTGCTGGCGCAGACACCGCAGGGATTCCGCTACGGACTGCTGCAGCAGGCCTTTGCCGAGGCCACCGCAGACGGCTTTGTGGGCACGGACGAGGCATCCGTTGTGGAGCGCGCGGGACATCCGGTCGCCGTAGTGCACGGTTCTCAGGTTAATCTGAAGATAACCCAGCCGGGCGACCTGGAACTGGCCGAGTTTTACCTGCGCCAGCGGGGCCGGCGGGAGTGAATGATCTCCCACACTTGGCGAAAAGACGCGCCAGGGATGGGGCACCCCCTTAAAGAACGGGCACGGGAGCCATGGACACAAGGATCGGATTTGGCTGGGACTCGCACGCATTCAAACCAGGCGTGCCGCTGCGCATTGGCGGGCTGACGCTGGAGCATCCGGAGGGCCTGGCCGGCCACTCCGACGGCGACGTGCTGCTGCATGCGGTGACGGATGCCCTGCTGGGCGCGGTGGCGGCCGGAGACATCGGCAGCTTCTTTCCGCCCGGAGACCCGCGCTGGAAAGATGCCGACTCGGCCATCTTCCTGAACCTGGCGCTTGAAGAACTGCAGCATGCAGGCTACCGCATCGTTAATGTCGACACGACGCTGGTGCTGGCCGCGCCGAAGATTGCCCCGATTGCCGCCGACATGCGCGCCCGCGTCGCCGAGCTGCTGTGCATCGGTGTCAACCAGGTAAGCATCAAGGCCAAAACGCCCGAGGGGCTGGGGCTGGATCATGTGGCGCAGTGCCACGCCATTGCGCTGGTGGAGCGGGTGCAAGAGCCAGAAGATCTCAAAAGCATGACCGAGGTGATCGAAAGCCAGAAGCAGCTGGAAGACGTGGTGGACGACCTGCTCGCGTCAGTACACGGCGTGCAGAAGAAGCGCACCGTGACGCCGGTTTACGATACGGAAGACATTACGTAGAAACAGTTTTCAGTTTTCAGTTCTCAGTTCTCAGCTTCTTGGCGTTGAGATTGTTCGAGGGGGAGGCTTCGTCCGTTTCGCGGCGGCAGTTTTCGATTGCGAATGGGCTCGATTCGCAGTACCTTGGCTGCGAGCTTCCATCCCATTCAGGAGTGATTTCCATGCATCTCGCCGCCGCTCTGCTTGCGCAGGCTCAGCCTGACCCCGTCATGATCCGGCACATCGCCATGGCGATGATAGCGATCCTACCTGTCATCATGCTGCTGGCGATCGCCATTTTCATGGTGCCCTGCTGGTTCATCCTCAAGAAGGCTGGGTTCTCGCCGTGGCTTTCAATGCTGTGCATCTTTCCCACTCTGGGAACGCTGATCGTGCTCTATATCGTGGCGTTTGCCGATTGGAAGACCCGGCCGGCAGCGCAGGCGGTGTATCCGCCGATGGCGCCGACTGCCTGAGGAACGGCGGGGAGCCGATACGATAGCATCGAGAGAGAAAGCAAATTGTACCGATGCCCGATTCGACTCCCTCAGCTAAGGCTCCCCGCGTTCGTTTCGCTCCTTCGCCCACCGGTTATCTGCACGTAGGCAGCGCCCGGACTTTCATCTTCAACTGGCTCTATGCGCGGCATAACCAGGGAACCATGGTGCTGCGCCTGGACGACACCGATGTGGAGCGCAACTCCGACGCCAGCGTTCAGTCGATCTTTGAGGGCCTGCGCTGGCTGGGGCTGAACTGGGACGAGGAGTACAAGCAGTCGGAGCGGCTGGCCCTACACCGCCGGCAGGCCGAGGCGATCTTTGCAAAAGGCCTCGCTTATCGCGACTTCACGCCGGCCCACGCGGGCGATGGTGACTCATCTTCGTCGCAGGGAGCCTGGTTGTGCAATCCCGGGATGCGCGAGCTTTCCCGCGAGGAGAGCAACCGTCGCGCTGCCGCGGGCGAGACCTTCGCGCTGCGCTATCGCGTCCCGCGAGGAGAAGGACGTACGCTGCGCTTTCACGATGGCGTTTATGGACCGCAGGCAAAGGAAGCCGACGATGTGGAAGACTTCGCGCTGCTGCGGTCGGATGGGATGCCGACTTACCATCTGGCCTCGTGCGTGGACGACGCCGATCTGCGGATCAGCCACATCATCCGCGGACAGGATCACCTGACCAACACCTTCAAGCATCTGCTCATCTTTGAAGCGCTTCGAGTTGAGGCGCCGCAGTTCGCGCATCTTCCGCTGCTCGTGGCTCCCGATGGGGCCAAGTTGTCCAAGCGCAAGCATGGGCCGGTGGTGAGCGTGACCACTTATCGCGATGCCGGATTTTTGCCGCAAGCGTTTATCAATTTTCTTTGCCTGCTTGGCTGGTCTCCCAAGAACGATCGTGATTTTCTGAGTTTGGACGAGATTCGGGGCTTGTTCACGCTGGAGGGCGTCAACCGCGCCAATGCGGTGGTGAACTTTGACGAAACAGCCTTGAGCCAATCGAATCTCGCCCCCTTCGATCCCAAGGCGGTGTGGCTGAACGCCGAGCATCTCCGCGCGCTGCCGGTGGACGAGTTGAGCCGGCAGCTTGCGCCGTTCTTCGAGCAGGCGGGCTTCCATCCCTCGCCGGAGAAGCTGCTTGCCGTGACCCCGTTGATTCGCGAGCGCATCAAGCTGCTGCGCGAGGCCGTGTCGGCTGCGGACTTTTTCTTTCTTGCAGAGCTGGCCCCGTACGATCCGGCGGAGCTGATTCCGCAAAAGGGGGATGCGGCGATGGCGCGGCGTGTGCTTCAGACTGCTGAGCAGGTGCTCGCAACGATGCCGTTCGATCACGATTCTTTGGACAAGGCGCTGCGCGAGGCCGCGGCATCGCTGGGCCTGAAGGCTGGGCCAATGTTTCAGCCGATCCGCGTGGCTGTGTGCGGACGGAAGAATGCGCCGCCGCTGTTTGAGACCATGGTGGTGCTGGGGCGCGAAACGTGCCTCGATCGCATACACAAGGCAGCGGCCATGCTTGGATGAGCCCGGCTCTTCCGTGGAACAATAAGGAATGGTTATGACGACGCCAAAAACGGAAAGCCAAGATGCTCCGAGCACGGACGTTCGCACCTCCTCCAATTTTCTGCGTGATCTCATCGCAGAAGATGTGCGCACCAAGAAGTACGGCGATGCTGTGATTCAGACGCGCTTTCCTCCTGAGCCCAACGGCTATCTGCACATCGGGCACGCCAAGGCAATCTTTCTGGATTTCGGACTGGCGGATGAGTTTGGGGGCAAGACCAACCTGCGCTTTGATGACACCAATCCTGAGAAGGAAGAACAGGAGTATGTCGAGTCGATCCAGAAGGACGTGCGCTGGCTGGGCTTCGACTGGGAAAAGCTTTGCTATGCCTCCGACTACTTCGGCCAGCTCTACGAGTGGGCGCTCCAGCTGATCAAGGCGGGCAAAGCGTATGTGGATGACCTGACGGCGGAAGAGATTCGCCAATACCGCGGCACGCTGACCGAGCCGGGCAAAGACAGCCCCTACCGCGATCGTTCAGTTGAAGAGAACCTTGACCTTTTTGTTCGGATGAAGAACGGCGAGTTTCCCGACGGCTCGCGCGTGCTGCGCGCCAAGATCGACATGGCCTCGCCGAACCTGAATATGCGTGATCCGGTCATGTATCGCATCCTTCACGCGACGCATCACCGCACCGGCGACGAGTGGTGCATCTATCCGATGTACGACTATGCGCATGGGCAGTCGGATTCGATCGAGAATATTACGCACTCGATGTGCACGCTGGAGTTTGCGGACCACCAGCCGCTTTACCGCTGGTTTATCGAGCAACTGGACATCTTCCCTTCGCAGCAGATTGAATTCGACCGGCTCAACCTGACTTACACATTGTTGAGCAAGCGCAGGCTGCTGCAGCTGGTGCAGGAGGGGCATGTACGCGGGTGGGACGATCCGCGGATGCCTACGCTCTCCGGCATTCGGCGGCGCGGCTTTACGCCGGAGGCGATTCGGGCCTTCGTGGCCTCGGTAGGTGCCACGCGCACCAACGGCATTATTGATCTGGAGATGCTGGAGCATTTTCAGCGCGACGACCTGAACCGCCGCGCCGCGCGCGCGATGGCCGTACTGCGCCCGCTCAAAGTGGTGATCGACAACTACCCAGAGGGCCATGAGGAGTTTGTCGATGTACAGAACAATCCCGAAGATCCCGCCGCCGGTACGCGGCAGGTGCCGTTCTCGCGCGAGATCCACATCGAGCAGGATGATTTTCGCGAAGTGCCTCCGCCGAAGTATTACCGGCTTTCGCCGGGCAAGGAAGTACGGCTGCGCAACGCGTACTTCATTACGGCGCAAAGCGTGGTGAAGGACGCTGCAGGAAACGTGATCGAGGTGCACTGCACGTATGATCCGGCGAGCCGCGGCGGCAACTCGCCCGATGGGCGCAAGGTGAAGTCGACGATGCACTGGGTCTCGGCCAGGCATGCCATCTCGGCCGAAATCCGCCTCTACGATAAGCTCTTCAGCAACCCCAATCCGAGCGATTTTCCAGAGGGTGGGAGTTTTCTCGACAATCTCAATCCGAACTCACTTGAGATCGTCAGCGACGCAAAGCTGGAGCCTTCGCTGGCGAACGCGAAGGTCGAGGAGCAGTTCCAGTTCGAGCGTGTAGGCTACTTTTGCGTCGATCCTGACTCGGCGCCGGGCAAGCTGGTTTTTAACCGGACGCTGCCGCTGAAGGATACGTGGGCGAAGATTGAGAAGAAAGCGGGAACGTAGACCACAATCGCGCAGACGGGTCCCGGTGTTTTCATAGCTCCGGAGAGCGGGGCCTGAGGCACACTGGGCGGCGAGTGGTCACGCCGTTGCCCAACTCTGTTTGTCGGCATGCTCGGTTGGTAGCCCGCGCGAAGAATAATCCGCACTCTTGTCTCTTCAGTTTCCGTGAAACGGTGTACTATCCTCGCATACCTCAAACTCAATCAGAGGCACAGATGATGCGAAGCGAGAGACTTTTTAATCTCGTTGTTTGGGTATTCATCGCCGCAGTTGGTCTAGCCACGGCCTACATCTGCTTCGGAATATTGAGCTCGCAGGCCAATGGCCGCTTCCAACAGTACAACGTGGGTGGCGCGATCGCGGGCGCCTTGGTTTCGTGGACGGTCTTAACAATGGTGTACCTCCAGTTGAGGAAGTCGAGTAACGAACTGGAGAGCCTGCGCAGACAGAATAAGGAACTTCAAAGCAAGCTGATTCGCGGTGCTCCGTGTCCAAACGGATTCGATATCGAGGTGGACGAGCGGCAACGCATCGTACTAGCGCGGCCCAAGGCCTGGGTGCCCAAGGGCGGTATGATCTTCCAGCTAGAATTGCCGGAAGAGAGGATGAAACCGAACGACAATTTCGCGGCAGCTTTTACCTGTTCGTTCGTCCCCATCGAAAAAGACTCAAAGCAGACCTGGGATCAGTTCCATCAGAGCCAGATCGATTTGTACGAAGAAAACAGCAGGAACGGTTTCGTCGAGTCGTATAACGAGGAAGCGATGCGGGTCGGCGGGGATGCGGCGGGGGTCAAGAGCCTGAAGCTTGTGGCGCGCATGGCCGCGAAAGTGGAGTGGAAGCCCGACCCCGTGACCCAGCGCACGAAACGAAACTGGTCCCCTGTGCTGTGGACCGAGTTTGTCGGCTGGATTTATGAAGTCATACCCGCTGAGATTGCCGCCGGCAGTCCCACTACTATCACGATCCGAGGAAACGATTTTCGCGCGAACGCAATCTGCCATGTCAACAGGCAGAAGCGGGAAACGAGGATCATCGATGCCAACACCGCCGAAGTGAAGTTAGAGACGTCGGACGTTGAGGAGCCCGGTCTATTGGAACTTTCTATCGAAAACCCGGAAACTCACGGAAAGCGGTCTGACCCGGTTCGCCTTAAAGTGTTAGCGCCGGAGGGGGAAAGGCTAGCTTCCCCGGCGATCACTGCTGACCAAGAAAGAAGCGAAATTGCGCCCGCCGCAGCCGCTGCGGAGAACCTGAACCTGGGCGTGCTCAAGCACCACGAGGAGGGCGAAGGGAGCACGGTTAAGGCGCTCACAGAAAACCCAACGAAAGAGGAGATCCGGGTTGCGTATCTGGAGGTCGTGAACATGACCGTCTTCTGCTACCAGGAAGCGCTGGAGAAGATCTTTTATTTCGATTTCTGGGATGACTCGAAGGACTTTGTGGAATCAAGCGACGATTTCAATCTTATTCTGGCCTCGACGCGATTCCTCAGCTAACGCTCACTATCTTTGCCCCGCTCGCCGCCTACCTGGCGATCACGTCGATGGGAACAGTGATCGTCTTCGGCGGCATGCATTCATTGCGGTCGCATGCCTGGTAGTGGAGCTTGCCTTGCACGAGGTGATTGCCGGGAGCGGCGACCAAGCGGGCTTCAATGACGAAATCCCCGGTGTAGACGCTGAGTTTCGTCTTGGGATCGACGGCGAGAGTAATCTCTGTGCCCGCCGGGTATTTTGCCGCATCCAGGTGCGCGGATGAATCGGCGGGAATCGAAAAGACGGTGGGAATCAGGTACTCATCGCTCGGCGTGTGCGAGTTGATGTGCAGTCCGGGCGCGATGCGAAAGTGCAGAGCAACCGCGCTCGGCTTGCCGGCGGGGACCGTCACCTGCTCCGGGAAAAGATAGGTAACCGCCTGGGTTTGGCTTTGCGCACGGCCTTGTCCGCTTGCAGGCACAATCTGCGCAGAAGTGATCGTGCCCCACAACGCCAGAGCAGCAACAGCAACGCAAGCTCCTCCGACTTTCGATTTTGCGCTTATCAGTCCTCTCATTGCCTCGCTCACACGTCGGCCAGCGGCGCTACCTCCGCTCGTTTTACTGCGTCAGCGCCTTCTTGATGTTGCCCTCAATGTCTCTTTCAGATGTGAGACCGAGCTGGGCGGCTACAACTTTTCCCTGGCGATCGACGAAAAATGAGGTGGGCAGCTCGTCAAGGCCGCCATAGGGCGTGCTGATGCTGTCGCCGTTGATCAGCACCGGATAGGGCACCTTCATCTGCTGGACGAATTTGCTCACTTCCGCTTTGTTTTTCGCCCAGCCGGCCGTATCCCCGGGCTTGAGGTCGTCGCCCTCGGTATCAATGCCCAGCACTTCGAATCCCTGCGACGCGTACTTGTTGCGCAGCTCGATGATCCAGGGCGTCTCGATCTTGCACGGGGCGCACCAGGTGGCCCAGAAGTTGATGAGCAGAGCCTTGCCGCGATAGCTGGCAAGCGAGACCTTTTTGCCGCTGAGGTCTTCGAGAGCAAAGGAAGGCGCCGGTTTGCCCTTGAGAGGCGTTACATAGGTTGCCGCGCCGCCGGAGGGATCGGGAACGAGCTCGCCGCGGCCTGAGGCGGCGAGCAGGCGTTCGGCGGCCTGCTGGCGGTACTCCCAGTTGGCCCAGCCGGCCCAGGCAAAGCCGGCCAGGATGAAGAGCGTGACGCAAAGGACCAAGGTATTACGGCGCACGGAAAAGACCTCGTGTCTCCATTGTACGAAGGTCCGGGACTAGGGACCAGGGACCCGGGACTGTTACCATCAAAAGCCGATGAGTTCGCCCCAGGAAGATAATCCATTGCAGCCCGCGTCCGGTCCGGCGGATTTAGTGCGCACCGAAGCTGCCGCGCTGGAGGCGCTCGCCGCGCGGCTGGAAGGCGAGATGGCGGAGCCGTTTGGGCGTGCGGTCGAGCTGATTCTGCGCTGCGGCACATGCAACGGGCGCGTGGTGCTTACCGGCATGGGCAAGAGCGGCATCATTGCGCAGAAGATTGCGGCCACGCTCAGCTCCACCGGATCGCCGGCGCTGTTTCTCCATCCGGCGGAGGCGGTGCACGGCGACCTGGGCGTGTTGCTGAAGGGCGATGTGGTGATTGCGCTCTCGGCGAGCGGCGAGACCGAGGAGATCCTGCGCCTGCTGGCCACGGTGAAGCGCAAAGGCGACGCGCTGGTGAGCTTCTGCTGCAATCTCAACTCGACGCTGGCCCAGGCCAGCGACGTTGTGCTCGATTGCGGCGTGGAGCGCGAGGCTTGCGGGTTGAATCTGGCGCCGACGGCTTCGACGACTGCGATGCTGGCTCTGGGCGATGCGCTGGCGATTGCGGTGAGCCTGCGCAAGGGCTTCCGCGCCGAGGACTTTGCGGAGCTGCATCCGGGCGGCAAGCTGGGCAAGCAGTTAGCCAAGGTGCGCGATCTGATGCACACGGGTGAGGATGTGCCGGTTGTGGCGGTATCGACACCGATGGCCGATGTGATCTACGAGATGTCGCGCAAGAAGCTGGGGATTACGACGGTGCAGGAGGACGGCCGGCTGCGCGGCGTGATCAGCGATGGCGATTTACGGCGGCTGCTGGAACGCGAGGGCGGCGCAGCGCTGAGCAAAACGGCAGGCGAGGCGATGCATGCGCATCCCAAGACGATTGGCTCGGGCGAACTTGCTGCAACAGCATTGACTATTTTAGAGGAGCGGAAGATCACTTCGCTGATTGTGGTGGATGCGGAAATGCACGTGGAGGGTGTTGTGCATCTGCATGATCTTTGGGGGGTGGAGCTGATTTAGGTCCATGGAAGGTAACGCACATGAAGTCAGTTCGAGTTTCCCTAATTGCGCTTTTGCTATTTTGCGGAGTCGACCTCGCACAGACGCCTAGCGATCACGACGAATATGTCTATAACCGGCGCGTATCATTGCGCATTCTCATGGATTCGTTCCGGAGATGGGCTTTGTGCCAGATCAAGATACGGCTGTTGCAATCGCATATGCAGTAGCTGTTCCTATCTATGGCAAGAAAGAGATGGACGGAGAAATGCCGTTTCGAGCTGAGATGGAGAATGGCGTCTGGACAATTCTTGGCACGATGCATTGTCAATCGTGCGTGGGGGAAACACTCGTAATGCAGATCGATAAGAACTTTGGAAAAATTCTTTTCCTAACTCATACTCAATAGTTTATCGACCGATCATGCTCCCAAATATTTAGACCCCAAAAAATGTTACGTATTGCCTTCTGGGCCGATAGTGACGTAAATCCAAAGCTCGCTGAAAAGCAACCGCAGGTCCTTCGACTACGGTCGCTACGGCGACCTCCGCTCAGGATGACAAGTGAGGCTGATTGCAACGCATGGGCACAAGGTAGGGGTGTCAGCACTGCCACAGGCGTGTGTGCCTGGTGACACGCACGTAACCTCAGACCGTTTTCTACATCCTTTGTTTTCAGCCGCTGCAAAGATGGGCCTCGATCTGCATTGCTTTCCGGCATAGGCGGACGAGATGGGGGACGGGGAGGACATGAGGTGATGGCATCTTCTGTAGCAACGTGGCACGCATTGGGAGGCACGGCACATCGCCCTACGCACGAAGACCTGTCCGTGGGGACTCCGCCTCAGGCGAAGCCGCCTGAGCGCTCGCAACAGCGTGAACATTTAGAATGGAGCCAGGAATTTTTAAACGCCTTGCGTCCGTGTTCCGCCGGTCGGCCCCAGGTTCCGATACGCCGTAATGAAACGGACGGGAAAGCACGTAAAGCCTTTTCTATGCACCGTTGGTCTAAGCTCTTCATTCCCACTTTGCGCGAGGCCCCGGCGGATGCCGAAGTGGCCAGTCACAGGCTCCTGATTCGGGCGGGCTACATTCGCCAGCTTGGCGCCGGCATCTACAACTACCTCTTTCTTGGGCAGCGGTCTCTGAACAAGATCATCGCCATTGTCCGCGAGGAGATGGACAAGATCGGGCAGGAGTTTTACCTGCCCGGCATTCTGCCCAAAGAGCCGTGGGCCGAAAGCGGCCGCTGGACAGGGATGGGCGAGAACATGTTCCGCCTGAAGGACCGCAAGGGCGCCGACCTGTGCCTGGGCATGACGCACGAAGAGATCATGACCACGATCGCGCGCGGCGAATTGCGTTCGTACAAGCAGCTGCCGCAGATCTGGTACCAGATCCAGACCAAGTTTCGCGATGAGCCGCGACCCAAGGCGGGACTGCTGCGCGTGCGCCAGTTCACCATGAAGGACAGCTATTCGTTCGACATTGACGGGGCTGGGCTGGACAGGAGCTTCGATCTGCACGACGGCGTCTATCGGACGATCTTTACGCGCTGCGGGCTGAAGTTTGTCTCCGTCGAGGCCGATTCGGGCGCCATGGGCGGCTCGCAGTCGCAGGAGTTCATGGTGTATACCGACGCGGGCGAGGACCTGATTGCGAGCTGCCCGGAGTGCGGGTATGCGGCGAACCTGGAGAAAGCCGTTTCCAGGCTGGAGCCGGTCACCGAGATGGAAGCAACCGGCGACGGAAAACCGGAGCTGGTCGCGACGCCGGGCTGCGCGGCAATCGCCGATGTGGCGGCATTCTTCAAGATCTCGCCCGCGAGCGACATCAAGTGCGTGGCGTATATGGCGCTCAACCGCGGCGCTGCAGGAAGAGATGGCGGCAGGCCGGATACGTGGCATGGCGTTGCAGCATTTCTGCGCGGCGACCACCAGGTGAACGAGACCAAGCTGCTCGGCGCGATCGGCGCAGCGGAGTTGCGCACGATGCAGGCCGACGAACTAGCGCAGTATCTGAATGGGCCGGCGGGATACCTCGGTCCGGTGGGCTTGAAGCCGGAGACACAGCCGCTCGGCGCGGGCCTTACCGTGGTCGTCGACAAAGCCCTCGAAGGGCGCAGGAATATGGTCTGCGGCGCGAACAAGGCGGACTACCACCTGCGCAACGTGACGCCGGGCCGCGACTTTGGCTGGACGCTGACCGCCGACATTCGCAGCGTGAACGAAGGCGAGGCCTGCCCGAAAGACTACTGCGGCGGCAAGCTTGTGGTTGGCAAGGCCGTGGAAGTGGGCCACATCTTCAAGCTGGGCTATAAGTACTCTGAATCCATGGGCGCGCGGGTACTGGACCCCAACGGCAAAGAAGTCACGCCGATCATGGGCAGCTACGGCATCGGCATCGAGCGCATCCTCACCGCGGCCATCGAGCAGTCCAATGACGCCAACGGTTTCTGGCTGCCGGCTTCCATCGCGCCGTTCACGGTGGTGGTGACCATCACAAACGCTGCCGACGCGCTGCTCAAGGAGACCGGCGAAACCCTTGCCGCGGAGCTTGAAAGCGCGGGCCTGGACGTGCTGCTGGATGACCGGGACGAGCGCGCGGGCGTCAAATTCAAAGACGCGGATCTGATCGGCATTCCTTACCGCATCAATGTAGGTAAGAAGGCGGCGGCCGGTCAGGTGGAACTGGTGACTCGGGCCACGGCCGGCAGCGTGGATGTGGCGGTGGCGGACGTGGTGGCGCAGGTAAAGCGGCGCGTGGAGGAAGAAGGGTTGCTCGGACAGTTCAATGGAACCGTCGATTGAATCGTAGTTTCTCAGCGTCGCGCTGGTACGGATGTGGGGATGCGTGCTCTCCCATCCTTTTTCGTGGCTTGGAAAAGAACGAAGAGCTAGAAGCTAGAGGCTAATAGCTAAAAGCTGTTTTAGAGGAGTTGCAATGGCGTTGAAGATCCGATTCGCACGACCGGCAGGAGAACATCCTGTGGGCTCGGTGGCGCTGCTGATTGCGGGAGCAGCGTTCGTGGTCTGCGCCATCGTGGGCTTCTCTATCTTCGGCTACTACTATTTCAAGTACCGCAGCATCGTGGAACAGCGGCTCAGCCGGCCCATCTTCGCCAATACAGCCAAAATTTATGCCGCGCCACGCGAAGTGCGTCCCGGGCAAAAGCTCACGCTGCGGATGATCGCCGCGCAGTTGCGCGAGGCCGGGTACACCACTGACGGTGCGGTACAGGCTTCGCCGCTCGGCACTTATACCGAGAGCGGGCAGCAGATCACCGTGCATCCCGGCCCGCAGTCGTATCACGCACCGGACGCTGCAACCATCCATGTGGACAACGGCGAGGTGGATTCCATCACGGACGCACGCGGGCAGCCTCTGGCCAGCTATGAGCTGGAACCGCTGCTCATCACCGGGTTGAGCGAAGATGCGAATCGCACCAAGCGCCGGCTGATTACGTACGACGAGATTCCGCCGAATCTTGTGCATGCGGTTGTCTCCATCGAGGACCGCCGTTTCTTCGATCATGGCGGCGTGGATTATTACCGAATTTTGGGAGCGCTGCGGAACGATCTTACGCCGGGGCACAAGTGGACCGAAGGCGGATCCACGCTGACCATGCAGCTGGCGCGCGGATTCTTTCTCACGCCCGAGCGGAGCCTGAAGCGCAAGTTCATCGAGATCGTTATCACCTTCCAGTTGGAGCACCGCTTCACCAAGCAGCAGATCTTCCAGATGTACGCCAACGAGATCAACCTTGGGCAGCGGGGCAGCTTTTCCATCGATGGGTTCGGCGAGGCCTCGCAGGCGTACTTCGGCAAAGATATTCGGCAGCTCAACCTGGCCGAATGTGCACTGCTGGCGGGCATGATCCAGAGTCCGAACCGGCTGAATCCCTTCCGGCATCCCGACCGCGCGATCGACCGCCGCAACCTGGTGCTGGATGCGATGGTGGAAACCGGCGCCATTACGAAGGACGTGGCGGAAAAAGCCAAAGCTGAGCCGCTGCACCTGGTTCCTTCCAGCGTGGACGCAAGCGAGGCGCCCTACTTCGTAGACCTGGTGCGCGACCAGCTGGTGCAGAAGCTGGGCGATCGCGATTACAACCGCGAAGGTTTGCGCATTTACACTTCGCTCGACCCTGACCTGCAGCGAATTGCCACTGATGCGGTCGACGCAACGGCTCCGCAGATCGACAAGCTCGTGGACCGCAAGCATGCGCGTGACCGCAAGCTCGGAAAGCCATACATCTATCCGCAGGTGGCGCTGGTGGCCCTGAATCCGCATACGGGCCAGGTGCTGGCGCTGGTGGGCGGGCGCAGCTACGGCACATCGCAGCTGAATCACGCTGTGGCCATGCGGCCTACGGGCTCGACCTTCAAGCCATTTGTCTATGCGGCGGCCTTTCAGACCACAGTGGAAGGCACGATGCTGCCGGGACAGACGAAGCTCTTCTCGCCGGTGACGATGATCAGCGATGTGCAGAGCACCTATGGCGAGGGCACGCCTTACCAGTACACGCCACGCAATTATCACGGCGAGTATTACGGCGATGTGACGGCGCGGTATGCGCTGATGCGCTCGGACAACAACGCCACCATCAGCCTGGCCAGCATGGTGGGCTTCGACAATGTGGCGGCGCTGGCACGGGATGCGGGCATCAAGAGCGCGCGGGGCACGCCTTCGGTGGCCATCGGCACCTATGCAGCTACGCCGCTGGATATTGCCGGCGCCTACACCGTTTTTGCCAATGGCGGCGTGCATCTGGAGCCGTGGATGCTGGCCAGCGTGCGCACCCCGACGGGCGACGTGATGACGGAGTACACGCCCAGTTCACGGCAGGTGCTGGATCCGCGCGTGGCTTTTCTTACGACGTACATGATGGAAGCTGTGCTGCAGGGCAACGGCGGCGATGGCTGCCGGGTTGGAGACCGCGATCTCTGCGGAACCGGCGCCGGTGTGCGCAACATGGGATTTCTGGCTCCTGCCGCCGCGAAGACGGGCACCGACCACGACGCGTGGTTCGCCGGCTTCACCAGCAACCTGATTTGCGTGGTTTGGGTGGGCAACGACGACTACACCGTTCTGGGACTGGAGGGCGCGGAGGCGGCTGCACCTCTGTGGGCGGATTTCATGAAACGGGCTGTGCAGTTGCCGCAGTACTCCGACACGCATGACTTCACGCCGCCGGACGGAGTGCAGATCGAGCAGATCGACAAGGCCACGAATCTGCTGAGCGACAATGCCTGCCCAGACAGTTACAGCGCAGCGTTTCTCGCCGGCACAGGGCCGACGGATACCTGCGACCACCCTGCAGACCACCGCAATATTCTGCAGAAGCTCTTCGGGCTGGGCAAGAGCGGGAATTAGCGGCTTGCCGGTGACTGTGACCGCACCTGAATCATTCCGGCAGCTTTGAGAGACTGGCGAGAGGAGATGCCCATGCGGGGACGGCGAGAGTTCCTTGCATCGGCGGCAGCGGTGCTGGCAGGCGCAGCCTTGCCCGAAAGATTGCGCGCGCAGGATGAACGCGGAATGCTGCCCGGCTGGGAGCCCGGCACTCTGGAGATTCATCACATCGATACGGGCCGAGGCAATGCCACGCTGATCGTAGGCCCCGATGGCACGACGCTGCTGATCGACGCGGGCGAGGCGCACAGCCCCGAGAGGCTGATGTCGCCGGCCCGGCCCGACGCAAGCAGGCGCGCCGGGCAGTGGGTTGCGCGCTACGTTCAGCGCCAGATTGAGCGAATCGGCCAGAGCAGCCTCAATATTCTGCTGCTGACACATCTGCATGGCGACCACGTGGGCGAGGTGGTTGCTTCGAGCCCGAAGTCGCAGCGCGGCAATTACCGGCTGACGGGTGCGGCGGATGTCGCCGAGACCATCGAAATCAGGGAATGGATCGACCGCGGCTGGCCCGATTATGACTATCCCGCGCCGCCGCGCGACGCCACATCGCTCAATGCCATTGCGCTGGCCAGGTCTTTGGCGGAACGTGGAACGCGCGTGCAGCAGGCAAAGGCTGGATCGGCAAGCCAGCTTGCATTGCGGAATCATCCTGCACTCTATCCGCAGTTTCAGGCACGGGTGCTTGCCGTGAACGGGAATGTGTGGACCGGCGAAGGAGAGACGTCGAAGTCCTGCTTTCCGTCGATTGCGGGCTTAGACGGGGAGGCTTTGCCCAGCGAGAATATGTGCTGCATTGCTTTGCGCATCGGCTACGGAAAATTTCACTACTATGCGGGCGGTGACCTGACCTGCGATACCTCGTATGGACGCTATCCGTGGCATGATTTCGAAACGCCAGTTGCGCAGATCGCGGGGCCTGTGTCCGTGGCGGTCGCCGATCATCATGGCTATTTCGACGCGTGCGGTCCCGCTATGGTGCGTGCATTGCAGCCGCGCGCGTGGGTAATTCCCACATGGCACGCGTCGCATCCCGCGATGAGCGTGCTGGCCAACCTTTTCAGTGCGGAGCTCTATGCGGGCGAGCGGTCCGTCTTTGCCGTCAACATGACGCCGGAGGCGCTGATGACAACGGAGCGCTTCTCCAGCATGCTGAGCAGCAGCGACGGGCATGTTGTAGTGCGCGTACCGCGTGATGGAAATACATTCACCGTTCATGTGGTGAACGCGCGGGATGAGCGCGGAACCGTGGCCGCAACATTTGGACCGTTTCCAAGCTGACAGCTTTTCGAACGAACAGATCAGCGGGGCTGTTCCGGCATGGGCTGGCACACGGCGCACCAGAAGGTGACGCGGGCATCGGGGCCTTGCAGACGCCGGTCGATCGGATGGCCGCAGCGGCGGCAGGGCTCGCCGTAACGGCCGTAGACCCACAGGCTCTGGCGGGGATCGGAAGAATTGGTGGTACGCCTCTGGCGTCCGCCATACGTCACAATCGTATTGCCCGAATCCTCTAAAACGTTGGCGCCGACCAGCCTGCGCGCCGTGGCGACGAGCGCCTTCACCTGTTCGGGCGCAAGCGCACTCACCCTTGCAAAGGGATGAATGCCGGTGATGAAACATATCTCCGATTTGAAAACATTGCCCACGCCGGCCAGCACGTCCTGGTGCAGCAAAACGTCTCCGGTTTCTTCTCCGGGATGCGCAACAAGGCGGTGCTCGGCTTCTTCGACGTCGAATGCGCTGCTGAGCACGTCGACTGTCGAGCCGGGAATTCGCCGATCGCGCGCCAGCGACTGCGCGGTGTGCATCTCGGCCACGGGCACCTTGAAACCGACGGCGATGTAGTCGGCGTTTTCGAGAACGATGCGCATATCAAAGCGGGGCTTCTGCCACGGCTGGCCATGGCGGTAGATATGCCAACTACCGTTCATCAGCATGTGCGTCACCAGCGTGGCCCCGCCGGAAAAATGAATCAGCAGCCACTTGCCGCGCGACTCCACCCGCTCGATCAACTGGCCGGTGAGCGGCGTGTCGTCATGGAAGCGCGTGAGCCTGGGGTAGGTGGAGCGGAAGCCGGTGACCGGTTTGCCCGCCAGAGCGCGGCCCAGCGAGCGCGCGGTGCGAAAGATGGTATCGCCTTCAGGCATTCTTTATTGGACCTCACGCCGTTGCGGCTCGGCATGCGCGATGGGCAGCGGGATGCGGCGCAGATGCATCCCCAGGGGGCCGGGATGGAAACCTGCGTCCATAAGGAAGCGTGCCATGGGGTGGGCGGCGACAGGCTGGCCATTGATGGTGGTGATGAGCGCGCCATGGTGGCTCGAAGCCTGATGGCTGCCGCTGTGGAGCTGCGCCTGGCCGTGCCTGCTGAGGAAGTGCGCGAGGCCTGCGGCGGTTTGCGAGCGCTCCGGCTCGTCCACCGGCAGAAAG
>DATJNF010000043.1:0-85669 GCA_035508375.1 Occallatibacter sp. | reverse complement strand
CTGCAGGGCCGTTTCCCGATTCGCGTTGAGCTGCAATCGCTCACGGTCGAGGACTTCCTGCGCATTCTCACCGAGCCCAAGTCGTCACTGACCAAGCAATATGCGGCGCTGCTCGAGACCGAAGGCGTGCGCCTCGAATTTGCGCCTGAGGCCCTGCGCGAGATGGCCGAGTTTGCCTTCAGGGTGAATGAATCGACTGAAAACATCGGCGCGCGCCGCCTGCACACCATCATGGAGCGCGTGCTCGAAGACGTCAGCTTCCTCGCGCCCGATGTAGCCCGCCGGGCCGCGAACGATGAAGCTGCAGCGGCACTGTCGGAGGCAATCAAAAATGAGTCTTCGACGCCACTGCCGTACGCTGAGCGCATGACCGCCTCCGGCCCGGAGAAGCTCTTCCTAATCGATGCCGCGTATGTGAAGGCGATGGTTGCGTCGATTGTGAAGGACCAGGACCTAAGCCGTTATATTCTTTAGGCAGATGCACGACCCTGGGTGCCCCACCTTCGCCGATTCGCGTTTTTTGCGAATCGGTTAAGGTGGGAAAGCACAGCACCGAACCTGCTATCCGTTCGACCGCCAGAAAATCGCACGTCTATTTCGCAGCAGCCCGCGCTTCGAGCTTGCGGATGGATTTCAGCATCTCGCTGAGCGCCATCTTTCCGATCTCACTCTCGAACCCTTTTTGCAACCGGTCGAATGCCCCAATCACGCGTACTGCAGTGCGTTTCCCCTGAGGCTTCAGGGCCAATAAAAATACCCGCGCATCCTCCGGATCGATCTTCCGCTGCAGATGCCCTTTCGCTTCGAGCGATGAGAGGCAATGGCTTACATTGCCGCGCGTCGTTCCGAACGTTTCCGCAAGCTGCGAAGGCTTTACCGGCTGCGGTGCTTCAAAAAACAGCGCGGCCAGCACCAGCCCTTCAAGAAAACTCAGATCGTCGTCGGCGAGGACCCGCGCAGCCAGCGCCTCGAAGCGGCGCGCTGCCCGGCTCACGGCAAACATAGGGCTTTCCTGGAGAAAGGCGTCTATGCGCATCATAAGTACTATTAGTTTAGCATTCAACTATTCAAGGCAATACAAAATCGTAGTTGAAGCCAGCGGCGCGGGGCATGAAAATGACAGCAATTCGACGTATGGAATAGAGCATCTTCATGAATGTTTTCGGTGTATGGACGACTGGCGCTCACGGGCTAAAAAGGCTGCGGCAAAAGGGCGAACCCGTGATGAATGGTGCAGAAAAACATCCCTCAGGGGCTAAAGCCCGGGTTAGATTTACGACGTCTACGGCGCGGCTGAAGTCGTGCCCTTTCACAAAACAGCTTGTCTCCATCCGACCTGCATTGCTCTTGCTGCTGGTGCTCGTGGGACGAGGAGTCTCCGCGCAGAGCGCCGCTGCGCCGTCGGCTGTTTCGGAAACGATGGTGGTTCTGGGCTCACCTACGCCGGTGCCGCTGGCCGAGTCGCCGCGCTCGGTAGAGGTTCTGCCGCTGCAGGGAAAATCCCTCGCCGCCGAGTCGCCGCAGGATTTTCTGCGCCAGGATTCATCCGTGTTCCTCGAAGAACGCGGGGCTGGCGGCGGCCAGGCCGATATCGTGCTGCGCGGCGGCAGCTTTGAACAGACGCTGGTTTTGCTCAATGGCTTCCGCATCAATGACGCGCAGACCTCGCACCACAACCTCGATTTGCCCGTTCCGCTCGAAGCCATGCACTCCATCCAGGTGCTCGAGGGCGCCGGTTCCACGCTGCACGGAGTCGACGCGCTCAGCGGCGTGGTCGACTTTCTCACCGCCGCGCCCGATCACGATTCAGTCTTTGTGCGCGCGGGCGAAGGCAGCTTCGAATCGAACGAGGAGACTTTGCTGGCCGCAGCGACACATGGAAGATGGAGCGGCCGCGCCACAGCCGAGCGCAACTTCTCCACAGGTTTCATGGCTGACCGCGATTACCGCAATGAAGACGCATCGGCTGAAAGCTGGAATGCGTCACGTCTTGGCGTCACCGATCTGCTTTTCGCAGTGAGCGACCGCGCCTTCGGCGCCAACCAGTTCTACGGCGATTTTCCCTCGTGGGAGCGCACAAAAGGCTGGTTCGCCTCGGCCCGGCAGGAACTGGGCAGCCACACCGTCGCCGCCTTTGGCTATCGCCGTCACACAGATGATTTCGTGCTCTTCCGCGACGAACCCGCGCTCTACGAAAACAATCACGTCGATGGCTCATGGCAGTCTTCGCTGCGGCACACACTGAACCTTCCGGCAAACTCGCTTTTGCTCATGGGACTTGAAGCCGACGGCGACAGCATTCAGAGCTACAACTTTTCCGGTGGCGCACGTTCCTTCGCGCTCGGCCTTCATGCGCGCAACCGCGGCGCAGGCTATGTAGATCTTGACTGGACCCCGCCTAACCGCCGCTGGAATCTCTCTGCGGGCGCACGCGAGGAGATCTTTTCCGGCGGCGCGCAGACTGCGTTTTCGCCGGAGCTCGCCGGCAGCTTCCGCCTTACCCAGCAACTCAAGCTGCGCGCCAGCGGCGGCTACGGCTTCCGCATTCCCACGTACACTGATTTGTACTACGCCGATCCCACGACCCTCGGCAATCCGCACCTCAAGCCCGAGTCGGCGTGGTCTGGAGACGGCGGCGTGGACTGGGCGCCTTCGACTCGCGTCACGCTCTCCGTCACCGGCTTCTACTCGCAGCAGCATGACACCATCGACTACGTAAAATCCGCGACGACGCCTAACGCCAACCTTCCCGCATCGTGCGCGATCGGCGGCGTGCAGGCGGCCAACATCTGGTGCGCCGACAATCTCAACGGCCTCCACTTCGCAGGAGTTGAATCCACGTTCACCTGGATTCCCATCAAGTCGCAGGCCATCCGCATTGCGTGGACCGGATTGCACGGAGCGCAGGGCGCGCTGCATGGTCTGGAATCGGAGTACGTCTTCAACTATCCGGTCGAAAATATTCACGCTACATGGACCGCTACGCTACCTCATAAATTCGCCATCATGAATGCTGTCCAGCTTGCGCAGCGCTACCAGCAGACGGTCTACCCGGTGTGGAACGCGGAAGCGGCGCGGGATGCAGGCAAGGTGCGCCCCTATTTGCGCCTGAGCAATCTCGGCAATACCGGCTACCAGGAAATCACCGGGGTCAACATGCCGTCGCGCACCATCATGGGCGGTATCGCACTTCAGTTCGGAGACTAAGCGTGCATTAGCTCAGCGGCCTCCCACCGATCCCGTGCCGCCTTCTTGAAACGCCATGCCTCCGGCGGGCACAAGCATTCCGCCGTCCACGGCGAGCGTCGCGCCGGTGATGAACGAGGCCCAGTCGCTGGCGAGAAATGCGATCGTGCGCGCCACCTCTTCCGGCCTGCCGATTCTCCCCAACGGATGAGCCCGCGCCCAGCCGCGCAACACGGCTTCGGGATCAGGCGAGAGATTCGCAGAGGCACGCAGCATCGGCGTATCGATCGCGCCCGGCATCACGCAATTGGCGCGAATGTTTTCACTCGCGAAATCAAGCGCGACGGAGCGCGTAAGCCCGGCGATGGCGTGTTTTGCCGTCACATACGCGGCGGAATTCGCGACCGCCGTAACCGTCTGCACAGAGCCGACGATCACAATTGCACCTCCGCCCGATGCCACAAGATGCGGCAACGCGCAGCGGGTCGTGTGAAAGCAGCCGTCCAGATTGATCGCCAGCGTTTCGCGCCAGAGGTCCAGGCTGGTTGTGACGGCGTTGCCGTAGCTCTGGATGCCGGCACAATGCGCTACTACATGAAGACCGCCATGCTGCTGCACGGCATCATCCATTGCTGCGCGAACGCTGGCGACATCTTCGACATTGCAGGCGTGAAACGACGCCGCATAGCCGCGGCCTTTGAGGTCATCCACCCTCCGCGCGCCGATTTCCCGATCGCGATCGAGAACGGCCACGCGCGCTCCCAGCTCGGCGAATGTTTGAGCCGTGGCCGCACCAATGCCCATCGCGCCGCCGGTCACAACGGCAACCCTGCCTCCAAAGTCGATCTTCACGTCTATCCTCCTGCTGTCCTCGCACGCCGTGCGTCTTTGGCAAGGTACCAGCTAATCAGCACAACTGCGCGATGGTCAACGGCTGCCGGCGTGCCACGCTGCCTTTTTAAGAGGAGCGTCAAGCCCTGCCGTGCGATAGCATGAGAAAGGCGATGGGAAGGATTGAACCGGTGGAATCGCGTCGCCCGCGCGGGTCGCTGCGGAAGCGCAATCGGCACGCACGAAGAACACGAGAGACTTCAATGCTGCTGGATAATCGAAGTGCGAAGAAGATGATGAGTTTTGCCGCGGCGCTTACGCTTGCGTGTGCGGTGCTTGCTGCAAGTGCTCAAGCCCCATCCACTGCAGTGTCTGCCAGCGTGCAGAACGAGCAGAACTGGTGGCAGAACGCGGTGATCTACGAGATCTATCCGCGCAGCTTTCAGGATACGAACGGCGACGGCATCGGCGATCTGAATGGCATCACCGAGCGCCTCGACTATCTGAAGGAGCTTGGCGTCGACGCCATCTGGCTCACGCCTGTCTATCCATCGCCGCAGGTGGACTTCGGTTACGACATCTCCGACTACCGCGCCATTGATCCGCAGTACGGCACGATGGCAGATTTCGAGCGTCTGGTGAACGAGGCGGAGCAGCGCCACATCCGCGTCATCATGGACATGGTCATGAACCACACCTCGGATCAGCACAAGTGGTTCCTCGAATCGCGCTCTTCGCGCAACAATCCTTACCGCGACTGGTACGTGTGGCGCGATGGGAAAGGCGAGACCGCAACCAGCCCGGGTGAGCCCCCGAACAACTGGCAATCCTACTTCGGCCACTCGGCCTGGCAGTGGGATGCCAAGACGCGGCAGTACTACTACCACAAGTTCTACATCCAGCAGCCCGACCTGAACTGGAACAACCCCAAGGTGCACCAGGCGTTCAAGGACATTGTTGCCTTCTGGCTGCAGCACGGCGTAGGCGGCTTCCGCTTCGACGCCATCACGACGCTGTATGAGGATCCGCAGCTTCGCGATGAAGGCGTCGTCAAAGATCAGAACGGCAAGCCCAAGATCAACGCCTACGGCGATCCGCAGCTCGACGATTCGAGAACCAACAACCAGCCAGGCGTGCACGAGGTCATCGCCGAGATGCGCGCAGAAGCCGACAAGTTCGACTCAAATACCTTTCCGGGATCGCGCGTGCTCATCGGCGAAACCTACCTGCCGAATGTGGGCGAGCTGGCCAAGATGTACGGCACCCAGGAGAAGCCCGAGTTCGAGCTGCCGATGGATACGCAAGTGGGCTTCATCAACAAGCTGGACGTAGCCGCGTTCCGCGCCAAGCTTCTTGACGCCGAGACGAAGATCAATGGCAACACACCGCTGCTGGTCTTCGACAATCATGACAACCCACGGCTCGATGCGCGCTACGGCGACGGCGTGCACAACAAGGAGATCGAGCGCGTCCTCTCCACCGTTCTCTTTGCAAGCCGCGGAGCGTCGCTCTTCTACTACGGCGACGAACTGGGCATGGTCACGACGCCGCCTACGCGCAAAGAAGACGTGAAGGATCCTATCGGCATTACCGGCTGGCCGAAGGAAAAAGGCCGCGACGGCGAGCGCACGCCGATGCAGTGGAATACGAAGCCGAACGCAGGCTTCACGAGCGGAAAGCCGTGGCTGCCTGTCCCTGCGAGCGCCGCGACAGTCAACGTGGTGAATGAGGAGAAAGATCCTGACTCGCTGTTCAACTGGTATCGCAGCCTGATCCGGCTGAAGAAAACAGTGCCGGCCTTTACGCATGGTTCCAATGTGCTGCTGGACGCCGGCAACAACAAAGTACTGAGCTGGGTGCGGCAGGCGCCGGGTGCGCCGCAGGTGGTGGTGAGCGCGAACTTCACTGCAGATCCGCAAACCGTGAATCTCGCATCCGGTGGCTCGGGTCTCAATGCCGGGCATCTCAAAACACTCCTGAAATCCCCTGGCGGCAAAGACGCCGTTTCGCTCGATCACATCGAACTGGCTCCGTTCGGCGTCTATATCGGCGAAATAAATTAACAGATTTGGGCGCAGGTTTCTCGTCTGCGCTCAACTTCCTCACCCAGGCCCTCGTCTAACTCGAAAAAGGAACGTGTGCGCCGGGATCCTTATCCCCGCAGGACCGAGGAACGCACCTGACCATTGGCTATGAAATTCTGAGCAGTGTTCCGCGCTGGCGTGGGTGGATCTACAGGCGCTCGTGGGGTTTTGCGGCCCTTTTTCTGATTCTTGCGTCATCAGCCTTAGCACAAACTGCCAGCGAGAAGCCTGCAGACCCGGATCCCAGCGCAGCGTCGACGGGCATCATCCAGGGCGTGGTTACGGGCAAAGACGGCGAGGTGTATGAAGGCGTCCGCGTGGCGCTTGCGCTTCCCAGCGCGCAGCCGCCGCGCCTCCAGGTAACGAACGGCGAGGGCGAGTTCACCTTCCTCAACGTGCCGGCGGGCTTATTCACGCTCACGGTTTCTTCCGATGGATTCTCGCCCCAGACGCTTTCAGGCGTGCTTCAGTCCGGCCAGACCTTCGATGCGCCTGCAATCGAGCTCGCCATAGCCGCGGCCACAACAGAAGTGCGTGTCTCCGCAGCACAGCAGGAAGAGATTGCGGAAGAGCAGATCCATATGGAAGAAAAGCAGCGCGTGCTGGGCGTTGTGCCGAACTTCTACGTGACCTATGAAAAAGATCCGGCTCCGCTCACCGCACGGCAAAAGTACTCGCTGGCGTGGAAGTCGGAGATGGACCCCGTTCAGTGGGTCTTCAACGGAATCTTTGCCGGGGTAGAACAGGCCAACAATACCGTCGCCGGCTACGGCCAGGGCGCCCAGGGGTATGCCAAGCGCTTTGGCGCGAACTCCGCAGATACCATTGTCAGCACTGAGCTCGGCGGAGCCGTTCTACCCGCTCTCTTCAAACAAGACCCGCGGTATTTCTACAAGGGAACCGGCACCGTGTGGCAGCGCACACGGTATGCGCTCGCGACCGCGGTGATCTGCAAGGGCGACAACATGCGCTGGCAGTTCAGCTATTCGGGAATTCTTGGCGCGTTAGGAGCGGGCGCAATCTCGAATCTCTACTATCCCAGCAGCGACCGCAGCGGGGTGGGCCTGACCTTTGAAAACGCGGGCGTCGAGCTCGTCGAAGGCGCCGTGCAGAATCTATTTCAGGAGTTCGTCGTCAAGAAGCTGACGCCTTCCGCGCGCAGGATCGGCTCGCCATAGGGTGCATCCTTCTCGTCTTCGCGTTCGTCGGAGTCCAGATTCGTCCGGCAGGGCAGGAAGACCGATACCGCTGTGCCGCTGCGTCCTGCTCGCCGCGTGCTCCACGGCCGCACGTGGCCGCGATGGCGATCGACCAGCTGCGCCACAACCCACATACCGAGCCCGGTACCGGTTTCGGTCTTGGTGGTGAAGAACGGCTCGAAGATATGGCGCATCGCCGCCCGTTCCATGCCCGTCCCGGAGTCGGAGAACGTGACGCGCACACCGGCGGTGTGATAGTCGCGCCAGTCGAGCGAGCAGCGCACCTTGATCACCAGCCGCCCCTCTTCCGGGAGAGCATCGATCGCGTTGGCAACCAGGTTGGCGAAGATCTGCTGCACTTCGCTGGGCATGCAGGCCACGCTCTTCTCGCTTTTGACGCGCAGATCGGAGTGAATGCGACCCGCCTGCAGACGGGCGTGAAACAGAGCAAGAACCGAGGCGACGATGTCAGAAAGCCGCGTCTCCTGTGGTGCTCCGGTCTGGCGATGGAACTTGAGCATCTGCTGCGTGATCTGCGAAACCCGCATCAGCTGGTTAAGCGCCATCTCAGCGTGCTCCTGCGCAGCCTCCATTGTGTCTGAGAGCGAAACGAGATAGAGCAGGTTGCCGACCGCTTCGAGCGGATTGTTGATCTCGTGCGCGACAGAGGCCGCCAGCCGCCCGGCGACCGCGAGCTTTTCCGCCCGCAGCATCGCCTCTTCGGTGCGTTTGCGGTCGGTCACGTCCCACAACACGCCGTGAACCCGCGTCACCCGGCCTTCCTCATCGAACTGGCACGTTCCCTGCGATTCCAGCCAGTGGATGGAGCCGTCGGGCCACACAATCCGATACCGTTCCGTGTAGTCTTTGCCGGTTTCTACCGTCTGCTGTCTCGCTTCTGCCACGCGCTGCGCATCGTCGGGATGAATCCTGCGCGTCCACGCCTCGAAAGAAGGCTCTTCAGAGCCCGGTTCCAGGCCGGCCATGCGGAACATCTCATCGGACCATTGGACGGCGCCCCGTTTGACATCCCAGAGCCACACCCCCATGCCGTTCGCACGCAGGGCCACGCGCAGCAGCGTATCGCGGTCGCGCAACTCCTCGCTCACGCGGGCGCGCTCCTGCGCAACCTGCCGCTCAGTATGGGCCAGCGCGAGCCGCTGCTGCAGGTCCTGGTTATCGAGAAGTGCGCGTTGTTGCGCCAGACGCCGGACGATCCAGCCCAGCAGAATGGAAACGCTCAGAAACACCGCGAGGCGCAACGATTCGGGGGCAGCGCTTCCAAGGGAAAAGTGAAACTGCGCCTGGGTCAGGAACGCGTCGACGAGGAAGGCGTCTGCCAGGGCGCACGCCACGCCTCCCACCATGCCGAAGAACCAGCAGTTCAGCACCACCGTCGGCAGCGCCAGCAGCAAGGGAAACGAGCGCAAAGGTGCGATCGCGTGAGTGAGCAGAATAGCCGCGACGGCGGATGCACATCCTAGCAATGCGCGGACCGGCCAAGGCAAGCGCTCGATGACTGAGGCGCTGGGAAACTTCATTTCAGTCCTGTGAAGAGTGCATAGCCCGGTTACACGACGCACACGGCATTTTAGGGTGGATTTTTCTTAACAATAACCCCTTTCTCCTCTTTTGGGAAATCGAGCAACCTTCCTTGCCCCTACGCCGTCCCGCATGTTTGACTGGTTCCCGAGAGGCGGAAGGCACGCATGGCATACATTCTGGCGCTGGACCAGGGCACCACAAGCTCCCGGGCGATCCTGTTTGACGATGACGGCACCCTCGCAGCCACGGCACAGCACGAGTTCCAGCAGTATTATCCGGAGGCCGGCTGGGTGGAGCACGATCCCATGGAGATCCTCACCAGCCAGATGAGCTGCGCCGTTGAAGTGCTCGGCACCACCGGCGCGCGGCCCCGCGATATAGCCGCCATCGGCATCACCAATCAGCGCGAAACCGCCATCGTGTGGGAGCGCTCTACCGGCAAGCCCATTCATCCCGCCATCGTATGGCAGGACCGCCGCACGGCCCCGATCTGCAAAGAGCTTGAAGAGCGAGGCCTCGGCGATACGATCTCCGCAAAGACAGGCCTGGTTCTCGATCCCTATTTTTCGGCCACGAAAGTGAAATGGATTCTGGACAACGTGGAGGGCGCTCGGGCGCAGGCCCAACGCGGCGAGCTGGCTTTCGGCACGGTCGACAGCTGGCTCATCTGGCATCTGACCAGCGGCCAGAAGCACGTGACCGACGTGACCAACGCCTCGCGCACGCTGCTCTACAACATCGTCAAAGGCGAGTGGGACAAGGAGCTGCTCGCCGTCTTCGGCATCCCCGAGAGCATGCTGCCGCAGGTGGTCTGGTCCAGCGAGCGTGTGGGCGAAGTGACAACGTCGCTTGGGCTCGCAGGAATCCCCATCGCAGGAATCGCGGGCGATCAGCAAGCCGCGCTCTTCGGCCAGTTGTGCTGGCAGGCGGGCGAGGCCAAAAACACCTATGGCACCGGCTGTTTTCTGCTGCAGCACGTTGGTACAGAGTTCGTGCGCTCCAAGCACCGTCTGATTACTACGCTGGCGGCCAGCGCGCGGCGGCGACTTGAATATGCGCTTGAAGGCAGCATCTTCATCGGCGGCGCCGTGGTCCAATGGCTGCGCGACAATCTCAAGCTCATCGGCGCCTCGGGAGATGTCGAGGCGCTGGCCGCCAGCGTTCCCGATACGGGAGGCGTCGTCTTTGTACCGGCATTTGTCGGCATGGGCGCGCCGCATTGGGATCCGCATGCGCGCGGCACCATCATCGGTCTCGGGCGCGGGACAAGACCGGGACATATCGCGCGTGCTGCACTCGAAGCCATCGCCTTTCAGGTTGCCGATGTGCTCGATGCAGTGGAGAGCGAGGCCGCGACACCGCTGGATGCGCTGCGCGTCGACGGCGGCGCCGCCGTGAATGACCTGCTCATGCAGATCCAGGCCGACGTGCTCGGCGTGCCCGTCGTACGTCCGCAGGTGACGGAGACCACGGCGCTGGGCGCGGCCTATCTCGCCGGACTTGCTACCGGCTTCTGGGCCAGCCCGGAGGAGCTGCGCGCCAAACGCCACAGCGACGAGCGCTTTGTGCCGAGAATCGAAGCGCAGGAACGCAAGGAACGCCGCGCCCTCTGGTCTAAGGCCGTGGAACGAGCAAAAAGTTGGGCCGACTGACCGTTAGGCGCATCGGAAGGCGAAGGAGGCATCTATGGCAGCGAAATGCACGCACGTTGCGGAGCACGCAAAGAAGGTGAAGCCGCGCACCAAGGGTTGCGAGGAGTGCCTGAAGACCGGCGATAAGTGGGTACACCTGCGCATGTGCCTGGAGTGCGGTCACGTGGGCTGTTGCGATTCTTCGCCGAACCGCCATGCCCGCGCCCACTTCCACGAGACGCAGCATCCGCTCATCCAGTCCGCCGAACGCGGCGAAGACTGGCGCTGGTGCTATATCGACGAAACCTATTTATAAAAATCGAGCATATGGACTGTTGAAGCACGATACACGCGTTAAGATGATCTGGCTGGCGGCGGAATGCTCCAAGCCCGGACGGCACCGAACCCTCGCGGCTCGGTTTCGGCCTCTCTGGGGACACCCCAGGGGAACGCGAATAACCTGGCAAAGCAGCGCATGACCGGATCTGCGCGACTGCGCAGAGCAGGTCACGCAAGACGTGACTCGTTGGAACACTCCGCTGCCGCACAAACATGCCAATCCGACCTTGCTCAACGTGCTGGCCCACTCAATTCTTGCCGGCGAGGCAAGTGTAGTCGCAATCACGGGGCGCATGTACAAAACGCTCGGCCGCGAGTGGCGTTGGATTCAGCCAATGGCGCAGCGCTATGTAGAGCAATTCGCTCTAGGCACGCGGCCGCGCCTGCACAAGGTTGTTGAGTTCCTAGCCAAAGATAAAGGCTTGCGCGGCGCGCAGGCCAGATCGGGCAATACACTCCAGATCAGAGATCGGTTCGCTGTGCAGCAACAAATGCTGCCTGCTCCGAAGGCTGGGCACTGGAAGGTTCCTGTAATTGAATCGAAAGGAGAACTTGCCACGTGGCTCGGACTCAGCGCGAGCGAGCTCGAATGGTTCGCAGATCTGAAGCGGCTGTTGGCGAGGAGCAATGAGCAAAAAATCCAGCACTACTTCTATCGCGTGCTCGCGAAAGATTCGGGCAGCGCTCGGCTGATCGAAGCACCCAAGCCGCGGCTCAAAAAAGTACAGCGCAAGATTCTCACCGATATTGTTGAACGCATTCCTCCGCATCCTGCCGCACATGGATTCGTAATCGGCCGCTCCATCAAGACATTCGCCGCTCCGCATGCAGGCCGCCGCGTAGTTTTGCGCATGGACTTACGGGAATTTTTCCCATCACTGCGCAGCGGCCGCGTGCAGGCCCTGTTTCGTACCGCAGGCTATCCGGAGCGCGTTGCCGACCTGCTGGGCGGACTGTGTACGAACGCTGTGCCGCGCGGTCTTTGGAACTGTTCCACGACGGCGGTCGACCCTCTTGCACTGCATGAAATGCGACAGCGCTACTCCTGGCCCCATCTGCCGCAAGGAGCGCCAACCTCTCCGGCCCTCGCGAACCTCTGCGCACATCGCCTGGACCGCCGGCTGAACGGGCTTGCGCGGGCTGCGGGCGCGATCTACACGCGCTATGCGGACGATCTCGCGTTCTCCGGAGACGGAGGCTTCGAGAAGCATGTAGAACGTTTTGCGGCGCACGTAGCCGCCATCGTGCTCGAAGAGGGATTTGAGGTGCACCATCGCAAAACGCGCATCATGCGCCAGGGCGTGCGGCAGTATCTGGCGGGCGTCGTGACCAACGAGCATGTCAACGTGGTGCGTGCGGACTTCGACCGTTTGAAGGCCACGCTTACGAATTGTGTAGTCCACGGCCCCGAAAGCCAGAATCGCGAACAGCACCCCGCATTCCGCCAGCATCTCTGCGGGCGCGTCGCCTTCGCCGAGATGCTCAATCCGCAAAAGGGCGCGCGGTTGCGGAAGATCTTCGCGCGCATTCAGTGGGCTGGCGAAGAATAGCGTCTACGCGAGCTCGACCTCGATCTTCTTGGCCGCCGCATCCAGCTTCACGATTTTGAAACTGCGGATCTGGCCTTCGGCGAGTGGATTCTGTTTGGTCTCAGCCGTGGGCGCACTGCCCTTCCAGCGTGCCTTGAGCATCGACGAGAGCTGGGAGAGATCAGGCGCACCTCCCGACGGAATGGGCGGCGTGAAGGGTGCGTCTGCTGCATCTTTCGGCGCCCGGCACTTCGCGCGGATGCCCTCGCCAAGCTCAACGTCAACGCCCGCGGCTGCGATCGCAACCACGCGGCCTGAAACCAGATCGCCCACCTTGTGCTCGGCCAGATATTCGTCGAGTCCCGTAGGGACGAGCTGCTTCATCGACAGTTTGATTTGCCGCTTTTCCGCGTCGATCGCCAGCACCAGCGCCTGCACGCGCTGGCCCGCGTGCAACACTTCGGAAGGATGATTGAGCCGCCGGCCGACCGCGATCTCGCTGATGTGCACCAGCCCTTCCACGCCTTCGGCAATCTCCACAAATGCCCCGAAGTTCATCATCTTGGTCACCGGGCCCTCGACCTGCGAGCCGACGGGAAAGTTCTTCTGCACCTCGACCCATGGATCAGCCAGCGTCTGCTTGAGGCCGAGCGCAATGCGCCCCGGCTCCGATGCAGTGGGTGGTTTCACCGAAAGAATGACCGCGTCAACGCGCTCGCCCGCCTTGAGCAGATCGGAGGGGTGCCGCACCTTTTTGGCCCAGGACATCTCTGAAATATGGATCAGGCCTTCAAGCCCGGCCTCGATCTCGACGAAGGCTCCGAAATCCGTAAGCCGCGTTACCGTACCCGTCACACGCTGCCCAACGGCATAGCGCTCAGGCGCGCTCTCCCACGGATCGGCTTCGAGCTGTTTGAGGCCGAGCGAGATCTTGTTCGTCTCCGGATCGATCTTCAGCACGCGCAGCCGCAACTCCTGCCCGACGCTGAGCACATCTTCCGGTTTCGCGATGCGTGCGCGGGAGATGTCGCTCACATGCAGCAGCCCATCCAGACCACCAATGTCAACAAACGCTCCGTAGGGCATGAGGGTGCGCACTTTGCCGGTCACGATGTCGCCTTCCTGCAAAGCGGCGCGCCGTTCGGCAAGCAGGCCGCGCGCCTGCTCTTCCAGCACCACGCGCCGGTCGACGACCACATTTTCGTCGGCTACATCGAGCTTGGTGATGCGACAGGTGATTTCAGTACCCACCAGCGCCTCCAGCTCCGCTGCGTCGCGAGCGCCACTGCGCGAGGCGGGCATAAAGGCGCGCACACCGACGTCTACCGAGAGCCCGCCTTTCACCGCCGCGGTAACGGTTCCGGCCACCGCAATCTTCTCCGCAAAGGCTCGTTCCAGCGCCGACCAGTCGCGCGGCTGCGCCACCCGGAAGCGCGAGAGATCGTAATAGCCCTCCTCGTTGCGCCCGCGGATCGACACCGGAAACACGTCCCCGCGCTTTACGCCCTCGGCGTTGTTCTCAAAAGCCGAGCGCGGCAACACCCCTTCCATCTTGTAGCCGATATCAAGAAAAACCTGGTCGGCGGAGACCGACACGACCGTCCCTTCGAGCTGCTTGCGGCCGGAGTTGTCCTTGTGCGTGTGGCTGCGCTCAAAGGCGCTCAGCGCGTCGGCGAAGGACTCTTGCGGCTCGGCGGGAGGCTCTTCGACCGGCGGCTGTGAGGGTTCGGCAGGAGGGTCGCCAATAGGCTTGGGATTAGGGTCGGGCTCAGGACTCGGATTGGGCTGAGGGGTCTCTTTCGTTACCTCTACATCCGATGCGGCGTTTGTGATCTCTGGAGTGCTCATGACAGGCGCTGTTTCTATTGTCCCACGGCGATGGCAGGCCACCAGGCGCTCCTGCTTCGAGCTTGTTCTTCTGTCAACTGTCGGCTTCATCACGCCGATCATTTTGGGCCCGGCACATTCGCATTGCGAGAATATCCCGCGCGGATTGGACAGCTTGCAGGGCCGCGAGCGAGAATGATCCTCGTTTCAGGAACTCGCCGCCACAGTGTCGAGAATCGCGGACGATCGATGCGTAACGATCAAACATCAAAAGAGGAGCACACATGGGCCTTGCTTCGCGCAGAAGTTTTTTGAAAGCCACCGGAGCCATTGCGGCTGCCGCGTGTGTCGATGCTCATCCCCTGGCGGCGCGCACATTGCATCTGCCGGTAGGACTGGAGCTTTACTCGGTGCGCAATCTACTGCCGAAAGACTATGACGGCACGCTGCACCAGGTGCGCGCTGCCGGCTACACCGTTGTTGAAGCGGCCGGCTACTTCGATCACACCGCGCCCGAGGTTCGCAAATCGATGGATGCGGCCGGTCTTCGGTGCGTCAGCGCGCATTACACCCTGGCGCTGCTCGAATCGCAGCTGGATTCGATCATCGATTTTGCGAAGACGCTCGGCCTCGAGTACATCGTCTGCTCTTCTTCGGGAGGAATGCATCGCGACGCCTCCGTACATGGCGAGCCGACGCTGGACGACTGGCACTGGATCGCCGGCGAATTCAACCGCATTGGAGAAAAAGTGAAGGCCGCCGGCATGACCTTCGGCGTGCACAACCACACGCCTGAGTTCGCCACCATCGACGGCGTGCTGGTGTATGACGAGCTGCTGAAGCAATGCGATCCCAAGGTAGTGGTCTTCGAGATGGACTGCGGCTGGGTGTGGGCGTCCGGGCACAATCCGGTCGATTATCTTTCCAAGACGCCCGAGCGCTTCCCACTGCTGCACATCAAAGACATGGTGCGCCAGGCCGACGGCAAAATCCACATGCCGGTTCTGGGCAAGGGCAACATCGACTACGCGCCCATTCTGCGCGCCGCCACGAAAACGAAGTATTACTTCGTCGAGCAGGAGCAGTTTGACATCGATCCCATCGAAGAGCTCAAGCAGGACGCCGAGTACATGAAGAACCTGAAGATCTGAACCGTATGCTCAGCGCTCCGCGATGATGAGCGTGTGATCAGCAGCCGGCCATTTCCGATACGCTGGAATCATGAATGTATTCGACGAGAAGCGTACGGAGCTGGAGCGGCACGAGTTCATGATGGGCCTGGAGCGCGGCCGCCTGGCCGTTGCGCTCGACCTGCTCACCGACTCGCTGATCCTGGTGGGCCAGCACGGAGTCTACTGCACCTCAAGCCGCAATCCCTCCAAGCCCGCGCTCGATCTGCAGGCGGTGTTGGGAGGCATGGAAGGCGCCAAGACGCTGATTCAGTCCGTGATGGAAGAGCTGAAGAAAGGCAGGGAACAGGGAATAGGGAACAGGGAGTAGCTGATTCTGGCTTGTTGCTGAGGCGGATTCAATGAGGTGGGGAAGAATGGTGCGCCCGGAGAGATTCGAACTCCCGACCTAATGCTCCGGAGGCATTCGCTCTATCCAGCTGAGCTACGGGCGCGCTCCTCTAGAATACCCTAACTCCTGCCTGCGGCGCTCTTCGGCCGCGCGAGCGCTTTCCCTCAAGGAGAGCGGCGTGGATCGCGGAATCGATTTTGCAGTCAAATCCCTCGTCAACCATCGGCTCTCCTTCGTCCGCCGGCAAGTCTCGCAGTGAATGGCTTTGGCCCAGCGAGTCGCCGGTTCCGGATTAGTGCGCCGGAGCAGTGTCCAACGGTAACTCGTGTTAAAAATTGCCTTTCCGGTACATCTTTCGGGTCATCTCTGGCGGATTTCTCTATCTTCGGAGTAATCTGGTGTGCAAACATGAGTAACCTCGCATAGATTTGCCGGACTAACTAGCGGTGTGTCCGGCGCCTTGCGCACGAATCGGCAGCTTCCCCCGGCTGGCCGGTCGCGAGTGGTATGCGGCCGTATGCCTTCCTGGGAAAGTGTTAGCCAGAAGATTGCAGACGGAGTTGCACATGAGCCGCGGATCTGTCCTGATTGTTCCCCAAGAAGACACAAGCCAGACCTCATCGCAGCAGTTCAAAACGAGAAAAAACAGGCTGAGCGGCGTGGCGGTGCTGGCGGCGCTGTTGTGCGCGGGGGCGGGTGCGCATGCGCAGTCTACGTTTCCTTTGACGGTCGTTGCCACTACGTCCGCCTCGCAGAGTGTCACGGTCACGGCGACGACCGCGGGCACAGTGAGCAATGTCGAAGTTCTGACGGCCGGCGCAATCGGAGCGGACTTCGCGAAAGTGCTTGCTGGTTCGACTTGCACTACCGCCACACTGGCGGTCAACGGCACATGTACCGAGAACGTGACGTTTACGCCTGCCGCTCCGGGGCTGCGAATTGGCGCAGTGGTCTTGCTGGATGTCGGCTCAAACGTATTGGGCGTGACGTATCTCCAGGGCACCGGCAGTGGTTCACTTGGTGTGGTTGTTCCGGGGAACGAAAATACGATCGCGGGCAACGGGAACTTCTCCGGCACGTTAGGTGACGGTGGGCCGGCCACAACTGCCGAGCTCTATCTACCTTCCGCAGTGGCGCTCGATGGCGCGGGCAATCTCTATATCGCCGACAGCGCACACCACCGCATCCGCATGGTCTGCGCTGCCACGAACAGCGGCACGATTGCCGGAACCAGCGCAGGTTGCACCGCTGCCGGCATCATCAACACAATCGCCGGCAACGGCACGGCCGGAGCCACAGGCAACAACGGCCCCGCGTCCGCTGCATTGCTCGACAACCCCGGCGGTATCGCCATCGATGGCGCGGGCAACCTTTACATTGCCGACACCGGTAACAACGAAGTGCGCGAGATTGTCGCGGCAACGGGGAACATCGTCCTGGTTGCGGGTGGAGCGACCACTGTTTGCGGCGGAGCTACCGACACGGCAGGCGACGGCTGTCCTGCGCTGCAGGCCACATTGAATCAGCCCGAAGGCGTCGCGCTGGACGTGAACGGCAATCTCTATATCGCCGATGCCGCCGACGCCCGCGTCCGCGAAGTCGCGTTGTCTACCGGCATCATCAACACCGTGGCGGGCACCGGAACGGCGGGATACAACGGCGACGGCGTCACCGCGATCACTGCTGAGCTCAATGCACCGTACGCCGTGGCCTTCGATGCCTCCGGCAATCTGTACATCGCAGACTCGGGTAACAACCGCGTGCGCGAAGTGAAGGCCGTGAGCGGCGCCATCACCCCGGCCAGCACGATTGCCACCTTTGCAGGAACCGGCAACGCGGGAGACAGCGGCGATGGAGCGGCCGCCACAAGCGCCGAGCTATGGGATCCGTCGGGCGTCGCGGTGGATGCGGCCGGCAACGTCTATATCGCGGACACGCAGAACAATGCGATCCGCAAGGTGAATGCCGGCACTGGTAGCATCTCGACTCTTGCCAAAGACGGTGTGGGAACCTACTACAACAGCACCAACCTGCTGTTCTTTCCGGTCGCGCTCTATGCGCCGATCGGCATCACGCTCGATGGCAGCGGCAATCTTTATATCGCCGACTCGCTCGATATGATGGTGCGCCAGATCCAGGCGAACCTAACGGTCGTTAACTACACCACGCCGGTCCGGCAGGGCACGTTGTCCAAGCCTGTTCCAGTGACGGTTGAGAATGATGGCAACCTTTCATTCAATTCCACTGCAACTGTCGTGGCCAATGCACAGCTCGATGCGCCCACCACAACCTGCGTCGTGACTACGGCTTTGATTGCTGACAGTGATTGCATCGTGGGAGCGGTCTTCGCACCGACTGTGACGAGTAATCCGTTGGTCACGAACATCAACGTGACCGGCGCCACGGTCAACTCGCCGCTCGATATCGAGATGGTCGGCATTGCGCTCGCTCCCAACTCGACCACTACGACGGTCACGTCGAGCCAGAATCCCTCCGACTTTGCTCAGAATGTCACGTTCACCGTGACGATCACCACTGGCACCGGAACCGGAGCCCTTAACGGATCGGTGAGTATCGCCGACACCTTCAACGGAGCCACGAACGTTATCGCAACGGGGCTGACGGTGAACGGGTCGGGCATGGCAACATTCAGCACCTCATCGCTCGCCGTCGGGCTACATTCGCTCGTGGCATCTTACACCGACGACACCAACGGCCATCTCTCCAGCACCTCCACCGACTACGGCGTCGCTCCGCTCATCCAGACGGTGAATGAGAAGACAACGACCACGCTTACCTCAAGCTCAGGCGCTCAACCGTCACTACTGGGGAATCCTCTCACCCTTACTGCCAAAGTGAGTATCTCCGGCGGCGGTAACGTCACGCCCAACACCGGCACCGTGACGTTCATCGATGTCACCACCATGCCTACCGTGACGCTCGGCACGGTCGCGTTGAATTCCACCACAGCCAACTTCACCACCAGTACGTTGACTGTTGGCGTGCATCAGATCGTCGCGGTCTACAGCGGAGACTCTTCAAGAGAAATCATTGGCAGCACCTCCGACGTGCTGAATCAGGATGTGCAGGCCCAGACCACCGTTACGGTCACCTCGTCGCTGAACCCGTCGAATTATGGGTCGGGTGTCACCTTCACGGCAACGATTCTGTCAGCGTCCGTTCCTCCGGCTATGCCCATCGCTTCCACCGGCACGGTTGCCTTCCTCGATAACGGCGTGCAGATCGGCACCGGCACGCTGACAGCAACCGCGACTCCCGGCGTCAGCACGGCGACTTTCACCATTGCCACGCTGGCAGTGGGTACGCACCCCATCACAGTGACCTACGGCGGCGACAACGACAACAGTCCCGGCACGACTGCTGCAGCGCTCAACCAGGTTGTCAACCAGGCGCAGACCGCCGTCGCGTTGACCGCGACGCCGAATCCCGGTATCGCGGGGGTGGGAGTCGCTCTCACCGCGACCGTCACCATTACGGCCGGTGCGGGCACGCCCACAGGCACCGTCACCTTTACCTCCGGCACTACGGCGCTGGGCAGCTCGACCCTAGTCAATGGAATCGCAACCATCAACCCGGTGCTGGCCGCCGGAGCCTACCAGATCGTGGCGACCTATAGTGGCGACACGAATGACGCCGGCAGCGCCTCGGCTCCGCTGCCACTCACGGTCAAGCTCGGCACCACAACCACGGCGTTCACCATCGTTCCGAACCCGGCGCAGGTCGTTGCGCCGGTGACCTTCACGGCAACGGTGACCGGCAACGGTACGGTGCCCACTGGTACGGTCTCGTTCTTCAACGGCTCTACCCTGCTGGGCACGGCAACTCTTAACGCGAAGGCCGTCGCCACGTTCACCACTTCCACGCTGGCGGCCGGGGCCTATTCGGTCACGGCGAGCTACAGCGGCGACGTCAACAATGCGCCTTCCATTACCGCCGCGATCAGCCTTACGGTCAACCTGATCGCGACCACCACAGATCTCACCGCCTCTACAACCGCCGGCTCCAATCCGCAAACCATCCTGACGGCGGTGGTGATCGGCACATCCGGATCAGGGCCCACGCCTACCGGCACCGTCACCTTCACCAGCGGGGGCACCACCATCGGGTCCGGCACTCTGGACACCAACGGCGTCTTGATTCTGACGCCCACGCTGGCTACCGGAAACTATTCGATCGTCGCGGCGTACAGCGGAGACACACTGCACAGCCCGTCCACTTCGGCGCCCGTCTCCGTCAGCACCAACCCGATCGACTTCAAGCTCGCGGTGACGCCGACCAGTGTATCTCTAAAGACTTCACAGAATGTCCCGCTGACGGTGAATCTCACCTCCGAGGGAGGGTTTACCGACACGATTGGTTTGGGTTGCGCCTCGCTGCCGGCCGGCGTCACCTGCACCTTCTCGAGTGATTCCGTCAACCTAGCGGCGAACGGCACGGCCACAGCGCAACTGAGCATCGACACCAACACGCCGATCGGCGGCGGCACCACGGCGATGAACAGCCGCGGCGGCAAGAGCGGCGGAAAGACTGGCGGCCTCTCGATGGCCGGCCTGTTCCTGCCCATCAGCGCGTTCTTTGGCTGGCTCTTCTGGCGGTTGCGCAAGCGGACCATGGGCGTGCTCACGCTGGTGCTGCTCATCGCACTTTCGGCGGGCGCAATGCTGGCCACCGGATGCAGTGGCTACAGCTCCAGCTCGGCGGCGCCCGGCACCTACGTCATCCAGGTCACCGGAACCGGCACCAACAGCAACGTGATCCATTACCAGAACATTTCACTAACCATCACCAAATAGAATCGAAACTTGGGAAATAACCCCGCGCAGGAGAGCGATGAAGATACTTTTCGGCTTTACGAAACGGGTTCAGAAAGGGCTCCGGATGGGGTCCCAAACGGCGTCGAGATTGGCGTGGAAGCAGGCTGCGGCGCTTGCCGCGGCGGCACTGATCGTCTGCCTGGGAACGGCGGCGACCGCGCGGGCACAGGTGCTGCCTTCCGCGGTCGCCGGCGGATTCAAGCTTTCGGCCGGCGCAACGGCCTCCGGCTACTATCTGCAGTACGGCGCGCGGAAGCTCGCCGGCGGCAGTGCGTTTGTTGACCTGAACACCAGCCGGAGGCTGGGCATCGAAGCCGAGGGACGCTGGCTTGAGCTTCACCAGACCCAGAAGGTGCACGTGGAGACCTACTCGGCCGGTCTCCGTTACCACATGGATTTTGGCCGGTTTCAACCTTATGCGAAGGGGCTGATCGGGTTCGGCGACTTTAACTTCCCGTTCGGCTATGCAACCGGGCGGTATCTGGTCGTTACAGGCGGCGGTGGCCTGGACTACCACTGGACGCATCGCATCCACGTCCGCGTGGCCGACGTTGAGTATCAGGACTGGCCGCAGTTCACCTTCGGCTCGATGTCCTCGGTGGGCGTCAGCGCCGGGTTGCGGGTGGGCATTTTCTAACTGCGCAAGCGTCCTGGGGATTTTTTGAAAATTCCGCGCGGAGGTCTCCTGCATGGGACCTCCGCTTCGTTTTTGCGCCCGGTGTGTTCTCTCAGGAGATTCTCCGCTCGCTTCCGCCACTTACTCAGCGGGCTTCGTCGCCGCCGTAATGGTGGAGGTCGCCTGAGGAGGAGCAGGCTGAGCGGTAGCCGGTGACGCGCTTGATTTCGACGGCGCCGCAGCCGGGGCCGTCCCAGAGCTGGAGGCCGGAGCTGTGGAAGAGGGCGCAGATGGAGACGCCGATTGCGCCTTCGTCTTACTGCTCTCCGAAGGCGCGGCCTGGGAGGAGTCAGAAGCCGGTCCGGCCGTGGCAGGCGTCTGCATCGACGCCGGGGCCGGCGTGACTCCCGGCTGAGCCTTGATGGCCGCAGCTTCTGCGGGCAGCGAGACCGGCGTTATCGGCAGCGTGAGCGTCTGGACCGTGGCGGGGTCATCGCGCAGCTTCAGGTACAGCACACCACCGGCGGGATGAGGAACAATCAGCTGCGTCCCCGTGAATTCCGCCGGTACCTCGGTAGGATTGTCGAAATCGGGGGTCGAAGCAATTGCGTCCGCCAGAAAAAGATTGCTTCCCGTCAGCACACAAGGCTTTGAGGCCGAGCGCGGGCACTTCAACTCATTGAATCCAGGCAGCCGCACCAGGGTTCCCAGCGACAGCCAGTCGCCCGCCTCGCCATTGGCGGCGATGGCCCGCACGCGGATGGGACCAAAGGCCGAGGTCCCGAAGCGGGTGAGCGGCTCAACGGTCGCCACGGCAGTCTTCGAATCTTCGAGCATCAGGCTGCCGTCGCTCAGATTCAGCGTGGTGTGGAAGCTGGAGTCGGACGCAGCAACCTCGACCTTCTCATCGCGGGGAAAGACCGCCGGCAGACTGGATTTGAGGAAGAAGACCAGCCGTCCGTTGACCGGCAGGTCGTCCGGGCTGCCGAATTGCACGGGCGAGGGGGTCGTGGCGGTGGCATCCTGCACGCCCTTGCTTAGCAGCGCGATTTCGGGGCGCGGCGGAGTGACGGTTGCCGGAGCCTTCAGCTCGCGGCCGTCCTTCAACTCCACGCGGGCCATATATTCCTGGCCCGGCGTCAGATTAGCCGTTGAGCCGGCCGCGTCCATCAGCAGCTGATCCAGATCGTTCACATGCGCCAGCCCAGCGGGCGTCAGGTCGACATTGCCAATGCGCGCCTTGGCCACCTGGTCAAGCCGCGTGCCCTTCAGCAGGGCCTGCTTGTCACCGGCCGAAAGCGTGAGGCCGTCGAGTGAAGCCGCGATGGCGTAGGCCGTCATCTTCATCTGGTCCGGCTGGTTCAGCCCGTACTGATAAATCGCCACGTCCACCATGCCCGGAGCGGCGTTCTTCAGCGGCATCGCGACCTCAAGTGTCTCGGGCTTGGGAGACTTCCAGGTGAGCGTTTGGGTCGTGCCGCCTTCGGCCAGCTCATCCACTTTGGCCACGCAAAGCGAGCTTTGCCCTTCGAAGTGGAGCGTGTCGTCGCGTCCCACCACCAGAGCCGACTCATCGGCCGGCAGCAGCTTCCACTTGCCGCGCTCGGCGGCGATCAGATGAAAGCGCGGGCCCTCCCAGTCGTCGAATCCCCATTTACCGCTGACCACGCCGGTAAATTCGCCCCCCGGCAGCGAGGGTACTGTTCCGTCAATCACGAGTCCGCCGAGACCGGGCTCGGCCTTCAGGGGAAGGTCGACTGGGGCCGCTTTTTGTCCGCTGGCCGGCTCAATATGCAGCTTCAGATCGTGCGCAAGCTGGGTGGCGAAAACCAGGGGCGCACCCTCGGCGGGCAGAACCAGCGCCGGCTTGTAGGCGCAGAAGCTGTCCGCTGGATTGACCGGGTGAAGCGGCTCGGGCCGCGGAGGACCCAGCGGGGGCAAGGCCACCACGACCACCGACTTCGGATTCCGGAACGACGGCGGCACGTTCAGCCGCAGGTTGAGCGTGTCGGTTGAAGGCAGCGCCAGCGCCGGAATGTACTGGAAATGCGCGGTGTGCAGGGAGGAGAGAATGCGCGCCGTGTCGACCACTGCGCCCACGTACGGGCTGTAGGCTCCTCCGCCCGCCATGCTGGAATAGCTGAGCTGGTTCATCAGGTCGGCCGTGGAGCCGCTGGCGAGCTGCTCCACCAGGGACTGGGCATTGGCGTTGTCCAGCACCAGGCCTTCGGAGTTCTGCGAGAGGCAGCTTGCCTGCTGGTCAAGGGGCCGGTTAAAGCAATCCTGATTCAGCTTGATGCCCAGGCTGCGCGACGCCAGTTCCGCCCGTTCTTTCAGCGACTTAGGGTCAGTCTGGGAGGTGACCTTGACGTCGGCCAGGTAGGCTTCCAGGCGCATCCGCTCCCAGCTCGCCGTCTGCAGGTCCTGGGCGGCGCGCACAAACGCGCCGGGACGGTCGCGCACGGCATTGCGAAGAGTATTGAAATCGCCGCCGGTCTCGGGCGCCAGAAAGATGAGCGCCTGCTGCGCCTCGTCCGGCACCGTGACAAAGACGCCCTCTTCACGCGCCTTGGGGTTCCAGGTTTCTACGCGGGTGAACCACTCGGCCGGGGGCGGGTTGGTGGATCCGCGCAGGAACGCGACCACCAGCACAAAGTGGGTCGACTGGCTCTGCGGCAGGTCAGGATGGATCCACAGCCGATCGCCCGGCAGCAGATTGGCCGCCTCGGAGATGGGCAGGGTCACGTTGCCGCGTTTGACATGGACGTCGACCTTCGGTCCGGAGAGATCGAACGCCGGGCCGTCGGCACATAGTCCACTAGAGGCATAACAGAACAGCAAGAGCCACAAAAACCGCAAGGAACGGCACATGCTATCTATTGTACGAATTTGCCCCTTTGAAGTAAGCAACTGGACTCTGGCATTTTTTGCTTGAAAACCGCTGGTGGATACAGGCTGGCGGGGGTAATATCGGATACACTAGTGGACGCATAGTTCCGATCCAGTAGAATCTTTCGAAACCGTGCACGTCGGTGAGAGAGTGGAAAAGCGGCTTTTGCAAGCAAAAAGCCTTATGGAAAGCACCGGCCGTCTTACATTGATTCACCAAATGTCTTTGGACTCCTTTTGCTAGACCATTGAGGCGAGGGTCTACGGAACCAACAAAGAATTGCAACAACCAGCGCGGGGGTGAGCCTGCGCCACATGGCCATCGTCAGGCTATGTGGATTTTCTGCCGCCGGCGCGGCAGTCAGGGCCTCTACTAAAGCGGGTTCTCGCATTAGAGCGGTTCCACAGTTGATGTGCCCTTGTTGAAACCGCGGAAGGTGGCATTTTCTTAAGGAAATTCCACTCTGCAACAGTGGCTTCGGAATATCGCAACTGTGAAACCGGTGTAGGGCAGGCGGTACTGGGTCCCCCAAGTTGCAAAGCGTTTTTTCTTAGAGCAGAGGCGGAGGAGCCTTCGCACGCGGCACGGTCTTATCCCTGCAGGCCGGAGACGTCTATACCCAATCCCGCGGGCACGGCTCACCAGTAATGGAGAGAAAGCAATGAAGTCGACAAGAGCTGCACAGAACAGCGTAGAGAACGGTAATCTGACCATCCCCGCCGCAGAAGAGATTATTGAAGACGCATTGAACGAGCTGCAGTACTCGTCCGATCCGGGCCTGGCGCGAGCGCTTCGCTTTCTGTCGCCTCCCGGATACCAGGCGATCGTGGAGTTGTGTAGCGAGAACGGGCGCAGCAAGCGAAGGAACGCTTCAGCAGACACGTGGTCGCCGGAAGACGACGAGGTCCGCATTTATTTCGAGCGTACCGGCGACGGCGAAGCACCATCGCGGTCCAGCCGCGTTCCCCGTGCGGCATCGAACCACGTCGGCCACGAACACGAACACGAAGACGAAGAGCTGGAAATCGCGCTGCCGGCCGATATGGACGCCCGCGTGAAGGAACTGTGCGCCGCCCTGGCCGAAGCCGAGCGCGGGGGCCATGCCTTCATCGCACTCAAGTGGTTTCGCGATTCGTTCCTGCCGCGCAAGGCGTTCCGCTGGAATCAGCACCCGGAGACCCGCCAGGCTGTGCTGGCCGAGGCCATTCAGCGTGGCGTGGTGATGACCAGCAAGATCGCCAATCCGAAGACCCCTGCCTATCCCACGACGACCATCCGGCTGAATCGGGCCGAGGCCGGAATCCCCGAGGAGACGCAGCGCTTCCATCCGGTCGCCGTGCAAGGCGATCTGGCTGCGGAAGCGATCGAAGTGGAACGGGGTGAGGAGTGAGCTTCTACTTTCTGGAAGCCACCGCGTTCGTGAAGCTGTTCGTGCAAGAGCCCGGCACGGATGCGCTGATACGGCGGCTTGAGCCCGTAGAGGACAACCGCAAGCTGATCTCCGCGGCCACCCCGCTCGAGGTCTATGCAGCCATCCGGCGGCGCGAGCGGGTCGGCGACATCGCCCACGCCGACGCGCTCACTGCGCTGGAAGCGTTGCGCCTGGAGTCGGCGCGCACGGTGCAGCAGCCGCTGAATCCCGCAGTGCTCGAGTCGGCGCGTCAATTACTTGACCGCACCACGCTGCGGTGGCCCCAGACTCTGCAGCTCGGCGCCGCTCTCACGGCGCGCGATATGTTCAAAGGCACGCCGATCATCTTTGTCTCGTCCTCGATCCAGCTGCTGGAAGCGGCTGCATTTGAAGGCATGGAAACCGTGGACCCGGCCAAAGAAGTCGTGGTTGTGCAATAGGGATCCGCGCCTTCTTGGGCTCAACGCTTCATCCACGCTTCAAAGCCAACCCCCGAGCTTTCGATCCGCGGCTCCGGCCAGCCTGCCTCCGTTGCCATGCGGCGGATTTCATCGAGCATGTAGGCGCGTTTGATGAGCATGTTGCGGAAGGTGAAGCGCATCAGCAAGCGGCTCAGCCAGCCCACGCCCAGTCCATCGATGTAGCGCTTGATTTCAGACATCCGCACGTCGCGGCGCAGGTCGATCAGCAGCGCTGTTCCGCCGGGCCGTAATACCCTACGCATCTCGGCCAGGGCTTTCACCGGTTCGCTGAAGTTCTTGAACGCGGCGCGGCACACGACAAAATCTACGCTGGCGTCGTTAACCGGCAGCGCCGATGCATTGCCCCGCTCAAACCGCGCCCGCACTCCTTCGGCTGCGGCGTTGCGCGTCGCGATTTCGACGAAGGTCTGGCTGATGTCCACCGCGCGCACATTGAGCCCGCGGCGTGCCATCTCGATCGAAAGGAAGCCCGGGCCGGGCGCAACCTCCAGTACCGAGCCTGCCGGGGGAACGAGGCCCGCGATGCGCGCAGCCAGGGCGCGAAACTCCGGCATGTCTTTGCGCGTGGTGCGGTCATACCAGCGGGCGATGCCGCCCTCCATGCCCATGCCCTTGTATGCTTTCATAGTAGTAGCCAATTTTCTTTCCCTCCAAGTATCTTATCAATTAAGATACTTTCAAAGTAAAGCACAGGAGAACGCGTGGTGCAAGAAAAATCGGAAGCTCAAAAAAACAAAGCGCGGCGCGAGCCCGTCGATTTAACACGTACCCCCGAGCCGGTTACCACCACCGACCGTATCGTCCTGGAGATACGCAAATTCCTTGCCGCGGGCATCTTCTTCAACGCGCAGGCGGCCGAAAGCATAGGCATGAGCCTGACCGACATGCAGATGGTGCACATACTGCAGCTCTACGGGCCGGCGACGCCCGGCAAGCTCGCCGCATCCACGGGGCTGAGCAGCGGCGGCGTCACCGTGGCGCTCGATCGGCTCGAGAAGGCCGGCTTCATCCGCCGCGAGCCGAATCCTGCCGACCGCCGCAGCCTGCTCATCAAGATCGTGCCCACAAAGCTGCGCAAGCTGGCCGGCAGATACGAAGAGGTAGAGCGCGAAACACGCCGCCTGCTGGCGACGCTGCCCGAGCGCGATCTCGAAGCAGTAGTGCGGTTCTTTGAGACGCTGGCCGCAGTGCGAGAACAAAGAGAATCGGAGTCTCCGATCAAGTGAGCAGGCCGTTCAACGCGCATCACGCTCCCGCCGCCGCTTTATGATCTACGCATACGCTTGGATATAAGGTGAAGGAATGATGATCCCCGCGCCCGACGTCGCCAATGCAAAAGCCGGATTGCGTAAGGCGATGGGCTTCTGGGATGTGCTGCTGTTTAACATCGCCACCGTGCTCGGTCCGCGCTGGATCGCCGCTGCCGGGCATAACGGCACGTCGTCCATCAGCCTGTGGGTACTGGCGGCCCTGTTCTTCTTCGTGCCCGGCGCGCTGGTCATCAATGAGCTGTCTTCGCGCTTTCCCGTAGAGGGCGGCCTGTACGTCTGGTCGCGCGAGGCCTTCGGCCCGTTTCACGGCTTCATCGCAGGCTGGACCTACTGGATCTACACCGTCTTTTATTTCCCCGGACTGCTGCTGGCCAGCGCTTCGATGGGAGCCTACGTTCTGGGTGGCCGCGGCGTTGCGCTCTCGCAGGACCGCACTTTTCTGCTCACTGTCTCGCTGGCGATGCTGGTGATCGCCGTTGTGATGAACATTGTGGGCCTGAATATCGGCAAATGGCTGCAGAATGCCGGTGGTGTTGGCACGTATCTGCCGCTCCTCATGCTGGTGCTGGTTGCCATCATCTTCTGCCTGCATCACAGCGCGGTGACCCACTTCACGCTGGCCAACATGATGCCTACGTGGAATTGGGATACGGTGAACTTCTGGTCGCAGATTGCCTTCGCCTTCACCGGCCTGGAGCTTGTCTCGGCGATGAGCGAAGAGGTGCGCGACCCGCGCCGCACGCTGCCACGCGCCGTCTTCGGAGCCGGCGCGCTCATCGCGCTGATGTACATCGCCGGGACCTTTGCCGTGCTGGCGCTTTTGCCCGCTGCCAACGTCGATCCGCAGAGCGGGGTTTTTGGCGCAATCGCCGTTGGATCGATTGCATTGAAGGTCGGCTTTGTCGGCATTCTTGCTGCCCTCTTGGCCGGGGCCGGCAACGTGGGCGGCGTGGGCACGACGGTGGCCGGCATCGCCCGCGTGCCGTTCGTCGTGGGCATCGATCGCTACCTGCCGCGCGCCTTCGGCAGGATTCATCCCAAGTGGAAGACGCCCTATGTCTCGATCCTCGTGCAGGCCGTGCTCTCGGGAGCCATTCTGCTCGTGAGCCAGATCAACGACACCACGCGCGGGGCGTACCAGGTTCTCATCGACGCAGCCATCGTGCTCTACTTCATTCCATTTCTCTACATGTTCGCCGCTGTCATCAAGCTCGCCGGCCGCAAAGACCGCATGGAAAACGAGCACGCCGTGCTCGTGCCCGGCGGCATGGCCGGAGTGTGGCTCTCCGGAGGTTTGGGATTTCTCGTGGTGCTTCTGGGTATCGTGGTTTCTTTGATCCCGCCCGGCGACTCCTCGAACAAGCTTGGATTTGAGTTCAAGCTTCTCGCTGGAACAGCGATTTCTATTCTGATCGGGCTGGCGCTATATTGGCGGGGGGCAAGGACGAAAGGGGAAGTTTGAGCAATCCGCCGCAGCGGGAAGGGTTCCGTTGCCGGCGGAAGCGATGAGCCGGGCTGGACGGGCCGCGAAAATTACAAAGTTCAAGTGGCGGAAGAAGGACGCATGAGCCAGGATCAGCAATCCAAGGCCGAATCCAAAGTATGGTGGCAGACCTTGCCGGGCCTTTTGACGGCCGGCGCCGCAGCCCTGACGGCGATCACAGGACTTCTCGTGGCTCTCAATCAGATGGGACTGTTCAACCATAGCCATCCATCGCCCGCGCCGGTTCAAAGCAGCGCGCCCGCGCCGGAGCGGAACCCCGGCCCGGCCGGCGCGCAAGCGGAGGCTGCCAACCCGGCATCCCGGCCGTTGAGCATTCCTGCGAACGCCGGGACGCGAACGGAGCAATCCAACTTCACGTTGCTATCGGCGCGCGTCAGCCCCTACTCTTCGGATCAGGTCGCCCTTGATCTCAAGGTTCGCATGACGAACGATGGCGATTACGATGCCAACTTTTGGGCGGCCTCGTTCCGCCTCTCGGTGAATGGCTCGTTGCTACCTCCAGCCGGCGATCTTGACGAACTCGTGCCGGCCCACAGCGCCAGGGAAGGTGAGATTGAGTTCGTCGTTCCCACGAGCGCTTCGACGGTGGGCCTGCAGATGGGCACTGTCGGCGAAGGCAAGCCGCTCATCCCGATTCATCTTCAAAACCCTTAGCGATGCACGCAAGACGGATCGGCCGGTTCTAGTGCATTTTCTGAGTCACTATATCTGGAGGCCGGGAGGTCGAGTCGACCCTCAGCCGAACTGAAAGGGACACAGTAACTCAGAAAATGCCGTGACTACTCCCGCCGGAAGCGGTTAGCCTGGTCAAACTCACTGCGCAGCGCCGGGGTGCGCAGGTTCTCGCGCAGATGCGCCAGCCGCAACTCCAGCGCGTGAAGGGCCTGTTCGATCGGCTCGGTGTTGGTGTGTGCGATGTCGCGCCACATTGAATACGGGCTCGCGCCCAGGCGGGTCATCTCGCGCAGCGCGCGGCCGCCCACATCTTTCAACTCGGGCGCCTCGCCCACCTCATCTTCGAGCAGCGCGCTGAGCGCGGTAGCCACAAACTGCGGCAGGTGGCTGACCCACGCCACCAGCTCGTCGTGCCGTATGGGATCGAGATCGAGCGTGCGCGCGCCCATTGCCAGCACACATTGCCGCCACAGCAGCACTAGCTCAAGCGCTCGTTCTGTGCGGCGCGCAGCGGGATCATCGGTGAAGAGCCAAACCGCTCCGCGAAACAGATTGGCATCAGCCAGCGCCGCGCCGCCGCGCTCCTTGCCCGCCATGGGATGACCGGGAAGAAATGCGGGACGATTGGGCTTGTTGTAAAGACGTGCCGCCGACTCGGCGATGAGTCGCTTGGTGCTGCCTACATCAGTCACCAGATGATCGGGGCTCAGCGCGCCGCAAAGCTGCGCCATAAAATCGAGCGTCGCGTAGATGGGCATGGCGAGCAACACCACTTCGCTTTCGCGCGCGGCGTGGATCGCGTCTTCGGCAACTTTGGTGAACGCGCCCATCGAGAGGGCGTGATATGCCTCTGCCGTTGTGCGGTTCCAACCGGTAATTTCTCCGGTGAATCCGGATGCGCGCAACGCCAGGCCTGCCGACGTGCCCAGCAGGCCCGTTCCTAAAATCGCGATGCGCTCGATCATGATGCCTTTCGGGAGCGGGGTTAGCGGAGTCAGCCGCGCTTTGCGCGTGTTCGCAGAGTTCGATTGCTAGCTCCGCTAACGCCGCTGACAACGCGAACTCCGCCGTCTCTCCGCTCATCTTACAGGGTTCTTCCCACCGCCTGGGCGATCACGCGCAACTCCGCTGTTAACTTTGCGAAGTCCTCGAGGTAGAGTGTCTGCGCAGCGTCGGACACAGACTTGTCGGCATTGGGATGAATCTCGATCAGCAGCGCATCGGCGCCGGCGGCCACAGCGGCCTTTGCCATCGGACCCACCATGTCGCGCCGTCCCGTACCATGCGATGGATCGGCCACCACCGGCAGATGCGAAAGTTTTTTCAGCACCGGGATCGCCGAGATGTCCATCGTGTTGCGCGTGGCCGTCTCATAGGTGCGGATTCCGCGCTCGCACAGGATTACATCGTAGTTGCCGCCAGAGAGAATGTACTCGCTCGACAGCAGCAGCTCTTCGAGCGTGGCCGCGATGCCGCGCTTCAGCAGCACCGGCTTGCGCACCTGTCCCAGCTCGCGCAACAGGTTGAAGTTCTGCATATTGCGCGCGCCCACCTGGAAGCAATCGATATAGGGCAGCATCGCCTCGATCTGCGCGATCTCCATCACTTCGCTTACCGTGGCCAGCCCGTTTGCATCCGCGGCTTCGCGCATCAGCTTGAGTCCCGGAATGCCGAGGCCCTGGAACGAATACGGCGAGCTGCGCGGCTTGAAGGCGCCGCCGCGCAGAAATTTTCCTCCCGCCGCGCTGACCGACGCAGCGATGGCAAAGATCTGCTCGGGGTCTTCGATCGAGCAGGGACCGGCAATCATGGCCACATGTTCACCGCCGATCATGGCTCCGTTGGGAAATACAATCTCCGTGCCGTGCGGACGGAACGCGCGGCCGGCCAGCTTGTAGGGCGAGCTGATGCGGTGCACCTGCAGCACACCGGGCAGCACTTCGAATTTGCTCAGGTCAAGGCCCGCTGTCGGTCCCACGGCAGCGAGAATGGTTTGCATCGCGCCGGTGGTTCGATGAACGTCGACACCGGACTCCTCCATCACTTCAATCACCGCGACAATCTGTTCTTCGGTCGCATTTTCCTGCATGGCAACAATCATTGCTTCTTCCCTGTCCCGGGCGCTTGATCGCCCGCGCCATGGCCCTCTTGCTGGGCGTTTCTCTGCGAGGCCAGCTCGTTCCGCTGCAAGGCCCGCATCACGTCGATGATGCGCTCGTAGATATGCGTCAGCTCGATGTCAGGAAGCGGCCCTTTATTGGCCGCGCGCACGTTCGCGTAGATGATCTTTTCGCGATTCGGTTCGTAGACCGGGAGCGAAGTGGCTGCCTTCAAATGGCCAATCATCTGCGCGGCGCGGGCCCGCTCGCTGATCAATTCAACAAGCTGGCGGTCCAGTTCATCGATGCGGATTCGCAATTCTTCGATCGTCATTCCATCCTCTATAAGCGAGCGATCAGCTATCAGCCGTCAGTTCCATCCCTGCCGGCACGAGCCGAAACGGCTCAACCTGCCGCCAGACAAGCTGAAAGCTGAAGGCTAAAAGCTGAAGGCTGTTATTTTCACCGGGCCAGCGCGGATGCAGGCGTGCGCAGGCCCTTGATAAATCGCGCCACCGCGTCCGGTGCTGTTTCCCGTGTCGAGCGTTCGATGAGCTCGACAATCGCGCTGCCGATAACCGCGGCATCGGCGAACTCCGCCACCTGGGCGACGTGATCCGCATTGCTGATGCCGAACCCCACGGCCACCGGCAGCTGAGTCCATCGCCGGATGCGCGCAACCAGTGCGGCGGCATCGGCAGTCATGCTCTGCTGCTTGCCCGTAATGCCGGTGCGGGAGATTGCGTAGACAAATCCCTTCGAGTGCGAAGCGATGGCTTCGAGCCGCTCATCGGGACTGGTCGGCGCAGCCAGAAATACGGGCGCTAGATGTGCGCGGTTCATTTCGGCCAGATACTCTGCGGCCTCTTCAACGATCAGATCGGTGGCCAGCACGCCATCGGCGCCCGCGCTCGCCGCGTCATCGGCAAACCGGCTCAGCCCGTAACGCAGAATCGGATTGAGATAGCTGAAGATCACCAGTCCCGCCGCAGGCCGCGCCGTGTGAAGCTCGTGCGCAAGCGCAAGAACATCCTTGAGACGGGTGCCGCGGGCCAGTGCGCGCTCGCTGGCACGCTGAATAATCGGCCCATCCGCCAGCGGATCGCTGAACGGCACTCCCAGCTCGATCACATCCGTGCCGGCGTCGATGGCCGAAAGCGCAATCTCGCGCGTAGCCTCGAGTGACGGATCGCCCGCCGTGAGATAAACCACCAGCCCGGGTTTGTGACCGAAACGAATCGGCATGAGATCGCAACCGCACCCACTCAACTGATCGTCGACAAGCTTGGTTTTGCAACCGGGCACGACTTCAGTCGCGCCATAAGATGCGCGAAAAATCCGAGGTTTTAGCTCCTGCAAAAACTCTCTACAGCTTCAACTCACGCGCGAGAATGCCCATATCCTTGTCGCCGCGCCCGGAGAGGTTCACCACCAGTATGTCACGTGCCGGCAGCGTGGGCGCGATGCGGAGTGCCTCAGCCACTGCGTGTGCGCTTTCCAGCGCCGGCAGAATGCCCTCCGTCCGTGCAAGCTTCTTCACCGCTTCCAGTGCCGCAGCGTCATCCTGCGAAACATACTCGGCGCGGCCGGTGTCGTGCAGCATGGCATGCTCCGGGCCGATGGACGCATAGTCAAGCCCCGCAGAGACAGAATGCGTCAATGCAATCTGCCCGTTCTCATCCTGCAGCACGTACGAATAAGTTCCCTGCAGCACGCCCGGCGCGCCGCCCTGAAAGCGAGCCGCATGCTCGCCCAGCGCTGTGCCACGTCCGCCGGCCTCTACGCCGATCAGCCGCACCTGGCGGTCGGGAATAAATTCATAAAACGCGCCGATCGCATTCGACCCTCCGCCTACGCAGGCGATCACGGCGCTCGGCAGACGGCCCTCCTTTTCGAGGATCTGCTCTTTCATCTCGCGGCTGATGCAGCGATGGAAGTCGCGCACCATCGTCGGGTAAGGATGCGCGCCCAGCGCGCTGCCGAGCAGGTAGTACGTGGTGCGCACGTTCGTGACCCAGTCGCGCATCGCCTCGCTGATGGCGTCCTTGAGCGTCTTTGAGCCGGACGAGACGCCGCGCACTTCGGCGCCCAGCAGGCGCATGCGCATCACGTTGAGCTCCTGCCGCTCCATGTCCACGTCGCCCATATACACAACGCAATCAAGGCCCAGCAGCGCGCAGACCGTCGCAGTCGCCACGCCGTGCTGGCCCGCGCCGGTTTCGGCGATGATGCGCTGCTTACCCATGCGCTTGGCCAGCAGTCCCTGGCCCAGCGCGTTGTTGATCTTGTGCGCACCGGTGTGCAGCAAGTCTTCGCGCTTGAGATAGATTTTTGCACCGCCCAGCGATTCGGTCAGCCGCTTGGCAAAATAAAGCGGCGTGGGCCGCCCGGCGTAGTCAGTCAGCAACGCGTTGAGCTCAGCCTGGAAGGCGGCGTCGGCTTTGGCGACCTCATACTCGCGCTCCAGCTCGGTGAGCGCGGCCATCAGCGTCTCTGGCACATAGCGGCCGCCGTAGACGCCAAAGCGCCCGGGCCGCGACTCGGAAGGATTTGCCGGAAGAATGACCGATGCCATGGGGATCTCCTGAGCTCGCGCCCGCAAGGGGTGAACCCTCCAGTGTACTAGACGAGCAACATAGCTTTTGGCGCGCCAGGTCAGACCTGAAATGGTCGACGCCCGCGCTCATCACCGGCTCGTGTGACGGAGGAACTTGCGCGACCCTTTGGCGTAAGAGTCTAGTAACAGCAACGAGAGCGAGGCGATCGCATGAAAGCAATTGTGTATCGTCGCAATGGTCCTCCAGACGTCCTTACCTGCGAGGAGATCGAGAAGCCCGTGCCCCGCCAGCAGGAAGTTCTGATCAAAGTTGGTTCCGCGGCCGTCAATCCGCTGGACTGTCACTTGTTGAAGGGTGGTCCCGCCCTGCTTCGTCTATTGCTTGGTTCCCGCAAGCTAAAACACCCCGGTGTCGATGTGGCTGGGATCGTTGAGGCCGTCGGACCGGGCGTGACGCAATTCAAGGCCGGCGATTCGGTCTTCGGCACCTGCCGCGGCGCCTTTGCAGAATACGCGATTGCGCCGGAGTCTTCCCTGGCTGCCAAGCCGGAAGCTGTCTCGTGCGAAGTTGCTGCTGCCTGCCCCATCGCCGCGCTCACGGCTCTGCAGGGGCTTCGCGATCGCGCCAAAATCCAGCCCGGACAGCATGTTCTTATCAATGGAGCATCCGGGGGCGTCGGCACATTTGCAGTGCAGTTCGCCAAGATCTTCGGCGCGCACGTTACCGGCGTATGCAGTACACGGAATGCCGACCTGGTTCGATCGCTCGGCGCCGACCGAGTGATTGACTACACGCGCGAAGACTTTGCGAACGGCGCAGCACAATATGACGTGATCTTCGATCTCGCCGGAAACCATTCGTTCTCCGCGTGCAAGCGTGTCTTGAAGCCGCACGGTATCCTGGTCGGCGTGGGAGTGCTCGATGCGCCAGCGTCGCTGCTCGTGATGCTCCTGGGCCTGATCGCAACGCTGGTTCTTTCCCTGTTCTCAAGCCGGAGATTCACCACCTTCATCGCCAAGGCCAACCGCGAGGATCTGTCGTTTATTGGTGGATTGCTCGCCGGCGGCCAGCTGCAATCCGTCATCGACAAGAGATACAGGCTTGGTGAAGTCCCGGAGGCGATGCGGTATCAGGGCACATGGCACACGCGGGGAAAGCTCGTGATCAACCTCGAAGCATCGTGAAGGGTCACCGATCCTTCCGACTGATGTCGCACAGCATGTCGGAATGAATATTGAGCCCTATATTCGTGATGTTATAGACATGCTCGCTGGCCACCAGCCAGACAATCTCGCAGATGGCGCGCTCGGAGTAATGCTTCGCCAGCCGCGCGAAGGTTTCGGGCTTCACGTTTTTGTCGCGGGTTAGCTCAGTCACGTAGTCCAGCGCCGCGCGCTCCGGATCGCTGAACAGCGGACTGGTGGCGTACTCGTTGAGCGCGTCAAGCTTTTTCTCGTTCATCTTCTCCTGGATCGCGAACCAGCGTCCGATATCAATGCAGAACAGGCACACGTTGAGCTGCGCGACGCGTTCGCGGACGAGCATCTGCGTTTCCTGCGGCAGCTCGAGTTTTTTGTCGAGCTTGGCGATCTTCGAGATGAAAAGTCCGAATGCGGAAGGCATGCGGGAGTACACCACCTTGACGGGCGTGAGCACCTTCCCGAATTGGCGGCGCGTTCCGGCGTAGGTGAGCTTCTTGATCAGACCTCGCGGCTTTTCGATCGGAGGAAGAAAGGTGTCCATCGAGAGAACTCCTGGGTTTCAGCATCGGAGACAAGAGGGCTCTGACACAGCAAGCCCCGACGCCCTGAACGCATGACGGACGGGCAGCCCGAAATGTGACACGAGATCTCTTTGAAAGCTACGGCAAATATGGCCGGAGGATGACAAGCGTTTGTTGCGACTATCCGCGTTTGGCTTTGCGGGCATTGGTGACAAAGGCGCGCACCTTCGCCGGATCCTTGCGGCCGGGAGCCGCCTCCACGCCGCTCACCACGTCCACGCCCCAGGGCTGCAGAATCGCGATGGCTTCGCCCACATTCTCCGGCGAAAGCCCGCCAGCCGCGACGAGGCGGTGCTCGCGGCCGTTTTTGTTTTGGAAGAGAGTTTTGCTCGCTGCGGTCCAGTCAAAACTCTTGCCCGTTCCGCCGACCGCAGTCGCGGTCCGTGAGTCGACCAGGATGGCATCGGCGTCGAACTCGCCGGGATTTGTATCTGGTGCGCTGTCAAAGTGCACCACCCGCAGAATCCGCAATCGATTGCCGAAGCGCGCGCGAAGCCCTGCTGCAAGTGCCGGAGCGGCCTCGAAGTGAAGCTGCACGCCCGTAAGCCCGGCAGTCTCGACCGTCGCCGCAATCTCATCGAACGACGCGCCCACGAAGACGCCGATCTTTTCGAGTGCGGCTGGAAGGTGCGGCACAATCGCGGCGACTTGTGCCGGCGTCACGCGGCGCGGACTCGGCGCAAAGACGAAGCCGACTGCATCGGCGCCGGCGGCGTCGGCCAGCAGCGCATCCTCAAGCGAGGTGTTCGCGCAGATTTTGACCCAGAGGCTCATGATGCAACCGCAGGCGTCAGCAGCGCTTCGAGCGCCGCTCCCGGATCCGGCTGCCGCATCAGGCTTTCGCCGATCAGGAAGGCATCGAAGCCCGCCTGGCGCAGCCGCGCGATGTCCTGCGCTGTAAAGATGCCGCTCTCGGTCACCCGCACCACGCTCGATGGAATCCGCTCGACCAACGCGAGGGAAGTCTCCAGCTTGACTTCGAAGGTCTTCAGGTCGCGGTTATTCACGCCGATCGCCTGCGCGCCTGTCTCGCCCAGCGTATTGAGCACCCGGTCGAGTTCGTCGGCCGTGTGCACTTCGACGAGCACGTCGAGCGAAAAGCCGCCAGCCACGGAAGCCAGATGCCGCAGTTCCTTATCCGTGAGCGCCGCTGCGATCAGCAGAATCGCGTCGGCGCGGTGCGCGCGCGCCTCCACGATCTGGTACTCGTCGACCATGAAGTCCTTGCGCAGGCAAGGCAGCGGCGTGGCCGCCGAAGCCAGCTCCAGATTGCGCAGGCTGCCCTGAAAATATGGCTCATCGGTCAGCACGGAGAGCGCTGCTGCGCCGCCGGCGCGATAGCGCCGCGCAATCCATTCCGGATCAAAGTCCGCGCGAATAACTCCCTTTGATGGCGAAGCCTTCTTGATCTCGGCGATCACCGCGGTGCCGGTCGCCGCCTGGCGCCGCAACGCCGCCGCCCATCCCCGAGGATGGTGCGCAAGAGCCCGCCGCTCCAATTCCGGCAAGGCCATACGCGCCTTGCTGGCCGCTACAGTCGCGCGCGTCGAGTTCAGAATCGTCTCGAGAACGGTGCTGGAGAAAGAAGACATGCCCTGGCTTGAGTATACGAGGATCAGAGCGAAATCAGCGCGCCGAAGCGGCTGTATCGACCTTCACAGCAAGCAGTTCCCGCGCCGCCTGGCGTCCCAGGCGGATGCAGTCCGGAATCCCGATCCCGTCGTAGGCGTTTCCGGCCAGCCGCAAGCCCGGTAGTGCCGCCACGCGGGCTGAGACTCTGCCCATCCGCTCCTTGTGGCCCACTGCATATTGCGCCATGGCGCGCCTCCAGCGCGATACCTGCACATGTTCCGGCTCCGCTTCCGGCCGCATCACCTTCGCACCCAGGATCTCGCACAGCTCGCGCTGTACCGTGGCTATCAGTGCCGCGTCGGACTCCGCCAGCAGCGCTTCATTCTTCATTCCGCCCAGAAATGCGCGCAAAATCACCTTCCCCGGCGGTGTGCGGCCCAGAAACTTGCGGTGCACAAAGGTGCAGGCCAGCATGGCGCGGCCTTCGCTGGCGGGAACCAGGAACCCGAACCCCTCCGGCAGCGGCCCCAGACGAGTTTCGTCATAGAGGAGGTTGACCGTGATCGACGACGAGTACGGAATGTCGCCCAGCTCCTCGGCCAGCAGCGGATCCACCGGCCGCAACAGCACGCCTGCGGCCCATGCGGGCGTGGCGGCAATCACGCCGTCATAGATCTCCGCTGCTTCGCCCGCCACGACCCGCCATCCGTCGCGCGTCCTTTCGATGCTGCTCACCGGCGTCGCTGTCCGCACACAGGCCGGGTCGAGCCGCGCCACCAGCGCATCCACGAGTTGCTGCATCCCTCCGCGCAGCGAGGTAAAGATGGCGCGGGGAGCCTGTGCACCCTGCGCTGAACCCGCACTTCGCGCCCGCATCTGCCGGTGCGCGGCCAGCATGCCGCGGGTGAGCGAGCCGTACTTCCGCTCCATGTCGACGAGGCGCGGCAGTACGGTCTGCGCACTGAGCTGCGTGGCGTCGCCGCCGTAGATTCCGCTGAGCAGCGGGTCGGCGAGGCGGTCAACAGCCTCTGCGCCAAAGTGCCTCTCCACCAGCGAGGCGACCGACTCATCTTGCTCTGCGGCACGCGGCGGGTGCAGCAGTTCCAGCCCCATGCGCAGCTTGGTGGACACGCTGAAGAGCCGCGTCAGCGCCGTGGGAACCAGCTTGGTGGGCACCAGAAACATCAGCCCATCGGGCAGCGGCACCAGCCGGTTGTTGACGACGATCCAGGTCTTGCGCGCGGCGTCATTCGAAGGAACGAGCGCATCGCCCAGACCTAGCTCACGGCACAAATCCGCAGCCGCGGGCTTTTCCGTAATAAAGGAGTCGGGGCCGCGCTCGAGCACTGCGCCGTCCACAACCTCCGACGCCAGCGTGCCGCCCACGCGCGGTTGCAGCTCGAAGAGCGTGTAGCGGACGGCATCACCCTGCGCGCGCGCCTTCTCGAGCTCATAAGCGGCTGCCAGTCCCGCTATCCCGCCGCCAATGATCGCTATCCGCATGACCGGCACGTTCTCGTCTCCATAGTTATTTAAGCACTTGCGCACGCGCCGCAGCTCATGCGGCTTCCCGTATCGGGAAGGACGCGCCTCCTGACTCAGCATCGGGCCTCGCGACCCGCGCGCAAGTGATGTGAGTCACATCGGTGTCCCGCTCTTCGTGCATAGGCTCAAGGTGAGGTTGGTCGAAGCTGTGCTCTGTGGGGAGAGCACTGCTCGCGGCCGGTCTTTTCATTCGGTGCAGAACGTCTCCCCACACGCCGCAAGGAGGGGTCCGCATGACCGCTGAACTGATTCACCGTCTCCACTTTGCCTTCACCGTGACGTTTCACTATCTGTTCCCGCAGCTCACCATGGGTCTGGGCCTGCTCATCGTCGCGCTCAAGACCGTCGCGCTGCGGTCGGGCGACGAGCACTGGGACCAGGCGGCTCGATTCTGGGGCCGCATCTTCGCCATCAACTTCGTCTTCGGCGTGGTGACGGGCATCCCGATGGAGTTCGAGTTCGGAACCAACTGGGCGCGCTTCTCTGAGCTGTCGGGTGGCGTGATCGGCCAGCCATTGGCGATGGAGGGCGTATTCAGCTTCTTCCTGGAGTCAGCCTTCCTCGGGCTGTTTCTTTACGGCGAGAAACGGCTCTCGAAGCGCATGCACTGGTTTTCCGCGGTGATGGTCTGGCTGGGGTCGTGGATCTCCGGCTTCTTCATCATCGTTACGGATGCCTGGATGCAGCATCCCGTGTCATATGACCGCCTGCCGGACGGACGCTTTCAGGTCTACAGCTTCTGGCAGTTGCTGTTCAACCCGTGGGGGTTGCTCCAGTACATGCACAACATGACCGGCGCCGTCGTCACCGGGTCGTTCGTGATGGCAGCAGTGGGCGCCTATTATCTGCTCGAGCGCAAGCGCGAAGAGTACGGCCGCATCTTTCTCAAAGTTGGCGTCACGGCCGGCGTCATCGCCAGCATCGTCATCATCTTTCCTACCGGCGACCTGCACGGGAAATATGTAGCCCGCAATCAGCCCACGGCCATTGCCGCCATGGAGGGGCAGTTCAAAACGGAGACGGGCGCGGGCATCGTGCTCGTCGGCCAGCCGAACGAGGACACCGGCCAGATCGACAACCCCATCGTCGTCAACGACGTCCTGAGCTTTTTGATCTACGGCACCACCAAGGCCGAGGTGAAGGGGCTCGATCAGTTCCCTCGGGACCAGTGGCCGACAGCCCTGCCACTGCTCTACTACTCCTACCACATCATGGCTGGCCTCGGGACCTGGTTCGTGCTGCTCATGATCGTGGCCGCATTTCTGCTCTGGCGCGGCAAGCTCTACACCGTGCGCTGGGCCCAATGGGCGCTTCTGCTCAGTTTCCCATTGCCCTATATCGCGAACACCGCCGGCTGGATGACGGCCGAGCTGGGCCGCCAGCCGTGGCTGATCTACGGCCTTATGCGCACCAGCGAGGGCTACTCCAGCACCGTCTCGGCCGGCAACGGCCTGTTTACGCTGCTCGGCTTCATGGGCCTTTACATGCTGCTCGGCCTGTTGTTCACGGTGCTTATCTATCGCGAGATCAGTGTTGGCCCCGTACCCAAACCCGCTGCAGTACTTGCACAAGCTGACTGAGAAAAGGAGGCATGCGATGGGATTCGTCTGGTTTTGGCTGGTTGCCGTCATGATCGTCGGTTATGTGGTGCTCGATGGCTTCGATCTCGGTGTCGGCGTATTGCATCTCTTTCTTGCGCGCAGCGAGGCGGAGCGCAAGACCCTGCTCGCCAGCATCGGCCCCGTCTGGGATGGCAACGAGGTGTGGCTGCTCGCCGGCGGGGGCACGCTCTACTTTGCCTTTCCGCTGCTTTATGCCTCGGCCTTCAGCGGCTTCTACCTGCCGCTCATGATCGTGCTCTGGCTGCTGGTGGCGCGCGGCATCAGCCTCGAGCTGCGCAACCATGTCGACGTGGGCGTATGGCAAACACTGCTCGACGGTCTGTTCGGCCTGGCAAGCGCGCTGCTCACCATCTTTTACGGAGCCGCCCTGGCTAACGTCATCCGCGGCGTGCCGCTCGGGGCCGACGGGTACTTCTTCCTGCCCCTGTGGACCAACTGGAAGCCGGGCATCGCACCGGGAATCCTCGACTGGTACACGGTCATCGGCGGGTTGGTGGCGCTGGTGGCTCTCACGCTGCATGGAGCGCTCTGGGTCCGCCTCAAGGCCGCCGGGGATCTCGAAGCGAGGGCGCGGCTGCTGGTTCGGCCGCTGTGGATGATCCTTCTCGGCCTCACTGCCGTGAGTCTCTTCGCCACGGTCGCGGTGAGGCCGTCAACGCTGGAGAACTACTTCCACTATCCTGTCACCTTCATCGTTCCGCTGGGCGTAGTCGGGTCGCTCATCGGGGTTCTGCTGTGGAACGAAAAAGGCGACGCGCTCAAGGCATTCCTGGCTTCGAGCTGCTATCTGTTCTTCATGTTGGCCGGCGCCTGCTGGGGACTCTATCCCACGCTGCTGCCCGCGACAACCGGCACGGACCGCAACATCACGCTTGGCCGCGCACTCTCCGGCCAGCACACGCTCGCCGTCGGACTGGTCTGGTGGATTTTCGGCATGGCGCTGGCTGTGACGTACGTGGTTTTTGTCTACTCGAAGTTTCGGGGAAAAGTATCGGCTGGCTCCGAAGCGCATTAAAAATAGGCACATCGCGCAAGCTGCCGAATCCCAAGCAGCTTGCGGGATGCCTCAAAGCGTAACCAGCGGCCCGGCGAACTCCGGCTGGCAGACGACCGCTTCATCCTTCGGAAGCGGCGTCCAGTTCTTTGGCTGGTAGATGCAGCATGGCTCTGCGGCGAGCGGATCGCCGGTGAGCGCGTAGGCCCGGGCGCGCGAGCCGCCGCAGATCTCCTTGTACTCGCAGGCGCCGCACTTGCCCTTCAGCTGGCTGCTGTCGCGCAGCGCCTTGAAGATCGCCGCATTGCGGTAGATATCGGCCAGCGGAGTCTCGCGGATATTCCCCGCGTAAATGGGCAGAAAGCCGCTCGGATACACATTGCCGACGTGCGAGACGAATAAGAAGCCCTTGCCGTCATTCACTCTGCGGGTCGCCCAGCCCATGTTGCGCGTCCTGGCCTCTGTTGTCGGCGCGCCTGATTCGTAAGTACTCACGCTTGTATGGGGATGCCCATGCCCGATGCGCCGCTCCTCGAGATTGTGTTGCAGCAGGTAGCGGCGGTAGTGCATGGCCTCCGTCGTCTTGATCTGGAAGTTGACCCGGTGCGACAGCTCATAGATCTTCGCGAACACCTGCTCAAACTCCTCGCCGGAAAGGAGATCCCCAAGCTGGCCGCGGCCCACCGGGACCAGGAAAAAGACGTTCCACATCACAATGGCCAGCTTTTCAAACAGGTTGCACAGGTTGTCGAGATCGTGCGCATTATGGCGGCTGATCGTGGTATGCACCTGGATCGGAATGCCTGCTTCGTTGGCCCATTCAATCGCCTGGATGGTCCGCGCCCATGCCCCTGTCAGCCCCCGGAAGGCGTCGTGAATCTCGGGAGTTGAGCCGTCCAGCGAGATGCCGAGCCGCACCAGGCCCGCCTCCTTCAGCTGGAAGATCGCCTCCCGCGTCAGCAGCGGCGTCGCGCTCGGCGTGAGCGCCACCTTCACGTCTTTGCCTGCCGCATAGCGAATCAGATCAAAGACATCGCTGCGCTTGAGCGGGTCGCCGCCCGTGAAGACAAAGATGGGAACGTGCATCTCGGCAATCTGGTCGATCAGCGCCTTGGCTTCAGAATTGGTGAGTTGGTCGGGATGCGGAATCGGCTGAGCGGCGGCCCGGCAGTGCTTGCAGGCCAGATCGCAGGACTGCGTCACCTCCCAGATCGCCAGAAACGGCGACTCGTCGTAGTTGATTCCGCCGCGAGCGGGAATGTTCTTCATCGGCTGCATAGGGCCTCCTTGCCGGGACACACCAAGCACTTTCAGAAGAGCAGTTTTGTCTGGGGGCAAGCTGTGATTGGGATCACCGCCCATTACCCTAGTGCGAACCCCGGCACCGTCTGCTGGACAAATATTTCGAAATAAGCACACAATAAGACACTCGTGAGCGACTCCGCGAAAGTGCGCATCTCATCGAGTGGGGGGAAGGGTCGGCGGAACGTCCGTGCCGACTGAAAGTTCCGGTGAGATAGATCACAACCCCATGTGGGCCCGGACACCGCCTGCCCGGCATCCGGTCTGCGATAGTTCCAATAGGCATCTGTAAGGAGGTTCCCATGGCAGTCGTATTCAAGCCGGGCTGGAGCAAACCCTCCACCATCCTCTTTGCTTCCGAGATTCCTGCCAACGAAAGGGCGTTCTCCTATGCGCTCGCACAGGCCAGGGAGTTCGGCGCGCAGCTCATTCTCTTCCATGTCTATGACACGCTGGTAGTTTCCGCATCCGAGACTTCGGGCATCCGTTACTACGATTACGCCGCCGCCGCGCGCACTGAAAAACATCAGCTGGAGCCGCTGGCGGAACGGGTCCGCGCCGCGGGCGTTTCGTGTGAAGTGGTTGTGCGTCCCGGGCTGGCAGCGGATCAGATTCTGAACTATACGCGCGAGCGGGCGATCGACCGCATCGTGATGGGCACCCACTCCCCCGGTCCCATCGGAAAACTGCTGGTGGGCTCGGTGGCCGAAGCTGTGCTTCGCAGCGCGTCGGTGCCGGTCTCAATCATTGGGCCTGATGTTGTGGACGGCACTTATCGGAACTTTGCGACGCGCACCATCCTTTGCGCGGCCAGCCTTCATGAGGCCACCAGCGTCGTGGCTGCTTTTGCGGCCGAGCTTGCCGTGCAGCACCACGCGCGGCTGATTCTGCAGCACGTCATCCGTCCGCAGGACCGCGCGGAATTTCTGGCCGGCCGGTCTCTGGATGAGCTGGAAGCAAATATGCTCTCGCTGGTTCCCACGGAGTTACAGGGGAAAGTCGGCATTGAGACCATCGTAGTGCCAGGTGATCCCACCGAGGAGCTGCTCTACCAGAGCCGGGCGCAGCAGGCTGACCTGATCGTCCTCGGCGCGCAGGGAGCATCGGCCTTTGCCGCTATCACGCGCCATGGTGTGGTCTATAAGGTGCTCGCGCACGCTGCCTGCCCGGTCATCACGCTGTCCCCGGTGGTGCTGGCGGAGTTCGGCGCGAAGGCTGAAAAGGCCCGTCCTGCCGAAGCGTACATGGCGGGTGTCTTTTAAAGACCGACGCATAGGGTGGGTCTTCTTCAAGCATCCCTATCGTCACCAAAACGCCGCTTCGAATCATCGGAGCGGCGTTTTTTTTCTAGCCTGTTTTCGGATCGGTGTTGGTCAGATCACCCTCAACAACAGGAGAATCACGACGATGGTCAGGATGAGGCTGACGCCGCCGCCGCCGTAGTAGCCCCAGCCCGGGCCCATGCGATAGCCGCCGTAGCCAAACCCGAAGATCAGCAGAATCAGGATAATCAGAAGCAGCATGCTAACTCCTCCTAAGTTCTAGCGCGTCCCAGGAATTACTCAGAGCCAAGCCGCGAACGTAAAGCCGTTTCCTAAAACGCTGCAATCTCAGATCCACCCGGCGATAACTCCCGTCATAAGTCCTGGAGGGAGCCACACCAAGTCTGCTGCTGTGATGCCTGCAGCACGCGGTAGGCTGCTTGCGCGTGCGCGGCTATCTGGCGATGCCCTTCCGCGCCACCCGGTTGTCCGGCGTATTCCCTCAGCTTGCAATGTGTTGAATATGTCCACAGAAACAACCCCGTGAAAAGGCTCGGCGTCCAAGCTGTCTGTTGTGAAAGAGCGAGGTAACCGATGCTTTGGACAATCTTTGTAATCCTGCTTGTGCTGTGGCTGCTGGGAGTGGTCACCTCCTACACCCTGGGAGGCTTCATTCACATATTGCTTGTGATCGCGCTGGTGGTTCTGCTCATCCAGCTGATCTCGGGGCGCCGGCCAGTCGTGTGACCGCGGCCGAGCGCGTGATTAAAAAGAGCTGTCGGGAGTAAATTGAAGCGCTCCTATTGCAAAGCTGATAAAACCCAATCCACGGAGGTGGAGCATTATGGATAAAGATACAGTGAAAGGTGCAGTAAACGACGCCGCAGGCCGCGCGAAGCGGCAGGTGGGCGAATGGACCGGTGACACAAACGCCCAGGTAGAAGGAACCGCGCAGCAGGCAAAGGGAAAACTGCAAAAGGCCTGGGGCAACATGAAAGACAGCGCCCGGGATGCCAAGGATGAAGCTGCGCGTGAGCGGGAAGCTAACCGTTCAGCTGATGCCGAGAAGGAAGACGAGCGCGTTCATCACCACGGGCACGTCTAGAGAGTGTTTGATCCGGTGTTTGACTCGTGGATCTGCTGACAACAGATCCGAATAGTAACTAAGAGCCGGCGGGCGCGCAATGAAGAAGGCGGCCTGCCGGCGTTTCTATGTGTGCGGCAATCTGGGTCGATTGTAAGTTGCGCTCGATCAGAGGCAGTAACTACAGGATGACTCGTTCCTTTCAGCCACTTCGCTCACGTGCCTAAGTGGCTCACTGCAACGACGCAGCGAGCCGTCTCGCCTACTAGCGCGAACCTGAGATCTGCACCTGCCCGCGGAGCTCTCCTGACGGAAACATTTCGCTATGCACGTTCACATACGCGTTGCCCGTGCGAATGGCTGTGAGCAGGCCGGCCGCATCGCCGGGTGCAATGCCCTGCGGAATGACGGAGTCGCCATTGCTGGCCGGCAGGGTGCTGACGTCCGCCGCGGTGAGCGTTCCGGTGAGGGTGCCCGATAGGGGGCAGGCAGGCTTCGGACCGCCGCAGAGAAACACAATCACTCCGCCATTGGTCTTGCTGGCGCCAAAGTGAATGTGCGCCTGGGTAACTTGGCTGCTTATTCCCGTGTACGACAGTTCGAAGGAGATGGTGCCGTCTTCGTTGATTTGGGCGTTGAAACTTCCGTGGCTCTTTGCCAGCACGGCCGGAACCTGGTTCAGGGAAAGCAGCTCGGCTCGGAGCGAGTCGGCGCGATCCCAGTTTTGCGCGTGCGCGGTCAATGGAAACAGCGCCGCGAGGATAACGAGCGATTTGGCCATGATGGCGATGACAGGGCTGTTCATTTGAATTCTCTCCTTGGGGTTTGCCAGGGCCCGTGATCGGGGCCCCGGCTGATGGATGAATCAGTTGGAGTAAGAAGCTAGTTGACGACCGGTCCGAAGTTGCATCCCGCGGGTGCATTCAGGGTCGTCGCGCTGCCTACGATCAGCAGATCGGGATCGTTGATGCCGCCCTCCGTGAGCATCGTCTGGCCAAAGAACGCGATGCCGAATGGCGAGGCGGAGCTGATCGTGGCAAGATCGCCGAGATTGTCGAAGGCGATGCCGTTTGGAGCGCTCAGCGTGGCATTCATGCCTTGCATCACAGGGCTCAACGTGGCGGCAGGCGTGGGGCTGCCCGAGGCAGTGAGGCTCGATGGCGAAAATTCAACAATCGTGCTGGGAGAGTTCGCGTTGCTCGACCAGAGATCGCCCTTGCTGTCGAAGATCAGCGCCCACGGAGCCTGGATGGAGCCATTGCCATCGTCGGAAAGCGTTACGTCCGGCGTAAGCGAAACTGAGCCGCTGCTCTGGGGCAGATTCGCTGCCTTGAATTCGAAGATGGTGGTTGTGCCGTTGTTCGCCACCCACAGGTCTCCGGTTGCGTCGAAGGTGATGCCGAGCGGACCCGTGAAGGCCGGGTTCGACGTAATGGTGATATTCGGCGAGGCGTCATTGTTTGTGGCCGCAAGCTGCGCGGGCGTAAACACGAAGACCGAGTTGGCGCCGTTGTCGCTTACCCAGAGATTTCCTTTGGCATCGAACACTGCCTGCTGCGGGAAGACAAGATCAGCGGACTGGATGGTGATGTTGGGGGATGGACTGTTATTGGTGCTCAGGGCGGCCAGTTGCGCGGCGGTGAACTCGTAGAGCGCCGGCTGTACCGCGCCGCCGGCGGCGACGGTGCCGCCGTCGATCACCCACAGGTCACCGTTTGCATCGAAGACCACGCCCTGCGGCGCGCCGAAGACTCCGCTGTTATTGATCAGGTGCGGCGCCATCTGCGTCGATCCCGGAGCGAGCTGGGACGGTATGTACTCCACCACGTTGGTGCCATTGGCGACCCAGAGAGCCTTGTTGATGGCGGGAGGTGCCGGCACGGTGGGCGCGGAGGTGGTCTTGGTCGGGACCATGGTTCCGTTCGTGCAGCCCGCAGTGAATGCGACCAGGAGTGAGGCCATGGGAAGCAGCCCGAAAGAAACGGACTTCTTCCAGCTGCGGCGAATCGATTTCGTTTCGATGGTGAGTGTGCGGTTCATCTTCTTTTCCTCGCGAATTCTGAATTGTTGGCGGCGATGGCTTTCATTGCCTGCCTATCTCTCTAAGCGACAGCTGGGGCCGAACTCCCTCATGCGTTGCCTAAGTTTTTTCGCGAGGCGGGCACAGGGCGTGATTTTCGCCGCACCTGCGCTATAATTGCCCTGCAGCGAATCCACTGAGATACTGGCGAGATACTGGTTTCCCTCCGGCAACGCACATATTTGCCGGCGTCTCCGCGATGGTTCGCAGTTCCCCAGTTCGCGCGCACTCTGCCCATTCCTTTCGGAAATCTCTAGCGCACTCGCTCGGAGCTGACAGATGGAGATGCCTCTCGACCGCCCCGCCATGACGCAGTTGCTGCGGCAATGGAGCAGCGGTGACAAGGCCGCGCTGGACGAGCTGATGCCCGTCGTCTACAACCAGCTCCACAAGCTGGCCTCGCGCTGTATGCGTTCCGAGCGGCCCGACAACACACTGCGCGCGACCGCGCTGGTCCACGAAGCCTATCTGCGGTTGATCGACGCGGAAGTCGACTGGCAGGACCGCGTCCATTTCTTCGCCGTGTCGGCGCGTCTTCTGCGCCGCATTCTCGTCGACCACGCCAAGGCCAACCGGCGTTCCAAGCGCGGCGGGGGCGCGGAGAAGATTCCGCTGGATGAAGCTGTGCTCATCGGACCGCAATCGCCGGCAGGCCTGCTGGAACTCGACCTGGCGCTCGAGCATCTCGCCGAGCAGGACAAGCGCAAAAGCGAAATCGTCGAGCTGCTGTGCTTCGGCGGGCTCACCTACGATGAGGCGGCGGCCGCGCTTCACATCTCGCCGGCCACCGTGCACCGCGAGCTGCAAATGGCTCGGGCGTGGCTCCATCGCGAACTCTCGCGAGGAGCCGCATAGCGGCGGGCCTATGCTTCACTCCGCGCAGCGCTGGCAGCAGATCGAGTCGCTCTTCCATGAATGTCTCGCGCTTTCCGCGGAGTCCCGCTCGCATTTTCTCGAAGAGCATTGCGGCAGCGACCTCGAGCTGCGCAAGGAGATCGAAGCGCTGCTGGCCTCCGCGGACGAGCCGATGGATTTTCTCGAGCAGCCGGTTATCGACGCAGCCCGCGACCTCGCTTCAGCACCTGCCGCGAGTCTTCTTTCATCCGGCACACGGCTGGGCCGTTATGAGATCGTCTCGCTCGCAGGGTCGGGCGGCATGGGCCAGGTGTATCTGGCGCGCGACATGCAGCTCAACCGCAAAGTGGCGGTGAAAATTCTCGCACCGTCCCTGGCTCTGGACGAGCGCGGATTGCGCCGCTTCGAAAAAGAGGCGCGCGCAGCCTCTGCGCTGAACCACCCCAACATCCTCACGATCTATGAATTCGGAAGCGCCAACGGCCTGCAGTACATTGCCTCGGAATATGTCGAGGGTCCCACGCTGCGCCACAAGCTCGACGCCGGACCTTTGCCGTTGAGCACGGCGATGGATATCGCCATCCAGATCGCGCGTGCGCTCGATGCCGCGCACGCTTCAGGCATCGTGCATCGCGATATCAAGCCCGAGAACGTCGTCATCCGCGCGGACAATTTCGTGAAGGTGGTCGACTTCGGCATCGCCAAGTTGAGCGAGTCGCAGTCGCAGCAGGGCATCTATCCGCCCTCGCTGGCGCTGAGCGTCTCCATCAGCCATGCGGGCACGGTGGTCGGTTCGGCAAGGTACATGTCGCCAGAACAGGCGCGTGGTCACGCGGTTGACTGCCGCAGCGATATCTTCAGCCTGGGCGTGGTGCTCTATGAGATGGTGAGCGGCAAGTGTCCGTTCGATGGCGAAACGGTGAGCGACGTGATCGCCGAGATTCTGAAAGGCACGCCGCGATGCCTCACTGAGATTCTTCCCGATGCGCCGCCCGAGCTCAAGAAGATCGTGGGCAAAGCCATGGCCAAGGACCGCGAGACGCGCTATCAGAGCGCGCAAGAGGTGCTCGTCGATCTGAATGAGTTCGCAAGCCGGCTGCACTTTGAGGCGAGGTTTGCAGCCCGGCCTCCCGCCAATCGCCCGTTGTCCCCCGTAGCACCGCAGCGCGCTCCCAAGACGGGATCGGTTCGTCTGATGATTGCGCTCGCGGTTCTGATTCTCGCCATCGCCGGAACTGCGCTCGCGATCTTCTTCCGGCGTCCACATGCGGCCGGCACGCAGGCCCCGCCGCGCACGCTGGCCATTCTGCCCTTCCGCAACGTGCGGCAGGACCCTTCGCTCGATTATCTCGGCTTCTCGCTCTCCGATGCCGTCATTACGGAGCTGAGTTCCGTGAACGGGCTCATCGTGCGGCCCTCCTCTTCGGTGTACGCTTACCGCAACCAGACGGTCGACCCGCAGAAAGCCGGCCAGGAGCTGAATGTCAACACGCTGCTCACCGGCGGATTCATCAAAGACGGCGACGACCTGCGCATCACCGCGCAGCTTATCGATCTCAAGCCCGACCGCATCCTCTGGCGCGACACCATCGACGTGAAGTTCGACAAGCTGCTCACCGTGCAGGATCGCGTCTCGCGGGAGATCGTGAAAGGTCTGGAACTGAATCTGTCTCCTGCCGCTAATCAGAGCGCCGCGAATCCGCAGGCCTACGAAGATTATTTGCGCGGCATCGATCTTTACTCGATCAACGATTTTCCCGCGGCAATGTCCATGCTTGAGAAATCGGCTGCGCTCAATCCTAACTACGCGCCTACGTGGGCGCATCTGGGCAAGGTTTACGCCGCCAGTGCTACGCTGCAACTGGGCGGCCGCGAGTTCTATGACAAGGCTCAGGCAGCCTACGAGAAAGCCATCGCGATTGACCCGAATCTGGTCGAGCCGCGCATCTATATGGCCAACATGCTCACCGATACGGGCCGCGTGGAACAGGCTGTTCCTCTGCTGCGCGCCGCGCTCCTGACGGCGCCGAACAACGCCGAGGTGCACTGGGAGCTGGGCTACGCGTATCGCTTCGCCGGCATGTTACAGGAGTCAGTGAACGAATGCGAGCGGGCGCGCCAGCTTGATCCGCAGGTGAAGATCAGCAGCTCTGAGATCAATGCCTATCTCTATCTCGGCGAGTATGCGAGGTTTCTCGACAGCCTGCCGCATCTTGATGCCGCGTATGTACTCTTCTATCGCGGATTGGCCGAATACTACTTGAAGCGCGAGCCGCAGGCGGCCCAGGACTTAGATCGCGCCTACACGCTGAAGCCCGATCTGGTGCAGGCCAAGATCGGCAAGGCTCTCAGCGACGCCGTGGTCGGCCGCCGCGACACGGCGCTTGATCTTCTGCGCAAAACGCAGGACCAGATGGAAGGCCGCGGCGTGGGTGATGCGGAAAGCATGTACAAGATCGCGCAGGCCTATGCGGTGGCCGGCGATAAGCCCGCGGCTCTCCACGCGCTGAGCCACACCGTCGAAGGCGGCTTCTTCTGTTCCACCTGCTTCGCAAACGATCCGCTGCTGGCCGCCATTCGCAGCGATCCCGAATTCCAGCGCCTCAGCAACGATGCGCGCCAGAGGCACGATCAGTTCAAGGCCGCCTTCTTCTGATCCGCCTCCAGGTCCGCAGCCAAGGCGCTCCATCCTTAAAGCAAATGTTTTTTGAGAAAGGCGAGCGACCGTTCCCGCGCTTCTTTGGCTGCCGCGGCGTTGAAGCTGCGCCGCGCATCGCAATTGAAGCCGTGCCCGGCGTCGTACCAGTAAATCTCCACCTCCGGGTGCGCCTGGTGCACATTCTCCGCCACTTCGGGAGGAATGTGCGCATCCTGCCGGCCGAAGTGCAGCATAACCGGCGCTGAAGGATTCTCGGCGGCGTACTTGCCGATCTGGCCCCCGTAATAGCCGACGGCTGCCTTGGGATGCAGGCGGGTTGCGGCCAGCCACGCCAGCGATCCCCCGAAACAATAGCCCACCACGCCGACGTTCTTGCCGGTTACAGTCGCCGCATATTCCATCGCCGCCTCCACGTCGGCCAGGGCATTCTCCATATTGAGTTTCGCGGCAAGACTCCTTGCTGTCTCGGCGTCGGCGCCTTCGTATCCCAGCTCAACCCCAGGCTGAACGCGATCGAAGAGCGCTGGTGCCACGGTGAGAAATCCATCTTTGGCGTAACCGTCGGCGACGGCACGGATGTGCGCGTTGACGCCGAAGATTTCCTGGATTACGACCAGGCCCGCCGCCGGTTCAGCGGCGGGAAGGGCAACGTACGCGCTCAGTTCGTGTCCATCCGGCGCTCGCAATTTGACAAATTCGCTCATCTCGGAACCTCGCTCGGCCTTTCGCTGCACACAAGTATCGCTGTGCGCAGCGCAACGCTTCAAGCGGCAGGCCGGGAAAGACGCGGAATCAAATAAGCGCGTAACATTACTTCAAATTCCTTTGGGCAGGCCAGATCCGTGCTATAACTGGTTCACCATTTCAAAGAAATCAGCGAGTCTGTGACACAAAGAGTTTTCTTCGCCGCCTTTCAGCACGCGTGTCTGCAGTTTAGCTTGTCTTCAGCTTTTGCCGCTTTCGCCGCAATCAGCTTGTTCGCGCCTCGCGACTGCCGCGGGCAGACGCCGCCACCGGTGGTGGCCACGCTGGACACCTCCGATGCCGCCACGCCCGATGCCCTCTTTACCGCGCCGGCATCCTTCAAGACTCCGGTCGTCATCAATGGGCGAACTTATGTGCGGCCTACTGCGAGAGAGCAGTTCCGGGATTATCTGAACGACACCTATGGCTTGCCGGGTGCAGCAAGGACCGCGGCGCGCGCGCTGTATGCGCAGGGCATGAGTAAGCCCTCCGCATGGGGTGAGGACTGGCCCGGCTTCGGCCAGCGCTTCGGCAGCGCCGGCGCCGTCACCGTGATCGACGGCAACGTGCGCTATGGCATGGAAATGCTCTTCAAAGAGGACATGCGCTACATCCCCTGCCACGGCTGTTCCGTCAAACGCAAGGTCGAGAACGCGCTGCTGGCCGAGATTACCGCGCGGCACGATACGGATGGCCATCGCTTCTTTACGCTCACACCCACAGTGACGGATATGTCCGGCCCGCTCATTGCCAACAGCATCTGGGTTCCAGGCCACACGGCAATCGACGGTTTTGTGGGCTCGCGGCTGATCTTTGCCACGCGTATCGGCGGACATCTGTTTTCTGAATTTGTGCTGGAACGTCGCCATCACGATCCCAAGCTTCCGGATTGATGCGGCGCAGCCGCAGAAGGGTCCTTCGCGGCGATAGAGGCATGAACGGGCTTCGGCAAGTCTCTAAACAACCTGGGACCCGTCGCGACGGCGGATCCCACGTTGAGACGCGTTGCAGCTTGCGGCAGGTTCAGTTGACCCGCGGCGCCGGCAGCAGGCCACGCTTGGTGCCCAGCTCTTCGCGCACGATCGTCAGTCCGAGAATGCAGCGCTCAAACCGGTCGGATAACCGCGCGAACAGCGGCGCCTCCTGCTCGTACTCGAACAAGTTGAACTGGCTGACGATGAAGTAGCTCTCCTTGCCTGCGCGGATCAGCTCCTCCAGGCTCGGATAGTGACGGCGCATGCGGCGGTCTGACTCCGTGACCTCCGGATACATGCCGGCAACGAACAGTGCATAGTCGCCGATGTGCTTGCGCAGTGCGCGCTCCGCGTCGAACGAAGACGCAGTTCCGTAAACCGGATCGGCTGCGGTCAACATCTCGGCGAGCTCCTCAATGGGTCGTCCCATCTCGTCGCGGACTCTATATAGGTTGTCTGCCTCGGAAAACTCGCACAGCAGGCGCGCAACATAGCCGGTTACGTCGGGATCGTGCAGTCCCAGCTTGCCTTCATAACTGTTGCGGACAGCCTGTTGAAAGAAAGGTTCGAGTGGATGACCCAGCGCTTCCATATACACCTCCGCCGACCACGCGAGCAGCCGGCCATATGACCGCGGCTGCTTTCTCTATGTGCGTTTGCCCGGGAAGCAGCCGCTTACTTACTAAGATGCTGTAACACAGAATTTATCGGAAATATTCTGTTTGGGTACAGGGGACTGCGACTTTAGTTAGCAAATTGGTCTATCAATTGCAAATAGCCTTGACACAAAAGAGGCAGCCGATGGCGGCTGCCTCTTGCATTAACACGATTTTTAGCGTAAAGCAGTAATTTTGCTCAAACGGTTGCCGGTGCGCGCGACTCCAGCGCTGCCAGCCGTGCCGCCAGCAGTCCCTCCAGCTTTTCAAGCGCGGACGAGAAGCCCTCAATGCCTTCTTTCAGCTTGTCGCTGGCCATGCGGTCGGCGGCATGCATCTTATCAAATGTGGCTTTGTCCACCGTGATCCTCTCGATCTGCATGGCTTTTGCCTTCTCGGGATCGAGTTTACGTGGCAGATCGCCTTCTGTCTTTTCGAGCTCGGCCAGCAGGTGCGGAGAGATCGTGAGCAGGTCGCTGCCCGCCAGTTCCGTAATTTCACCGATGTTGCGGAAGCTCGCGCCCATCACCACGGTCTTGTAGCCGAACTTCTTGAAGTAGTTGTAGATCTTAGTCACCGATTGCACGCCGGGATCGTCCGCGCCCTGATAGTCCTTGCCGGTGTCCTTCTTGTACCAGTCGAGAATGCGGCCCACAAATGGCGAGATCAGCGTGACGCCGGCATCGGCTGCGGCAATCGCCTGGTGAATGCCGAACAGCAGTGTCAGGTTGCAGTGGATGCCTTCTTTTTCCAGCACCTCTGCGGCGCGGATGCCTTCCCAGGTCGAGGCAATTTTGATCAGCACGCGCTCACGGCCGATTCCCGCCTCGTGATAGAGGCCGATGATATAGCGAGCCTGCTCGATGGTGGCGTTGGTGTCATACGAAAGCCGCGCATCGACTTCCGTCGAGACCCGGCCCGGGATAATCGCCAGGATCTTCTTCCCAAACGCGATCGCCAGCCGTTTGAAAGCCAGGTTTGCCACATCCTTGTCGGAGGCGCTGTCGCCCAGCTCTTTGTGCGCTTCCATCAGCACGCCGTCGACAATTGGCTGATACTGCGGCATTTGCGCAGCAGTGGTAATCAGCGACGGGTTCGTGGTGGCATCCTGCGGGCGAAACTGTTCCATTGCCTCGATGTCGCCGGTATCGGCCACAACCACGGTATATTTGCGCAATTGCTCAAGAAGATTTTTGGGCATGATCCCTCCTAGGGGAAGAAATCCGGGATTTATCGTTCCACGGCACCAGTGTACGCCTTCTTTCAGATGCGGCCCGAGGGGGCTGGTTGCAGCTGTGTCAAACTTCCTGCTTCAGTCGTTTTCAACCGGATTCGTCAGCACACCCAGCCCGGCAATACTCACCTCGACGCGGTCGCCGGCCGTCAGCGGCGCCACGCCAGAGGGCGTGCCGGTCAACACCAGGTCGCCGGGTTCCAGCGTCATCGCGGCGGTAATGGCGCTCAGCAACTCGGGAATCGGAAAGATGAAATCGAGAGTGGAACCATGCTGCCGCACTTCGCCGTTGAGCCGCGTTTCGAGCGTCAATCCTGCATCGAGATCCAGTTCATCGCTCACGATGGGGCCAACCGGGCAAAATGTGTCGAAGCCCTTGGCGCGAGCCCACTGCGCTTCCTTCTTTTGCAGATCGCGCGCCGAAATATCGTTGGCCAGCGTAAAGCCGCGCACCACGTCGCGCCAGTTGTGTTCCGGAGTAAGCTTGCGCACGCGGCGAGCAATCACCAGCGCCAGCTCGCCTTCAAAGTCCACGCGCGTAGAAAGCGAAGGCAGGCGCACCGTGCCGCCTGAAGCGATCAGAGACGATATCGGTTTAAAGAAGAGTAGGGGCTCCGTCGGCACTTCGTTGCCCAGCTCACGCGCGTGCTCGCGGTAGTTGCGGCCCACGCAGATGATCTTCGAGGGCGTGACCGGAGGCAGCAGATCCACCGCGCTTAGCGGCATCGGCTCAAAATCGAAGTTCTTGATGTCGCCCTGTTCGAGCGCAAGGCGGTAGGCCAGGTCTTCCTCCGGCGCAGGCGCGGCGCCCGCAATCCAGAATTCGCCGTTCACATCTTCAACGGCGCCGTAGTGCACTCGATCATGCAGCAGAAATCGGCAGTATTTCATTCCAAATCGCTCCGATCTGACCTCATCTTAAGTTACGGCCCGGGCACGGTCTCCTGCGCTTCGGCAGAGCGGGCGCTTTCGTGCCCTTCCTGATCGATCGCGCTTACGGCGTAGACATAGGTGTGGTTCGGCTGCACCTGAGGATCGCGGTAGCCCGGTCCCACTACAGGCTGCGCGGGCGAGATGCGTTGCCATCCGCCGTCGCCCTCGCGGCGATAGACGATGTATCCCGCCAGATCCGCTCCGGTGTCAGGCTGCCAGCTGAGGTCGATCGCCGGTCCCGCGCCGTTTCCGCCCGCGGCAGCTACAGCAGCCAGACCGCTCGGCACGTCGGGTGGAAACAGATGCTCCGCATCGATGCGGACCGGCGCCGAGAGCGGACCTGCCAGCTCCAGCTTGTGGCCGTTGACGGTTAACTCCGCCACGCGCTGCACGCGGTATTCATAGCTCTCGCCAAAGTGGATGTCCCTGTCGATCGCCTCGCCGCGCTGCGAACCGGGTGGCACCAGAAGCGTCCGCTCCAGGGGCTCGGCGGGCGCAGTCAGCGGTCCCCGCTGCGGCTTTTTCTTCCCCGGCGTCAGCAGCTTCCTTTCGAGGCGAATGACCGTCGATTCGTTTGCGCCTTGTTCCGGTGTCCACTTCAGCAGCACGCCATCCTTTCGCATCTCGGCGCTCAGCCCGTCTACGGCGGCCGGCGCTTGGCCTGCCAGCGTGCTCGCTTCATTTGACAGCCCCGCAGAACGCCCCTTGTCATTCGGCAATTCGACGAAATAGGAGAGCGTGCTGGGCTCGCCTGATGCCAACGCATCAGGCAATGTATCGGTGAAGGCCGCGTCGGCCACCGGCGCAAATTGCAGGCTTGCCGCGGGAAAACAGGGGCCCGCGCTGCTCGCCTTCCGGCATACCCGCACACGCACTTTGCCCTTCAGCAGCAGTTTGTCGGTATCCCGTTTCGGCATGGTCCACGTCAGGGTGACCTGGTTGCCCGCACGACTTGCCGAAAGATCCGTCACCGGATCCGGCAGATGCAGGGACGGCGGCTGTGGCGCTCCCGGCATGCCGCAACCGCAAAGCACTAGTCCGCCAAGCGCGGTAACGCCCGCAGCCGCACGCGCGGCCCAGCCCAGGAATCGACATGATCTCATTACCCTTTCAGTTTACCGGAGCCTTACACGCGCACTGCGTCACTCCGGCAGACCGATTCTTGCCGCGTTGCGCTGTGCTCCTGTATGTTGAACCCGTTCCCGAAAGGACTCTCGCCAACGTGCTGATCTTTGCCGCGATCCTCGCCATCTTCATTTACGGAATGATAGCTGCCATGCTCGGCACTATTCTGCCCGAGCTCTCTGACCGTTTTCGCCTCACGCCTTCGCAGAACGGCGCCATAGCTTTTGCGCAGGCGCTCGGCCTCATGGTGGCGTCACTCGGCGTTGGCCCACTGCTTGACACGGAGGGTGACAAGATCGGCCTCATCCTAGGCCTAGCCTGTATCCTGGTGGCACTCTTTCTGCTGCCCAGGGCGAAGGGCTACGCAAGTATCATCATTCTGCTGTTTGTGCTCGGCGTGGGCGGGGGCGTTGTCGTCACCGGGGCGAATGCGCTGGTCAGCGGCGTGGCTGCCGCACATCGCGCCACGGCGCTCAATCTCGTGAATCTCTTCTTCGGGCTCGGCGGCCTGGCTACGCCGTTCATCTCGGCAAATCTATTTGGACGGAACTGGGTTCGCCTCTGCTATACCGTCGCCTCCCTCACCGCACTCACACTTGTCGTGCAGGCGATCGCTCCCATGCCCGCGCCGGTCGGCGCGTCCGGCTTTGTCTTGGCCCAGGTTGGGCCCATCCTCGGCCGGCCGCTGCTCTTTCTCCTCGGCTTCTTCCTCTTCCTCTATGTTGCCTGCGAGGTCGGCGTGTGGAACTGGCTGCCGCGTCATCTCATTGCGCAGGGCATACCCGAGTCGCGCGCGCTCAACATCCTCTCGCTCGGGTTCGCACTGGGCCTGCTCGTCGGACGGGTCGGCGTGTCGCCCATTCTGATTCGCGTGCCCGCCATTCAGGTGACGCTGGCGGCATCCATCGCCATGGCGATTACGACATTTCTCATGCTGCGCACCAACAAGCCCGCCACAGCCGCAGCCCTCGTCTTCATAGCCGGCCTCGCGATGGCCCCGGTCTTTCCCACGGTACTGGCGATCACCGGCACTGCCTTCCCGCAGATGACCGGCACGGCGATCGGCTTCGTCATTACCTGCGGCTGGGCCGGCCTCGCCGTCAGCTCGCGGATCATTGGATCCATTGCCGGCGGCGATCCGCTGCGCCTGAAGAAAGCGCTGCTGCTCATCCCCGCATTTTCGGTATTGATGATTGTGCTGAATCTTGCGATTTGGCCCGCCGTGCGATGACGTGCCTTGAAGGAGCCTTGCAGAGCAGGAAGGATAGACGGTTGTGCCCTTAGAAAAATCCGCGGGCACAACCAAGGCAAGTGATCAGGAAAGTTTGTTGCTTTAGCTATAGAAATAGATAGGTTCTAGATAACCTGCGTCCGTCTGCTGCCGCGTGGAGTCACCCCATCCTTTCAATCGGCAGCTACTCACCGGATATTCGAATAGTGGAAACTCGCGCTCCAGCGTTTCACACGATGCGACAATTCCACGGAAATCCCGGCGCATCCAGGCAGCGGTGCTCTAAAGCTTGCGCAGCCGTTCGCAGGCCTTCTCCAGCTCGTCGTCCTGCTTGGCGAAGCAGAACCGCAGCAGGTCCTCGCCGCGACCGGGACGGAAGAATGCCGAGCCGGCAACTGCGGCCACACCCGTCGCCGCGAGCAGATGGCGCGCCTTCTGCGCCGCGGTTTTGCCAGGTAGCCGCGTCGCACGCGCCAGCACATAATAGGCGCCGGGCGGTACGGAGGCCTCCATGCCGGCGGCTTCCAGCGCGCCCAGCAAACGGCCGCGCTTGGCCTGGTGATCGGCAGCAATCTGCTCATAAAAGCTGGGTGGAAGCTGCTCGAGACCCGCGGCCGCAGCTACCTGGAACGGCGCCGGCGAGCAGACATAGGTGAGGTCGTGGAAGTGCGCCATCGCCGGCATCCAGCGGGCGTCGGCCACGGCGTAGCCCACGCGCCAGCCGGTGATCGAAAACGTCTTGCTGAACCCGGAGATGACGATCGTCCGCTCGCGCATGCCGGGCAATGAGGCCGGGCAGATATGCCGCGCGCCGTCGTAGACGAAGTACTCGTAGATCTCATCCGTGATGAGAAACAGGTCGTGCTGCCGGCAGACGGCGGCGACCTGCTCCAGTTCCGGCAGGGTAAAGATTTTGCCGCTTGGGTTCGCCGGCGTATTCAGCAGGATCGCGCGTGTACGCGGAGTAATGGCCGCGCGCAACGCATCGGCATCCAGCTGCCAGTCCGGCCCGGCCAGCGCCACGATCACCGGCTGCACGCGGAGGGACTTCAGCATGTTCACATGGTAGCCGTAAAACGGCTCGAAGATCACCACCTCGTCGCCGGGATTCAGCAGCGCCATCGCCGCCGCATGGTATCCGGCTGTCGCGCCGGAGGCCACCATTACCTCGCGCTCCGGGTCGTAGCGCAGCCCGTAATCGCGAAGCTGCTTCTGCGCAATCGCCTCGCGCAGCCGCCCAATGCCGTCGCAGCGCGTGTAGATGTTTTGCCCGTCGCGGATCGCCTCAATGGCCGCCGCTTCAATCACCGCAGGCACCGGAGTGTCGCACACGCCCTGGGCCAGATTGATGCCGCCCATGCGGTCGCACTCGGTGGTCATGGCGCGGATTTCAGACTGGAAGGTTTCGGGGGCGAGATCGCTGAGCGTAAGGCGGGAAGTCGCGGAGGTATGGGCCACAGGGAAGATCCTTCGCTCCTATCTTACAACCCAGCTTCTGCACGCCTGGCCGGAGCGGCCCCCACAAGACTCAGCGCGTTTCAGTGAATGGGAATGTGAGGATGAGCGGCCGGTCCCGCACTTTCGGGCAGGATTCGCGGTTGGAGCGGGAGCTAGGAGAGCGTGTTGCTGATGTTGGTAAATACGGTGTTGATCGCGGAGGTAACCTTGCGGATGCCGCCAACCGCGGCCAGAGAGACCAGCGTGATGAGCAGCGCATATTCCACCAGATCCTGAGCCTCTTCGCGGGTCATCAGATCACGGATTTTCAGGTAGGTCTTCAGGAACAGATCGTTCAATGCATGTTCTCCATTTTGCGTGATATTTAGACGCACTTCTCAGCGACATGTACAACTGTGCAGCAGAACAGCGGTACAGGCGATCCCCAGAACGGGTAACCGATAAGAACTTCAGTGGTTAAGGCAACTCACTGATTGAGCGGGGTGGTTACACAAAGTGTGTTGCTGATGTTGGTAAACAGGGTGTCGACTGTCGTGGTCACCTTGTGCACGTGACCGGCAGCCGCGAGAGAAACCAAGGTGAGGATCAGTGCGTATTCAATCAGATCAGGGCCGCCGCGGCGGTCCATCAGCTCGCGCAATCGGAGTTTTATCTTGAGAAGCAGTTTCTTCAATGAAGCGCTCCAGGGATTTTGACTTGCGGGGTTCTCGCGCTCCCGCTTTGTAGCGGAAGCATCTCCAGTGTCCCCGGAAACGACCGCGCCGTACATTCCCTGAAATGTGTAAGTGAAGGAATCTCAATAGTTACGGGCATCGAGCGGCAGAGTGACCCGCGCGCGCGTTGGTCGTAGCGGCGGTGCCTCAATCTTCACTGTCACTCGCACCTTCGTTGACTCAGAAGTGGCGTTACATCCCGCCCTTGCCGAGCAGGATGCCGATGCCGTAAGTCACAGCGCCTTCCACTGCGCCGACCACCGTCATTTCCAGGCCGGAAGACCACCACGACCGCACCGTAATCAGGCTCTTGGCCGCGCCTACGGCAAAGTGCGCAGCCAGCGACACCACGCCGGCGGCGATGATCGCCGGTACGCCCTGCATGAAGAAGAACGGCACAATCGGGATCAGCGCGCCCACGGCTGTCGAAAGCGCGCCGGAACTGGCCGAAACGATCGGATTCGAGAGCGCCTCCTCCGACGAGCCGAGCCGCTCACTCACCAGCGCGCGCAGCAACTGCTCCGAATCACTGGCGATGTGGTTCACCATGTGGATAGCGTCCGCTTCGGGCAGTCCCTTTACCTGGTAGTAGAGCGAGAGAAGCTCGCGCGCTTCAGGACCGTTCATCGCGATGGCTTCGCGCTCCCGCGCGACCTCGGCCATGTAGATCTCGCGCTCGCTCTTGGCGGCCAGGTAGGCGCCCGAGCCCATCGACAGCGCGGAGGCAATCATTCCTGAAAGGCCTGCCAGCAGCACATAGCTCTGGTTGCCCGCCGTCGCGCCGGACACGCCGGAGACAATGCCGAAGATCGCCCCCAGGCCGTCGTTGACCCCGTAAATCGCGTCGCCGATCCACGCTCCGGGCTGCTTGCGTCCCTGGTTGCGCTTGGCCAGCATCTCATCCAGCACAGCCTTGGGGTCGATCCTGGGCGCGCCAGCTGGCGCCGCGTAGTGGCCGCGCAGCAGCGATCCCAGCTCGCGATAATGTTCTTTCTCGTCCTCGATGACCTGTTCGAGAATGGCAATCGATGGCTCGTCGCCCAGCCCCTTGATCTGCTCACCGTAACGGGCGATGTGGCGGCTCTCCTCGATCTCCAGCCGCCGCAGCGCCATGCGGATACCGCCGGCCCGGTTCGCCAGAGAGTCAGCCTCGCCAGCCTGGCTTCCCGTGTACACGGGCTCGGGACCGCCTAACTCCTTGATCCGCTGGGCCCACAGCGCGGCGTGCTCCATTTCCGCCTGCGCCAGGTGGCGCAGTACCTGGGCGCGGACCGGTTCGGTGTCGCGCTCGGCCAGCGCCTGGTAGGTGTGGTAGCCCTCCATCTCGGCCTGCCAGTTGCTTTCGAGCGCCGTCAGAAGCTTCTTCAATTTTGCGCCATTGACGATTGCGGTGGCCATGGAGAATCCCTCGCTCTCTCATGAGCATAGCGGAAATCGACGGAAACGGAGCCAATCGAATAGGGCACACGATTGTCTGCTTTCCATTGGAAGGGCTTACCGTATAGTGTTGTGTGCAGCTACGAGCGGATTCAGCGCGACAAATGGTGATTGCGGGGCCATCGCCGATACCGCTTGGGGGATCAATACCCCGCCGGCCGCATCGAATGGAAAGAAACGGGGAACCAGATCTTTATGGCAACTGAAGCCAGACCGTCATCACCGGAACCGTCCAGCTCGCTTACGCTACCGGGCTATCTCATGCCGTTTATTACCGTCACGGCGCTGTTCTTTGTCTTTGGATTCATCACCAATCTCAACATGGCGCTGGTTCCTCACCTGCGATCGATCTTCAGCCTGTCATATGGCCTGGCGATGTTGGCCGAATCGGCCTTCTTTCTCGCGTATTTTGTCTTCTCCTCGCCCAGCTCCAAGCTGATTGAGATGATCGGCTACAAGCGCACCATGGTGGTTTCGCTGTTTATCCAGGTGGTGGGCTGCCTGCTGTTCGTTCCCGCGGCCAAAATGGTTAGCTTCCCGCTGTTTCTGACAGCCGTCTTCGTGGTGGGTGCCGGCATCACCGCCCTGCAGACCTCCGCGAATCCGTACGTCGCCATCCTCGGGCCCGAGCACAGCGCGCCGGTCCGCCTCACGTTGGCGCAGGCGCTCAACTCGCTCGGTGGCAGCCTGGCGCCCCTTGTAGCAGGGGCGTTCATTCTTGCCGATCCCACCAAGGTCGAGTCACAAGCTGCTATCGCCAACACGGTGCGCGGTCCCTACATCGCCATCGCCGCCGGACTGCTCATCCTCGGCCTGGCCGTGGCCTTCTCCCATCTTCCGCCCGTCGCCGCAACGCAGGAGTTCCGCCCTGGCAAAGCCGGTGATCCGCTAGCCACGCGCAGCATCTGGAGCTATCGCCACACGGTTCTGGGCGCGGTCGGAATCTTTTTTTATGTGGGCGTCGAGGTCGGTCTGGCCTCGATCGCGGTGAACTACTTCAAGCAGCAGGGCATGGACTCCCTCAAGACCGCCTCGTTCCTGGTTTCGCTCTACTGGTTCGGTGCGCTGGTCGGCCGCCTGCTGGGCTCCTGGGTTCTCACCAAGATCCAGTCCGGAAAGCTGCTTGGCCTGTTTGGCTTCATCGCCACCGCGCTGATCGCTGTCTCGATGTTCAGCTCGGGTGAGGTGGCCATCTGGACACTGGTGCTGTGCGGCTTCTTCAACTCCATCATGTTCCCGAACATCTTCGCGCTCGGCATCGCGGGCCTCGGCCCAATGACCAGCAAGGGCTCCGGCCTCATCATGACGGCGATCGTCGGCGGCGCCATCATTCCCTATCTGCTCGGCGCACTCGCCGACCGTGTCGGCATCCAGCATGCCTTCATAATTCCTATGATTTGCTATCTGTACATCGCCTACTACGGCCTCTCCGGATCGAAGCCCAGGCGAACTGCGGCTGCGTAGATCTGTCCACGGAGATTCACCACCAGATGCGAGTACCCTTCGGCTGAAGCCGAAGGGTACTCGCGTTTTTGAGCTGAAGAACGGGCGTATACTAACTGGCAAATTTCACCGGGAATCGGTATGAGGCGCCAAACCAAACCCGAGAAGCAGAACCAGAGCATTCTGATTGTTCTGTTCGTCGCGCTGGCCGTGGTGATCGCGCTGCTGCGCATGCTGGTGTTCATCGCGCGGAATGGCCATCCGCACTACTAGCACCGCGTCCCGCCTCCCACGCCTTCGCAAACTTCCAGTGGATGTAGGCCGCGTGGTTCAGGTGCTGCAGCAGCCCTTCACGTCCATCGAGAAAGCCGAGACGAAAAATATAGTTATAGAGAAAAGTCGCCGCGGGGTTCAGCAATGCATTCCACATAAAGACAGGCAACGAGCGGCTGGTGCGGCCTGCGGCGACCAACATCTGCGCACTTGCGCGGCTGTAGCGGTTCATGTGCTCGATGTATTCATCGAGCGTCGGATAGCAATGATGAATCAGATGACCCTTCAGCTGTCCCACGGCGCAATCGGCGCGCATCGTCTCGTGCACGAGCCGGTCTTCGAACTGTGCGGCGTCGCGGCGGAACAATCGCAGCTTCGGATCAGGCCAGTACCCGCCGTGGCGCACCGGCCGTCCGAGAAAATGATTAAGCCGCGGAATCCGGTAGGCTCCGAAGGTAGGCTCGCCCGCGAGCAGCATCTCGATCTCGCGCGCCAGCTCCGCGCCCACCTCTTCATCGGCATCGAGCGAAAGCACCCAGTCGCCGGTGGTGTGTGCAATGGCCGAGTTTTTCTGCCGCGCGAATCCCTTCCAGGGCTCCTCGATGAGGCGCGCCCCGGACTGCTCCGCGATCTCCGCCGTCGCATCGGTCGATCCCGAGTCGACCACGACCACTTCATGCGCAAAGCGCACACTTGCCAGCGTGCGCGGCAGATTTGCCGCTTCATTGAACGTTACGATCGCCACGCTGAGCGTCTTGGACATTGTGCCAAGGATAAACCAGAAGATTTTGCGTTTGCAGAATGAGGAGGAGTTGAAGTTCGTGGTTCCCCGCTCTTCAACGTCGTTTCAAAGATGGGTTGTACTTCGCGGACAAGTGCAGCTATACCCAGTGTAGAATCGGCACGATTCAGTTTCTTGCTTCTCCCCTATCGGTTCTAGTCGCGAAAGGAATAAATATGGCCTCGTTGTCTGCCTCTGATTTGCTTGCGAGCGAAATGTCAAAGCTTTCCGCCGACTTTGTTTATCACCTCACTACGAGGAATGCTGCCGCAGAGATCAAGAAGGAAGGGCTGGTCTCAAGCTTTATCAAGAATGGACGTGCCGTAGCCCGGCCCAACGGCGCCTTCGCGAAGGACAAAGAGGCCCAGGAGCCGGTGAGGAGGATCACGGTCTTAAGCGGCTATCTGCTTCCTCTGCTTGCGCGGGGTTGTTCCCTCGAACAGATTATGGCAGTCCCCGGCATGTACAAGCCGCGCAATTACGAGCCGGTCGGGGACAGAAGCGTCGACCCGCAGGAGCTCAGCAAATTCGAAGACGAGTACAAAACGCTCTACTATTCCAACATTCCGTGCTACAAGAATCCGGAGAAGAGCGATGTGAAGAAAGCGCTCATGAAAAAGCCGCTTCCGCCCCAGGTGTCTTCTTCATCGTTGCCTTCGCCATCCTCATCTTCGTCGTCATCGTCTTCTTCCAGCGCGGCGCCAGGCCCCAAGATCTACGGCACGCTAGGTGGAAAGCCGACAAAATTCCCGCCAGCGCCCATGCATTACGAAGCTGAAAAACTGATTTCGCAATGTCCGGATCATTTCTTGTGCAAGCTGGCCATTGAGGCAGTGAGAATCTATTACCGCACGGAAGAGATCATCACATCCAAAAATGTCTATTTCATGAAATCCCAGGACGCGCTTAGTGGCTACAAGGATTATCGAGTGCACCTCGCAGCCACCGACATTGTGATGCTTCGGATACGTGGTGTATTTATCAAAGACCCCAAGCAGGATGAAGGCGAGGGGCGTGGCATCACGACAGTCCATCCCGTCAGCCCGATGTGGCTTCAATACATCAAAGACTCCAGCAAATTCGAGGATGCTGGATACAGGGACAAGCACACCAATTGGGAGTTATTGCCGCTCATGCGGCCTTGATCGGTGGGGGCTCATGCTGTAGCAGCCGCTTCCACCTCGGCCCACTCCTTGGCGTTCAACTTTATCTGCGCCGCGGCGATATTCTCTTCCAGGTGCGCGACCTTCGAGGTACCGGGAATCGGCAGCATCACCGGCGAGCGCTGCAGCAACCATGCGATCGAGAGCTGCGGCACCGAGACTCTGTGCCGCGCCGCCACGGCGGCCAGAGACTGCGATCCAGGCTGATCGGGCCTGAGCATCTTGCCTCCGGCCACCGGATACCACGGCAAAAAGCCGATGCCCCGCCGCTCGCAGTAGTTCAGCGTCTCTTCGTGCTTCCGTTCCGTCAGGCTGTACTTGTTCTGAATGGTGACGATCGGCACAATCTTTTCGGCCTCTTCGATCTCCGCCGGCGTCACTTCGCTCAGCCCGATGTGGCGAATCTTGCCCTGTTCCTGCATCCGTTTCAGCGCGCCCAGCGATTCTTCAAGCGGCGTGCGCGGATCGATGCGATGTAGCTGATACAACTCGATGCGCTCGAGCTTCAACCGCCGCAAACTCATCTCGACGCATTGAATGAGGTAGCCGGCACGGCCCACGTACTCCGTCTTCGCCGGCCCCTGTCGCGTGATGCCGCCCTTGGTGGCGATCACCACACCCGGCGCATACGGCGCCAGCGCCTCGCCAATGAGACGTTCCGCAATCTCCGGGCCGTAGGCATCAGCCGTGTCGATCAGCGTTACGCCGAGCTCAACGGCCCGCCGCAGTACGCGTTTCGCCTCTTCGGCATCGGCCGGCTCGCCCCACGCGCCTTCGCCCACCAGCCGCATGGTTCCGTAGCCAAGCCGGTGCACCGGCAGGTCGCCGCCGATCTGGAAAGTCCCGCTGGGTTGTGCGTTCAGTGTATCCATTCCGATTTTGATGCTATCGCGAAGAGCGCGATGTGGCACAATGCGGGGGGAACCGTGCACGAACGAGGCACGTATCTTCTCTCGGAAGCAAGAAGGGAACCGAACATGGCCGGCCAGGCGTACGCCAATCCGCAAGCGATCTTCTATCAGCAGTACGAAGCGGTGCGCCGCGATGAGATTGTCGGTATTCTGCTGGCCCTGTTTCTAGGCACGTTCGGCATACATCATTTCTATCTGCGCCGCACCGGGTTGGGCATTCTCTACTGCTTCTTCTTCTGGACGGGCATTCCTGCCATTCTCGGCTTTATCGAGTGCTTCTTCATGCCGAGCCGCGTACGCGAATTCAACGCCATTCAGGCCGCGGGCATCGCAGCTTCGCTCGGGATTCCGGTGCCGGGGTGGGACACCGCCCAACCAATCAATGTGGCGGTTAATATTCCGCCAGCCGCAGGCGCGGTGCCGCCTGCCCCCAGCGCAGCAGTCCAGCCTCAACCGGGCACGCTCATCGCCTGCCCGCGTTGCCAGCAGACCAATCCGCCGGGCGCGCGTTTCTGCGGCTCCTGCGGCGCGCCGCTATAATTCGAACGCCGTGCCCGAGGGATAGAGAGTTCCTAGAAGGATGTATGGCTGAAATTCGAGCAGGGCATTTACAGGTGGGATGACATGCAAGTTATGTTTCGATCCTGGCTTCGTGCACTCGCAACTTGGATCCTCCTCCCCGCAATCACCGTCTGCCAGGTTCCGCAATCCGCTCCAACGCCGTCACAGCAAAGTTCGCCGCAATTGGATCGGCACGCGAGACGAATCCAGAAAACTCTGGCCTCTTATCCTGCCGGAACAACGATTCAGATTGAGTTGCGTGATCACACGACCCGATTTGGAGATTTGGGAGCCCTGTCGCCCGAATCGTTCGAGCTGCTGGATCATCACTCCCACGTTCCGACGACTTACGCCTATTCTGACGTCGCGCACGCAGTCAGGGCCGCTTCGGTTTCGCCGAACAGGGTTGTATTTCACCCCCATCGCGGAGTGACGCACTATGTCCTTCTCGGGGTGATCGCGGGGTTAATCATCGTGCCCATCATCATCCTTGTGAGTACCAGAGACTGACGGGCGCGCAACTCGCCACAGAAGCTCGAATTTCCTACATATTCGCATGGCCCGACCGCATCGCTTCGTTGAACTTGGGCTTGGTGAAATCCAGCGCGGCTTCGAGAGTCTTCTGATATTCCGCGGCTCGTGCCATCAACGCGGGCGTAGCCGCAGCAAACTCGCCGTCCAGCTTCATCAGCCCCTCACCGGCTTCATGGCCCGCCATGCGCAGCAGGTCCTGCTCGGTAGTGTTCAGATACTGCGCGTCCCGCGGATCGGCGATCCACACCGGCTTGTTTTCGCCTAGCACGCCCGAGAGCCAGTACACCTTGCTAAGCAGGTAGCGCAGCCGCTCGTTGTCATCGGTGTCAGTAAACACAAACTTCTTTTGCCAGCGGCTGTAAAAGCGCGTGGTCACCGGCACCGGCTGGCGGTTGCCGGACTTCAGAAATTCGAGCTGCCCGAAATCGATGGTCTTGCGCACGGCGTTGTAGACGAAGCTCTCGGCATAGGGTTGCTCCATGGCCGGCACAATCTCCGCGAAGGTCTGCGTCACGGATGCCGCGATCTTGGCGTGCAGATTGTGCGTTCCGCCGTCGGCCAGCCGGATCTCGCCGTGCACGATAAACGTATCCGCGCCGGAGGTGGAGCGGTGAAACGGCCACTGGAACTCGCCAAAGGCCACCGGCAGCCCGCCCAGCGTCACGTAGCATTCTGGCCTCGGATTGCGCAGCCGCTTCGCCTCGCCCGCAAGATGCGCTGTCATCTCCGGCAGCAAATCGGGCTTGTCAAAGTCAAAGCCGTCGGTGAGCTCCAGCTTGAGAGTTCTGCCGGGAGCCTGGGCTTCGGGCAGCCCCAGCTGAAATACCGCGGTGCTGCGGCCATTCGAGTTGCTGGCCTGTGTGACGGAAACCAGAACCAGACCGGCCTGTGCGGCGGCCGCTTCAATAGAGGAGACGAGAGAGGTTTTCAAATCAGCGGCCATGCGCGCAAATCCTGCCTTGAAGTCGATGCACAACCATTTTACGGGAGCGGCCGTCCGAGCGGGAGTCGCTGGGCCAGCCTGAAGGTTTTGGGCTTGACCCCAACCAGCAAAGATAAGCAGCCTGAACATACCCCCTTGGCGGTCCGAGCTGAGCGTGCCGTTTACAATGACCCATGTGCCGCCCGAAGCCACGTCGCCCATCATCCTTACGGAAAACCTGACCAAGACCTACGTGGCAGGCCGCATTGAGGTCACCGCGGTCCGCGGCGTCTCGCTCGCCATTCAGCCGGGAGAATTCGTGGCCATCGTCGGCCCCTCCGGCTCCGGCAAATCCACGCTCTTCTATCTGCTCGGCGGGCTCACCCGCGCCACCACCGGCCGCGTCGTGATCGATGGCGTGGACTTCGCGTCGCTCAACGACGGCGAGCGTACACGCCTGCGCAAGCACCGCATTGGCTTCGTCTTCCAGAAGTTCAATCTGCTGCCCACGCTCTCGGCCATGGGCAACATCGAAATTGCCTACGCGGTCAGTGGCCGCAAGGAGCCAATGGACCTCAAGTACCTCGACCACCTCAGCGAACTGCTCTCGATCCGCGGCCGGCTCAAGCACCGCCCGTCGGAGCTGAGCGGCGGCGAACAGCAACGCGTAGCCATTGCCCGCGCGCTCATCACGCGGCCCGCCATCGTGCTCGCCGACGAGCCCACCGGCAACCTCGATACCAAGAACTCTGACGCAGTGCTGGCGATGCTCGTCCGCTCCAATCGCGAGCTAGCCCAGACCACGCTGATGATTACCCACAACCCCGAGGCCGCCGCCGTTGCCGGCCGCATCCTTACGATGCGTGACGGGCAGATTGTGAAGGAAGAGGCGGGAGCGGGCGCTATCGCTCGAGTGTAGGCGGCGTCCAAGCCGCACGTCGCTCAAAGGGAGGCGCATTGTGCGGCAAAAACTGCTGATCCTGATTGCCTCGATCATGATGGTGGCGGCCGTCAGGCAATCCACGCGCGCCCAGGATGCGCAACCAGATGCGCAACCACACCTCGCCTTCGATGTGGTTGCCATTCATCCTTCACCCCCTGACGCGACGGGTGGCATCATCAAGCCTCTACCCAACGGGAGTGGCTATACCGCCCAGAACATGACGGCGAAGATCATGATGGCCGCCATGTACCGCATCCCTGAACGGCAAATCGAGGGCGGTCCGGAGTGGTTTGGTACGGAACGGTTTAACGTGGAGGCTCGAGCTGATCATGGCGGCTACTCGATCGATGAGCTGCACACCATGTTCAAAAACCTGCTCAAAGACCGGTTAGGGCTGACAATTCACGTTGAGACTCGAGAGGGGCCGGTTTACCTCCTCACGGTAGCCAAAGGCGGCCTAAAGATGAAGCCCGAAGGATCTCACGCCGGCCTCAGCATTCCCGTTCTTCCCACTGGTCCCGGCCAATGGACAGGCACGAAGGTGCCCATGGATTACCTCTGCTTTTTTCTGGGCCAGATCGCGCCCAACGATATGCGCCCCGTAATCGATCAGACCGGGCTCAAGGACGTATACGACTTCGAGCTCAGCTACAGCCCGGATCTGCCGCCGGGCGCGCCCCCCGACAATCTTCCGCCTGAGATGCGAAACCGGCCGGTGCTGCGCGATGCACTTGAGGACCAACTCGGCCTGGTCCTTAAGCCGGCGAAGGGACCGGTGCCGTATTACGTCATAGACCATGTGGAGAAGCCGTCGGCCAACTGAGAGCAGGCCTGCCAGGTTCCGGGCCGGTTGGAGGCAGGGCACAGCCGAGGAATCGCGCTTCGCCGGTTTGACCCGGTCTGGGCCGCCCGGTATACTCGAACTTGCGTTACAGCGGTTTCCAGCCCTTGCGGGACGGAGATTTTGACCGCGTCCCGGCCACCTTTTCGAAATCGAAAATCGGCCAGGGTGCGGGCAGTTCGCCGAAACCGGAGAGCCGCTTAAAGCGGGAGTAGCTCAGTGGTAGAGCATCGCCTTGCCAAGGCGAGGGTCGCGAGTTCAAATCTCGTCTCCCGCTCCAATCCGCACCGCCGCAGCCAAAGTTCGCTGCGGAAAGGAAAGTGGATTGGACCGACCCGCAGGACAAGGCGACCCTGCCAAGGCGCGGTACCCAAGTGGTAAGGGAGAGGTCTGCAAAACCTTTATGCGCCGGTTCGATCCCGGCCCGCGCCTCCAAATCCTAAATTGAAATTCGCCCGTAGTTGGAACACCGTCTTTGGCGCGTTGCCTTCGCACGCAATCACTCCGTCGCGTAGAGCGCCTCCGCTGCGACTTCCTGCTGCATCCGGTCGACGATCGACGCCATGTTCTGCAACATCCGGAGCAGCGCAAGCTCGCGCTCCGATAGATTCGCGCTTTCCTCAGGAAGCGAGGCAGAGAGCAGCGAGCGAAGGCTGCAGGGCGCGACACCTGCGTACGCCTGGTGTTGGAGCTGGCTTTCGAGACAATCGGCTACATGCTGGAAGGCCCGGGCGCACTCCTCGCGAAAGTTGTTGTCGATCGCCGCAAAGAGGCTGGCCCTCTGGCTGGCCGTCGCATACGCGCGAAATTGCAGCAGCGGCGCCTGCAGCAGATAGAACGTGCGCATCGCGGTCTGCCAGCGGCGGATCCGGTCGCGCGCCGCCATGTGGCCGGCTCGCGCAGAACCGGTTTCGAAGGGCACGGCATCGGCCTGAGCGTTGACGTCACCGAAATAGCGATAGATCTGCTCTCTCTGCCTGCGGATCTTGAGGATTGCGGATGTGTCGTCTTCTGCCGGCGAATACTGCAAGAGCTCCACGAACAGCCGCATATTGCGGACAAAGATGCGCACCATCTGATCGGCGGCAGGCCGCGGATAAAACCGCTCGAAGACCAGCCACATCATGAACGTGCCGAGCAGCACGCCGATCGACCGGTCGCGCGCTGTCGTGAGCGAAGTCTGGATGGTGAACTCGCTTAGATTGATGAGGTAGAACGCCAGGGCGAGCTGCAACCCCGCATAGGAAAGGCGCGAACTGGAGGTGCTGATCCACGCGGCAATACCCGTCACGGTTGCAAAGAGCAAAGCAAAGCCCGTAATCGAGTCAATGTACGGTAGCACGAAGATCTGCGACCCCATGCCGAAGACAAAGCCGCCCAGCGTGGCGCCGGCCAGGCGCAACACCTGCTTTTGCCGGGAGGCGCCCACGTTGCTCAGTGCGGTAAACACACAGGTGGTCACCGAAGTCGACAGGCCCGGCCACGCCAGGCCGACGTAGAGCATGTAGCACAGCATCGCCGCCAGCGTTCCACCCAGCACAAAACGCAAATGCTCCGGATTCGTAAATGCATCCACGACGAAGATGCGCGCCTGCGCCTGCGGAGCGTCGAGAATCTGATACCGGGGGTCGACCGAGCTGTCATTCGAGAAAACCGAGGGCACCAGAGCCAGCGTCGATTCCAGCCCCGAAAACAGCGGCATCGCCTCGCTTTCTTCCGGCTCCCACGGTGCTACCTGGCTATTCGTACGCACAGCCGCGCGCAGCTTCGCCAGTTGCTCCGCAAGCGCGGCGGCCCGCGGCCGCAGGAGAACATCACAGACCGGGATAGTGGTCGCAAGCGCAGCGGCGAAATCAACGGAGCGGCCGGTGATCGAAACCAGCGCGCTGGTGCGCGCCCGGTGCACCGGATCATCGGCTACGCGGGCGATGTGGCGGCGGAGCATGCCAACGCCTACCACCGCGTACTGCGCCAGCAACTGGGCATTCTCTTCAGCGATCGGCTGCCCGGCGGCATAGCTGCGCATCAGGTCTTCAATCTGCTTCAGCCGTACATCGATGCCCTCAACCAGTTCGTCGCGGCGATCGATGGCGTGGAACACGGCCTCCACTGCGACCGTGACCGCTACACCCACGAGCGTTGAGGCAACCTGCCACAGCGTCAATTCGACGTTTCTCTGCGCGGGTCCGGGCAGGTACCAGATGGAAAGAATGTTGGTTCCGAGCACAATAAGGCCCGTGGCAATCGCAAAATTTGTCAGCGTGCGAAGCAGGAAGAACAGGACAAAAAGGCTTACCGCTTCCCACAGAAAGTGGGTGAACGGTATCGAAGCAAAGAAGCGTGCGCCGATAGGAATGATCAATCCGCCGATCGCAAAGGCGAACAGAAGATTGACCGCCGATTTTGCCGTCGCGAGAAGATCCTCGCGCGAAAGCAGAAATGCACAGAGCGCCCCAATCGCTCCGCCAGGAATCTTAAAGGTCACGACGAGGACAGCGGTTAAGGTTGCGGAGATGACGGTGCGCGCCACAATGGCGCCTCGGCCCGGATACGGGGCCAGCTCTTTCCGCAGGAAATCAGGAAACCACGCGACGAAGCGTTCTTCGTGGGGAAACTGAATCCTGGTCGTCGCCATGGCTATCTGCGCGACACCAGCGAAGTTTCTCCGCGGATGACCACCACGGCTGATTCGCCGAGCCGGAAAATCTCATTGGGCTGTGTCTCGATGCGCACGCGGACCGGGAAACGCGACGCCAGGTGGACCCAGTTCAGCGTGCGCTGCACGTCGGGCAGGCCGGGCGTGCTCAAGCGTCCCACGAGATCCTCGTCCGGGGTTACGCCAAAGCCCACACTGTCAACCACTCCTTTGAAGCGCACGCTGGGCCGGGACATCACGTAGACGTCAGCCGACATGCCCGGCCGGATATGTTCGAGCTGCGTCTCGCGAAAGTTCGCGATCGCCCACCAGACGCGGGTGTCGATGAGCGTAAAGATATGCTGCCCCGCGTTCGCGTACTCTCCCTGCGAAATCGTCAGATTCGTCACGCGCGCGTCAAACGGCGCGACAATTTTGCAGTTGTCGAAGTTGTACTGAGCCGTGTCGATCGCGGCCTGCTTGCCGGTCAGCTGCCCCACCAGCGGCTCCAGCGTGGTGACGTTGTGCGTCGCCTGCTGTACCTGCTGGTTGCTTTCGACAACCGTCGCCTGGCCCTGTTTGTACTGCGCCTCGGCGGCCGCCAGCGCCGCTTCGGCCAATGCGAGTTGCGAGCGTGCCTGCTGCGCCGCCTGCGAGCGCGAAATCTGCAGCGTGCGCGCCTGGTCCACCTGGTCGACGGTGACAAACTGCTTGGCCAGCAGCGGCTCAATGCGGTGCAGATTATTGCTCGCGTAGCTCAGCTCCGCGTCGGCGCGGTCCACCGCAGCTTTGGCATTGGCCACGTCGGCTTTTGCCTGGTTGATGGAAGCGCTGGCCCGCTCGAGGCTGGCCTGGGCGCTGAGCGCGCCGGCTTTGGCGACATCCACGCCGCTGACTTTGCCGGCAATGATGCGCCGCTCGTCGTTGATCTCGCCAAGAAGTGCCTTCTGGTCGGATTTGGCGTGGGCCAGCGCATAGGCGTAGGGCCGCGCGTCGATCTCGAAGAGCGGATCGCCTTCTTTCACCAGCTGATTATCCGCGACGTACAGGCGGGTTATCGGGCCGTTCACCAGCGGCGCCATGCCGATGAAATTGGCAAACACCTCGGCATCGTCCGTGCGAGGGCTCGCCGTCACGTCGCGCGCCACCAGCAGGCCGGCAATCGCGGTGGCCACCAGGATGGCAACGCTGATTGCGCGTCCGAGGGTGTTGTTTTCGGTCGACGGATCGAGTGCCACAGCTTCCCCCTAGTTGAAGAACACCAGCCAGAGCGTACAGGCGAAGAATGCCGCCAGGCAGGGATACACCAGAACCGGCCACGCGATGAGCTTTTCCAGCTTTAAGCGCGCGAGAACCCAGTTCGCAATGGCCGACATCGTCACGCCGGCCACGATGCACAGAAGCCACGCCGGAAAGTAAGAACCGAGAATGCTGAAAGAAGGTGCGCGAGAACAACCGGCCAGCAGTGCCGGGCTTACCAGCACAAGAAACCGCGCGGGCGGCTTCAGCATATGTGCGAGACTGCAGGATGCCTTCTGCTGCTTCATGGTCCCACCTTTGGTGGCTGCGTCTGGATCAGGTCGCCGGTACGGAAGGCGAGGTCCGCCACCTGCAGCAGCAGTTGCGTGCGGGCTAGCGTATCTTCTGATCGCGCCTGCGCCAGCACCTTCTGCGCCTGCACCACATCGAGAATATTGCGTACCCCGTAACTGTAGGACTCCCGCGCCGCCTCGTAAGACTGCTCCGATGCGTCCAGCAGTGCCGCTGCCGCCTGCTGTTGCCGAAGTGCCGTCCTCATGTTGGTATACGAGGTCCATACCTCCTGCGCTATCTGATCGCGCAGCGCATCGATACCGGCTTGCGCCGTCTTTTTCTCCGCCTCGGCTTCGGCAACCTGGTGTTCGCGCCGCGTTCCGTCAAACAGTGTCCATTTCAGCTGCAGTCCCACATTCCAAACCTCGCCCGCCGCATAACTGCCGGGCAACAGGTCCTGCTGTCCGTAGGCTCGCGCCCACCCTCCGTCTCCGCTGAAGCTCAGCGAGGGAAAGTAAGTGGACCGCGCCTGTTTGATCGAAGCGTTCGCGGCGCGCAGACGGGTCAACTGCTCCATCAGCTCCGGCCGCTGCGCGAAGGCGCGGTCGATCTCCTGATCCACAGAGTCGGCCAGATCCTTCGGCAGCGGAAGCTCATCGATGCTCTGCACCTGAAAGGCAGTGTCAGGCGGCAGCCCCATCGCGGTTGCCAGTTCGCCGTGCGTAATGTCTTCTGCGCCGATCGCCGCCTGCAGATCGTAATCGGCCTGTGCGCGCGCCGCCGTTGCTTCCAGCAGATCCGGTTTGGTCGCCAACCCGTTGTTCAGGCGATTCTGCGCGTCTTCTTCCACGCTCTGCGCATTCTTGAGGCTCGCTTCTGCAGCCAGCCGCTGGCCCCTGGCATTCAGCAGGCGATAGTAGGCCGAGGCCACCGCAAAGATGATCTTGCGATGCGTGTCATTGAAGTTCAGGTCGGCGGCCAGCAGATTGGCCTTTGCAATGTCGATCTGCCCCATCCGCCCGCCGAAGTCGAAGACGAGATACTCCACATGCAGATAGGGCTGGAACACGCCGATCGTTTGCCGGTGAAAGTATTCACCGATCAGAGAGGCGATGCGTTCGGTTCCTCCGAGGGCCATGGCAGCAATCGTGGGATATAGCGCACTGCGCGCGATGCCCAGCTCCGCGGCTCGGGTCTTTGCCTCTTCCCACGCGACGCGCGTCTCCGGATTGTGCTCTTGGGCCAGATCGATCAGTCCGGCGAGTGTGTATTTCTTTTCCGCATCAACGGAATATTTCGTCTCGGGATAGGCGCCCAGCTGACGGTCAAGGTTCTGCTCCGCCTTCGAATGCGAGATCTTGTCCGGAGACGCGGGAGCGCTCTGCGCGCGCACCACTACGCAATCGGTTAAAACGAGCGCGGCGAACAGGATGAATCCTGAAACCTTGGCCATAGGAGAGATCGATTGCGTCGTGTGCTGGGGGTTCAGCTGAACCGGGGTCAGTCAGGTGCGTGGAATGAATTCAACTTTTGCCGCTACACCGAAAGGATGCATCCGAAGCCATACTGTTTCGTTCGATGTCTTCGGTTAACAAACCAGGCACCTTGGCGCTGCGCGAACCAACGCCCGTGCCCCGGTTTGCCTGAGAGCAGCATAAAGTGCACGTCCATTCCTTGCAACGTGTTTCTAGGCAACGTGTTTCTGGCTCATCAGGCAGGCGCTGGATAGTTTTGTAGAGGAGGGTGGAGCATCTGCGGCGGAATCGGCAATGTCACATGCCGACCCACAGCTCGGCAATCCGCCGCAGATTTTTCTTGTACGACCGGCCGATGGCGTAGGATTGGCCGCCCCGCATCTGCACCTTGCAATCGCCGTTGGGCAACGGCTCAATGCTGCCGACGTGCGCAATGTTCACCAGCACGGAGCGATGAATGCGAAGAAAGCCGTAGCTCTCGAGCCGGTTGGCAAGCTCAGAGATCCGCTCCCGTGCCATGTAGGAAGCCTTGAAGTGCCGCACCATGACGTAATTTCCCTCGGCCTCAAGAGCCAGAATCTCGGCGCAGTCGAGAAAGAGAATCTTCCGGTTCATCCGGATGCCGACACGGATTGGCTGCGGGGCCTCCGGCTGCCTGGCCTTCGGCAGCAGCATACGGCCCGCTGCAGGAGCATGAGGCACGAGGTGCGGCAGTTCGCGGCCGGGCTCGAATCCGCGCTGCGCTGCCGAGCTCGGCTGCTCGTCGGCTGGTTGCATCTGCTCTGCGACTGCTGTTGCGAGTGCTGTGTTGACCAGTTCGAGTCTCACGGTTACGCTCCCTGCGGCGGCGTTCCAGTGCTGCCTCATATCCTGATTCTGTAGTCGAATTGGTCCCGTGAAAAGGTCCATTTGCCGCTGGAGTGGTATTGCCGAGCGCGCGGGCAGTGCCGGCAGTCTACGTCAGCGCGCTGACAGGTTCATGAGAGCTCACCGCTGAGGAGGACAACTCGTCGCAGGCCCGCGCCAGGATGCGAATGCCTTGCTCCAGGGCCTCGTCTTCCAGCACAAATGGCAGCCGCAGACACGCGCCGTGCGACTCGTCGACTGAGAACAGATTGCCGTGGCTCAGCACCAGCCCATGACGCAATGCCGTTTGTGCCAGCAGTTGTGTGTCCGCGTCCGGCAAGGTGATCCACAAACAGAGTCCTGCCTGGGGCAGCGTGAAGGAAGCGCCGGGAAGCAGCTCCCGCAACAGCCTTACGGCCAGGTCGCGCTTGCGCACGAACTCCTTGCGGCGCAGCCGCCGCGCCTCCGGCATCAATTCGAGCAGTTCCGTCGCCAGGCTCTGCGGCAACAGCGCGCTGCCCAGATCGTGCGCGGTCTTGAGCCGCGCGAGGCGTCCGATGAGCGGCCGCGGACCGCGAATCCATCCCACGCGCAAACTCGGCCAGAACATCTTGGAGAGCGACCCTATGGTGAGCACATTCGCATTGGGTACGAAGGAGGCGATGGACCGCGGCCTTTGTCCGGCAAAGAACAAATCGGCCAGCACCTCGTCCTCGACGATGGTCACGCCGTGTTCCAGGCTTCCTCGGGCAATCTCGGCCTTAACGGGGTCGGGCATTACGGCGCCGGTCGGATTCTGCCCGGTTGGCGTGAGGTAGATCAGCCGCGGGCTCACCGTCGATACGCGCTGTTCCAGCACCCGCGGCGACACATGGTCTTTCTCCACGGGCAACGCGGCCAGCCTCGCGCCGGCAACGCGGAACGCCTCAAGCGCTCCGTAAAAGCTGGGGCTCTCCACCAGCGCATAATCGCCCGGCTGCAGCAGTAACGCGCAGGCGAGCGAGATCGCCTGCTGGCCACCCGTCGTAACCACCACCTCCTCGGCCGTTGTGGGCGTGCCGTTCGCCGTGAAGTAACGGGCAATGGTTTCGCACAGTGTCTGCAGACCGAACGACATGTACGCTCGCTCGTCCAGCAGTGCGGCGGCGTGGCCCGTGATCGACGGCAGCACCGGTTCGATCAGTTCCCGCAGCGGATAGGGCGTCGTAGTGGCGAAATCGATCGCGCCCGACTCGGAAGCCTGCAGCATGTTGAAGACCGGGCTGCGCGCCACCATGGCGGCATGGATCGAGGCACGCACCTGGCTCGCCTTGCGCTTTGCCAGCCACGTGCCGCTGCCTACGCGGCTCTCCAGCCAGCCGCCGGCGCGCAGGTCGTTGTAGGACGCGACCACCGTCGTGCGGCTGACGCCGAGCATCCGCGCCAGGTGCCGTTCCGAGGGCAGCCGCATGCCGGGATAGATGCTCCCGTGACGGACTGCATCCTGTATCGCCGCCGTCAGCCGCCCATGCAGCACGCCCGGCCGCGCAGACCAGGCGCTCAGGGCATCCACCAGCCGCTTGGTGTTGGTTTTCACATGTCCACTGTAGGGCGAAATGGAGCTCTGCGAAAAGGCCATTTAAGGGAGAATTGGTATTTGCGCGCTCCGCAGGGCATGTCGAAGACCGTCACCGGAAAGTCATGTTGCCTTTCTTCAGGGTTGAGCGTCTAATAGCCTTGACGATCTGCACGCGGTTAGAAAGTGTTCGCCCTAAGCCCATTTTCGAAGGTAGCCAGCTCCCGGGAGACGAGTGCGGCAGTAGGCTCCGTCGGTAGAAAAAGCTGGGTGGCCGCCTTTCGAAGCACGTGCCGCGACTTCGGTCCCAACGCCCTGGCGCTGATCGGCTTGGCGGTCGCCATTACCCTGTGGGGATATGGCTACCGGCTTTCGACGTACAACCTCCATCCATCCTCAACGGCGAGCGCTGCCGGTGCCAAGATGTGCGTGGAGCCGCGGAACTCCTCCCTCGTGGCGGCTGCCCGGCCCACGGCTACGCTGTGCTTCCTCACCGCATTACCCACACTCCCGGTAGCGCGTCGAGAGTTTCCCCGTGTCGATCTCGGTCTTGCCTACCTGCCGCCGCAACCCGCTCCCCGGCCGGTAGGTTTCGGTTCGCGTCTTCCGCTGCGTTCCCCGCCACACCGCTTCTCCCTGGCATAGTCCGGCATTGCGGTCCCGCGTCCTGTTGGCGCGTTTCCGCGTGCTCCACAAATGCACCCTGCTCAAGAAGCCGTTCCCTGTGGAGGAGCACACCATGTATTCCCTGGAAGCCGTTTCGGGAGACAAACTCGATACGTTCGTGGAAGCTGCAGAACAGCAACGCGGCCAGCTGCTTTGGCTGGCGCAGCGCATCACACCCCATCGCGAAGAAGCCGAGGACATCGTGCAGGAGGCGCTGTTGAAGGCCCTCCGCAATCTGGCCCAGTTTCGCGGCGACGCGAAGATGAGCACCTGGCTCCGCGCCATCGTCCAGAACACCGCCCGCGACTGGCTGCGCAATCAAAAGGGCCGTGTCTACCTGCCGCTCGAGCCAGTCAATCCGGCTGATGGCAGCACTATGCCGATGGACTTTCCTCATCCCGCTGAAGATCCTGAACAGCGCTGCGAGCGTGAGGAGATGGAGTGGCTTATGCGGACGGAGATCGGAAAGCTGAGCACGATTTCCAGGCGCGCCATTCAGCTCTGCGTGCTGGAGGAGTTCTCCCATCGCGCCGCGGCCAACGCGCTGAACGTGAGTGTGATTACCGTCAAGTCGAGGGTCTTCAGCGGAAAACAGCGGCTCAAACGGGCTATGCACCACCGCATGGCTACGGCAACCCGCTGAAAGGCATAGAAAGGAGATCGCGGCAGGCTTGCGGCGCGGGTCTTATTTTTCGGCGCTTATTGCTGTTGACCCGCGCCGGCGCAAGCCTTCTCCGGCTCGGTTGTTCGTGTCCAGGTCTGCGACTCGCCAAAGAGCGGGATGCCGACGTATCCGCGCAGTTCCAGCTTCGAGCCTTCGGCCGTCATGCCGCCGCGGTAGGTTTTGCCCGTTTTCGGATCGTACAGGGTCCCGCCCGTCGCGCGGTCAGCGCCGTGCAGCGTAAAGCCGCTGCCGATCTTCAGGCCGCAGAGCGCGCGGCTGCGTTCACTCTCTTCCGGATTGTGAATATCGCTTGTAGAAGGCGCCGATCGGCTCAAAAATGAGATCCACAGGCAAACCTCCGCACCGCACGAGCCGATATGGATCACCGATCCCGTGGGATCGCGCCACTCGCCCATGACCCCTGTGTTCTGCGCCCCGAGCGGAAGGGAGGCCAGAGCTAACAGCACCCCGGTAGATGCCATCCAGCGCCTGGCGTGCCTCCGGAAGGCGAATTTCACGCTTGCCCGATGCAGCCCCATCCCCGCCCTCATGCTTTGCCCTTTGTCTTCTTGCGCGACCGGCACAGATCCTCCCAGTCTTTCTCGGTCTGGTCGGCGTAGAGCGTGCCGAATTTTCCCAGCGCCTCCGCGAACCCATCGCCCGAGCCCAGGTAACCTGCGATCACCAGCGGATCGCCCGATCGCGCATGCCCGCGCGCCAGCAGCTCACCGCAGACTTCGCCATAAGCCTCTAATGCTCCTCCCGCCAGGTCTTCCAATTCAATCGAGCCCTTGTGATCGTTCAACTGCCGCACCAGGAAAGTTCTCGTTCCGATATGCGTCCAGCCCAGGAACGGATCGGTCTGCAGCTGCATGGCGCGTTGTCCGTCGGCCACGCGCTGGCCGTTGTGATGCGCAGGCTGCGCATCGGGTAAATACGGCGCGTAGGCTGACGCTGTCTCTTCCTTGATCTGCAGAAACAGCGGATCGCCCGGCCCGTTGCCTTCCAGATAAACGCAGTAGTCGCGCAATCCAACCGAGCCGGTGCCAACCACTTTGAAGGCCACATCGATGGGGCGGTAGAACGAGAGAAGATGCTGGCGCTGCGGCTCGAGCATCGTACGATACGGCACCAGCGCGGCCAGCACGGCCCGCGACTGCGCCGCGCTCACCCGAGTCAGCATGGGCCGCGACTCTTTGAAGTGCCGTGGCTCCAGGGCGTTTGTCGACACTGGCTCGGTAAGCTGCTCCAGCGTGTGCTGCGGCGTTGCCCGCTCGGCCTTCAACAGAGCGGTGTGGACGGGCTTCGCCAGCCCGAGCCGATGCACCTGGAAACGGCCCACTTCGAGATACGGCATGCGCGCAAACGCACGCATCTGCGCCGCGTAGCGCTCCATGCACGTCTCCACGGCCCGGCGTGCCGCGCTGTCCTTGTGGCCGGAGGCGCGCCCGGCCAACGCCAGCGAAGCCGCCATCCTCTTCAGGTCCCACTCGAACGGACCGCGGATCGTCTCGTCGAAATCGTTGATGTCGAAGACCAGCCTGCCATCCGGCGCGGCATAGGCGCCCAGGTTGCGCACATGGGCATCGCCGCAAATCTGGCTGACGATGCCGGTATTGGGAACCACCGCCAAATCCGCGGCCATCACCGGCGCGGCGCCGCGAAAATAGGCAAAGGGCGTCTCCGCCATCAGCTCGTATTTCAGCTTCACCAGCGCAGCAACGCGGCCGCGCATCGAACGCTCCAAAAGTTCCAGCGCCGAAGCCGGTCTCGCTTTCACGTTCAGCAGATTGTGCTGCTGCCGGCCGAGCTGCTTGCGCCGCGTCTGACCGAATCTGCGCCGCTCCTGCGGAGAGGTCCATGACATAAGCGGACCATAATACGGTCCACCCCGTCCGCGCAAAGGCCAAATCTGCTGGTTTACACTTTTGCTACGACGGTTCTCCAGTTCGATTCATCGCTGCTCGGACAAACGTGGCTGTTTCATGGGGAAAAGAGCCACCGGGCCGCATGGCTCAGTTCTCGCGTCCGCCGGCGAATCGCGAGAAACACGTCGCTCTTTCGTGGCTCCAACGCACTCGGTCCGGATGCGGGCATTCCACGGCCCATGGAGGGATTCTCTTTGACACGTGCAGCCACCGTGCTTCTTTTGAGCCTCACGGCTCCCGCCTTCGTCTGCAGCTCTCTTGCCGCGCAAACTCCTCCTCGGCCGTTGACTGTAGACGCGATCTACGCGCAAGGATCATTGCTCGGCAATCCCCCCGATCAGCTGGCATGGTCTCCAGACGCAAAGCACGTGTCGTATCTCGACGGTGGAGAGTTGGTGGATCTCGATCCAGGCACGGGCCGCTCCCACGTGCTGGTCAGCAGAGCCAAATTGGCTCCCCTCATGACCGAAGGCGGAACAGAGCAGGATCGCGATCATCGCACCCGCTACGACATGGCCAGCTACATCTGGGCGCCCGACTCCAACCACCTGCTCTTCGATTCGGATGGACATATCTGGCTGTACGACCTGCACAACGGCGTCGGGGTGCAGATGGGCTTTTCCGGCGCGGCATCGGGCGATGATCCCAAGTTTTCTCCCGATGGCAACGCAATCTCTTTCATCCGCGATCACGGCCTGGCGGTGATCCACCTTCATGAGCAGGGCACGCCAACGCAGATGGTGGCCCCCGCGCCCAATCCCGTCACCTACTGCGGCCAGGTGGACTGGGTGTATGAAGAAGAGCTGGACGTGCGCAGCAACTACTTCTGGTCGCCTGACTCGAAAAACATCGCCTTCCTGCAGATGAATGAGTCGCAGGTTCCGGTCTATCCGCTCACTGACTGGATTCCCGTGCACGCCAATGTAGACGGGCAGCATTATCCGCAGCCGGGCGACGCCAACCCCGATGTGCGTGTAGGCGTGGTCAGCGCCAAGGGCGGACGAGCCTCGTGGATCAGGCTGCCGGTCGAGCCCGGGCAGGATTACATTCCGCGCTTCGGATGGGTCGACGATAAGACGCTGTGGATCGAGGTGCTCTCGCGCGATCAAAAGCGGCGCGCCGTCTTCTTCGCCGATCCCGGCAGCGGCGACGCACACCTCGCCCTCGAGATCAAAGACGATAAATTCCTCGACGAAAACTACAACGTCGCCGTCGGCAAGGGCGGCATCGTTCTCACCGACTGGACCGACGGGCACAATCATCTCTACCTCTACAGCTACAACGAGCGCCATCCCATGGAGGCGCCGGCCAAGCTGGAGAAACAACTCACCAGCGGCGACTTTGAGGTGAGTGAGGTCGATCGCGTCGACTTCGAAAACAAGTTCGTCGACTACGCCTCGAACGAAGGCAACGTTCTTGAGCAGCAGCTGTGGCAGGTGAGCTTTGATGGGGACCGTCACCGGTTGACCTCCGATGCCGGATCGCACGAGGGGACGTTCGCTCCTGCAGGCAGCGGTTTTGTCGATAAGCATTCCACGCGCATGACGCCGGCAGATTTCGAGCTATGCCAGTCCGCGGGCAAATGTAGTGTCTTCTGGCAGACCCGCGCACTGGAACCATACGGCCTGCGTCCGCCGGAACAGTTGGAAGTGAAGGCCCACGATGGCACCACGCTCTACGCCACGCTGCTGCTGCCGGCAGGAACCCCGGCTCCGGCGAGCGTGCCTCTCATCGTGAACCCTTACGGCGGCCCGGGCCCGCAGACCGTGGCCAACCGCTGGGCCGATGCCCTGCTCTTCGACGAGGTCCTCGCCGAGCACGGCTTTGCCGTTCTGCACGCCGATAATCGCGGCACCGGCATGCGCGGCCGCGCCTTTGCCCAGGCGGCCTATCACAACTTCGGCCCCGTCCAGCTTGAAGACCAGCTCACCGTGGTGGACGCTGTGCTGGCCCAACATCCGGAGCTCGATCCCAAACGCCTTGGCTGGTGGGGATGGAGCTGGGGCGGCAGCTTCACGCTCTACGCCCTCACCCACTCCGACCGCTTCCGCGCCGGCGTTTCGGTTGCGCCCGTAACCGACTGGCGCGACTACGACTCGATCTACACCGAGCGGTATATGGGCCTGCCATCGCAGAACCCCGACGGCTACCGGGACGATTCGGTGGTGAACTCCGCCGCGCAGCTGAAAGGCCATCTGCTGCTCGCACATGGCACCGGCGACGACAACGTGCACATCGAAAACACGGTTCAGTTTATTCAGCAGCTGATCGAAGCCGATCTGCCTTACGACCTGCAGATCTATCCCCGCAAGACGCACTCCATCAACGGCCCCGATGTGCGAACGCATTTATACAGGCGCATGCTCGCGCACTTCGAGCGGTATCTGAAACCGCCCACTGCTGGTTGAACCCCACCAGCGACTCAAAGACCTTCTGGTGCGTCTCTGTGCCGCGCCTGCCCACAACGTAGCGCCACGGCTGCTCGTTCGAGCTCGAAGGCGCCCACCGCGCCGCCTCGAACACCCGCTTCAGATCTTCCTGTGCCACATCCCGATTGGCAAACGCCGTGTGCTCCACCGCTCGCTCCACGGTCGAATGGATCACCGGCAAAACCCCCGCCGCCGGCACCGCCTGCTTGATCTTGTTCACCTCGCTGGCGCTTAACGTCATATCAGCTCCACTCCTCCACACTACGATGCGGCTCTAGGGATTCCCCAGCCGCCCGCAAAGACTCCGCCCAAGCCGCGCAAAGTTGTTGAAACGGGAATCGGTCTTGTACCAGCCTCGAGCAGGCATGCCCCAGGTCTCGAATGCAGTCCAGGTTCAATCACCTGAATGCCCCGAAAATCATGCGTAGCCCGTCGTGCTGATTCTGAGCGTGCAATTCCGCCTGAAGCCGTCAATCGAGGGTCAATTGTTGTTCATCAGGCAGGATTATCATGCAACCAGAACCTTTACTCCAGGCCTTGGAAGAGAGAAGACCTTGGGCTATTCCTGCGTATTCGAAGAAACAAAAATTTTCGATCCGCGTGATCCTTCAACAGCCGCATTCGGCGGCGATTTGGTCGATGGTAGCGTCACCGAGCGGGATGGAGGCTGGTGGATGGTTTTGGCCGGCCAACCGGGTGGCTATGGAGCAACCGATCTGTATTGTGCCGCACTGCCGCGCGGCGCGGCCTTGTCTGGGAAGGGTTGGAAACCGCTGCGCGATCAGGCCGGACGGTTGACACCGTTAGCGGCGCGCAACAGAAGCGCCAGGTGGGATGGCAAAGGTGGACGGCACTGTCCTTCCTATGTGAAGGGGTGGGATCCTGACAGGCAAACCTGGGTGGAACGGATCTACTACGCAGGCTCGTCCGGGAACCTGTGGGGTCCTTACACAATCGGATTTCTCGAATGGGATGGAGAGCGCTGGCGAGATCAGGAGGAACCGGTTTTCGCAGCAAATGAGGACTGGGAACACGGCAGCGTTTACGAGCCCAATCTGACCTACCACGACGGCAAATGGCGAATGTGGTATGTCGCCGGCTCCAATTACGAAGATTATCTGGTGCATGGCTACTCTGAAAGCGCCGATGGATGCAGCGGCTGGAGCGCACACACTGTATTTGCTTCACCGGAGATGAAGATGTTCGACTTCTGCGTGCACCAGCGAGGCAGCGGATTCGAGGCGGTCTTCGCCCGGGTCTGGATGGGAAGGGGCCAGATGCCTCTGGATACCGGACTATGGTGGTGTCAGGCGAAAGAACCCTCCAGCAGGTTGTCCGATTGGAGCGAACCGATCCAGATCATCACGGGAGAGGATCGGGGGTGGCACATGGGACCCTGGAAGCCATCGTTTCAGTTCGCAGGTGAGACAGGCAGGCGCGGGTTCGTCTTCTTCGATGGGTTATACCGCACGAGCGATCCCGGCCCATTCCCGTTTGTCTTCACTTTCGGTTGTGCCGAAATCGACCTTCCTGTGCCCGCAATATAGCGGCGCTCTCATTCGGGCTTGGCACATCTGGTGATCGTTTGCATCTGCTCCTCACCAAATGCGCCCATTCGAAATCGGATGAATGCCTCCAGGGATTTTTCCACGCGTGCATCTCACGTTGCAACTCCCTTACTGCGAGGCAACTCCCAGGTGGGCGACCAACCAACCGGGGTCCATCAATGAGTGACTCGCCCTGTTGGCGCCATTCCAGAATCAGCGCAAGGATTCCTCAACACAAGCCGACTTCAGGGGAGTGATTCGGCGGGACATCATTACGTCCGGGATTGACCGGCAATTCCAGCCACAAAATCCGCCGGAGCCTCCCTTGACGCGAATAGAATTGTCGTATCGACACATCACTTATGTGATCTGCAATGTACGAAGATCTCGAAAGCATCGCGCAGCTGAAGCTCGGCAAGGAGATTGAATCGATCTCCGCACAGACACGCCAGACGGTAGCGGAGAAGCAAAATGAGTACGCCGCGCGTAGCGGGTCGTCCACTGTGCGGAGCGGCCAGCACGAAGCTTCGATTGGCAGGATCCAAATCGAAGGCGCCGAGAAACTGGTCCGCACTCTTTCGGACATCTGGATCGAACTAATAAAGCAACGAAAGGGCCACATCTCCCACGCGGACGTTGGATTCATCGCAGGGAAGGCGGAAGGTTACGCCCGAACACAACGCGGACATCTCCACACAGCCTTCACACACCAACGCATGGGAG
>DATJNF010000042.1:0-80791 GCA_035508375.1 Occallatibacter sp. | reverse complement strand
ATCTCGCTCGTCGTGCAGAGAAACGATGAAAAGATCGATATCGCTGTGTTCACTGGCTTCAAAGCGCCCAAAGGAACCTGTTGCATAAACGCATGCTTTTTGATCGCAGATTCGCGCTGCTTCATCTAACTGTTCTGACAGCGATTTAAAGCGCTCTTGCGAGTAACGGCCTCTCTTTTCAAGCGTGCTCCCCATTTGTTCCGCCCCATTCGAACAGATTTGCAAATACTTCGGCCTGCTCAATCGCGTCTTCGAGAGCATTATGTGTGTGAATGCCGTTGGGACGAAGCCCCGGCATAAGTTTGCTGCGGCCGGCTGACGCGATGGGGATTCGCGCCTTCACAGCAAACGCTGTCTTTATATCGAAGCATTGTGAATGATTGAATGGCGATCCATTCAAGGAGAATCGAACGAAATACCAATACAGGAAACTCCAGTCGAAACTGAGCGGATATGCGACCAGAATCGGGCGGCCCTGACCGGCTACACTCCTCACCCATTGGGCAGCTTCCGTCATTGCCTTATCTGGTGGAGTGCCATCGTGAAGCAGTTGTGCTCGGTCCAGTCCATTTACGCGGAGAGCATCAAGCTGAAACTCGTCAGAGATAGGCCGGAGTTCACGATAGAAGTTTTGATTGAACTGAGTGGGTTTGGAAAACAGCTTCCCATCGAAGCAGCCCGAATAGACAAGGCCGAATGAGAGCATTGAAAACTGCCCGGGGATAGGCCCATCCGTCTCTACGTCCGCAGAAAAATAGACGTCTACGTCTTCAGACTGCGTTCTCTCGACCGAAAACGGCGAAGAGTGCATGGTGTTTTCGCAATGCGGCTTTGCGATGGCGCTCATCCAGACAGATGATATCAATAAAGACGACTGGCAGGGATTTTGGACTCCGACCACCTGTATTCCAAGCGTAATCAGTGACATGCTACTCGCTTCATTTATCAGTCTGGAGGCCAAAGTCAAGTAATTGCCACTATTTCCACAGGAAATAGGCGACGATCATAGAGGCGCCTTGTCATCCGGAACAAATAAGCGCTGACGTGGGTGGTTGTCCTGGTTGAGAGCCACTCGATCCTTGGGGCCAGTCTCTGAACCCCGTCGTGCAGGCAAACGTGTGGATGCTGCGAGCGGAGAATATCACCACGTCGGATTGCGGCCGCTTTCGTCGCCTGCGACCTAGCAGCCACACCGGTAAAATGGAAGACAGGCCGACGATGCGCATGGTTCCTCATCACACGGACTTGAACGACGCGCGCGCGCCCTTGCAGCAGGTGCAGCGCGGACTGCATTCGTCGCTTGTCAGCATCGTGTCGAATTTTCTGCTGGCCATGAGCAAATGCCTGGTGGGATTCCTCGGGCATTCCTTCGCGCTAGTTGCCGACGGCATCGAATCCCTCTCAGACGTCTTCAGCTCCGCCGTGGTTTACTTCGGCCTGCGCTTCGCCATGAAGCCGCCCGACAAGGACCATCCCTACGGGCATGGCAAGGCCGAGCCTGTTGCAGCGACGGTGGTCGGCCTGTGCATGGGTGTCGCTGGAATCCTCATCGCCATCGAAAGCATCGTGCTCATCCGCACGCCGCATCCGCTGCCGGCGCCGTACACGCTCTGGATTTTGCTGGCTGTCGTCACGGTCAAGATCGTCCTGTCGCGCTACGTCTTCTCCGTGGCCGAGAATATCGATAGCACCGCGGTGCGAAGCGATGCATTACACCACTTCAGTGACACCATTACCTCTCTGTTTGCGTTTGTCGGCATTTCGGCGGCTCTCCTGACTGGGGACGCGCGAGCTGATGACTGGGCAGCGCTCTGCGCCGCGCCGGTGATCCTGTTCAACGCCTGGCGTCAGATGCGCGCTCCGTTCGCGGAGATTCTGGACACCGCGCCTCCGCCGGAGATCGAGCAGCGCGTACGGGAGGTCGCCGCACGCGTGCCGGGCGTCATCGGCCTCGAGAAGTGTTTCGTGCGCAAGGTCGGCTTTCAGTATTATGTCGACCTGCACGTCATTGTGAACGGAGACCTGAGTGTCCGCTCCGGGCACACCATCTCGCACGAGGTGGAAAATCGTGTGCTCGCCGAAGAGAGCCGCGTGGCCAAAGTATTGGTGCACGTGGAACCGGAAGAAGAGCTTTTCAATCCTAGCCACAGCCAGATGTGATGGGTCCGGCCGCTGTTATTCCGCCGGGCTGGCTGCCGTGAACTGAGAACAGCAGGGCTTGCCCACCGGCTGGAATTCCATCATCTCGGCGCGTGTTCCATCCGGACTGAACAGGTTATACTGCCACTTGCCGTCGCGGCCGATCTTGGCGCCGCTGGCCCGCTCCGGAATCCTGTCGCCTGCGTAGAGGATCAGAGCAGCGGCCTTGATGTCGGCGACGCCCAACGAAAAGTGATCCATCGTTCCCAGCCGGTCCGAGGTCATGTCGGCGGGAAGACCTTTAGTCTCCGGGCCGTTCACCAGCATGTATTCCAGCCAGTCAGTACCATTGGGAACCTGCTGCGAAACCCAGCTCACCGCGCTGTCGTTCATGCCGCCGTACCAGTACGGCCGGAATCCGAGCACGGTGCGGAAGAACGCATCCTCGGCCGCGCGGTTGTGCACCAGGTAGCCGACATGAATGATGTGGTGACTAAGGTCGTCCTCCGGTATCTGCGCGGGCGTGGCCGGCGTCTGTACGAACTCGACCTTGTTGTCTTCCGGATCCTTCACGTCGAACCAGCGGCTGCCGTCCGATCCCTCCTGTAAGGATGCGGGCACAGCGATCCCGTGGGACGCGAGGTAACGCCGCAGACCGTCGGCGTCGGCCGTGATGAAGGCGACGTGGTCCAGACGGTTCACTGAGCTGTACCCGGCGGGCAGCGGCAGCACTTCCACGAACTGCGTGGGGCTGAAGTAGTAGCGCACCCCCTGCGGATTCTCGGGGTCTGCGGCCTTGTACGCGCCCAGATCGTGGGCATAAAAGGCATCTGTCTTTGCGGGATCAGTGCTGTAGACGCTCAGATGCGAGATTCCGGTAATCGCCGGTCGTGCATCCGATCCGTCACCGTTTGCCGCCAGGGCGGCGGCCGAAAAAGAAACGGCAAGCGCTGCAACGAATAGCTGCTTCATAGTTGCTCTCCTGAACCGGATTTCTGCTCTAAGCACCAGATTGTAGACCGGCACGCGGCTTTTAGCGCACTTCTCCCGCGGCATTTTCCAGCACCACGTCAGAGAACATACCAGTATCCACCGTTACCGGATAATGCGAGCAGAAGCCGATGCCCACATAAAACGGTCCATCCATGTGCACTTCCATCGGCGGGCCGAACTGATGCATCGGTTCGCCCCGCACGCTGATGTATAAGGCAAAGCTGTCGCCGAGCTTTTCAATGCCGATCCGTTGCGGCATCACATTGGGAAGCAAGCTGCCGCTGATGCGGTACTCCATATCTCCGATCATGCTGTTCTTTTCCGGCCGCTCCGCCAGATGCACCATGCCGGTGCCGTGCTCGGCCGCCATGATCTCCTTCGCGTTGTCGTCCAGGTCCTGCCGGACGACCAGCACGACCTTGCGGTCATGCGGAGGCTGCTGTGCTACCGGGAAAGTCACAGTCGCCGCCAGCGACACATCGCCGGACATCTTCTTCCAGAGATAGCGAAACTCATCACGCGTGTACCAGATGTTGTAGCCCGCCGAGTTGACCGTGTACTGCTTGGTCTGCGGATCGAAGCTGGCGCTTCCCGGTACCAATGCGCTGCCGATATCGGACTGCCCGTCGAAGATTCCGATCGGCGTATCGAAGTTGGTGCTGGGCCGATGAAAATCCGCGGGCGGCGGGTATTGCTTGTGCGTCGGCGAACCCGGCAGCGCCCAGTCGGGCACTGCCGGCGTATTGGCAGGCGGGGAGGGTTGTGTTTGCGCGGCAGCGCTTAAAGGCGATGCAGCGAGACTGAGAAGCAGGAGGAGGGCTAGACCGAGATAGTTCGGCGCGATGCGAAGCCCGGAATCTTTCATGCCGAACAAATTATCAGAAGAGCCCCTGGTTACAGCAAAACCAGGCCCGCGGTGCGATGGACCGACTCCTTCCCCGCACTCAGGCACATTCCAGCTGCGACCGGACGCGAGCGTGATAGCTGCGGCTCATGGCAACCTTCTGCCCATTCGTGAGCAGCACCGCAAACTCGCCCTGGGTTTCCGTGCGGAACTCCTTGACGAAGTGCAGATTCACGATCGCCGAACGGTGCACGCGCAGAAACATCTGCGGATCGAGCTTCTCTTCGATGGATGCCATGGTCTCGCGCAGCAGGTGCGTTTCGGTTCCTGTAGTGATGCGCACGTAGTTTTCTTCTGCGCCGATCCACCGAATCTCGGCAACGCGCAGAAAGAGAATGCGCCCGCGCGACTTGAAGGCAATGCGTGCTGGGTAGCCGGCTCCGTTCTCCTCGCTCGTCCCGTTACGCCCATTACGGCGTTCGGTCATCAGAATCTGTTCGCGCGCTCGCTCGACGGCCGCCTGCAGACGCTCAGCGGTGTAGGGCTTGAGCAGATAATCCACTGCGCGGCTTTCAAACGCGCGCAGCGCATATTGGTCATAGGCTGTCGAGAAGATGACGTGCGGCATAGCCACGTCTTTTGCCGCTGATAGCTCGCGCACCACATCAAAGCCGTCCATGCCCGGCATGCGCACGTCGAGGAACAACATCTGCGGAGCGGTGGCCCGCACCAGCTCCACAACTTCAGGACCGGTGGCCGCTTCGCCCACAATCTCAATTTCAGAGTCCTTGCGTAACAACTCTCTCAGTTTCTGGCGTGCGAGCACTTCATCGTCCGCGATCAGTGCCTGGATCACCACGGTTCCTCCCATAGCGACGCTCCATCAGGTGGTCGGTCGAGTCATGGATTGCAGTTGCCACACACCTGGCCAACCCTTCAGCCAAGCACGTTCAATACCAAAGCAAGAATTAGCCCAAGCTCCTCAAAATCCGGTTGATACCCTTCGCGTCGTGTGGGATTGCCGCGTGCTGGCATGACCGGAAGCGAAACATCTTGTCCGATGCCGGACACTTGCTGCGCCGCTCACTTCCCCACAATGAGCGAGGTTGGTCCGCGGATACAGCAGGGCTGACTAGCTTACAAAAGCCTGTACGCATACGTTGGAATTTGGTTCCGTTGTTGTGGAAGACAGTCTGTGTGGAAGAGGAAGGCTTCGGTTAACTCTGTACCGGATAACTCATCCCTGCCGCAACAGTTGTCTTACCGGTTGCCGATCGCGCAATGCAAACCAAGAGTTGTCCATTGAGATAGACACTTCTCGAACGTGAACCTCACTCCTTCTTCGCGAAAAAATCTTTCGAACTGCCTTTTTTGTGACGGGGCGAATTGTTCGAGGGACGAATGGCGTTCCGCGCTCTCTGCAGCGTTCACAACGTGATGCCGCGCGAGATGGATCGCAACTTGATTGCGGCTAACCTACAGTTCACCGGACGCGTCCAGCGCGGTGCAACATTCCACATCGCACTCGGCGCAGAGGAGGAAACGATGACCAGCCTGGTCAAAAATTGCATCTACAGCCGCGTATCGTGCATCGCGGTGGGATTCGCTCTCATATTTCTTGCTACGGTAGAAACGGCGCACGCCATCGATCCCGACGTTTCGCAGATGCAGGCTGCTGCGGCGCGGGGATCGATCCCACAGGAGCTGAAACTGGGCGCGGCTTACTTCGTCGGACGTGGCGTAGAGCAAAGCAGCAAGCTTGCCGCCTACTGGTATGAGAAAGCTGCCAACGCCGGCGATCCGCGCGCGCAAAAGCAGATTGGTTTCTTCTACCAGGCTGGGATTGGAGTGCAGCGCGATCCGGGGCGTGCGGTCAAATGGTTTGAACGGTCAGCGGCCGGCGGTCTGATTGACGCCAAGGTAAATCTCGGCGTAGCGTATCTCCACGGAGTCGGCGTTGCGCAAGATCCGGCGTTCGCGGCGCAGCTCTTTCATGAGGCGCTGGCGAAGGGCGATGGCCGCGGGGCATTTGCTTTGGGCGAGATGTATTACTTCGGCGTCGGGGTGGAGAAGGATTTGACCGTTGCACAACAATGGTATGAGCAGGGCGCAAAGCTGCATGATCCGATATCGGAGTTCCGGCTGGGCACAATGCTGATGCGCGACAACCCGCGACCGCATGAGCTGAAAAAGGCGGAAGAATTGTTGCGTGCCTCTGCCGCGGCCGGATACGTTCCTGCTTTGCACATGCTCGGAGTGCTGCTCGAGGCGCATCCGGAGTTCGCGCGCGCACCGAACGAGTCCGCACAGCTGTTTACAGACGCTGCTGCGGTGGGCACGTGGCAATCATCGATCGCACTGGGGGTGTTTGCCCGCGACGGAGTGGGCATGCCCGCGGATCCAGCTGCCGCCTACTATCATTTTCGAGTCGCGACTCTGGAAGGGGGCGAGCAGGCAGCTCGGCTGGTGGCCCATGATCTCGATCTTCTTTCGGCGCGCTTAGCGCCGGAGCAGAAAGCGGCCAAGGATGCCGAGGCGCAGGCATGGTCTGATAAACACCAGGTTGCCCTGCAGTTCATCTATCGCAAGGGCGATCAGGGTACGGACTTTCCCGCATTCGCTCTCACGCTGCCGCGCGGCGACAGCCATACCGGTGTGCTGATTGCCACGCCGCCGATTTAACGCAAGCACGAGAGCGTGAAGCCGCCACGCGCACGGCACGCGCAAACAAGAAAGAGGGACGCACACAAGGAACTATGGGTAAGGACGCAAGCCGCCATCAGCCGGTATTCATGAATCCGGCGATCTTTATCGGTTCCTGGGTCCTGCTGGGCCTGTTGTTTGGCCTGCAGGAGTGGCTGTACATGCATCGATGGGGCTATCACCAGATTGGCGCCGCCATCGTCTTTGAATCGTGGGGGGTGCAGTTTTTCCTTTGGGGCATTATCAGCTGGCTCTTCTGGAAGTACTTATGCGACTTCATCCAAAACGCCACCTCCCGGTGCCTCATTACGCGCGTGCTGCCGCTGAGCGCGGCTACGAGCCTGCTCGAGGAGATGATCTGGGTCGTCTTCTTTCCGCAGATCCCCCTGAACCATCCGCACATGCCCTATTGGCAGAGGCTCGCGTTCCAGTTGAATGCCGAGTTCTTCGACAACATGGTGATCTTCTGGTGCGCCTTCGGGTTCTTTCGCGGCATTATTTACTACCAGCGCTACAGGGAAAAGGAGAAGGCCGCGGCGCAGCTGGCGATACAGCTCTCTCATGCCAAGATCTCCGCATTGCGCATGCAATTGAATCCGCACTTTCTGTTTAATGTGATGAACAGTATCTCCAGCCTGATGCGCACGGACCTCAACGCAGCCGATGCCATGCTCGAGCAACTCAGCAGTTTGCTGCGTATCACGCTCGAGCGCGGCGACGTGCAATTGATTCCATTGCGCGAGGAGATGGAGTTCATCGAGATCTACCTCGCGATGCAGGGTCAGCGCTATGCCGGCCGGGTGAAGCAGAAGATCTCAGTAGAGCCGGAGCTGCATGATGCTCTTGTTCCCGCAATGATTCTGCAGCCGATTGTGGAGAACGCCTACATGCATGGCCTCTGCAAAGTAGATCGAGAGGGCGAGCTGTTGGTTGATGTTCACAGGCGGGGCAATCAAATCAGCGCTTCTGTGGTGAACACCGGCATGGGTTTGGGCACAAACGGCTGCAAGTCGTCGGAGCGCGTCGGAGTTGGCCTGGCCAATGTCAGAAGCCGTTTGCAGCTGCACTATGGCGAAAGCGGAGCTTTTATGTTGCGCCAGCTCGACCCGACCCATGTGGAAGCGGCCATTACGCTGCCGCTGTCGTTCTCGGCTGCGAGCAATGGAAACCTCACCGGATACGGCGAGTGAGTTTCAGCTCTGCGCCTGCAACCAATTCGCTGGGGCAAAAAAGTTAATTTCTCAGAACGCACGGCGAAGACTGCAACGATTCACAACATATTAACGATGTGGACAGGCCATCGCCGGCGTATGTGATTTGGAATAAAACTGCAGAATAATCTCAGATTTCGTAGCAAATTCCGGCCGCGCATTCTGGGCAGTTCGTGATTCGTCTCGCCTTGGTGGTGACTCAGCCTCAAAGTTCTTCTGCTGGTCACTCATTGCGGTCGTTTATCCTTTTTGGAGGACGGTTTGCTACTTCCCCGGTAGTGTGTAGAGGTCCACATAGCCATGAACAAAGAAGCACCGCTGCTCGAACGGGCGAGCCGCAAGGGCGCTCGTCCGCACCGCCGTCTCCGTGCGGCCCATTGGAGCATTGCAACCTCGATCTGCCTCGATGCCGATGTGCGCCGTATCTTCCAGTTAATTACGGTTCCTGAATACCTGGAGGCGTGGTTGTGCCTTCCCGGATGCGATTCGGAAGTGTCTGTCGAAGCATCGCGCCAGGAGAATGAATATCGCCTGGAGTTTTCCTCCGCCGGCGATCTAAAGACCAGTGTCAGCGGCTCGTTCCTGGTATGCCGTCAGCGCAAGATGCTCTTCACCTGGCTCAACCTGGGCGTCTCGCCGGGAAGCAGCATGGTGGACGTGCGGCTGCGCGGCAACTTTGGCAGCAGCATTCTGGAGCTGCGCCATACGAGCCTGGCCTCCGCTGCCGAGTATTTCTGGCAGATGTCGATGTGGCGTGTCTCCTTTGAAAGGCTGGTGCAGCTGGTGAAAAACTCACCGTTCCTTGCGGATCCCGGCTTTTCGCGATAACACCGGTGTCACGACAGGAAGTACTCGGGCTCCAGGCCCAAACCGGTGCATTCAGCCGGCGATAGGCCGTCGGGTTTCTGCATGCGTGTGCTAACATTACGCAGCTTTTCCTCGGACGGCCTATGTCAGACTCCGTAACGGCACGCACCGCGCTATGGAAGGTGGGCAGCTCGCCTGCCTGTGACATTGTTATCAATCAGCCTACGGTCTCTGCCGAACACTGCCGCCTGGGCCTGCACAACACACAATACGTTCTGGAAGATCTCGGCTCAACGAACGGAACCTATGTCAACGGCCAGCGCCTCGCGCCGCGGACTCCCGTCTACGTGTCGCGCGGCGATCAGATCACTCTCGGCCCGAACCTAGCGTTTCCGTGGCCTGTGACGCGGGAACGCTCGGGCTCTGTCCCCGTCGTAACGGATTCCGAGAGTCACGTGCCGGCCACGCTCGTGTTGAATATCGGCCGCGGCCAGGAGAATGAGATCCAGCTGGATTATCCGATGATCTCGCGCAAGCACGCGCGCGTGATGCAGAGCGCCAATCAGTGGATCATCGAGGATTTGAATTCAGCCAACGGAACGGCTCTCAACCGGATCGATAACAAGATCAGGCGGTCCGCGCTGGATCCCGCGGACGAGATCTATCTCGGGTCATTCAAAATCTCCGCCAGCCGCATTCTGCACGAGAAAAGGATCATCCAGGGTGAAGGCGAGTTTGAGCGCATCCACTTTCAGGGGAGCCGGATGGTGCTCGGGCGCGATCCGGCCTCCGGCCATCCGCTGAACTATCCCATGATTTCCTGGCGTCACGCGGCTCTGGATCGCACGGCGCAAGGCGTCTATGTGGAAGATCTTGGTTCGCGCAACGGCACGTATGTGAATGGTATGCGCATCAGCAGCCGGACTCTTGTGCGCTCCGGCGACGAGATCGGGTTGGGCAGTTTTCGCTTCACCCTGCTGGAAGATGGTGCGCTGGCCAAGCGTGAATACCGGGGCAACGTGACCATCGAGGTAAACGCCGCCACCATCGATGCGCTGGATGGCCACCGACTTCTCGACGCCGTTTCGCTCAGCATCTTCCCCGCAGAGCTGGTGGCGTTGATGGGCCCCGCAGGCGCCGGCAAAACAACCTTCCTGAAAGCAGTCAACGGCTACAGCGCGCCGGCCGCGGGCAGCGTGCTCTTCAATGGAAGCGACCTCTATCGTTTTTATGATCGCTTTCGCCAGCAGATGAGCTACGTCCCGCAGGACGATATTGTGCACGCGGAGCTCACGGTGCGCGAGGCACTCTACTTCACCGCGAAGCTGCGCACCGATCTCACCGATCCCGAGATTGAGCGGCGTATCGACACCGTGCTGAACAGCCTCGGCATTCAGGACAAGAAGAACACCATCATCGGCTCGCAGGAAAAGCGAGTGCTCTCCGGCGGTCAGCGAAAGCGCGTCAACATCGCCATGGAGCTGATCGCAGAGGCGCCGGTCATCTTTTTGGATGAGCCGACGTCGGGACTTTCCTCCTACGACGCGGAAAATGTGGTCCAGGTGCTCAAGAAGCTCTCCCGCGAGGGCACGACGATTGTAACGACGATTCACCAGCCGAGCCTCGATATCTTTAAGCTCTTCGATAACCTGATCATGATCTCGCGCGATCGCGGAGGCACAGGTGCACTGGCTTACTTCGGCCCGGCGTATCCGGATTCGATCGAATTCTTCAATCCCTCGCTCCGGCCTTCGCTCCGGGAGTCGACGAGCGAGCTCAGCCCCGAGATGCTGCTCAGCGGGCTGGCGCAAAAGCCGACCTCGGAGTGGGCCGATGCCTACGAGCACTCACGCTACAAGCAGCTATTTGTCACCGACCGCTCCGGGAAGATTCCGTCCACGCCGCAGGGTGAGGCGCAAAGCTCGTCACGCGGCTTCGGGTTCGCCCAATGGTGGACACTGGTGCGCCGCAATGTCCTTCTCAAGGCCCGCGATCGCGCGCAAAGCATCATTCTGCTGGCGCAGGCGCCGCTGTTTGGAGTTCTCCTCGGCGCGGTCGTTGGCTCGCTGCGCTACTCAGCTGCGGCCGATTGGGACAAGGTCGCGCGCAGCACCGGTGCGCTCGAATTCCTGATGGTGATCGCCGCCGTCTGGTTCGGCTGCAACAACGTCGCCCGCGACATCGTCGGCGAGTGGTCTATCTTTCAGCGCGAGCGCATGGTGAGCCTCAAGCTTCCGTCGTACTTGTTTTCAAAGCTCACCATTGCGGCGATCTTGTGCCTGTTTCAGTGCGCGACGCTGCTGGGCATCGTCACGCTCATTTGTCATCTCCAGGGTAATTTCCCGCGAGTTCTCGCCGTGCTGTATCTTTCGTCGCTGGTGGGCGCGGCCGTCGGGCTCTGCGTTTCTGCGCGCGCTTCTACTACCGAAGCGGCGATCGCGATGCTGCCGCTGATCCTCCTGCCGGTGATCGCGCTCGGGGGCGGGCTCATTCCCATCCATCAGATGCCACCTATGATGCAGCAGGTGGCGAAGGTTGTTCCTTCACGCTGGGCTTTTGAAGCCGCGCTTGTGCTGGAGGGCGAAGCACACCACTACACCAGCAACTGCGATGACATCGCCAGGAGCAAGACCACTGTTCTCTTAAAGGCTGCACGGACCGAGTGCGAGGGCCAGAGCCTCGCCGACTGGCAGTTTCCCTCCGATCGCCGCATTGGCCTGCGTACCTGCCTTGCGGTTCTGGGCGGCATGCTGGTCTTCTGGATCAGCGCCGCGCTGTTCTTCCTGCGCATGCGCGATATTCATTAGGACGGAACCGCCAGCAGCGCCCCCCAGTTCAATCCTGCGCCGAAGGCGGAGAACACCACGGGTGCGGTAAGCGGCCCGGATAAAGTGCGATGCCATTCGCAGGCCGCGATCAGCAGCGACGCGGAGGACGTGTTGCCGTAGCGAGAGACATTCGCATAGAAGCGGTCCTCGGGCGCCTTCAGGCTCGCGGCAATGCGCGTGATCAGATTCAAATTGGCCTGATGCAGCAGATACGCAGCCGGATCATTGGCAGTCAATCCATTGCGCTCAAGCACTTCGTGAATCGCGCGCGGAATCTTACGCGAGGCTTGCAGGATCACGCTGCGTCCGTCCATCTGAAAGCGGTCGTTCTCGATTTTGAGAATCTCCGCAGCCGCGCCTTCGGTGTGCAACGCGAAGTCGACGATGCGCGCGAAGCCGGTGTTCGCGTCAACGAGGCAGGCGCCCGCACCATCACCGAAGAGAATGGCCGTGTCCTTGCCCTGCGGCGTCAGCTCGATGCGCCGCGACATGATCTCCGCGCCGATCACCAGCACGAGTCCCACGCGCGGTGCAAACTGTGCAGCCATAGCGAGCGCGATTAGCGATCCACAAGACGCAACAGGAATATCGAGAGCTGGGGTTGCGCTCAGTCCCAGCTCGGCTGCAACCTGGCTCGCCGGCCCGGGACAAAACCGCTCGCTTGATCCCGAGGCCAGGAGGATCATGCCCAGTTCCTCACCCGCGACGCCGGCGTTTTGCAGACAATCCTGCGCTGCGCGCACGCCTAATGCGGCAACGCTATCTTCGGCGGCCGCGTAGCGCCGCTCTTCGATGCCGGTTGCGCTCAAGATCCACTCCGGTGTTGCATCCACCAGGGCAGACAGCTCCTCATTGCGCACGCGGCGCGCTGGCAGGTATGCGCCAAAAGCCCGTAGATAGGCCATCACTTTGTCTTCGATGTGAGGTAAGCAGACACTTTCGTGATGGTGTCGAATTTGCGCGCCGAGAGATCGGAATCAGGAACCGTCACGCCAAACTCTTCTTCGAGGCCGCAGACAAAGTCGGTGAGTGCAAACGAGTCGAGCAGTCCGGAAGCAAACAGCGATTCATCCTGGCCCGGGTTGATCTGTTTTCCTGAAACGCGCTGAAGAATTTTAAGGATTCGTGTGTGTTGCTCCAAGCGTGGCTCCTTGTACTGCAGTCTCTGTATTCAGGGTGTGTCTTTCCTTGTAAGCCTGGTAGCCGGCCATCAAGTCCGCCATGAGCGCGTCGGCGAGCGCCCGGTAACCTTCGCCGGTGAAGTGCGTGTGGTCCGGCTGCGCCCAGCCTGCATAAACCCATTGCTGCATCGAGCCGTATCCGCCCATGCGCTCGCGCTGGTCCCAGTACGCGCATCCTTCAGTGCGGCAAACCGCGCGCTGCGCCGCAATGATCTTATCGGCGCCGTCGTAGGCGTGCCATGCATGCCGGCGAAAAATAAACCTGTCCGTCGGACCCAAGACAAGAATCGAGGATTCCGGCACATCGTTATGGATCATCTCGATAAGCGAGGCGAAGGCGCGCCGATAGCTCTCCTCGTCCCAGTCGGCGCTCGCGGCTTCATTTGTTCCGTAAGCCAGCACGATCAGCGCGGGCGAATTGTCCTTGAGGTATTGCGAGAAAAGCTGAGCGTCCCACTTCAGCATCAGCGGAGCCTCCGCTCCATTGATGCCGATCGATTCCCACGTGACTCCCGGCTGCGTCGCAACCCAGCCGAGCAGTGTTACAGGCGCGCGATCTTCTGTTGCAATTTTGAAGTGGTGTTCTCCCGCTGGGCATGGATAGCGAAAGGTGCCCGCGCCGGGTTGCTGCGTATCCGTTTGAATCTCAACCGGCTCGTCGTCGTTGTCCGTAAAGCGCAGTCGCCCTCCGCCGGGCTGCTGCATATATTGAAGCTCAAGCTCCGTGCAGGGTGCGTCCAGAGTTACCCACTCGCCGGGCTGGTCGGTTGAGATGCTGATGCCGCCCATTCCCAGCTCGGCGCCGTCACTCAGTTGTCGGAACTTGTTGCCCGCCGTCTTCCAGCGGGCGGACTGCGCGCGCGTCGACCCGAGGATGCGGTAGCCGGCGAAGGGATGGCCCGCATACGAGTAGCCGATGCTGCCGTCGCCAAACTGCTGCTGAAAGACGCGCCTCGCTTCGCCCGTGAACATATCCGCCGCTGTGTGCGAGTCACCCCACTGCAGCACGCGGACGGTGTCAGTCGCCGCGGTACCTGGGTGGGTTTCGTTTTCGTGCGATGCCAGCTGGGCGTAGAAGCCATCGAGCGCTGATTCGTACGAGATGATATGCGGATCCGGCTGCTTCAGCCGCGCGCTGATCTCTTCTACCAATTGGGCCCGGTGCGCGGAATCGAGCCTCGAAGGGGAGGCGTGCACGCGCGATCGCGCAGAGCGCAGCGCCTTGTTTCGAACGTGCCTGCCAGAGGCTGCAGACGATGCGTGTTTCTTCGCAGGCGCGTCGGCCCACAGCAGCGCTCCCGCTGTGAGGGCAAGCATCGCCAACGTAGCTCCCCGCAAACGGCAGGCGCTCATTGCCTCACTCCGTTGCCCTGTTTGGCGCGGTTCATCTGAGGCTCTAACGTAGCCTTCAACTCGGTGGATCCCATCGCGGCGGGAGCGGGCGTGCTCGGTACGGCGATTCCATGCTGGATCTTCCAGCGATCATAGCGCAGCTCCAGCTGCTCCACGAACAAACCACCCACAATCGCCGCGCCCTGTGGCGTGGGATGCAACAGGTCCGCCGTGACCAGCCGCGGGCTGGCGGCATACCAACGCGCCATAGTGCCCTTCGAGCCCATCGCGTCATACGTATCGAAGAAGGCGCAGTGCGTTTCGTCCGCAACCTGGCGCTGGATGGCCACGATATCGGGAATGGTGTTCATGGTCTCGATGCCGTCCAGCCCATTGCGCTCTCCGCGGTCCATCGGGCTCATGATCAGAATCGCCGCACCGGGCGCGGCCACGCGAATGCGCTGAATCGCCAGGCGCAGCTCGTCGGCATACTGCCGGTGCACAAAGTCCGCGTAGCTGCTCTCATTCGATCCGTAGTTCACAATCACCAGCGCCGGTTTAGCGCGCGCCAGCTCTTCTTTCCAGATCTCCGGCTGCAGCACCCGCGCCAGCACGCTGGTGGTTACTCCATTCAGGCCCAGGCTGTCATAGAGCACACCGCTCGATCCGCGCCGAAAGTCCACACCGAACAGCGTCACCGTCCCCTGCGTGGGCCGGATCGTGACCTTTTTGGTTCCTGCGGGCAGCGTGACGTCGACAAACCCGGCCGCCTGCGCGTCGGAACGGGTCGCCCGCTCGACAAGCGTCTGCCCGTCTGCCTCTACGGCGAACGAGCCGCCGCCCGGCGTGGCGAGATACTCGACGACAGCGGAGGACTGCTCCGAACCAGTCAGCCGGAACTCGCTCCACGCGTCCGGCTGGCCTTCGAACGCAGCTCCGCCAAGCCCGTAGATGCCTTCGCGCACCAGCCCCACGCCGGTTCGGATCTTCCAGCCGTGGTCGCTCATCTCCACGCCGCGATGGCCGTACCATGCCCACGGCTTGGCGATCAACGTATAGCCGCGGCCGGCGTCGCCGAACCGGTCCTGCAACTGCGTGCGCACATCTCCGGTGATCAGGTCCGCTGTTGTGGGCGAATCGCCATAGTGCAGCACGGTCACCACGCCGGCATCTTTGTCCTGCTCCAGCCTCCAGAGCTCGGTGAAAAAGGGATCGAGTTCCCGTGAGTCGTCCACGAGCAACGGGGACGAGGCGGGAAGCCGCGGATTGACAACCGCAACCGTCAGCGCGTGCGGCACCGGCGGCGCGGGCGCGGCAGGCCAGCGCAGGCGGAAGGCCTCGGCGACGGCATCCGGGGCCAGGCCTTTACCGCGATCTATCCCGCGGCAGACCCCAAGAACCACGGCCACGACGACCATCGCCTGCGCCGTCTTCAACGGGAAGACGGGCCTCGGCTTCATCGGCCGCAGCTTTGGAGGCGGCGCGCGCAGCGGCAACCGCTCGTAGATCTCAGAAGTTTCCATAGACAAAGGGAGCGGAGCCCCGGCCCGCCAGCGTTTGAATCAGCAGAATCAGCCCCGCCATCGCCAGTCCCTGCACCCAGAAGGGCGTGCGCGACGACGCCTTCACGGCCCGGTCGAACCATTCGGACGGCAGGCAGTGGGCGATCGCGGCAACGAGGAGCACTCCGGCGACCGGCAGCGTGACGTTGCCCATCGACCAGGTGAAAGACCCGAGCCCGCGCAAGATCGTCAGCGCGCTGGCCAGGGTTCCCGCGCGGAAGAAGATCCAGGCAAAGCAGACGAAGTGGAAGGTCGCCTGGCCGCCCAGTGCTTTGCCCCAACCCGTCGGCGCAGACGCCTTGCGCCACCGCTTCCAGGCAAAGACCACCCCCAACGCGCCGCCGTGCAGTGCCCCCCAGATGAGGAAGTTCCAGGAGATGCCGTGCCACAGCCCGCCCAGCATCATGGTGAGCAGAAAGGCATAGCTATATGACAGCACCGGAAATCTCCGGCGCTTGGGGAAGAAGTCGAAGAGATAGTCGCGCAGCCATTCGGAGAACGTGATGTGCCAGCGCCGCCAGAACTCGGCGACGTTGACCGAAAGGTACGGCTGCCGGAAGTTCTCCGGCAGATCGATGCCCAGCAGCAGCGCCGCGCCCCGGGCAATGTCGGTGTAACCCGAGAAATCAAAGAAGAGCTGCAGTGCATATCCGTAGATTCCGAGGAGAATCTCTGCGCTGGAATAGAGTGCCGGCGTGTCGAAGATACGGTCCACGAGGTTGTTGGCGAGATAATCGGCAATCAACAGCTTTTTCGCCAGCCCCAGGCCGATCAGCAGCATCGCCCGGGCTCCATCTTCCGCGCTCAGCTGAAATGAGTCGCCCATCTGGGCGAGCAGCTTGCGCATGCGCGGAATCGGCCCCGCCGTAATGCATGGGAAGAACAGCGCCGCGGCCAGGTAGCCGGTCAAGTCGCGCGCCGGCTTCATTTCGCCTAAATACAGGTCGATCGTATAGGTAAGCGATTGAAAACAATAGAACGAGAGGCTCAGGGGTAACAGCCAGCGCCAGGCGCCGTCAGCCGTCATGGGCACCAGTTTCAGGCTGAGCAGCAACCCCAGATTGAGGACCAGCGATCCTCCCAGGAGCAGCCGTTTGACCGCCCTGATCTGTGAGCACTCAAGTCCCAGCCCAATCAAGAAGTCCGCCCCGGCGGCCAGGGGCAACGCCAGATAAACCAAGCTGAAGTGCGCCAAAAAGAACAGGTTAGCCCCAACCAGGACCGCTCGCTGCAGACGGCGTGACCCAGCCGCCAGCCAGTACAGCAGGCACACTGCGGCCAAAAAGATGAAAAAGGGCCCTGAGCTTAGAGACATGGGAGAGTTCCCCATAAGCTTATCCCAGGTATACGCGCCAAGAGGCGAGTCCTAGATAAACGAAAGTGTCAGGGAACGCATCTACCTCTTTTCTTGTGTTTTTCGGCAAAGGGAAGCGAAAAGCGGGAAAGGGCAGAATATTTGCCTTTCGTTTTAGTTTTATTTTCAATAACTTGACCGGAAACTTCCCCAAAGTACCGTTGAAAGGACCGGGCATCCGTTCGGTAAAATAACCAAATGCTTGATCGCAAGAATCGCCACAGTGCGATGCCCTCCACATCTCGATGGTTATGGCCCGTCACGCTTGTACTGTTCGTGGCGGCGGTCGCCGCGTGCTTTACGGATGCCACACTGACGGTGCAGGCCGACGTTCAACTCGCTCGTCCGGCCTCAACGCTTCCTCCCGCTGCTCCGCCGGCGAGCCTTCTGGCGACCTCCAAACCGGCGCCAAAGCACTTTGCCGCGAGCGCGCTGCGCGGAATTGCCAGCTGGTATGGCCGCGTGCTGGACGGCCACTACACCGCCAGCGGTGAGCGGTTCGATATGGGCGCGATGACCGCCGCCCACAAGACTCTCCCGTTCGGAACCCTGCTCCGGGTCATCAATCTCAGGACCCACAAGTCCGTGGTGGTGCGCGTCAATGACCGCGGGATACTTTCAGAAGACCGCGTCATCGATCTCTCCTATGCAGCGGCCGAAGAGCTCGGCATTATCAAGACCGGCGTAGCTCCGGTTAAGCTGGAAGTACTAGCCCTTGGGCCTTCCCAGATCCAGAAACCCTGATCTCAGCACAATTCAATTGGACCGGCACGAGCCGCGGCTAGAGCCTCCCCGTTCCACACTGCACCAGGGCCTTCACGAGGACGTCTGATGGCAGGACTGCCCCCCAGCAGTTGCGCCGTGCGCCGGGGAATGCGAACGGCGCTGGCTTGCGGAGTTGCCGGAGCGCTCGCGGCATTCAGCTGCGGGTGCACCGGGAAACTGGCTTCGAACAACGGATCGGGCAACGGAAGTGGAGGCAGCGGGGGTGGTAGTGGCGCTCCGGCGGATTTCTCGCTCTCCGTCACTCCAGCCAGTCTTAGCCTGGCGGCCGGCGGCAGTGCGCAGCCGGCGACGCTCACCGCAACCGCGGTCAACGGATTCACCGGCACCATCGCGGTCACACTGAGCGGGCTTCCTGCTGGAGTCACGGCCTCGCCCAGCACGTTGACCGTCACGCCGGGCACACCGCTGCCGGTAAGTTTCACGGCGGCAGGCTCTGCCGGCGCCGGCACTGCCACCGTGCAATTCACGGGTACATCGGGCTCCTTGAGCCACTCCGCATCGCTTGCACTTACCGTGAATGCTGCCACGGCTCCCCCGCCGACGGGTTCCGTCGATGTCGTCACTTATCACTATGACGCCGGGCGCACGGGCCTCAACCCGAACGAGACTACGCTGACGCCGGCGAACGTCACGTCCGCGCAGTTCGGGCTGCTGCGCGTTCTGTCTGTTGACAGCAAAGTGGACGGGCAACCGCTCTATCTATCGAACCTCACGGTCGGCGGCCAGGCGCAGAATGTAGTCTTTGCCGTCACCGAGCACGACAGCGTCTACGCTTTTAATGCGGACACAGGCGCGCAGCTCTGGAAGACCTCGATCCTGGGCGCGAATGAGACGACCAGCGGCGATCATGGATGCGGCCAGATCACGCCCGAGATCGGCATCACCTCCACGCCGGTCGTCGACCGCTCCGCCGGGGCGCACGGAACCATCTTTGTGGTCGGCATGTCGCAGGACGCCTCCGGCACTTACCATCAGCGGCTGCATGCGCTTGACGTAACCACGGGCGCGGAGGTTTCCGGCAGCCCCACGGAGATCGCAGCGAGCTATCCGGGCAAGGGCGCCAACAGCTCCAACGGCAAGGTAATCTTCGATCCCGGCCAGTACGCCGAGCGCGCGGGGATTCTATTGCTCAATGGAACCATCTATTTGAGCTGGACCTCGCACTGCGACGAGAACCCCTACACCGGCTGGCTCATGGCGTACAGCGAAACGACGCTGGCGCAAACCGCTGTTCTCAATCTCACGCCCAATGGCAGCGAAGGGTCGATCTGGATGTCGGGGGCAGGACTTGCAGCCGATGCGAGCGGAAACATCTACTTCCTCGACGCCAACGGCACCTTCGACACCACGCTCAACGCCAGCGGCTTTCCCGTGAACGCTGACTTCGGCAACGGCTTCCTGAAGGTCTCGACCGCTGGAAATACTTTGGCGGTTGCCGACTACTTCGAGACGTACAACACGGTGTCGCTGTCGAACGGTGACCAGGATCTCGGCTCCGGAGGCGCCATGGTGCTTCCCGACCTGGCTGACAGCTCAGGCGTGGTCCACCATCTCGCCGTGGGCGCTGGAAAAGACGAGAACATCTACGTGGTCAATCGCGACTCGATGGGCAAATTCAATTCCCAAAACAACAGCGGCATCTACCAGGAGATCGACGGAGCCATCGGCGGTGTGTGGTCCATGCCTGCTTACTTCAACAACACCGTGTACTACGGCGCAGTGAGCGATACGCTGAAGGCCTTTCCGATCTCGAACGCCAAACTGGCCACAGCGGCCGCTGCGCACACCACAACTTCATTTCCTTTCCCCGGCACCACGCCTTCGATCAGCGCGAATGGGACGTCGAACGCGATCGTCTGGGCGGTACAGAATTCATCGCCGGCTGTTCTGCACGCCTACGACGCCGCGACGCTGACGGAGCTCTACAACAGCAACCAGGCCGCCAACAGCCGGGACCACTTCGGCAATGGCAACAAGTACATCACACCGGTAGTCGTGAACGGCAAGGTTCTGGTGGGTACGCCAAGCGGAGTGGCGATCTTCGGGCTGTTGCCGTGAAGGAAGAAACGTACCTCTCCGACCCTATCGCGATGTCAACGAAGCTGCAGAGTTCCTCGTACCGGGCATCGGCCCGCTTCCATTGAGCGCGTTCTCCCGCATTGAGCCAGGAGATTTCTTGGCGGGCACTTTGTGCGGGTGGACTCTGATCGGTACGTCAGTCTTTGCGGCCGATGGCGGCAATGCCGCTGGTGGAGGAGGAAGCGGTGCGGTGATGCGAGCCGGCACTTTGTCCGGTCCCTGGTCGAAGGAGGATTCCGCTGCGCCGAGCTGCGCCTGGCCGGGCGCTACCTGAGTCAAGGCACAGAAACCGAGAACCAAGGCCGGAACACCTATCCACCGGAAATGGCACCGGCTAAAGCATACACATCTATTTAGAGTGGGTCGCATTTAGAACGCTCCTGCTAATTTTCTATGTTGGAGTGGGGACTCCGCGCCCGGTTGTCTGCAACGTAAGGACAATTGCGGCGGGGGTCAATGGGCGGAATCTTATTTTTGACTGAATTTAATCTTACGGGTTAAACCGCCTTTTTTCTGTTATTTGCTTCTAATAAAGCGCAATGGGATACAAAACGAGCTGTGCTATTGTAGTTCTACTCCTCGGCGTAGTCTCCGCCAGAGGCAAACGGGCTCCCGTTTCCTACTCACTCGGCTATGGTGATCTCTACCAGTTCAGTGAAGGCGGGTTACCGCTTCGGCCCTTTTGCCTTGGACCTCCGCTCCGGAGACCTGAGCAAAAATGGCCGGCCCATCCGCCTGCAAGAAAAACCCCGCAGCCTGCTGCTGGCTCTTGTGGAGCGTCCAGGCGAACTTGTGAGCCGCAAAGAACTGCACGAGTGTCTATGGCCCAATGACACCTTCGTAGATTTTGAGGATGGCCTGAACGCGGCCATGAGCAAGCTGCGCGAGGCGCTGGACGATCGCTCCCAGTCGCCACGATATATTGAGACCGTCCGCGGCCGGGGTTACCGTTTCGTCGGCAAGGTGGAGATGATGCGCGAGCCGGAAGAGCCGGCCGCTGCCATTGCCGAGGTTCCGGAAATCAAGCCGGAAGACGCCCCAAGCCCAATGCGCTCACCGAGTGTGGGCGCGCGGCGGTTGACCCGAATTTTCGTCGAGGCCCTTCTGGCCTGCATGGTCGTGGCTGGCATTGCCTTCTTTTTCGTCCGATGGCGTGCTGCCCGCCTTCGGCCCGTGTCCATGGCCGTCCTGCCCTTCACCAACATGACGGGCGACGCATCGCGCGATTACATCTGCAACGGCATGACGGAAGAGCTCATCGCCCGGCTTGGGCATCTGGCACCGGGCCAATTGCGCGTAATCGCGCCCGCGTCGGCACGAAGCTATATCAACTCCGGCAAATCGCTCCAGCAGATCGGCCGCGAACTCCACGTGCAATATCTCGTACAAGGCAGCCTGCAGCAGCAGGGTGCGAACATCCGCGTGGCTGCGCAACTGGTGCGCGTCAATGACCAGTCCCCTGTATGGGGCAGCGTCTACGAAGGCGACCTGAGCGACCAGTTCGAATTTGAAACGAGCGTAGCGGATTCGGTTGGCCACGCGCTTTCGCTGCACATTCCCGCTGTGCGCCCCATAGAGTACCGGCCTGGAAAATATGAGGCGCACGATGCCTACCTCAAAGGGCTTTACTTTGCCTCGCAGCGCACCAAGCAGGGTTTCGAACAGGCTATCGAGAGCTTCAGCGACGCGGTGGCGATCGACCCGAAATACGCTGCAGCCTATGCCCAGCTTGCCGACGTCTATAACCTCACGGGCCAGTACAGCTGGATGGATCCCGGCAATGCGCGCAGCCTGGGCTGGGCCGCCGCCAATCAGGCTTTGTCGCTCGATCCGTCGCTGGCGGAGGCACACGCCGCGCTGGGCTTCTCGTACTGGTACTACCAGTGGGATCCGTCCGATGCCGAAACCGAGTTCCACAAGGCGCTTGCGCTGGAGCCGGACAACGTGGATGCCCACCACTGGTACGAGCAGATGCTGATGACGGCGGGCCGATTCCCGGAGGCCGAACAGCAGATGCGCGCCGCACTCGATGTCGATCCACGCTCGCGCATCCTGCGGACCAATCTTGGCTGGCTCTACGAGTACGAAGGCCGCTTTGCCGAAGCTGTCCAGCAGGTGCGCAGTGTGTTGGATGAGAGTCCGGACTTTCTGAATGCCCACTACAAGCTCTGGTACATCTACTCAGCGATGGGTGACCAGGTGCACGGCAATGAGGAGTTCCAATGGCTGGTGCGGGCGATTGCCGACTCTGAGCATCAGCAGAAAATGGAGCAGTTGTCGCAGTCGAAGGGGTACCTCGCCGCGCTCCGGGAGTTTGGTGTTGCCGACGACAAGGAATACTACGGCAGCGCCGTGGATGGAGCGCGCTGCCTCGCTGCGGCCGGCGATCCTGAGGGTGCCCTGAGCCTGCTCGAGCGCGCCTATCGCGCCCATGAGGGCTGGATGGTTTATGTGGCGGTCGATCCGGCCTTTGCCTCCCTCCGCTCTGACCCGCGCTTCCAGAAGCTCATGAGCCAGGTCCACAAAGCCGCTTGAGGTCCCGTCGTTCGTTTACCGCGCTATTGCCTTGATCTCTGCGGCCACTCGATCGTGAATGAACAGGAGGCTGGTGGGCGCCGTCACGGTTTCGGCATTCTCCTGTCCCGCCGCGTGGACGAGTACCAGCGGACGAAGGTCCGGCGCGCCGCGATGGGAAACGCGCTCATCCTCCCGATTCCAACCGGGCAGGTTCCGCCACATCGTCGCGCGCCAGGCGTGGTCGCCCTGCACAATCAGCGTGGTCTTTGCCCAGCGCGGCTGCTTCTCCAGCTCATCGAGCATTTCTCCCACCAGTCGGTCAGAGTAATCCAGGGAATCGAGATAGGATCCGCCGATGGCGTATTGGCCCGTACGCCGGTTCCAGAATCCGGGCGGATGAGGCGTGGGCAGGTGCAGATAGAGAATGTCCGCCTGGCTGTTTGCGAGCGTGTCCAGCGCATGCTGGGTGAGGTCACGAACGGATGCGATGTGGCCTTCCGCATTTCGACGGGCATCGTCCCGCAACGCCTGGCGCGGCCAGAGAAACTGCTCGGCCAGGATGCGCAACGGGAACCATACGTTTTCTGGGTAGCTCGCGTCGAGCCAGGTCGGCCCGCGATCCTGCGCGTCGTCGTTGCTCCAGTAGCACTCGGTCGCAACGTTCGCGAAGATCGGGCAATACGCCACGTACCACCCGACGATTGAAGTAGTGACCCCGTGCTGCTTTGCCACCCCGAACAGAGACGCGTCTGCATTGAACGGCTCCCAGCGAGAAGAATCCGCTGTGCGGATCAGGTATTCGTTGTTTTGTGTGTACTCTACATCCTTCACCTGGCGGCCCAGCATGAGCGTGGGCACTGCCTGGGTCGTGCGGTCCGCGATAGGTGTCACGTCTGTATAGAGGGTGCTTGCGGCGCGCAGACGGTCGAAATTGGGCAGATGCAGGGACGGGTCGCGTCCCTCAAACGTGTATTTGTAAGCCAGCTCATCGAAGAGAATCCACACCAGGCGCGGTCTGTCCGGTGCTGGTGCTGCGACCGGCTTTGCGAATGCCTGCGGACCTGGCCGCCAGATGGCCGCGCGGACGAGCTGCCCGGCAACAACCAGCCCGAAGACCGCAAAGCCCACCAACAAGCTGCTGCCGAAGGTGCGCAGGCGATGGGCAATGGGCGTAAAGCGGCGCACAACCAGGGCAAGCATTCCGATCCAGATCAGGCTGATACGAACCACATCCGCGGGCTGCACGTCGAAAGGGATGACATTCAGGTTGCGCGCCAAAAGGAACACAGGCATCACGCCCATCAGAACCCAGCGAATCGTGTGCCACCGCTTCATGCTGCGCAATCCGGCCATGAAGAGGCCGAAGACGACAGCCACGATCACCATGTCGGTAAGGTGCGCCAGCGCAATCCGTGTCAACGGGGTAGGAAAACGTATGCGCGCGTCGCCCGCCGAAGAGGTCATATCGACGTAGTTGGGCAACAGCAGGATGGCGGCAAATCCCCACGCTTGCGCGATCCGCTTCATCATGCTGCGCCGCTTCGCTTAGAGGACAACTCAGCGTGATCTGGGATTCTCTCAAAGAGAACAAGCGTCCGCATGTTGGCAAGTTCTGAGCGCTCGACGACCCGAAAAAGCGGAGCGAAGGCGGCGGTCAAGCTGCTCTCCGTCAAATGCCCATAGAGCGCATCGCGCCCGCGCAGCCACTCCTGAAACATCGGGTCTGACGCTGGCACCCACTCGACCACCAGCCAGCGGCGCGTCAACCCCGCGCAGAGTTCGGCGATGTGGGAGAGCGGCACTTGCTCGCGCAGGATCAGGTGATGGATCACGGCCAGAAGCAGCACCATGTCGAATCGGCCCATCAGCCGCTCCAGCAAGGAGAGCTGCTCGCAATTCTTCCAACCCGCCGCCGGTGACGGGCGAGCTATGTTCGCTACCAGCGCCGTAATGGGCTTTTGTTGCGCGGCCGCCGTGCGCCACAGCGTCTCCACCGCCGCTGTGTCGCTGTCGAGCGCCACCACTTCGGCTCCCGCATCGGCCGCCAGCAGCGAGTAGGTTCCGGTGTTGGCCCCGATATCCAGAACGCGCCGCGGTCTGTGCTTGTCTAGAGTCTGGCGCACGAACTGCTGTTTGGCTTCCATGTCGTCGGCGGAATAATGGCTTGCCCGCTGCTCGTACCGGCTCCATACGCTGTCTGCGTGGATCTGTGCCGCATGGCGGATCTGCTTCCCGAGGCGCGCGAAGCGCTTGTGCAGGATGTGACGAGCCAATTTGGGATCGGCCGCCGGCGGCGGCGCCGCACCTGCCCGCGGCTTCGCGCGTTTGCGTTCAAGAAGCGCAGCCAGCGTTACAACATCGGCCAGTCTCGGATCGAGCCTGCGCCACCCGGGCAACGCGCGATACAACGCATCCGGCTCGTAGCCATCCCGCCAGAAGAAACTTGCCTGCAGCGGCCATCCCAGATACTTTGCGGCGACGAGCGGAAGCAGAAACGTGCGCACAAACTGCCCATAGGCCAGCCAGACGGTCGAATGCGGGTCGCTGGGTTCGAACGAGAGCACATCGACGAAGACCGGTCGCGAACCGGAAAACAGCACATTCAGCGGCGTGGCGTCTTTCAGCGTCCAACCCGCGTCAATCGCTTTGCCCGCAAGACGAAGCGTCAGCTCGGCCGCTGCACGCCACTGCGCCGGGGTCCACTCCCATGGGTATGAGATCGGGTCGATGCGCGGATGCCGCAACCACAGTTCTCCAGGGTCATTTTCAGAATCTTTCGAGGGGTCTGCGATTTTGGAAGGAATCAGATCGCCGCTGCTCTCCAGCTCGCGCCGTAATGGAGAGACCAGAAAAGCGCGTACCTCCTCGGCCGCTTCCGGGCGAATTCTCCGGATGGCGTCATCTGCAGTTAAATGAAGCTGCCCGGCTGGATCGCGAAACGTGAGTGCGGGCTCAGGGGCTGCAGAGGAGAAGCTCTCCGGAAGTGTCACTGGAGAGAAGAGTCCTTGCTCTTTTCTGTGGAAAGCGCCGGTGATTCCTGCTCGGCTGGCCGCTCGCGACGGAACAGCGAGAAGATCTTCTTACGCAGGTACCATCCTCCCGCCACCAGGGCAGAACCCATCGCTTGCACAGCCAGAAGGCCGGTTCCAGGATCCGCGTACGCGTAGGCCGGCTGCTCAAGCAATAGAGCCACACCCGCCAGAATGAGAACCAGAGGCAAAATCCGTAACAGCAGGTTCATAGAGTCCGCCCATCCGTGCAGTAGACCGGTAAAAATTTGTTGATTGGACGATGGCCCTTGTTGCTGAGTTTACACCGTCAGGAAAAATCTCTCGACATTTTTCCTGCGGAGCAACAGCACTCGTCACGTTACCTCGCCCAAACGTCCGATCCTCTCCTTTTGGAGCATTCCTCATGCGCTTGGCGCACGGCGGTGTGCAGCGTCGTCCTCACCGTCATGTGCCATGTTCGGTTGTTCTGGCTGGCAAGGATTTTTCCCAGGTCAGGCGTGCGTAGGGCCCCCACCAGAGGGAAGCGATTTCAGCACTGCGAGCCCAGGGGCGTGCTGAGTACTCGCTTGTCTCATCTGCTAGCCGTTGTTCGTCCCAGTGCTTTTCTGTTTCCCCACGGCCGAGCAGCAACGTTCTCCGCTATCATGGCAAAGGCTACGCGGACCTTTGCTGGGCCGAGTCTATTCTTGCGCGTCTGATTGTTTGCCTCGGTGTCGAATGCAGTGAAGACAACTCCGAACTTCCATCTACCTCTTGCCCGCCTGGGGCTGCTGACTGGTATTGCCGTTGCGCTGCACGGCTATCACCTGGGCGTTGAAGACGGAGAGATTTATATTCCGGCCGCGCGCAAGCTCCTGGATCCAGCTCTCTATTCCTACGCGACTGAGTTCTTCACCTCGCACCAGCATCTGTCGCTCTTTGCGCCCATCCTTGCCTGGACAGCGCGGCTCACGCGCATTTCGATGGACTGGAGCGTCTTCCTTTGGTACGTCGGCACCATCTTTCTCACGCTTGCCGCCTGCTGGATGCTCGCCGCCGTCAGCTTCGATTCATCGCGAGCGCGCTGGTGTTCGGTGCTGGTGATCACCGCCGTCCTCACCATGCCGGCCAGCAACACCGGCCTTCTGCTGATGGATCCCTATCTCACTGCGCGGTCTTTCTCCACGCCGCTTACGCTTTTTGCGCTCATCCTCTTCGTGCTGCGGCGCTATGCAGCCGGCGGACTGCTTACGATCTTCACAGTCGCCATCGAGCCGCAGATGGCAGTCTATCTTGTCTTTCTCGGCGCTATTCTCTGGCTGGTTGGACGATTCCATCGAGCGGCGCAACCGCTTACTGCTCGGACCAGATTCGCCATCGCATTTCCCGTCAGCTTAACGCTCACACCCACGCAAGGCCCCTACCGCGAAGCCCTCAATGCGCGCGAGTTCTACTTCCTTTCCACCTGGACCTGGTATCACTGGCTGGGCCTGCTCGCGCCCCTGGCCTTTCTCGTCTGGTTTGCGCGCGGCCGGCTGCGCGGCACAACCCCGGAGTTCGCACGGCTCAGCTTCACGCTGCTTCCCTTCGGCGTCATTTCCATTCTTGCCCGCGCGATCATCGCCAGCACGCACCAGCTGGATATGTATGCGCGACTACAGCCGCTCCGTTGCTTTCATCTCATCATGTTCGTCTTCGTACTGTTTTTGTCTGGAGTGCTCGGCGAATATCTGGCCAGAGATCGCGCATGGGTGATTCCCGCCTTGTGCCTGCCGCTGGCCGCGGGCATGTTCTGCGCCGACCGCGCAAAGTATCCCTCCAGCCCGCACATTGAGTGGCCCGGCAGCACGACCAGTTCGAATGCCTGGATCAACACACTCCTCTGGATTCGGCAAAACACGCCGGAGAAAGCCGTCTTCGCCGTAGACTCCAGCTACTTCAAGGATCCGGGCGTCGATCTGCACGGCTTCCGCGCCTTGAGCGGCCGCGCAGCGCTGGCCGACTACTACCATGACGGCGGTGTGGTGGCCATGATTCCTCGGCTTGCCGACGAATGGAAGCAGATGAGCGACGCAACGTACGGGCTGAACCACTTCAACGCGGAGCAGTTCACGCAACTCGCCGAAAAATATCCGGTGACCTGGACCGTGATCCATGGCGCCGCGCCTGCCGGCATGGAATGCCCCTACGAGCAGCGCGGTTACGCGGTGTGCAAGATTCCCTCTATTGACTCGCGCTAATCCTTCAGCGTAACCACCTTGGCATTGCGCTGCGCCTTGATGACCAGCTCCGCCGCCAGTAATGCTTCATCGAGATTCTGCGCATTGTGCGTGCGGTTTACGATGTCCGCCACGAACTGCGGCCCGAAGGGCAGCGGCATATTGTTGCAGTCGATATAGCGCGCGCGGTTTTTGTCGACAATGAAAAGATTGTTGCCCTGGGCACTTACCGCTACATTCGTGTACTTGCGCACCTCGATGTAGCCGTCGGTGCCGAGGATGAAAAGCCGCCCGTCGCCCCAGGTGCCGAGCCCGTCCGGCGTGAACCAGTCGAGGCGCACGTAGCCAAAGCCGCGATCGCCGCGCAGCACCATGTCACCGAAATCCTGAAAGCGCGGATGCTCGGGATGCCGCACATTTGCAACCTGTGACTCGACGACTTCAGCCTGCTTCGATCCGGTGAAGTAGACGAACTGGTCCACCTGGTGCGAGCCGATATCGCACAGGATGCCGCCGTACTTGTCCGGGTCCCAGAACCAGTCGGGCCGCGGCATGGCGCCGCCCGCATCGCCGGCTTTTTGCACGATCTGATGCGGTGCGATGTTGATGGTCTGGATGACCTTGCCGATGGCGCCCTGCTGCACCAGCACACCCGCGTAGACGGCCGCCTTCACTTCCAGCAATTCGCTGTAAAGAATGGCGTAGATCCGCTTCGTTTCGGCGATCGTCTTCTTTACGTCGTCGAGTTGTTCGAGCGTCGTCATGCCCGGCTTGTCAGAGAGAAAATCCTTGCCGTGCCGCATGGCGCGGACTGCGAGCCCGGCGCGTTCATTTGGCACCTGCGAGCTCAGCACCAGCTGAATGGAAGGATCGTTGAGAATCTCGTCCTGCGTGCTGGCGATCTTCACACCGGGAAAGCGCTTCTTGAATGCGGCCAGCTTGTCTTCTTCGCTGCCCCACGCGGCCACCATCTCGCCGCCGCCGCGCTGCACTGCGCCGATCATGCCGTAGATGTGATCGTGGCTCATGCCGCACACAGCAAACTTGATGTGGTACTTCGGAGCCTCTTCAGCCTGCGCAGGTAACGCTTCTGCGGTGAGGGGTCCCGCTCCGTCACCGAACGCCATTGCACTTTCCGGCAAACCTGTCATCATCGCGATTGACCCCACAGTTCCCACCGAGCCAAGAAGGCCCGCCTGCTTCAGAAAGTCCCGCCGCCGGGTAAGACCGCTACTCATCCATCCTCCGTTTTGTGCTGTTCCGCAACGTGGCCCCGCTCTTTTCGCTGCCGCGCTCAGCAAGATTGATGATAATTGTCTGCGCTCGCTCGGCGTGAAATGCACCGGAGCGCACCGCAGCCCGCAGCCACTATCATGATCGGTTCAGGAGTTCGCATGACCCGCTATGGAATGATGATCGGCCTCAAGCCTGAGGCGGAAGAGATGTATAAGCAGCATCACGCTGCTGTCTGGCCAGGGGTGCTGGCGACCATCCGCGCCTGCAACATCCGCAATTACTCAATCTATCTGCACAACCACACGCTCTTCGGCTACTTCGAGTATCACGGCACAGACTACGCGGCCGATATGGCCAAAATGGCCGCCGATAAAGTCACGCAGGAGTGGTGGGCCATTATGGAACCGATGCAGGATCCGCTGCCCGGCCGCAAGCCCAACGAGTGGTGGACACCGATGGAAGAGGTCTTCCACATGGATTGACTGTTCCCAAACCTAGGGACTGCACACGGGGATTGATATTGCGATCTCTCTGCGAGAATAGAAGAGATGCTTTCGCTGCAAAATGCCGGCAAGCGGTTCGGGCCGCGAATCCTCTTTCTTGAAGCCGACTGGCTCATCCGCGCCAGGGAAAAAACTGCGCTCGTGGGTGCAAACGGCGCGGGCAAGTCCACGCTGATGAAGGTGCTAGCCGGCGCGGAGACCCTCGACTACGGCACGCTGCAGCAGACCCGCGGCATGAGCATCGGCTATCTTCCGCAGGAGGGGCTGCGCCTCACCGGCCGCACCGTTTTCGAAGAATGCCTAACCGTCTTCGACGAGATTCGCGACATGGAGCGCGAGATCGAGCGGCTCGCCGCGCAGATGGCCGAGCTGGACCACGCGAGCGCTGAGTACGAGTCCGCAGCCGAGCGGTACTCCACGCTGCAGGAACGGTTTCATGCGCTGGACGGCTACGCACTCGACGCCCAGGTGGGCACCGTGCTCACCGGTCTCGGTTTCGGCAAAGAGGATTGGGCGCGCCTGACCGATGAGTTCAGCGGCGGCTGGCAGATGCGCATCGCGCTGGCGAAGCTGCTGCTTGCGAAGCCGAATCTGCTGCTCCTGGATGAGCCGACGAATCATCTCGATCTCGAAACGCGCAACTGGCTCGAAGAGTATCTGAAAAGCTATCCCTTCGGATACATCCTCATCTCGCACGACCGCTATTTTCTCGACGTGACGATCGATCGTACCGTGGAGATCTGGAACAAGCGGCTCAGCATCTACCAGGGCAACTTCACAAAATACCTGAAGCAGAAGGACGAGCGCCGCGCGCAGCTTGAGGCCGCCTACCGCAACCAGCGCGACCAGATCGAGCATCTCGAAGCCTTCATCAACCGGTTCCGCTATCAGGCAACGAAGGCAAAGCAGGTGCAGTCGCGCATCAAAGAGCTCGAAAAGATCGAGCGCATCGAGATTCCCGAAGAAGAGCCGGTCATTCACTTCAAATTTCCGCAGCCGCCGCCTTCGGGACGCATGGTCGTCGAGGCGGAAGGGCTGTCAAAGAGCTACGGCGAAAAGCGCGTGCTGCACAACGTGCGCTTCGGCATCGAGCGCGGTGACCGCGTTGCGCTGGTGGGCGTCAACGGCGCCGGGAAATCGACCCTCATCAAACTGCTCACCGGCGCGGAAGCCCCGACGGCAGGCGCGGTGCGCCTGGGGCACAACGTGGTAAGCGAATACTTCGCGCAGGACCAGTACAAGGTGCTCGACGGCGAGGCGCGCATGCTCGACGACATCAGCCGCGCGGCGCTCAAGGTGCCCGAAGTGGAATTGCGTTCGCTGCTGGGCTGCTTTCTCTTCCGCGGTGACGACGTCTTCAAGCCCCTCGGTGTGCTTTCCGGAGGGGAGCGCAACCGCTATGCCCTGGCGCGGATTCTCGTCTCGCCTTCGAACTTCCTGTTGCTTGACGAGCCGACCAACCACCTCGACATGCGCGCCAAAGACGTGCTGCTCGAAGCGCTGGCTGCGTTCTCCGGTACGGTCGTCTTCGTCTCGCACGATCGCTACTTCATCGATCGGCTCGCAACCCGCGTGCTCGAGGTGGAAAACGGCTCTGTCACTTCGTATGAGGGCAACTACGAAGATTATCTGCGCCGCAAGGCTGCGCTGGCCGAAGGTGAGCTGGCTGTCACAGAGGTTTCTGCGAAGGTCAAATTGCAAGAATCTGAAACGCGGCCCGCCAATATGATTCTGCTCGCAGCCAACGCTCCGGAAAACACAAACGGCGTGCCAAAAGAGAAGCCCAAGCGGCTGAATCCGATCAAGCAGCGGCAGATGGAGGAGCGGTGCGCATTTCTTGAAGAAGAAGTCCCGCGCATCGAGGCGGCCATAGCGCACACTGAGCAACAATTGGGTGTGTATGTCTCCGTCACGGAGACGGAACGGCTGACGAAGCTCGCCGAAGAGCTGCGCGCACAGCTTGCCGCGCTGACCGGAGAGTGGGAGGACCTGATGCTGCAGCTGGAGGGTGAGGCGGCGACGGGCTAGCGATGGTAGCTTCGCCTATTGTGATCGCGCAGCCGCGCCGGCCTTTTGCGGAGTCACTGATTCGCTAGCCACCTTCAGCTTGCTCTTCAACCGGAGAATTGCTTTGATCAGTACGATTTCAATGAGCAGAGTGACGGTCGCCCCGATCGCAATCGGTAACCAGGGCTGCCTGTCAGCGTGAATGAGCGCGTTCACCAGGCCGATCCCGTAAAAGACAACAAAAAATTCCAGCATCCACACGCGCCGCCGCAGCTTACGCCGCGAGGCATCGTCGAGCGGCGAGTTATCCGGGAACTTGGACTTGGGAAACTTCGCGTAGGCTCCGCGCACGATGCGGACTACGGCAACTGCGACAAACGCGACGTAGGCGAAGATCGACCACTCGAAGGCATGAATGGGAATGCGGCCCTGCCCGCTGGCAAAGCCAATGGGAACCAGAAGAACGGTTCCCCCGAGAATCAGCACCGACAATCGCCTGTTAATGTATTTTTCCCGCTTAAAATACTCGGCAATCTCGCTCATCCTCTTTGGCCCTCTTTCAGAATGTGCTGAACGCATGTGGAAGGTTATGGATCATGCTATACCGCATGCTGCACGGACTGACACGGTACTAAGGTCCTGCCGCATGGGTCGTGCATAATCAAATCACGATGACCCTTTTGTGGAACCCGGAGAACTGGTCGCAGAGGCTGGCCGAACTGGAGGCGCAAACCGGTGAGTTGAAAGAGGCTCCGCTGCGCCGGGATGTCCGTTCGCTGGGCATGCTGCTGGGCGAAGTGCTCCGTGAGCAGGCCGGCGAAGAGCTTTTTGATCAAGTGGAAGCGCTGCGCCAGGGCACAATCCGCCGGCGCGACGCCGAGGCGCACGGCCAGTCGGAAGAAGCGTCGCGTCATGCTGCCGCGGCCCTCGCGCTGGTGCACGCACTGCCGGTGGAGCGGGCGACGCTGCTGACGCGTGCCTTCGCGTTCTACTTCGAGCTCATCAATCTGGCGGAGACGAACCATCGCAAGCGCCGCCGTCTCGCACTGCGCCTCAGCGGCCAGGCTGGCTGCCAGCGCGGCTCGCTGGAAGGCACGCTTCGCGAGATGCGCCGTGTGGGCATCACTGCAGACGAAGCGCTCGAGTGGCTGCGCCGCGTTCTCGTTATCCCGGTCTTCACCGCGCATCCTACTGAGGCGGCGCGCCGCAGTGTGATGTTCAAGCGGCGCCGCATCGGCGAGTTTCTTGAGGCCCTCGATCGTATTCCGATTCCTGAACAGGATCTCGCCCGCCTCGAACAGCTGGTACTCGCAGAGATCACCAGCCTCTGGCAGACAGATGAAGTCCGCTCACGCAGGCCTACGGTGTTCGACGAAATCAAGATGGGCCTCGATTACTACGACGTCTCCATTTTTGAGACGCTGCCCGGTCTTTATCGCGAAGTCTCTCAGGCGCTTCACGCTGCCTACGGCCTTGAGATCGAAATCCACGAGCTGCCGATCATGTTGCGTTTCGGTTCCTGGATCGGCGGCGACCGGGACGGCAATCCTTTTGTGACTCCCGAAGTTACTCGTGCGGCCGTACAACTGGCACGCGGCCACTTGCTCGTCTATTATCAGCGGCAGCTCGATCTCATCATCGACCTGCTCACCACCAGCGCGCAGCAGCGGCCTGTGAGTGAAGCGCTGCTGGAACGCCTGCGCGCGTACATCGCCCAAGTGCGCACTCCGGAGTCGCAGATCTTTGGTGCGCAGTACGAGTTCGAGTACTATCGCCGCTTCGTGCTCTGCCTCAAAGCGCGCATCCAGCGCACGCTCGAGGAAAATGGGGACCACCACGGCAAATCGCCGTTGCCGATTACGGCATACACGCTTGCACGCGGAGCGGAAAAGCTTGCGCAGGTGTTGCCGTCCTACGACTCCGCGCAGGAACTCCTCGACGACCTTGAAACGCTGCGTGCGTCGCTGATTGCGTACAGCGGTCTGCGCATTGCGCGTACGCTCATCGATCCGCTCATCGTGCAGGTGCGCACCTTCGGCCTGCATCTGCACACACTCGATGTCCGCCAGCACGCGCGTGTTCACGCCGCAGCGCTGCAGGAAGCGATTGCCGACACCGCCGCGGCAACGCTGCCCGCAGGCCTGTCTCCGCAGACGGCCAGCGTACTGGAAACGTTTCGCGTGGTGGCGGAGATGAAAGAGAGCTGCTCGCCCGAAGCGATTCGCCAGTACGTCATCAGCGGCGCCTCTTCGGTGGAAGAGGTTCTTGCCGTAGTCCGTCTCGCGCGCCTCGGCGGCGTGAAGGTCGAAGGCTCGGGCTGCAGAACCGACACCGCATGTGGCAGCGATCCGGGCCTGATGCCTGTGCCGCTCTTCGAGTCGATCGAAGATCTGCGCAACGCACCGAATGTGTGCCGCGAGCTCTGGAATCGCCCCGACTACCGCAGGCTGCTCGCCTCGTGGGACAACTGGCAGGAGGTGATGCTCGGGTACTCCGACTCGAATAAAGACGGCGGCATGCTGACCTCGACCTGGGAGATCTTCCGCGCGCATCGCGATCTGCACGTGGTTGCCCGCGAAGCCGGCATCAAGCTGCGCCTCTTTCATGGCCGCGGCGGCACCGTGGGTCGTGGCGGCGGCCCTACGCATCGCGCCATCTTCGCCCAGCCCGTCGACGCCTTCGACGGTGAGTTGCGCATCACAGAGCAGGGCGAAGTGCTCAACTTCAAATACGCGGACGAGGTGCTTGCCGAGCGCAATTTGGAACTCATGATTGCCGCGTCGCTCGATGCGCTGGCTCGCCCCAACGCGCGCGATCCCAGAGGACACTTCACCGGCGTACTCAAGCCCGAGTGGGAGGCTGCGCTCAACGAGCTTTCGAATCTCTCCTACGGCTTCTATCGCCGTCACATCCAGGAAGATGCTGGTGTCGTCACTTACTTCGAGCAATCCACGCCGGTGGGCGAGCTGGAGAACGCGAAGATCGGGTCGCGGCCCGCGCGGCGTAATGCGTCGCCCAAGCTTTCTGATCTGCGCGCCATTCCCTGGGTCTTCGGCTGGACGCAGTCGCGCCTGCTGGTGCCCGCGTGGTTCGGCGTCGGCTACTCCATCGATCAGTTCCTTGGTCGGCCCGGCGCGCTCGAATTGCTGCAGACCATGGCCTGCGAGTTTCCGCTGTTCATCGATCTGCTGCGCAACGTGGAGATGGCGCTCGGCAAGGTGGATCTCGCTACGGCGCGCCTCTACGCAACGCTGGTTGAAGACGCTGAGCTGCGCGAACGCATCTGCGAGATGTTCGAAGCGGAGCTTCACCGCACCGTCCGCGCCGTTCTCGCCGTTACGCGGCAAACGGAGCTGCTGCAGAACAACCGTGTCCTGGCAAACTCAATCAAGCTGCGGAATCCGTATGTTGATCCCATGCACCTGATCCAGGTGGACATGCTGCGCCGCAAGCGCGCTGGCGAAGACACGCCGGAGGTGAACCGCGCCATTGCAGCGACGATCAGCGGAATCTCGGCTGGGCTCCGCAACACGGGCTGAGCACTAACAGGCCAATACAGATTGATCTGCGCCGCATCTGGGCTCTGCTGCAGCCTATTGAGGGCCCTTGTAGGCCGTTGCCTCCACGCCATCGGGGCGAAACAGGAACCGCAGCGTCCGCTCGCCGCCGACTCCGCTCTGCGAAGGGGCGAATTTCCACTGCCGCGCAGCGTCCAGCGCAAGCCGCGTGAAATACTTGCTCGCTCCCGGCGATTCCGATGCCGCATCGGAAACATTGCCGCTCGTATCCACCTGGACGCGCACGAGAATGGCAACTTTGCCGTGGATGGTATGCAGCGCCTTCGCCGGCACATCGGGCAGAACGCGATTCGCAATGTCGCTCTGCTCCGCAGGTTGCATGGCCGTCGATGCGGAAGGCTTCAAGGCCGCAGCCGGAGCCGGCGCAGGAGCGGCAGCTTGCGCAGCGGGAGCTTGCGGTTGGGTTGGAGTTGCTGCAGAGGCCGCTGGCGCAGGAGATCGCTCGGCGTCCTTAGTCCGCGATGGCGTGTGCCGCGTGTGCAGAAGCATCGCAGCCACGATCACGACCAGCACAATGGCTGCGGCAATCAGCAGAGCGGGCCGACCTATCAAGGGAGTCCGCACCTCCGGCTCCTCCGCTTGCGTCGGTGCGGCAGTTTCCGGCGGACGTTTCTCGGACAACGCATTTTCGGGCGAAGCATCTTCGGATTTGAGCCGCGCGGTGATTTCGCCCAACGTGAGTCGCTGTGCGGGGTTCAGCCGCAGGCATCCGCGCGCGATCTGCGCAAATGGCTCCGAAACAGTATCCGGCACGACCGGCTCGGCACCAGAGCTGCGCTCCCAAACCGGCGCCTGCTGGGTGAGCGCTGCCACCAGCGTCATGCCCAGCGACCAGACGTCCGCGGCCGGAGAGATCTCGCCACTGCTCAACTCGGGCGCATCGTAAATGGTTTGCTCCGGAAGTTGCCGCCCCGCGCCCGCCGCCAGAGCGATGCAGTCGGCGGAGAGCTTCAGCTTGTCCTCAACCACCAGGATGTTCGACGGCTTCAGCCGTCCATGGGCAAAGCCCTTTCCGTGGAGATACGCGAGCGCATCAAGCACCGGCTCGAGCATCTCCCGCGTTTCTTCGGGCGTCAACGGCCGTTGCGGAAGGATCTCTGAGAGAACCTCGTCGGCGAGTTCCGTCACGACGTAAAAGACCTCGCAGTCATCGAGCGCGCATCGGCCGGAATTGAACGCGCGAACGATGTGGAGATGCGATAGGTTGACCGCAGCCGCCCAACCGGTTGCACGGGTTTCCGCGGCGGCGGTGTCCGCTGCAATCAGCTTGATTGCAGCGGGCCAGGCGGCCTCTAGCTCCGTCCGGTAGACGCCGCTCCCCTGCGAGCCGCCCAGCCACCGCTGGAGCACAAATCGCCCGTCGATGGTACGTCCTTCCAGTTGGGGGCCAATTGCGGTGGTGTTCATAATCGGCATACCTCGGCCCATCGCGATGCGATGATTTGCTGAGCTGCGATGCGAGCCGGTAACGCGTCCATTCTAACCAAGCCGGCCGGGCTGTGAGGCCTCGGGCGCGCCGGACGGAAAATTTTGCGGCCCGCCCGATCTCTGCGCATCAGATGAAAGATACGCTTCAGGATAGACGAGTGCTTACAGACGAGACGGTACAGAAGGCCATCAATACGCCCCGCCAGGTGCTCTTCGCCAGCCTGGTTGGCACGACGGTCGAATTCTTCGACTTTTACATCTACGCGACCGCCGCGGTGCTGGTCTTTCCGCGCCTCTTCTTTCCGGCAACCGATCCGGCGTCTTCGGTTCTCGCTTCGCTGGCCACCTTCGCCATCGCCTTCATTGCGCGGCCCATCGGCTCCGCATTCTTCGGCCACTTCGGCGACCGCATCGGCCGCAAAAAGACGCTGGTGCTGGCCCTGTCGACGATGGGCCTGTCGACCTTCATCATCGGTGTGCTGCCGGCGTATCGCACTATCGGCGTGGCAGCGCCCCTGCTGCTGGCTCTGTGCAGATTTGGGCAGGGCATCGGCCTGGGCGGCGAGTGGGGCGGCGCCGTGTTGCTGGCGGTTGAAAATGCTCCAGCATCGAAGCGCGCGCTGTACGGCATGTTCCCGCAGCTTGGCGCGCCCCTTGGCTTCCTGCTTTCCGGCGGGACTTTTCTGGCTCTCTCGCGCTGGCTGACGGATAAGCAGTTCTTTGCCTTCGGATGGCGGCTGCCGTTCCTGGCCAGCGCGACCCTTGTATTGCTCGGCCTCTATGTCCGGCTGTCGATCACCGAGACGCCAGTGTTTCAGGCATCTCTGCGCCGTTCCCAGAGGGTCGGCGTACCGATCTTCGCCGTTGTGCGGCGTCATGCACGCGAGCTGATCGCCGGGATCCTCGTTTGCCTGGCGACCTTCGTTCTCTTCTACCTGATGACGGTCTTTGCACTCTCCTGGGGAACCACAGCGCTTCACTACGATCGCGGGACTTTTCTGATCCTTCAGCTGGTTGGCATCCTGTTCTTCGCCGTCACCATCCCCATCTCCGCAATGCTGGCCGAGAGCGGCCGGCGCCCGGTGATGTTTGGAGTCACGGCGCTGATTGCTCTCTTCGGGCTTGTCCTGGCTCCGCTCTTCATCGCCGGGCCCACCGGCGCACTGATCATGATGATCATCGGGCTCTCTTTGATGGGCGTCACCTATGGTCCGCTCGGCACGGTCGTATCGGAGCTATTTCCCACGGCGGTGCGCTATACGGGCAGCTCGCTGGCCTTCAGCATGGCAGGCATCCTGGGAGCATCTCTGGCTCCCTACATCGCCACGTGGCTGGCCAAGACCCATGGTCTGCAGTATGTTGGCTACTATCTCACGGCTTCCGCCGTATTGACCTTTGCCGGCCTGCTGATGATCCGCGAGACGAAGGATGATGATCTGGCAGCTTGAGCAGAGTGGTCCGGCGGAATATCAGCTGCGCATCTCGGTAAAGCGGTACATCGGCCTTCGAAGGAACTCCGAGCCAACCGATCTGAAACGCCGCCCTTGCCAGACTCCGCCCCCCAGGTCTAACCTGTGTGCATGCGTCGATGTCGCTAACACCGTCCTGGTGAGAAGCTCCGATGCCGATGTGCGCTTGAACGCGCGCGCTTTTTCCTCCCTGACGAGCTGCACCGTCACCCCAAAAATCCGTTTCATAGAGCCCCGGACCCATATTCCCGGAAAAGGAGATTTGATATGGCGCGCATTGCTGCGAACGTAACTGAATTGATCGGCCGTACTCCGTTGGTTCGTTTAAATCACCTGGCCGCTGGGTTGCCCGCGACCGTTGTCGCGAAGCTGGAAAGCCAGAACCCCGCCTCCAGCGTAAAAGACCGCATCGGCTTCGCCATGATCGACGCTGCCGAGAAGGCCGGCAAGATCAAGCCCGGCGTGACGACGCTGATCGAGCCGACAAGTGGCAATACGGGCATCGCGCTGGCGTTTGTGGCGGCGGTCAAGGGCTACAAGATCATCCTCACCTTGCCCGAGACCATGAGCCTGGAGCGCCGCGTTACGCTGCTCGCGTATGGCGCCGAGATTGTGCTCACCCCCGGCCCCAACGGCATGAAGGGCGCTATCGCCAAGGCTAACGAGATCCTGGAGAAGACGCCGAACGGCTATATCCTGCAGCAGTTCGACAATCCGGCCAATCCGGCGATCCACCTGGCAACCACCGGCCCGGAGATCTGGGACGATACCGACGGCCGGGTCGACATCCTCATCTCCGGCATCGGCACCGGCGGCACCCTCACCGGCGTGGCGAACTACATCAAGCCGCGCAAGCCATCGTTCAAGGCCATCGCGGTCGAGCCGACGGACAGCCCTGTGCTCTCCGGCGGCAAGCCGGGACCGCACAAGATCCAGGGCCTCGGCGCAGGGTTTGTTCCCAGCATTCTCGACACCAAGCTCATCGACGAAGTGGTGCAGGTGACCAACGACGAATCCATCGCCATCGCGCGCCGCCTGCCTCTCGAGGAGGGCCTCTTCGTCGGTATCAGCTCCGGCGCGGCTGTAGCAGCAGCGCTCAAGGTCGCCGCACGGCAGGAAAACGCCGGCAAGCTGATTGTCGTGGTCTTGCCCGACTTCGGTGAGCGCTATCTATCTAGTGTCCTCTTCGAGCCGCTGCGCCAGCAGGCCCTGTCGCTGCAGCCAGAGGCCATCCCGGTTCCTGCATAAGAGACCTATGGCTGGCGGCGCACATCCCGGAGCTTCCCCCTTTCCGCGCGCGGCGCGAAAGGGGCCGGAGCCGTCTGTCTCCGGGACCGGCTGCCGTCCGAAGCAAGAGCCCCCTATGTCCCTGTTCGCCCGCATTCGCGAAGACATTGCCTCCGTCATGGAGCGCGACCCCGCGGCCCGCTCGCGGCTCGAGGTGTTGCTCTGCTATCCGGGGTTGTGGGCGGTCTGGATTCACCGCATCTCCCACGGCCTGTGGGGCGCGCGTCTGCGCCTTTTCGCGCGCATGCTCTCGCAGGTGGGCCGTTTTTTCACCGGCGTGGATATCCATCCTGGCGCAATGCTGGGCCGCAGGCTCTTCATTGACCATGCGACCGGCGTCGTGATCGGGGAGACCGCGATCGTCGGCAACGACGTGACGATGTACCAGGGCGTCACGCTGGGTGGAACCGGCAAGGGCCATGGCAAGCGTCACCCCACCTTATGCGACGGCGTCTTCATCGGCAACAACGCCAACGTGCTGGGGAACATCACGGTAGGCGAGAATTCCCGCGTTGGCGCCGGCTCTGTCGTGCTTTCCGATGTGCCGCCTAACTCTACGGTGGTCGGCGTTCCGGCGCACATCGTTTATCGCAATGGCCAGCGTGTGCTCATTACCGATCCGCACGACGTGAAGGACCCGCTCTCGGACGCACTCATTGCGCTCTCCGCCCGCGTGGACCAGCTCGAAGAGCGCTTCGGCGAGCACGAGCATCGCGTGGCGCCGTTCGCCGACGAAGAGGCTGAACGCAGCGCTTACCGCGTCGAGCTGGAACGCCTGCGCAACTATGTGTCGATGGGTGAAGGCATCTGAGGACGCGGCGGACGACACCGTTCAACTCCGCGTTCTGAGCCACCGGGTCGATAGTGTTTCATCTCAAGCGGTGGCTATCCGGCACCCCCTCTTCCACTCAGCTCCCCTTCCTTCATCGCGTTGCAAGAGCGTGTACAAGGCAAAAATCCATCTTGACAGTGCCGCTTCAGCCAGAGTAGGTTTCCACGCAGTTTAAGGTTCTATCTGTCCGGTTCGCGTACTCAGCAACGGGCCTGTTATCGAGATTAAGTTCGAGCTGCGAACCATGGATGCTGCGGACCTTTCTGGAGGACAGAGATGAGGGCAAAGAGAACCGTGAGCAGCTGTGTGTTCACGCTGTGCCTGCAAGCAGGCATGGTGATAGCCGTCATGCTGGTTGTGGTGCTTGGGCAGGTTGCACACGCGCAAGCGGTGTCGGCCACCCTGGTCGGAACAGTCACCGACGATACCGGGGCTATCGTGTCGAAGGCCACGGTATCCATTACCGAGAACGCCACCGGAATCAAACACACCGACATTACCAACGACAGCGGCAACTACACCTTCCCTAATCTCACGCCGGGCAGTTACACGGTGACGGTTTCCGCGCAGGGTTTCAAGAAAGAGACTCGGGCCGATGTCGATGTCGCCGTGAACACGACTGCCCGCGTGGACATCGCTCTGCAGCCGGGCAGCGTGTCAGAGACCGTAACGGTTACCGGCGCGCCTCCCATCATGGAGACCGACCGCGCCGACGTGAGTACAAACCTCGAGGCTCAGACCCTGCAGAGCATGCCGGTGATGGTGAACCAGAATTTCCAGTCGCTTCTGACTCTGGCTCCGGGCGTGGGTCCGCCGATCTTTGAGCACTCGCAGTTCTTTAATGCCGCCAGTTCTATCCAGACGGAAGTCAACGGCCAGCCTCGCGTGGGCAACAGCTACCAGATCGAGGGCGTTGACGATGACGAGCGCACCGGCTTGCTGCAAATCATGATTCCGCCGGAGCAGGCCATCGAAACCGTTGACGTGGCGACTTCCAATTACGAGCCGGAATTGGGCCGCGCCGTCGGCACGGTCACCAACGTAATCCTCAAATCCGGCACCAACAAGTTCCACGGCCTGGTGACCGAGTACGTGCAGAACAATGATCTGGACGCGCGGGCCTACTTCAATACCAGCGTGGGTCACGTTGCCTACAATTACTTCGGCGGCGCCGTCGGCGGCCCCATCAAGAAAGACAAGCTGTTCTTCTTTGGCGATTTCTTCCGCTCTCCCGATCACGAAGCCGACAACTACGTAATCACCATTCCCTCGCCGACCTGGTACACCTGCAACAGTGCGGGCTACATCGACCTGAGCGGCGCGCTCAAAAAGAACGGCGCGGGGACGATCACGGGTGGACAGGTTTACGACCCCAACACCGGCAACGCCTCCGGCCAGGGCCGGTCTCCTTACCCCAACAATCAGATCCCGTGTACTTCAGCGGCCGCGGGCGCCGAGAGCACCGCCAGCAACCCCATCAAGACGACCGTGGATCCCGTCGCCATCAAGCTGATGCAGCTTTTGAAACAGCCGAACAATGGCAACTCGTCGACATGGGCCACTTCCTCGGTCAGCAACGACTACTCATCTCCCAACTTGCCCTTCCAGAAGACCACAAATCGTTACGATGGCAAGATTGATTATCAGATCACTTCCAAGGATCACCTGAGCTACCGCTATGAGCGCGAAGACGTGACGACGTACCAGGCGCCGATGTGGGGGCCCACGGGCGGCGGACCGGCGAATAGTTCATTTGAGGGAACGGGAGTGCAGCACGTCTACAGCACCGGCCTCAACTACGACCGGGCCTTCTCCAGCACCCTCCTGACGGAAGCGCGCCTGGGCGTCGCCCACTACGGCAACAGCGCCCTTCCAACCGACTACGGCTCGAACGACGCGACCAACATCGGCATTCCCGGTGTCAACATCAGCCAGTTCACCAGCGGACAGGTTGCCATTACCATGGCCGATTTCAACTCCAACCCGCTCATCGGTTACTCCGCGTCCCTGCCCTGGGTGCGCGGCGAGACCAATGTCGATGCGGTGAATCACTGGACCAAGATCGTCCGCAACCACACCTTCAAGTTCGGCGCAGACGTGCGCCGTCTGCACGACAACCTGCTGCAGGACCAGACCTACAGCGCGCGCGGCGCCATCACGTTCACTGAGAACAACACCGGCTGCAACGGGTGCGGCCTTACCACTGACATTGGCAACGAGATGGCCAGCCTCTTGCTCGATGTGCCCAGCACCGTCGGCCGGGACATCAACACCTACTTTCCGCGTTACTATCAGTGGTGGATCTTTGCTTTCGGCGGCGATAAATGGCAGCTTACGCAGAAGCTGACCTTGGATCTGGGTCTTCGCTGGGAGCTTTATCCGCCGGCAACTCCCGGAACGCCGCAGGGCTTCTCCAATTACATACCCAGTAACAACACGCTCGTGATCGCGGGTGCGGGCGGCAACCCCAGCAACCTGGGCTTGAAAACCCACTACGACTATTTCGCGCCACGCGTCGGATTCGCTTACCGGGTAAGCGAACGGACCGTCGTTCGCGGTGGTTTCGGCATCAGCTATACGCCCTTCGAGGACAATACTTACGCTTACAACTATCCGGTGCGCGCGAACAATGCCTACAACCAGGCGAACTCGTATTCTCCCGCGTTACTCTCCAACGGATCGCCCTTCACCTTCGAGGGCGGTTTCCCGGCTCCGGTTCCTGTTGCCATTCCCTCCAACGGCATCATCAATGCCAATACGCCGCAGCTCCTTGCCCAGTCGGAATTCTACATTCCGCTCAATTACCACAACCCGTATGTCGACTCGTGGAACCTCGCGGTCCAGCAGGCCCTGCCGATGGGGTTCAACATGCAGCTGAGCTACGTTGCGAATCACGGTACGCGTCTCGGCATTGGGCAGAACATCAACCTTGCCCCTGCGCTCAACGAAGGTTCGGCCGGCTATCCGCTGAATGTCGCATTCGGGAAGACAGCCTCAGTGACTGAGTTCTTCTTGGGTTATTCCACAAACTACCAGTCTCTGCAGGCTGAGTTGAATCGGCACGTCTCCGGCAATTTGTACATGACCACCTCGTTTACCTGGGGCAAAGCCATGGACTACGCGACAGGAGGCGACGACGACGGCGCCCTTTACTTCTGGCTTGATCAGCGCCACAGCTACGCGCCGGCCGACTTTGACCACCGCCTGAATTTTGAAGAAAGCCTCACCTGGGCGTTACCCTTCGGGCCGCATCAGAAATGGTTGAATTCCGGCGCCACTGCCTCTATTCTCGGGGGCTGGCAGCTCTCCGGAATAGTTTCCGCTTACACTGGCCTACCCATGAACATCACCGCGAACGGCCTGAACTCGATCAACACTTCCGGCGAAAACCAGATGGCGAACCTCACCGGCGGCTACCAGAAGCTGAAGGGCATCGGAGCCGGACACAACTGGTTCAACACAAGCGCCTTTGCCCAACCAACGGGTTGCACCGGCGCTATAGGAACCCCCTGCCCCCTGGTCTACGGGCAGAGCATCGGCAACGTCAGCAGGAACAAGTTCTACGGACCGGGATACATTCAGAACAACGCTTCGCTGTTCAAGACCTTTAGCCTTCACGAAAACTGGGAGCTTGCCCTGCGCTGCGATGCGTTCCAACTCACCAACTCGCCGCAGTTCAACAGCCCGTCCAGCTCTCTCAACAGTGGAACCTTTGGGCAAGTCACAAGCACGGTAGGAAGCGGTACCGGCATCAACGGGATCGGCGGCGGCCGTTCGCTGCAGTTTTCCGGAACATTGCGCTTCTGAGGAAGGGTGTGTTCGCAAGCCTCGTCAAAATGGCCGGTCATTGCCTGTCGCAATGGCCGGCCTTTTCTTTTAGACCCAGACCTCGCGGGAAGACCAACACCAGAGATCGATTCAGCCGTGTGCCTTCGCGTCTCGATAGAATGAATCTTCCGTGCCCAGGGCCCGAGCCAATCCGCGTGTGCAATCGCAAAGGCCATCCGCCGTTGCAGGTTCCCGTCTTGATCCGCTGATCTGCCTGGCGCTGCTGCTGATGACCTTCGCGGTCTACGCCCAGGTTCGCCACTTCAACTTCGTCAACTACGACGATCCCGACTACACCACCGGCAACGTGCACGTGCGGCAAGGGCTGTCGGTTCAGGGACTGGAATGGGCACTCACGTCGCGCGACGCCGCCAACTGGTTCCCGCTGACGTGGGTATCGCACATGCTTGACTGCCAGTTCTTTGGCCTCGCAAGCGGCTGGCATCATCTGCACAACGTGTTGCTGCACGCGCTGGCGGCGATCTTTTTGTTCATTTTTCTCACGAGGGCGACGCGCGCGCGCTGGCGCAGTGCGTTGGTGGCGTTTCTCTTTGCGCTGCATCCTTTGCATGTGGAATCCGTGGCCTGGGTAGCTGAACGCAAAGATGTACTCAGCGCGTGCTTCTGGTTTCTCACGCTTTGGGCCTATGTTCGATATGCCAAGCTTCCAACCGTCGCTCGCTATATCGCTGTAATGGCGGGCTTGTGCCTCGGGCTCACGGCCAAGCCAATGGTGGTGACACTGCCGTTCATCCTTTTGCTGCTGGATTCCTGGCCGCTGGCGCGTTCGCGGCAGCTGGGCCCGAAAGCCATTTGGGAAAAGCTCCCTCTCTTCGTGCCTGTGGGCGCTGTGGCAGCCATTACCTACCTGGTACAGCAACATGCCGGCGCGGTGAAAGCTCTGCCGCTCGCAACCCGCCTGGCCAACGCGGCACTCTCCTACTCGCTCTACATCGCCACGACATTCTGGCCATCGCGGCTCGCCGTTTTCTATCCTTATCCACGCGAATTCGCCTTTTTGCCGGTTCTTGCCGCAGGGCTTCTGCTGGCTGCCGTCACCGCAGGTGTGATCCTGCTGCGCCGCCGCGCGCCGTATCTGTTGACGGGCTGGGCATGGTTCCTCATCACTCTCAGTCCCGTCATCGGCCTTGTGCAGGTCGGCGGCCAGGCCCGTGCCGATCGCTACATGTACATCCCCATGGTCGGCCTTTTGATCATGCTGGTGTGGGGCGCGGCGGATGTGCTCGAAAACCCGCGCATAATGACCCTCGCAATACCGCTGGCCACAGCGGCCTGCCTCGCGAGCGCAGCGCTCACCTGGATCCAGATCGGATACTGGCGCAACAGCGAAACGCTGTTCCGTCACGCGCTCGCAGTCACCGAGGACAACGCCGTTGCCAATCACAACCTGGGCAACTATCTCATGTCCGTGCCGGAGCGCGCGACCGAAGCATTTCCATATCTCGAAGCCGCCGTGCGCATTGATCCCGACTCCGTGCCGGCGCATACCGACCTAGGCAGCGCATTGGCCCGGACCGGCCGGCTGACCGAGGCGATTGCGCAATTTCAGGACGCTATCCACCTGGACCCGAATGCGCCGATCCCCCACAACAACCTGGGTAGCGCGTTGACTCAGGCTGGACGCGCACCCGAAGCTATCGCCGAATTCCAGACTGCGCTGCGGCTAGACCCGGACTACGACGAAGCCCGTCGAAATTTAGCTGCAGTCGAGACCGATAGCTCGGCCGAAAGCCACGAAACCCGCGGATTGGAGCTGTTGAAGGCCGGCGACGCATCCGGAGCCATCGCCGAATTGGAATCCGCTCTGCGCATCGACCCCAACGATGCCGATGCCGAAAACAACCTGGGCATCGCGCTCTCTCACTTCCCGCGGCGGCAGCAGGAGTCCATTTCCCACTTCGAAGCGGCCGTCCGGTTGCGGCCTGATTTTGCCGACGCGCAGTACAACCTGGGCGTCGCGCTCTCCGGCATTCCGGGTCGGTTACCCGAGGCGCTCCGTCACCTGGAAGCAGCCGACCGCCTCAAGCCCGACCCCGAGTTGGAGCACGCGATTGCGCAACTGCGGGCACAGCGTCAGTGAGGCGCGGGAGCCCGGAACTCAGTGAATTGTTTTTGATTTTCCCTGCATGTAATCCATCAGCAGGTACTGGCCCAGCGTATCCGGCGTAGTGAAATACGCTTTGCCGCGGCACATGCGCGAGACCTGGTGCACAAACTGCACCAGCCCGAAGTCGGATGCCAGCATGAAAGTGTTGATCAGAATATTCGAGCGCTTGCAGCGCGCGACCTCTTCGAGCGTCTCGCTGACCACCAGCGGATCGAGGCCATAGGGATTCTTGTAGATCCTGCCGTCCGGCAGCGTGAGCGCCGAAGGCTTGCCGTCGGTGATCATCACAATCTGCTTCATATCCTTGCTTTGGCGTGCAAGAACACGCTGCGCCACGCGCAGGCCTTCGCGGGTGTTGGTGTGCCAGGGGCCTACCTTTACGCGCGCCAGGTGCGACACCGGCATCTCTTCGGCCGAATCGTGAAACAGCACCAGCGAAAGCGAGTCGCCGGGATACTGCGTGCGGATCAGGTGCGAAAGCGCCATGGCCACACGTTTCGCCGGCGTGAACCGGTCTTCGCCATAGAGGATCATCGAATGCGAGCAGTCGAGCAGAACCACCGTGGCGCACGAGCTTTGGTATTCGCACTGGTGCACGTGCAAGTCGTCGTATTCCAGATTCAGAGGCAGCCCGATGCCTTCCCGCGAGATTGCCGAATTGAGCGTCGTGGGTGCGTCGAGGTTCAGAGTGTCGCCGAACTCGTATCGCTTGGATGCGCCGCTGGCTTCAATGCCCGTGGCCCAGTGCCGCGTGTCATGCCGGCCGTAGTTCGATTTGCCCAGCGAGCCAAGCAGGTCGCGCAGCGTCTTGAATCCCAAAAAGTCGAGGCTCTTGTCCGTCACTTCGAAGCGTACTTCACCCTGTACATCGCCTACTTGCCCGTTCACTTCGGAGGGCTGCGTTGGATTCGGCTGCATGGATGAGGAGATGTAGTTCTCCTGCTCCATCCGCTGCATGAGCTTCTCGATCAGCTCGTCCAGCTTGCCTTCGGCGGCCATCTGCTCGATCTTCTGCCGCATTGCCTCGTCAAGGAAGTCACCCTTTTCGAGCACGCGCCGCAGAGCCTCGCGCAGATCGTCGAGCGTGTGATCAAGATCCTGGAAGCGCGTGAAGGGATCGTAGTAGCCCGAGTCCAGCAGATAGTCCGAGAGCGCCTTCAGAAGGTCTTCGAGATCGATCTCGGAGGCCAGGTCTCCGGTGAATTTGGTGTACTGCACGCGCTTCATGTCGAATCACCCTTAATGATTGAGCCGGTAGCGCCGGTCTCGAGACCGGGCGTCGTGTGGGCTTCCGGTCGGCACAGATCGTCTGCAGGCGTAGACGCCGGCAGTAGAGCCGGACTGGAGTCGGGCGCTACCTTCGCGTAAGGAAGAATGCCTCAATTCAATCCACCCCTGCGTCCGCCGCGCCGTGACCGCTGCCAATCCTCGTAGTCGTTTTCCAGTTCCTGCCGCTCACGCGTATGTTCCTCGCGTTCCGGTTTGCGCCGGCCCTCCTGCGCGGCGAATCCGTGCTCCTGGCTGCGGCTCAGCTTGCGATGCGCTACCATGCCCTCGAGCAGGAATTCCGCTGCAGCCACCACGCGCGGCGCCGGATCGGAGGTCTTCATCCCAAGCGGCGCCAGCTGATCAAGCAATCCCTGAATCTGCTTGAGCTCCTTGAGCGCATTGCCCGAAGACTGGCTCTCTTCGAGCTTTACCTTGCCGCCCAGGTTGAACCACTGCTCGATCTGCTGCGTGTCTTGATCGGCGAAATAGTGGTGGTAGATCTTTCCCACCGCCGTGCGGATCAGATCCTGCACCACCGTGTCGGCCCCGCGCAACTCGCCTTCGTATTCGAGTTCCAGCTTGCCCGTAATGCCGGGCATCGCCGCATAGATGTCGCTCACCCGCGGCAGCACCTGAGCGTCGCCATTCAGCAGCGCGCGCCGCTCCGCGTTGGAGATCACAAGCTCCATGGTAGAAATGGGCAACCTTTGGCTCACGCCGCTGCGCTTATCCACCTTTTTGTCTTCGCGTGCCGAGAAGGCCACCTGTTCGACGACCTCGCGCACGTACTGCGGAATCTCCATCGGTGCGGGGCCCCGCACGGCCCACGCCTCCTGCGTGGTGATGGCAATGCCTTCTTCCAGCGTTTCGGGATAGTGGGTGCGAATCTCGGAGCCGATGCGATCTTTGAGCGGCGTAATGATTTTGCCGCGTGCGGTGTAGTCTTCAGGATTTGCGCTGAAGACCAGCGCCACATCGAGCATCAGGCGCACCGGATAGCCTTTGATCTGCACATCGCCTTCCTGCATGATGTTGAACAGCGCCACCTGAATCTTGCCCGCCAGGTCGGGCAGCTCGTTGATGGCGAAGATGCCGCGATTGGCCCGCGGCAGCAGGCCGTAGTGCATCGTGAGCTCGCTCGAAAGGTCTTCACCGCCGCGCGCTGCCTTGATCGGATCGAGATCGCCGACCAGGTCGGCGACTGTCACATCCGGTGTCGCCAGCTTTTCCACGTAGCGATCATCGCGGTTGATGTAAGCAATCGGCGTCGCGTCTCCTTTTACGGCGAGCAGGTCACGGCACCGCCTGCACAGTGGAGCATAGGGATTGTCGCGAATCTCGCATCCCGCAACGTACGGCATGTGCTCGTCCAGCAGCGCCGTGAGCGCGCGCAGGATGCGGCTCTTAGCCTGGCCGCGCAACCCGAGCAGAATGAAGTTCTGCCGCGAGAGGACCGCATTCACGATCTGCGGCACCACTGTATCCTCATAGCCCACAATGCCCGGAAACACAGTGTCGCGGGTCTTCAGGCGCGCCAGGAGATTGGCGCGCATCTCGTCTTTTACGGTGCGCGTCTTGAGCCGCGCTTCAGAAAATTGGTTGCTGGTGCGCAGTTCTCCCAGCGTGTGGGGAAGCGGGTGGGCGGCAGGCATCGGATCACTCCTCTACGACTGCGGTTGAATAAACCATCGTGACTATAAGACGCGTCAGGGAAAAAATAGCTCTGCGCGAAGGGTTGGGCGCAGAGCTGTTCCTGCAGGCAGTATGCTCCTATTTGCGCACCAGCGCAAAGCTCCGCATCAATCCTGCTTGAATTCAATCGCGCATGCGGAGCGCGCCAGGCGCTCAATGCACATCGACTGACCGGTCGTCCTCGTAGGCCATGATGTGGAAGTATGCCTCCCAGCCGCTCCACGAGGCGGGCGCGGGCAGCTTGGCCATGGGGTCTCTCAGGTGATTCAGATAATCCTGGACCAGTTCATGAGTGCGGTAAACGCCGGTGAGCCAGTCTCCGCGATACCAGTTCTTCCACTTGCCGTACTCGCCCAGCGCCATCGACTTCTGGATCGCTTCGAGCGCAGCCAGCGATGCTGCCGCCTCCGTTTCCGCCTTTTCCCTGTCGCCCGCGTGAGCGTCCTTCATTGCCCTGGCCAGTTCCAGCAGCATGCGGTTGCTTTCGCGGTTGATTGTGATCATGGTGAGCACTTCGGCCTGGTAGTACTGCCGGCGCGCCGGGTCGACCAAGTTCTCCGCGGCCACAGCCTTGTTCCATACCGCGTCCCAGCGCGGTGCGGCCTCTTCGCCGTCCTGAATGTCATTCTGGATGGCACGCTCCCGCATCTCCTCGCTGCCGGTGGGCATCACGCGCGGCTGTGTCCACTTGGGGCTCTGGCTCGGGATCGCGATGACCTGGTGCACGCTCAGGTCGTCGAGAATCAGCCGCCGCGCCTCGGAGTGGTAATGCTGGTCGCCGTCCCACCGTGTGAAGCTGATGGTCGGCGGTGGAGGCGGTGCGTTGCCGGCCGAGGTCATGCCGAAACCATAGAACGGCCTGCGCAGCGACGGCGCGGCAAAGTAATCCTTGTAAACCGCCGTAATTGCGTCCGCAGACCTGGCGCCAAACTCTTCGGTCGCCCACATGCGATAGAACGCGGCATCGGCATCTTTCTCCTGCGGTACGCCGCCCCACGCCGTTTCCATCACGGCGCGTGCTGTCATGGCTACCGGCCGGATGTCGCTCGTGTTCACCAAAAAGTACGAGGTGGCGCCCGCCTTGATGTAGCGGCCTAGCTCTTCCTGGATCCGATCGACCGGCACCATCTCGGAAAGCTGATTCGCCTGGCCGTTCATCATCGCGATATGGAAGTACATGCCTTGGCCCGCCGCGACCTTGCCGTCATCCTGCATGTCGCCATAGCCGGTGTCGGCCCACACCAGCATCACCTCCGGCGGAATCTTCAGATAGCCCTCGCGCATCAGGCGCGCGCCCTCCTGCCACAGGTCGGTCACAAACTGCGCATGCGGATACTTCGCGCGCACAATCTTCATCTGCTCGGCAATCGCATCGCTCACGCGCTGGCCCAGCAGCGGATCGTTGTCGCGTACGCTGGGGTCGAGCGAGGCATAGCTCGAGTCCGACAATCCGCGCAGCCCCACGCTCCACAGAATCTCTTCGTCTGGCTTGTACTCATTCACCGCGTTGGTCCACGCGCGCTCCAGAATCTCAGGATGCGTGGAGAAGTTGTACGGCACATCGGCGGGCCAGCGCGCCACGTTCACGCCCAGCGGAATCGCGTGATGCTGATTGACGATCAGTCCCCGCTCCGTGGCCGCATGCACAGGCGCATCATCCGGGAAGGTCCACGTGCCCGGCACCACCATGTTGCCCTTGAGCCGCAGGATCGTCTCATAGATCTGGTCCCACACGCTCAACGCAATGCCATCCTGCTCACCCTTCGGCGGCACGACCCACCCGGTCAACAGGTCCTCATCATTTGTAAAGAAGCCGCGGTATTTGAACACCGGGCTCGGATAGGTCTTCGTGAAATCCCGCGGCAGGGCGATCGAAGTGCGCTTTACCGGCTGCCTGTCGGTCCACAGATACATCGGGTCCACGCCGAGCACCGATTGCGAGAACTCGTAGATCGCGTAGATGGTGCCGCGTATGTCCGCGCCGGTCAGGCAGATGACGCGCGTGGCGCCGCCGGCGTTGGCAATGGAGAACGCAAAAGCCTCGGTGTTCGTCGTCGTTACGCACTCCACGCCCGTGGGCATGTTCTCGCGTTGCGCGATCAGGATCGCGGTCGGCCCCGCGTCCATGAGGGAGTTCACTACCTTCGGCGCCTGCCCGAAGACTTTCATGAAATCCTTCTCGAGGTCTTGGGTGGCGCGCTGCACCGGACCTGACTCCTGTGCGCTCTCAACAATCGTGATGGCACCATTGATGGTGACTCCCCCCGCACTCTGCCCAAAGCCAATTGGGCTGCCGAGCAGAACGGCAACGCAAAATCCGCAAGCTCCAGTGGCGAATATCCGCTTTCTTAACCTATGCACGCTATGACCCGAACCCATAAAACCTCTCCTCGCGCGGGGCTGGAATCGACGCCAACTCGATTCCAAAGAATTCAGCCCGCGGATATAAGGATTTTCTTCGCGCCACGAATTATAACCAAAGTGCAGAGGTGGGGCGTCTCGCCAGTTGAAAATCGCGGAATTCGGAATGAAGAAGCACGAACGGCCACATCAACCAATACCAAAGTATCGACCAATACCTTCGTCTGATAGATCGAAGACTAGACCTGTGAGATCACAAATATGCAGGGCCCACCATTTTGCAGCACCACAAGCTGCTTGTAACCCATTTCACCGGCGCATTACTGATACGTGATCCTCTCTTCGCTAGGGGTTTTGAACTGCCGCCTCTTTCGAGACAAGTGACTGTGCGGGTGCGCTCCCGTTCGGTTCAATGCAAAGGAGGAAATGAAGATGGTGAATGTGACCGCTGAAGTCGAAACCAACAATGCCTCCGCGGAGGCGAGCGTCGCGAAACTCGATATGAAGTTTGAAATCGTCGTGATCCCCGTCTCGGATGTGGACCGCGCGAAGGAGTTTTACGCGAGGCTTGGGTGGAGACTCGACGCCGATTACGACAACGGCAAGGACTTTCGCGTGATTCAGTTCACCCCGCCCGGTTCCGGGTGCTCGGTCATCTTTGGCAGGAACGTCACCGCGGCGGCTCCGGGCTCTGCACAAGGGCTCTATCTGATCGTCGATAACATCGAAGCCGTCCGTGAGAATCTGCTCCGTCGGGGTGTTACGGTCAGCGAGGTGTTCCATGGCGGCGGGGACGTCTATGCCGGCCCCGACGAGCCCTATCTTTTTGGACGGATTCGGGTCAACGGAGCTGATCCCGAGCATCGCAGCTATCGTTCGTTCGCCTCATTCCGCGACCCGGACGGAAACGGCTGGTTGTTCCAGGAAATAACGACGCGGCTGCCAGGCCGTATCGAAGCCACGGCGACGACCTTCGCATCGGCGAGCGACCTGGCGAGCGCGTTTCGGCGCGCGGAGGCCGCGCACGGCGAGCACGAGAAGCGGACCGGACAGCACGACGCGAACTGGCCGGAGTGGTACGCCGCCTACATGGTTGCGGAGCAGTCTGGCGCCGAGCTGCCGCAATAAACGACCGCGCCGGCGGCATCGGTCCGGGCCAATGTCGCTTCAGATCGCTGCGGGAAGGTTCTTCAGGAAGAGAAGAGGAGTTGCGTCATGCCTGACACTTCGCAGTTCAACACCGACCGGAGCCATCCGGGCCGGTGGACGATCACCTTCAACAATCCGCCGATCAACATGTTTCTTCCCGCGACGATCGACGAATTACGAGCGCTCATGACCGGGATCGAGGCGGACCCGTCGGTGAAGGTTGTGGTGTTCCAGTCGGCGAACCCCGATTTCTTCATCGCCCATCTTGACGTAGCCAAGGCAGCCGAACGGCCGGAGATACTGGACCTTTGGCGCGACTTTGTGTTGCGCCTCTCGTCCACGCCGGTAGTGAGCATTGCCAAGATCCGCGGCCGCACACGCGGCATCGGAAACGAGTTTGTGCTGGCCTGCGACATGCGCTTCGCCAGCCGGCAAAGCGCCCTGTTCGGCCAGCCCGAGATCGGCGTCGGGCTGGTCCCGGGCGGCGGGGCGCTTGAATGGCTCCCGCGCCTGGTCGGCCGTTCGCGCGCGCTCGAGATCGTGCTCGGCGGAGAAGATTTCAATGCGGACATCGCTGACCGCTACGGCTGGGTGAACCGCACGCTGGACGATGACGAACTCGACTCGTTTGTCGATGCGCTCGTCCGGCGCCTGGCCTCGTTCGACCGTGAAACCCTTTCCACCGCAAAGGCCCAGATCAATCGGTTCGGGACGCCGACAACCACCGAGCTCCAGTCGAGCAACGACCTGCTTTTCCCTCTGCTAGCCTTGCCCGGTGCGCAGGCGCGCCGCGCGAAGCTCCGTGGTATAGGTTACGGCGTCCGAAGCGATTTCGAGCTGAACTTTGGCCGGTATCTTCCCAAATTCGGGCCGGCTGAGGAGCACACGGATACGCAGTCAGAAGTTGATTCCCATGCGCCGGCCTTAGGTGAGATGGGCGTCCCGGCGGCGAAATGAGCGGGCGGGGAGACTCTTTTCAGCAAACAGGAATGGAGGAACTCTCATGAGACCGTTCGTTTTCTCTCTGGTTGCACTTGCTGTCGTCGTCGGTGGCCTCACTTTCACGGCTGGTGTATCCGGACACTCCGGTGACGGAGCAGTCCCCTTATACCTTACCCAGATTCCTCCTGGGTACCGCGACTGGAGGCTCATCTCAGTCGCGCACGAAGAGGGCAACCTCAACAGCTTCGCCGCCGTTTTGGGCAACGATATAGCCATCAATGCCTACCGCGAAGGGAAGCTGCCGTTTCCAGATGGCGCAATCATCGCCGCTTTGCACTACAGTTATACCCCGTCAGAGGAAAACAACGCGGTCTTTGGCCGTGAACAGTCTTTTGTTCCAGGCCCCTCGACGAACATTCAGTTCATGGTTAAGGACTCAAAGAAGTATGTCGCGACCGGCGGCTGGGGATTCGGGTTCTTTAAAGACGGGAAGCCGGTTGATGAGGCGTCCATGCAAACCTGCCTCCCTTGCCACGCGAAGGCTTCGCGTGACTTTGTTTTCACCCGCTACGCGCCTTGACGTCGTGGCGCTCGATCGTGGTTTTTCTGGAGAAATTATGAGCACAGCGACAATCCCCACTCCCACGCGGCGCGAACCGGAGCTTCTCGGGCAAACCGTTGTTGTCATCGGCGGCAGCGCCGGCATTGGGCTCGAGACGGCCCGGCGAGCCCGCGCGGAGGGAGCGCGGCTGATCCTCACTGGCCGAAATCCTGAGCGCCTTCAACTCGCGGCCGACGAGTTCGAAGCGCTGAGCAGAGCTGCCTTCGACGTGAACGATCGTGCGGCACTCGAGCGTTTTTTCGCTGACCTGCCTGCCACGATCGACCACGTGATGGTGACAGCCGGCCGGCCGCACTATGGGCGCCTTCTCGAGATGGACCTTGAGGAAGCACGCAGCGCACTCGATGCGCACCTGTTGTTGATGCTCCAAGTGGCTCGCAATGCTGTCTACAAGGTGAGACCGGGAGGTACGCTGCTGTTCATGGGTGGTACGGGCGGCCGCCGCATAGGCATTGGACTGGGCATCGTGTCGACAGTCACCGCAGCGCTCCCCGCTCTTACCGCCAGCCTCGCGGTCGAGCTCGCGCCCGTTCGCGTGAACCTGATTGCTGCCGGCTTCGTCGATACACCGTTGTCGGCATCCCTTCTTGGTGAGGAGCTTGACAACCGCCGCAATCAGCTTCGCGCCACGCTTCCTATCCGGCGCGTCGTCACACCAGCCGACGTCGCCGCGCTCGCCATTCACATCATGAGCAACACGGCAATCACCGGCGCGACCTACGACATCGACGGCGGGCAGCAACTCGTCGCTGGCTAGCGGAGACCTTCATCCCGGGAGAATGATGGGTAGTGGATCGGGTTTAACCCCTGCGCCTCATGTCCTGCAGTAATCTGTTGTTACTCTCTCGCCGGAGTTCTGCTTGCTGCCCGGTCTGCGCGTTCTCTTTCTGGTTCTGCTTGTTTTGCCCGCGGCAGCTTACGCGGCCACGCGCGTGTACACGGCTCCGGTGCCCGCGGAGATGCGCAGCTCCGCCTTTACGCTCACTGTGAACGGCCATGCTGTGGATGTGGCTCACGCCGCAGCCCGGTACGAGTTCGCAAGCTTTGACATCACGGGCCCCGCCGAGATCGCCATCACCGCCGTGGATCCGCACTATTGGGATCGCGGCGTCGACATCGAGCCCTGGCGGCTGGGCCTCCGCGCGGAGCGAGATCGCAAGGCGCCCCAGACGATCCGCTTCAAGGTTCCGGGTCCGGTGAAGCTCTCCATTTCGCGGCCCGGCGACTTCCTCAACCACGCACAAATGCTGTTTCTCTTCGCCGGCTCGCCGCCCGCGCCGCCGCCCTCCGGCGCGAACGTGCACATCATTCCCGCTGGGGTGCATCGCGAAAGCCTCAACCCCCAAAGCGGCGACACGTTCTATCTGGCGCCCGGCGCGTTCGTCTTCGGCAGCCTGAATCTATGGAACGTCGAAAACGTGAAGGTGCTCGGCCGCGGCACCATTGTGTATGAGGGCGAGCAGAGCCCGGTGAGTGACGATGGCTGGATGCAAAAGCCCGACTGGCACTGCGTCGGCGCCTTCCAGTCACACAACGTGCAGATCGACGGACTGACCTGCATCATTCGCTCGAGGACCTGGTCGATCCAGATGAAAGACTCGACTGGCTTCACGTATGACGACCTCCGCGTGATCGGGGGCAACCCCGGCAACGCCAACCAGGACGGCATGGACTGGCTCGGCGGCGGCGATGCCGTGGTGCGAAACTCGTTTTTGCGCGCCTCCGATGACGTCTTCGCCATGCAGGGCAACTGGGACGGCTACTCCGACGAGGACATGCTGCGCCCCGGCCACGACGTGCAGAAGATTCTCATTGAGAACAGCGAGCTTTCGACCAGCATCTCGAATATCGTGCGCGCCGGCTGGCCGCAGAAGATCTACAACTCGAGCAACTTCACGCTGCGCGATTCCGACGTTCTCCACGCCGGTATCGGCGCCTGCGGCCAGAGCTTCGGTATCTTCGGCTTCTGGGGCGCGAACGGCGCACGTGGCGATCACACGAATATCAACTTCGAGAATCTCTTCCTCGACAACTGGTACTCGCTCGCGCAGATCGAGCAGGAGGAGCCCTCCATCCGCGGCGTCACGTTTCGCAACATCTGGGCTCTCGGTCAGCCTTCGCTTGTACCCTCGACGCTCACCGGCGACGTCGCGGGCGTGACATTCGACAACGTCAAGTATGGGCAGGAGCGCGTCGATTCCGATGCGACTGTGCCGTTGAGCGTCTCGGGCGGCGCCGCGTCGGCCAAATTCGTCACGACGCACACGCCCACCGCGCGATTCTCAGTCGATCCACCGTTCTTCGCGCCGCACCAGAAGGTGACGTTTACCGCCCAGGCCGCGCCGCACGCCCGCTATACCTGGCTCTTTGGAGATGGAACCCAGGATCACGGCCGCCGCGCGCATCATCGCTTTCCAGATGCCAACGGCACCGATCTCGACGGCGCAAATGGCGCGGGCCGGTTCCGCGTGCTGCTTCACGTCGAAGACAAAGAGGGCCGTCAGGATTGGGCAGAGCAGGATCTTGTTGCGGTGGAAGGCTGGCACAGCGCGTTGAACCCAACCGGAGCTCTCGAGCCCGGGCTCGATTACGCAGTCTATCCCGGCAATTGGACCGCGCTGCCCAATCTCGCCAGCCAGCATGCCATCTTCGCCGGAACATCATCGGGCGTCGAAGCCGATGCGCAGGGCTTTACGCACTACGCCGTCACCTGGGATGGTTTCCTCGATGTCCCCGCCGATGGCGGCTACATTTTCGCGCTGATGGACCGCGACGGCGCGCGCCTGGTGATCGATGGCATGGAAGTGGCCAAAACCGGTCCACCGTTCGCGCAGGTCTGCGGCTCGCCCGGCAACGCGGCGCGCTATCGTTCCGGCTGGCTCGGCCTTCGCGCCGGCAGGCACTCGCTGCACATCGAGGGCCTGTTCGATGAAAGTGGAAGCGCGCCGATCCTGCTGTGGCAGGCGCCGGGCCAGCCGCTGATGCAAGTGCCCGCGACGGCGTTCTCGCATTCCTACTCGGATATTGTGGGCAAGGAGTGAGGAAGAGAACCTGGACTAAGGGCTAGGGACTAGATAACGGAGAACAAAGAAGAGGGAACTCCTAGTCCCTGTTCCCTAGTCCCTTCATCTTCACTTCGGCAGTTGCGTTACATCCCAGCCGCCGCCGAGCGCGAGAATCAGCTGCACGCTGGAGGCGAATTGCCGCGTCTGCAGGTCGGTCTCTGTTCGCTGGTTCGTGAGCAGGGTGCTTTCGGCTGTCAGCACCTCAAGGTAGCTCGTCGCGCCGCCTTTGAAGCGCTGATTCGACAGATCCAGCGAGTGCTGCGCGGCGGCAACGGCCCTGTGCTCCACTACAGATTCCTGTTCGAGCACACGCAGGTCAGAGAGCTTGTCTTCCACGTCGTTGAATGCGGACAACACCGTCGCCCTGTAGGTATCGGCCTGCGCCTCATACTCATGGCGCGCCTGGTCGGTCAGCGCGTGGCGCTGCCCGGCGTCAAACAACAATTCACTTGCCTGCGCACCCAGCGACCAAAGCGAACTCGGCCCTTGGAACCACGTGCCGGCGCTTGTGCTCTCAAACCCGCCGGAGCCGGCCAGGCTGATGTTCGGATAAAACGCGCTTACGGCAATGCCGATCTGCGCGTTGGCCGCGGCCACGTGCCGCTCCGCCGCAGCAATATCCGGCCGGCGCTGGATCAACTGCGAGGGCACGCCGAGCGGAATCTGCGGCAGCGCCAGGTCGAGCGGCGCCGGCGGCAAGGTCACGGTGCCCGCTTCCTGGTTGATCAAGGTCGCGATGGCGTGCTCGTACTCGGCGCGCGCTTCATTGATGTCGACCAGCTGCGCGCGCGTGGTCTCAAGCTGGGTGAGTGCTTCGGCGACCGTGACGTCGGTTGTCAGTCCGCCCTTGAGCAGCTTCTGATTCAGGTCAAGCTCGTGCTCGTAGTCGGCAACGGTCGACGTCAGCAGGAGACTCTGCGAGTCCAGCCCGCGCAACTCGAAGTAGTCTTGCGCCAGCTCGGCGTGCAGGCTCAGGTCGAGCGTGGCCATGTCGGCCGCGCTGGCCTGTGCATTGGCGCGCGCCTGCTCCACACTGCGGCGGATGCGGCCCCAGAAGTCCGGCATCCAGGTTGCCTGCCCGCCCAGCTGGAAGTCGCCGTAGGTGGTCTTCGACGTGGAAACGACCAGTGGCCGGTTGGCCGAGACGCGGTCGCGGCTCATCGAGCCGCCTGCGGAAAGCGCGGGGAAAAAAGCGGCCCGCACCACGGCCACCTGGTCTCGCGCTGCCAGATAGTTCTCGAGCGACGCGCGCAGGGTCATATTCGCGGGGACGATCTGGTCTTCGAGCTTGTTCAGCTCCGGGTCCTGGTAGATCTCCCACCACTTGCCCTTGAGCATGCCGTCAGAGGGGTTCGCGGCCTGCCACTGCCCGCCGGGCGGATTCGGCGGTGGCACCGTCACCGTCGATGCCCCAGTCTCTTTGTACGCAGCAGGAGCGGTGTAGGCCGGCCGATTGTAATTGGGCCCCACGGCCTTGCAGCCCGCCAGCCAAAACAGCGCAAGACATGGCCCCAGCAGAGCAACGCCACTCTTCCGAGAAGCAGCCCGGTTCTTGTTCGATCGCGCACGGCGATCCGCACATTGGGGCGCAGACTTCACTCGAAGCCCCCTGCGTCGGTTTGCCCGCCGGGTTGCACCACCGTTACCCTCTGCCCTTCAATGAGCGAGTCCGGCGGATCCTGGATGACTTCGTCGCCGGTCTTGAGGCCGCTCACCACCTGGGCCGTAGCTCCGTCGTCTTCGCCGATCGCGATGTGGACCAGGTGCGCCACGGTGTTCCCATTCGCATGCGCCACTGTGCCCACCTCCAGGCCCTCTTTGCGGAAGATCAGCGCGGCAGTGGGCACAATGAAGGTCTGCCCCACATAAGGCGTCTTGAAGTGCACCTGGGCCAGTGCGCCGGGCAGCAGCTGCCCATCGCGATTCGCCACGTCAATCTCCACCAGCAACGTGCGGCTTACGGGGTCGATCGCGTCGGCCGTCCGAACCAGCGTGCCCTGGAAGGTTTTTCCAGGGTGCTCGGGAAACGTGAGGGCGATCTTCATGCCGCGCCGGACGGATTGCGAATAAACCTGCGGCACATTGGCATACACGCGCAGGGTCTGCAGCGCCTGCAGGTGAAACATCTCCGTGCCTGCGCCCTGGTTGATCAGCTGCCCGGTATCTATGTTGCGGGCCGTCACGACGCCGTCAAAGGGAGCGTAGACCCTTTCAAAGCTCTGCAATTCTTTGAGCCGCTGCACATTCGCCTCGGCTGACTTCACTGCGGACGAAGTTGAGGCTGCCTGCGTGATGAAGGTATCGGTGTCCAGCCGGGAGACAGCATTGGAGTCTACGAGGCCTTTGTACCGGTCGGCCTGCACCTTTGCATTGCCGGCATTGGTCTGTGCGGTGACCAGGTCGGCCTGGGCCTGCGCCAGCTGCTGGTCCAGCTCAGGCGTGGCGATGACGGCCAGCAAGTCGCCCTTCTTCACACGTGCGCCGATATCGTAGTACCAGTGCACCAGGTAACCGTCGGTGCGGGCGTAGATCGGCGCGTCGGTATAGGCGGTCACGTTGCCCGGCAGCACAAACTCGTCTACAGGAGCGCCAGGTTTGGCCGGAGCCACCGAGACCGTGGGCGCGGCCGTCTCCTGCGTGTCGCGCGCCAGCACGGTATCGGCGTGAGAGCGGTGCACAATGCCCACCACAGCCAGCACGATCGCCACGGCCACCAGAATGCCCACGCCGGCGAGCGCCTTGCGCGGCGAGAGCGGCTCCTGTTCGGGAGCAGCTTCATGCGCTTCAGAAGAACGTGCGTTCTGTCGCGGCTGCTGTTGCGGGTTGGGTTTTGATTCGTTGCTCATGGAAAGCTACTCCGCGTTTTCATCGAATTCATCGAAGTCTGCGCCATTGGCCAGGGCCGGGGTTGCTTTACGCCGCCTCCTCCGCTCCAACCGTCCGTGCACAACCGAGAAAAATACCGGCACAAAGAACAGCGTGGCGACCGTGGCCAGCAGCAGGCCCCCGATCACGGCACGGCCCAGGGGCGCATTTTCTTCGCCGCCATCGCCGAGGCCCAGAGCCATCGGCACCATGCCGATGATCATCGCCAGCGCCGTCATGATGACCGGCCGCAGCCGGACGAATCCGGCATTCAGCGCCGCCTGCCGCGCATCGCCGACGAGGATCTCCAGCTGCTCGCGCGCAAAGCTTACCACCAGGATCGAGTTGGCCGTTGCCACGCCCATGCACATAATGGCGCCGGTCAGCGCCGGCACGCTCAGTCTCGTGTTGGTCAGGAACAGGAACCAGACGATGCCCGCCAGCGCTGCCGGCAGCGCCGCGATAATCAGGAACGGATCCAGCCACGACTGGAAGTTCACCACGATCAGCAGGTACACCAGCAGAATCGAAAAGGCCAATCCACTCAGCAGCCCGACATACGATTTGTACATCGTCTCGCTCTGGCCGCGCAGGATGAAGTGCGATCCGCGCGGCAGGTCTTTTTGGTGCTCCTTCACAATCCGTTCCATCGCCCGCGTCACCGAGCCCAGGTCCGTGCCCACAACATTGGCGTACACGTCAATCACCGGCTCGATGTCATAGTGGCTCACTGTGCCCTGCTCAGACCCTGGTTGGATGTCCGCCACGTTCGCCAGCACGGTCACCGGTTTTCCCATGCCCGGCGCGGATGTGGAGGGCGCGCCGGGAACCGCAGCAGCCGCCGAGCCCGGCGCCAGCGACGGCGCGTCGCTGCCTGGTTGCTGCACGGTGGCATTGCCGGTCATCGGCAGGCTGTTCAGTGAGGCCATCGTATCCAGCCGGTACTGCGGCGCCTGGATCGCGATGTTGTACGAAACGCCATTGCGCGGATCGAGGTAGAAGTTCGGGCTGGTCTGGAAGCTGCCGCTCAGCGCCACCAGCAGGCTCTGCGCCACATTCTGCTGGGTGAGGCCAAGCTCCCGCGCCCGTGTACGGTCCACATCGACCGTCATGTTTGGATTGTTGAACGGCTGCTGGATGCGCGCGTCCGCGGCGCCGGGCACGTAACGCACCTGGTCGAGGAGCCGCTCTGCCAGATCGCGGTTGCCGTTCAGATTCGGTCCGACGATCTGCAGATCGATCGGCGCAGCGAGCCCGAAGTTCAGAATCTGCGTGACGATGTCGACCGGCAATTCATAGAACGTCACGCCGGGGTAGTCGCGGGCCAGCACCAGGCGCAACTTGTCCACATACGCCTCTGTCGGGTGATGCTTCGCCGAGAGCTGCACCTGGATGTCCGCATCCGCCGGGCCGACGGGCGCCGAAGTGGAGTACGAAAGATTCAATGACGAGTAGGGAAGGCCGATGTTGTCGATGATGGTGACCATCTCGTCGGCAGGGATCTGTTCCCGGATGGTCTGTTCAATATGGTCGCAGAGAGCCGCCGTCTCTTCGATGCGCGTGCCGGTGTGCGCTCGCACGTGAATCTTGAACTGCCCGGAATCCACCTGCGGAAAAAAGTCTTCTCCCAGAAACGGCGTCAGGCACAGGCTGCCGACCGCGAAGACCACAAACAGTAGCAGGAAAATTCCGGAGTGGTCGACGCACAGCATCAACACCCGCACGTACGCATGGCGCATCTGCTCGAACCGGTGCTCAAACGCGAGTTGAAATTGCACCAGAGGATTGCGGCTCTTCTTCTTGCGTTCGATTTCCGCGTCGTCATGCTCTTTCAGCAGGTAGCGCGCCATGGTGGGAACCACGGTCCGCGAGAGCAGATAGCTGGCCAGCATGGCGAAGACGACCGCTTCGGCCAGCGGAACAAACAGGTAGCGCGCCACGCCGCTCAGCAGAAACATGGGAACAAACACAATGCAGATGGAAAGCGTGGAAACCAGCGCCGGGGTCGCAATCTGCGCCGCGCCGTCCAGAATCGCCTGCTCGATTTCTTTGCCCGATTCGAGATTGCGGTTGATGTTCTCGATTTCTACCGTCGCGTCGTCTACCAGGATGCCGACTGCCAGCGCCAGGCCGCCCAGCGTCATAATGTTGACGGTCTCGTGCAGCGCGTAGAGCATGCACAGCGAGCACAGGATCGAGAGCGGAATGGATACCGCGATGATCAGGGTGGAGCGCCAGCTTCCCAGGAAGATCAGGATCATGGTCGCGGTCAGGCAGGCGGCCACAAGAGCCTCGCGCACCACGCCGCTGATGGCGCCGCGCACAAAGATGGACTGATCCGAAACCGGGCTGATGTGGAGTGCCGGCGGCAGCTCGCCTTTGATGTAAGCCACCCGGTCGAGCACGCCCTTGATGATGTCCAGCGTCGACGCGGAGCCGGTCTTGAGGATGTTCATCAGCACGGCCCGGCGCCCATTCACACGCACGATGTTGGTCTGCGGCGGATTGCCGTCGCGCACGTGCGCGACATCATGGATGTACACCACGGTGCCGTTGACCGCCTTGATGGGCAGATTATTCAGCGCCTGTAGCGCGGTGGGGGCTGAGTTGGTTTCTACCTGGTATTCGAAGCGATCCAGCTTGATGGTGCCGGCCGGCGCGATCACGTTCTGACTCGAGATGGCGCTGACTACATCGGCCGGCGATAATCCCCGCGCCTGGAGAGCCTCCGGGTCCAGGTCTACCTGAATCTGCCGCTGCTTGCCGCCATACGGAAATGGCTCCTGCGCACCCTCGATCGTAGCCAGTTGCACCCTGATGGTGTTGGTAGCCAGATCGTTCAACTGCTGCTCATTCAGCCCTTGTCCGGAGAGACCCAGTTGCAGCACAGGAACGCTCGACGCGTTGTACTGGATCATGAAGGGCGGGTTCGTGCCCGCCGGCAATTGGCGCAGGGTCACCTGGCTGATTGCGGCTACCTCGGCGACGGCTGCGGCGATGTTCACATTCGGATGGAAGAAAATCTTGATGACTCCGACGCCCACCAGCGACTGCGACTCGATGTGGTCGATGTCATTGACCGTGGTGGTGAGTCCGCGCTCGGACGGGGCCACGATGCGCTCGGCCATCTGCTGCGGAGAGAGGCCGATGTAGTTCCAGACGATGGTGACAACCGGGATGTCGATGTTCGGAAAAATGTCCGTGGGCATCGACGTGATGCTGAAGACGCCAAGGATCAATATCAAAAACGCAAAGACGACAAAGGTATAAGGCCGCCTTAGCGCAAGCCGGACAATCCACATCATAAGCTTGGTACTCGCTCCTTGGCCGTCGTCCTGGTGGTGCTTCTGGCCCAGGCCCGGATGCTGTCATCCTCGGGAATTGCCTGGCGGATCAGCCATCCTGGCGCGGCTCGCGCCGGCTCGTCGGGTTCGGGAACCGGATCGAAGAACAGCAACCCGGTCCAACAATCAATTGAATCTATTATGGTAGTCGAAAGAGGGTGACAATCACACGCGCGTGGAAAGAGGGGTCATCCCCATTCATTAATGACGGGATGGGCGGTCGAAAAGACACATTCCGGCTTGTCGCCCATCCCGGCATATGAGCCGCGATTTTTTACTCTTCCTCAAGCAGCCGCTCGATCTCCGGCGCCAGCTTCTCCGGCCGGACGGAGGGCGAAAAGCGCCCCGCCACCTCGCCGGACCTCCGGACAAGAAACTTGGTAAAGTTCCAGGCCACGCGGCCGCCCGTGAAAATTCCGAACCGGCCGGACTTTTCTCTCTTGAGAAAGCGGTAAAGCGGGTGGGCATTCCTTCCATTCACATCGATCTTGGCGAAGAGCGGAAAACTTACCCCGAAGCGGGACGTGCAAAATGCGCCGATCTCCTCAGAAGTGCCGGGCTCCTGCCGGCCGAACTGATTCGATGGGAAGCCGAGGACTGCGAATCCGCGGCCGCGATAGGTGCGATAGAGGGTTTCGAGTCCCTTATATTGTGGGGTAAAGCCGCACCGGCTGGCCGTGTTCACGATCAGCAGCACCTGCCCTCGAAACTGTTCCAGGCTCACCGGGCGCCCGTCCAGAAGCTCCGCTGAAAATGCGAATACTGACCGCGCCCCATCCATTCTTCCACTCCCATCCATTTCAGTCGTCCCGCGTGAATGTCGAAATCCTCTTGAGCGCGCGGTGCCCTGTTTTGACCCTGCACGTCTAACGAGAATACTGCCCAGTGCAGAGTGGATGCACAGGCGCTCGAACCCGCCTCGGTCCGGTAGACTGTGGAAAGGTTCTTCCAGCGGCAGCATCCCGTCGCTGGGGCGAACCGCTCAGGGATCCCCCGGCAGCATGGGGCATTGGCATTCGTGGATTCCACCCCGAGTCCGAAGGCGGCAAGCGCGGCAGGGAATTGTTCTGAAACGTGAAGTGTCCGCGCCGATATCAGCCCGCCGGTTTGGGCGGGGTCGCCGGGGTCAAATATAATCATCTTTCCTCGATGCAGGATGAGATTTTGAGCAGTGAGGGTGTGCAAATTCTTCTTGTGAAGCTGAACTATGGACCGCACCAGTACCATTTGTGCTCGCCGCAGGGCCGCAGCCCGGTGAAGATCAAGCACACATTCATTGCCCGCGCCGCCTGCCGTCTCGCTCGCATGCTGGTCGTGGCCTCACTGGCCGTCACCGCCGGCGTGGCGCTGGCGCAGGCGCCGCAGGCTGGCGAGACTTCGCAGACCGCCCAGGCTTCGCAGACCATCGATCAGATCCGCGTGATCGGCAATCGCCGCATCCCCCGCGAGACCATCCTGGCCCGCCTCTTCACGCATCCCGGCGACGTCTACGATCCCGTCTCCATCGAGCGCGACTTCAACTCTCTCTGGAATACCGGCTACTTCGAGGATCTGCGCATCGAGCGCGAAGACACGGAAAAGGGGATCATCCTCAATATCTTTGTCCGGGAAAGACCCACGATCCGCGAGATCAATTACAAGGGCCTGAATTCCATCACCCAGTCCGACATCCTCGACCGCTTCAAGAAAGAGAAGGTCGGGCTCTCCGTTGACAGCCAGTACGATCCGACCAAGATCAAGCTGGCGGAAACGGTGATCAAGCAGATGGAGGCTGAGCACGGCCACCAGTTCTCCACCATCAAGACCGACGTGAAGACCATCCCACCGGCCTCGGTGCAGGTGAACTTCAACGTCAAAGAAGGCCCAGTGGTGAAGGTCGGGAAGATCCAGTTCACCGGCAACACCCACCTGAGCGCTCTCTACCTGCGCCGCTCGATGAAGAACCTCAAGCCGATCGGCATTCCGTACTCCATCATCTTCGAGGATCTCTTCCCGCAGACCTACGACTCCTCCAAGCTCGAAGAAGACACCGAGCGCGTGCGCCAGGCCTATCGCGACAAGGGCTATGCCAACGCAGCCGTCGAAACGCCCAAGACGCAGATCCGCGACCAGGGCGGCCTGAACTGGTTCACCTTCCGTCCCAACAAGGGCAAGCGTATCGATATCCTGATGCCGATTGAAGAAGGCGGCCGCTACCATTTGAGCGGCATTACCTTCACGGGCAACCAGCACATCACGAACCTGAAGGCGCTGCGCGCCACCTTCCCCATCAAGGACGGCGACTGGTTCAGTGCCACTCTGATCGGCAAGGGCCTCGACAACCTGAAGAAGGCCTACGGCAGCCTGGGCTACATCAACTTCGGCGCGATTCCGAAGCTCAACTACGACGAGCAGAAGAAGACCGTCTCGATGAGCATCGACATCGATGAGGGCAAACAGTTCTACGTTTCGCGCATCGAGTTCCAGGGCAACACCATCACCCGCGACCGCGTCATCCGCCGCGAACTGATGCTAGACGAAGGTTCGGTCTATAACTCGCAGCTCTGGGAGTACAGCCTGCTCCGCCTCAACCAGCTCGAATACTTCGAGCCGCTGAAGGTCGACCAGGACTCGGAGGCCCACCAGGATCCCGACAACGGCACCGTCGACCTGCTGCTGAAGGTGAAGGAAAAGGGCAAGAACTCGATCGGCATGAATGGCGGCGTCAGCGGTTTATCCGGCGCCTTCATCGGCCTCAACTACCAGACCAACAACTTCCTCGGCCTGGGCGAGACCCTGAGCGTGCAGGCGAACCTGGGCTCGATCAGCCGGCAGTTCCTCTTCGGCTTCACCCAGCCCTACATCAAGAATCGGCCCATCAACGTGGGCTTCCAGATCTTCAATCAGAAGCAGGATTACAACGCCGCCAAGAACTACCAGGCCACGACGGGTGCGTCCGTCAACCTTTCGGATGCGGAGAAATCGCTGACCCAGAACTACAACCAGTCGTCCGATGGATTTAACTTCTCCCTCAGCTATCCGCTCAAGCGCCACGCCTTCCAGCGTGTCGGCTTCACCTATTCCTGGACCCGTTCGTCGATCAGCGCGTTCAGCACCGCCTCGCAGACCTTCTTCCAGACCATCTCCTTCCGGTCGGGAATCCAGGGCTCCAATGCGCTGAGTGGCATCATCAACAGCTACGTCTCGCTCACCTACGCCTACAACACGGTCGACAGCCCATTGCGGCCGCATGGAGGCAAGGAATACACGGCTGCGTTGCAGGTGTCGGGCTTGTGGGGCAACGTGCGCTATATCGAGCCGGTGGTCTCCGCCACGCGCTTCATCCCGATGCACTACCTGCGGCCCACGCCCAACGGCCGCAACGTGCTCGGCCTGCGCGCGCAGATTGGCTATGTTGCGGGCTACAGCGGAGACGTCGCGCCGCCCCAGAACCGCTTCTACTCCGGCGGCGAAAACGAGCTGCGCGGCTTCGACGTGCGGAGCGCCACACCGTATGGCTATGTGCCGACGCGCGTCAACTTCCAGCTCACCAACCCTGACGGCAGCTGCGTTCCGCGCGATCCCACCAACCCGCAGGACAACCAGTGCATCCAGGTGGCGCTGCCGGTTTACGGCGTAGCTTCCATTGGCGGTGACACCAACTTCACGGCCAACGCCGAGTACCGCATCCCGGTTGTGGGTCCCTTCGACTTCAAGCTCTTTGACGACTTCGGCATCGATACCATCGTCGACAGGGGGCAGTTGAAGCAAAGCCCGCAGGGCTTCGCATCGTTGACGGCGCCCCTCTACGGCTGCCCGGTCTACAACAACGGCGCTTGCCAGGGCGGCATTCCCGGTTCTCAGGTCGGCTTCGAAAGGAACATACACCCGATCGTCGGAACCAACTTCGTTCCGCGCATGTCCACCGGCGTGGAACTCGCGGTGCTCATGCCGATCGTCAATGCGCCGTTCCGCCTCTACTACGCATGGAACCCGCTGCGCCTCTACGAGACGCCGTACTGCGACCTTTACGGCAGCAAGCAGGGAAGCTGCACGGCTCAGCTCATCACCCGGTCGATGTTCCCGCCTGGAGGCGCTGGCGACTATACCTACCAGGAAGCCATCGAGGCTTACGGGTCGCGGTACGTCTTCCGCGAGCCCCGCAAGACCTTCCGGCTGACGATCTCGACCACCTTCTAGCTTCAGCCAGACCTATTTTCGCAGGCCGCCTGCTACCCAGGCGGCCTTTCTTCTTTGGGCGTCTCATCTCGGAAACAGCACTTGGACCGCGTCGCGAATGCCGTATAATTCACGTGTAGTTCCTGGCTATGTTTTCGCTCTCCTTGCCGCCATCTCTTGCCTGCACTGCCCACCGCGATCGATCGAGGGGTGTCGGGTCGAACGATGGGATCGCCGATGCGCGTTGTGGCGCGAACGTTTAAGGCGAGGCAAGGACAGCGCTCCAGCAAGAGGCGTTGGTCCGCGGCATGCCGGGAACCCCGAAGGAGTTGTTGAAACCGCATGAAGCGTGTGTCTGTAGCCGTAGTTTCTCTTGCCCTGGGATCTGCCCTTACCGCCGCCGCACAAGCCCCCGCTGCACAAAGACCCGCAGCTCCCCGCCCAGCGGCCGAGTCTGCCGCTGCCGGCCCCACCAAAGTGGCCGTTATTGAATTCCAGGCAGCCGTAGGTCAGACCAACGAGTTCCAGCGCGACTTTGCCGACTTGCAAAAGAAGTACGATCCCAAGCGCCAGCAGATCAAAGCCCTGAGCGACGAAGTGGACAATCTGACCAAACAGCTCCAGGCCCAGTCCGCCAACCTCAGCGACGATGAGCGCCAAAGCCGCGCCCGCACGATCGACGAAAAAAAGAAGCAGCTGGATCGCGACACCCAGGACGCGCAGCAGGACTTCCAGGGCGAAATGCAGGACCTGCTGAACCGCATCGCGTCCAAAGTGGGCGCCACCATGACGGACTACGCGCAGAAGCACGGATTTACCCTGGTGCTCGACCGCACTGAGCAGGAACAGCAGAGCCCGACGGTTCTGTACGCCATGCCCTCGACGGACATCACGAAGGCAGTGATCGAGGCGTACAACGAGAAGTCCGGTATTCCGGCTCCGCCGGCGGCCGCCGCCCCGACCCCTGACGCACCGGCACCACAACCGGCGCCTTCGCATTGATCCCCGTTGATCTGAGATCGATTACCGCACCAGGACGCCCACCGCGTCCTGGTGCCGTCTGGAAGGCCCGAAATTTACGGTTCGTACTCTGGAATGCCGTATAATCCTCCTAGTTCCTGCTGACGTCTCCATCCGCATCTTTTTCTGTCTCCGCCGCGTTTCGGCGCGGAGTTTCCGAAAAAAGTCGGGGTTTCCAGCGACAGATCTTTGTTGCTGGGCGAAAATGGATAGATCGTGAAGGGTTCCTCAGGAGACACTGGCTCGTCCAAAGGAAAGCCGCACAGGAATCTCGAAGGAGTTTTTAGATTCACATGAAGCGTTCGCTTGCAATCGCCGCTACGCTGGCCTCGGGCCTGGTCCTGAGCGCTGCTGCCCAAACCCCGGCCGTCTCGGCCGCGTCACCCAACGCGTCGGCCGCTGCCACAGCTCCTGCCGGCCCAGCCAAGATTGCGGTCATAGCCTTCCAGGTCGCTGTTGCTCAGACCAATGAAGGGCAGCGCAACTTCGCCGATCTGCAGAAGAAGTTCGATCCCAAGCGCCAGCAGCTGAAGAGCCTCAGCGATGAAGTCGATACGCTGACCAAGCAGTTGCAGACTCAGGGCGCCAGCCTGTCGGAAGCCGACCGCGCCGCCAAAACCACCGCTATCGACACCAAGAAGAAGCAGCTGGACCGCGACGCCCAGGACGCTCAGGAGGATTTCCAGCAGCAGATGCAGGACCTCTATAACGGACTGGCTTCCAAGGTATATGACGTAATGCAGTCCTATGCCGAGAAGGAAGGCTACACGCTGGTCCTCGACGTCTCCCAACAGCAGTCTCCGGTGCTCTTTGCCTCGAATGCCACCAACATCACCAAGCAGGTGATCGACGCCTACAACGTCAAGTCGGGCATTCCGGCCCCGCCGCCTCAGGCTAATGCCCCCGAGGCTCCCAAGACCTTGGCGCCTGCCGCGCACCCGGCATCTCACTAGGTTCCACAGGCACAAAAACCGCGCTTCTAGTGGTTTTTGTGCCTTTAAATTCAAGAAGTTATGCGTAATTTGAAAAAGGTTGCCAGAATTTTCCTATCCAATTCCGGGGTTTTGGGCCTCTTTCTGTGGAAAAAATTGTGGATCGCTTCCAGAAACGGCATGAATGAAGCCCTATTTCTTCGCTTGCCAAATCCATCCGGCTTCTGATAGAAGTTGTAAGCCCTTAAAATTCAATAGGATTTCGCCAGTGCAAGCGGTGCTGGCAGGCGGATCCCTGTGCGCGGCCTCACTAACGGCCGTGAAGCAGGTTTCCACAACCGCCCATGAACATCACGTGACAAAAGTATCCAGCTAGTTACGTTTTTGGCACTACTTTTGCTGGTCCTCGCCCACGCGCAGAACCGCCAGAAACGCCTCCTGCGGAATGTCCACCTTGCCGATCCGCTTCATTCGTTTCTTGCCTTCTTTTTGCTTTTCCAGCAATTTACGCTTGCGGGTGATGTCGCCGCCGTAGCACTTGGCCAGCACGTTTTTGCGCAGGGCGCTCACGGTCTCGCGGGCCACGATCTTGGCTCCGATGGCCGCCTGGATGGCGACCTCGAACTGTTGCCGCGGAATCAGCTCCCGCATCTTCGAAACCAGCGCCCGGCCGCGCTCGTAGGCGTGGTCGTGGTGAACGATGATGGAGAGCGCGTCCACGGGCTCGCCCGACACCAGGATGTCAAGCTTGACCATCGGCGACTCCCACTCGCCGGCCAGCTGGTAATCGAGCGAGGCATAGCCCCGCGAGATTGACTTCAGACGGTCATAGAAGTCCAGCACGATCTCGTTCAGCGGAAGCTCATAGGTGAGCAGCACGCGGGTCGGCGTCACATATTCAAAGTTGATCTGCTTGCCGCGCTTCTCTTCGACCAGCTTGAAAATTCCGCCCACGTACTCTTCGTTGGTGAGAATCTTCGCCGTGATCACCGGCTCGCGGATGGCGTCGATGCTCTGCGGCTCGGGCCAGCGCGATGGATTATCGACCTCGATCTCGCTGCCGTCGGTCATCCTGATGTGGTACCGCACGCTGGGCGCCGTGGTGATCAGGTCCAGCTCGTATTCGCGCTCCAGCCGCTCCTGAATGATCTCCATGTGCAGCAGCCCGAGGAAGCCGCAACGGAAGCCGAATCCCAGTGCCGCCGAGCTCTCGGGCTCGAAGAAGAATGAGGAGTCATTCAGGCGCAGCTTTTCGAGCGCGTCGCGCAGCAACGTGTGCTCGTGCGAGTCCACGGTATAGAGCCCCGAGAAGACCATTGGCTTGATGTCTTCAAAGCCGGGCAACGCCGTCGACGCCGGGCGCGCGTCGTCGGTCACGGTGTCGCCGATGCGCGTATCGCTTACGTTCTTGATGGTAGCCGCGAAGAATCCCACCTCGCCCGCCGAAAGTTCGCCGATCTCCACCGGCTTGGGGCTCAGCACGCCCATCGACTCGATCTCGTAGGCCCTGCCGTTCGACATGAACCGGATCCGCTGTCCCTTGCGCATTGCCCCCTGCATCACGCGCGTCAGCACGATGACGCCGCGGTACGCGTCGAACCACGAATCGAAGATGAGCGCCTGCAGTGGGGCGTTGGGGTCGCCCTTGGGCGGCGGTAGCCGGTGCACGATCGCTTCCAGCACCTCCGAGACGCCCTGGCCGGTCTTCGCGCTGACGGGAATTGCATCCGTCGCATCCAGGCCGACGGCCTGCTCAATGGCTTCTTGCGTGCGCGTGATATCGGCCGAAGGCAGATCGATCTTGTTAATGACCGGAATGATTTCGAGGCCGTGATTGATGGCCAGATAGGCGTTGGCCAGCGTCTGCGCCTCCACGCCCTGGCTGGCGTCTACCACCAGCAGCGCGCCCTCGCAGGAGGCAAGCGAACGCGAGACCTCATAGCTGAAGTCGACATGGCCCGGCGTGTCGATCAGGTTGAGCTGGTAGGTATTGCCATCCTGCGCCTTGTACATCATGCGTACGGCATGGGCCTTGATGGTGATGCCGCGCTCGCGCTCGAGGTCCATCGCGTCCAGCACCTGGGCCTGCATTTCACGGTCGCTCAGCGCGCCGGTCAGCTCCAGAAGACGGTCGCTCAGCGTCGACTTGCCGTGGTCGATGTGGGCAATGATGGCGAAATTGCGAATCAGGCGTGCGTCCATGAGAAGGTCGGAAAAATAAGGGACTTAGCGCCGATCGCGCGAAGCCTTCCAGGGTCTAGCTTATCATCGGCTCATCCGCGCCATTCGGACCCGCTGCAGCGGTTTCGGCACTGCTCCTGCACGGGAAGTATCCCGGACCGGCTCTACGCCCGCCCCGAGCTTTTGGGAAGGCAAATCCAAGTAAAGCGGTTTTCGAGGCCAATTGTTGCTAAAATCCCGAGAATGACGCCTGAGTACCTCGGCAACATGCTCCGGGTCGCCTGCGAAATGGCAAACGCGCAGGGGGCGACGCTGTTTGTGGTGGACGGAGCCGTGTTGCGGCCCTATCTGATTTACAACTTGCCGGTCGAGTACATCCAGGGCATCGGAGAGTTACGCATCGGGACGCAGTGTTGTGGCCGCGCCGTCGAACAGAAGCGGCCATGGATTGTGGCCGACATGCTCAATGATCCCTTGTTTGCGGAAGGGCGCGCCGGCGCGCTTGCCTCGCCCATCCGTGCAGGGTTTTCCGTCCCTGTCATGGACGGAGACGTCGCGATTGCCGCGCTTGGGTGCCACTTCACCACCTCGCATTCGCCTTCGGCGGTCGATATTGAGCGCAACGAGGTCTTCGCGAGACTTTTCGCCATTTCCCTTCGCGCCCATTGGCCTGTCTCAACAGACCAGCCCTATTTTGTGCGACCGGTCGCCAGCGTGAGCCAAATGGAAACCGCTGTTCAAGATTCGGCTGCATAGGAATCTCCATGCCTATGGCGTACCTGGTCCTCAGCGAAACACGACGCGGCATGAGGTGCCTTAAGGGGGCACCTGATCCGGGTCATGGCTTATCATCGGCTTAGTGTTTCCAGCAGACTCACCCCCGGCCGGCCCTTCGCGTCTTTTCAGGTGTATGCAGTGGAGAGGTCTCTCCGTTGGAGCCTCGCTCTCCGCGCTGGCTGTGGGAGCCGTTTGGCTGGCCGGATGTGGCCCGTCGGCATCGAAGAGCGCCTCCGCCAGGAAGCCTCCGCAGGCCATGGCGCCCGCCATTGCGGCGCCCGCGGCGCAGCCTACCGCACCGGCAACTTCTGCACCCTCCCAATCCGCCGCCGAACAGCAGCGGGTACGCCAGCTCATCCAGCAGGTTGAAGCAGCCTACGCCAATGGCGAGGCCGACTACCGCAAGGGCATGCTGCCCGAAGCAAAGGCCCAGTTCGACCACGCTGTCGATCTGATGCTCTCGAGCGGCATCGATATTCGCGGCAACCAGCAGCTCTCCGACGAGTTCGATCACATCGTCGACAAGGTCAATGCGCTCGAGACCGAAGCGCTCAAGCAGGGCAATGGTTTCGCGCCCCAGGTGGAAGCAACGCCGGCCGAAGCCGCCAGCGATGTGACCTTCGCCGTCGATCCGAACCTGGTTGCGAAAGCAACCGCCGACCTGGCGACCACCAAGTCTGACCTTCCCCTGGTTATGAACGACTACGTGGCGGCTTTCATCAACTTCTTTGCCAACTCCCAGCGCGGGCACGCAACGCTGCTGCACTCGTTTGAGCGCGCCGGCCGCTACCGCGCCATGATTCAGCGCGTCATGGCTGAAGAAGGCGTGCCGCAGGACCTCATCTATTTGGCCGTTGCCGAGTCAGGCTTTCAGCCGCGAGCCGTCAATCGGGGCTCTCACGCGGGCGGCATCTGGCAGTTCATGCCCTACGGTGACTACGGCCTCACCCGCAACAGCTATGTGGATGAGCGGTTCGATCCGGAAAAGTCCACGCGTGCTTACGCACGTTACATGAAGTTTCTCTACAACCAGCTAGGGGACTGGTACCTTGCCATGGCCGCCTACGACTGGGGCGCCGGCAACGTACAGCGCGCGGTGGAAAAGACAGGCTACGCCGATTTCTGGGAGCTCTACAAGCGCCACAACCTGCCCGGCGAGACCCAGAACTACGTGCCGGAAATCCTGGCCGCCATCATCATCGCCAACCACCCAACGCAATATGGATTCGACGACGTCACGCTCGATCCTCCGGTGCTCACCGACACCGTGACGGTGAACTACTCCATCGACCTGCGCCTCGTCTCGGACCTTGTTGGTGCGCCGGTCGACGAGATCCAGGCACTCAATCCCAGCCTGTTGCGCATGGTCACGCCGCCCGACGCATCCTTCGATCTCCATCTTCCCGCCGGCGGGGCAGAGCTGTTCAATCAGCGCGTCGCCTCCATTCCTGAGTCGAAGCGCTCCTCGTGGCGTTACCACATCGTGGCGGCCGGCGACACGGTCCCCTCGGTTGCGCACGAGTATCACGTGCAGCCGGAAGAGCTGGCCTCGGCCAATCAGCTGACCGAATCCAGCAGCTTGCAGGGAGTCGATGCTCTGGTGGTGCCGCTGGCTCCGGAAGCCGCGCCCTCTGCACGACGCGGCCTGTACACCGTGCGCCGTGGCGATACGCTCGTCACCATCGCCGACCGCTTCGGTGTCTCGCTCGCCGAGTTGCGCCGCTGGAACAACCTCACAGGCATTCGGGTCGAATCGGGCCGCCGCCTGCATGTGGCCGAGCCGGTCGCAGTGCAGCGCGTCTCCAGCAGTGGCCGTCGCCGTCATGCGCCCTCCTCTGCCGGCGATCCAGCACCGCACACGAAGTCCGCGGCCACGAGCAGGTCACACAGCTCTGCGGCAAGCAAGCAGCATGCGCACTCATCGCAGAAGGCCTCCAGCGCGAAGAAGCGCTCCTCGCACAAGCGTTCCGACGTTGCAAAGAGCGCGGCGCACAAATAAAAAGTCATCCCATCGCATTCCGTGCTTGTGTTTTGCTGGCCTTTGTGTGCAAGCTATAGCTACAATTACCACCGCATATCAGACTTGCTTTTTCTGTTATGCGTGTGAAGCACCTCAAACCAGGGCAGCGGCCAGCCGCTGGAGGCAATCGGATGGATGACGTATACAAGATGTACGCGATGAATGCCGGCGATCCCACCGGGGAGCCGGATGAACTGGACCCTGATGAACTCGGCAGCATGTCCGACGATGACGAGGACGAGGTTGAGACCGCCGGCATACACACCACATCGGACGACGATGAGGTGATCGGTGAAGAGGTCGTCGTGGGTGTCATCGAGGAATCAGCGCCCAAACCAGCGGCCCGGAAGGCCCCCAAGAAAAAAGCAGCGGCCAAGAAGGCAGCCGTGAAGGCAGCTCCAGCGAAGAAGGCCGCGAAGAAGGCGCCTGCCAAGAAGGCGGCCCCGAAGAAAGCGGCCAAGAAGGCTCCAGCGAAGAAGGCAGCCAAGAAAGCGGCCCCCAAGAAAGCTGTGAAGAAGGCGGCGAAGAAGGCGCCTGCGAAAAAGGCGGCCAAGAAAGCGGCCAAGAAAGCGCCTGCCAGGAAAGTAGCCAAGAAGGCTGCAAAGAAGGCGGCCAAGAAGTCAAGAAAGAAGTAGGATCCAAGGCAAGCAAAAAAGTCCGCTGCGGCGGACTTTTTTGCGCCCGTTGCTTGTCCTACTCCTTTGCCGCTCCGGATGTCATCTGCGCCAGGTGCCACTTCTGGTGCGTGACGTAGTCCTCGATCAGAAAGCGCAGCGTCACCGGCGCATCCTCGCCCACGACGCATCGGCTGCCCAGCCGCTCCTCGGCGATCTCATCCACCACTGAAGCCAGCACCTCGTGCTGAGCGTCCCACCAGCGCAGCAGCGTGTCCCACGGCTGGCGCGCATAGCCGTGCGCTTCGACCCACGCGTCCTGCGCGTACTTGGGCCCTGCGTACCTGCCCTCAATGGCGGCGCGGACAAACCGCTGCCGGTTGTTCGCGGCTGAATCCATCAGGTGGCCTATGATCTGCTTCCGTGTCCAGCCGCCGGCGCGCCATGGCACATCCGCAAGCTCCGGCGGAACCGCCCGCAACGCGGCGCGCACAGCGTCCATCTCGGCACGGAACCACCGCGCAAGCTCTGTCGGCATGGATTCTCCTTGGAATAGATTGGGTGGATCGACGAGAGCTTCACAAAGGTGAAGCTCTCGCCTGCATCGGCCTGGGCCGTAGTAGTGGCTGGGTCTGCCTGGGTCAGCCCGCCGCGGCCGCTTACTTTGCTTCGCCTGAGAGTCCGCTGGGCGGGGCCGGAGGCGTTGCTCCTCCTGGAATCGCAGCCAGCACGTCGGAGGCGGCAGTGGCCGGATTCACCTTCGTCCACACTTGCGCAATCTTGCCGTCTGGATTGATCAGAAATGTATTCCGGTTGGCCATGCTCACGCCGTTGTGCTCGCCCAGAGAGCCGTAGGCGCTGACGACGGTGTGGTTGGTGTCGGAGAGCAGATGGAAGGTCAGTCCATCCTTCGCGCAGAACTGCTTGTGGCTGTCCGTCGAGTCCACGCTCACTCCCAGGATGACGGCATTCTTGGCCGCGAAGTCGGCTTGCGCGTCCTGGAATTTGTGGGCTTCAATGGTGCAGCCCGTGGTCATATCCTTGGGGTAGAAATAGAGCACCACCCATTTACCGTGGTACTGGTCCAGCGAGATCGGCGTGCCCTCCTGTGAGGGGAGGCTGAACGTGGGGGCAGCCTGACCTACCTGGGGCATGGTGTCTTCAGCCATCAGCGTAGCGGACGGCACCGCAGCCGCGAGCATCGCGGCCAGAGCAATGAGAACGGACTTCTTCATTAAGATCCTCCTGAACACCGGAAACGGGGATGAAGGGCCGGGAAGCAACTTTCAGATGCAGGCGGCGAGTCGGCCGCTGTGCCAACAGTATCAGCGCGGGGCCGCCACAATGGCAATGCCGGCCTTCGCAGCGCGCTCGATCAGGGATTCGCGATCGAACAAAAGCGTACGCCCGGCCTCGACCGAAAGGCAACTCGCACCGGCACGGATCATCGCCTCCACGGTCGCCACGCCGATCACCGGCACATCAAAGCGCATGTCCTGGTTTGGCTTGGCTACCTTCACGACGGTCAGGTGGCGTTCCAATGTAGACGCACCGCCGTCCAGCGACTGCATCAGCCGGCCGGCGCGCTCGATGGTCGCATCCGTGCCCTCCATCGCCTCGACGGCCACGCAGGCCTGCGCGGCCACCACCACGGTTTGCCCAATGTCGAAACCGGCTACGGCCTTCGCAACGTCGAGCCCATACTCGATATTCTTGCGCTCTTCCTCGTCCGGTGCGCGCTCCGTGAGCACGCCCTCTGCAGCCAGCAGGGCCTCCAGAAAGGCCGTCGAGCTGATCAGCTCGATGCCCTCGTCGCCCAGCACCTTCGCCACCGCACCCAGCAGCATATCGGTATTGCGCGTGCGCAGGTTGAGCAGTAGCTTCGCGAGCCGCCAATCCGGCCGGATGCTGGAGAAAATCTGCTTGTGCTTCACCTGGCCGGCCATCACGGCCTTGCGCACGCCCTCTTTCTGAAAGGTCTCGATGAGCCGCGAGAGCTCACCGAGCGAAAGCCAGTAAACGCGTACGCCCGCATCCGTCTCCGCGCGCCGGTTCATCTCCGGGTCGGTTTCTTCCTTGATGGCCGCCACGACGACGGCCAACCCCTGCGCCCGCGCCGCCTCCAGCAACAAGAATGGAAACCGCCCATTGCCGGCGATGAGGCCGAGCTTCATGGCTACTTGATCACCCCGCGCTGGCTGCCTTCAATAAACCGCACCAGCAGCGCCACATCCTCGCCTTCGAGTTCGCGCATTTTCTCCAGAGCCTGCGTGGTGTTCATCTTGCCGGAGAGCAGCAGCCGGTACGCCCGTTGCAGCTGAGCGAGCCGGTCGGCTGAAAACCCTCTCCGCTCCAGCCCGATTTTGTTAATCCCGAAGGCCTTGTTTTCCCTCCGTGCCGAGGTGAGCGAGAAGGGCAGCACGTCCTGGGTCACAATCGTGCCACCACCGACGAAAGCATAGGCGCCAACAACGCAATGCTGATGCACCGGGCAGAATGCGCCCAGCGTCACATGATCCTCGATCGTGACATGCCCGGCCAGCGTGGCCGCATTGGCGAGGATGCAATAGCTGCCCACCTGACTGTCATGCCCGACGTGCACGCAAGTCATCAGCAGGCAGTTCGACCCGATCCGCGTGATTCCGCCGCCACCCACCGTACCGCGGCTGATCGTTACGCTCTCGCGGATCGTATTGTCATCACCGAGCACCGTCTCGGTGGGCTCACCCTTGTACTTCAAATCCTGCGGCGCCACGCCGATCGAAGAGAAGGGATAGATGACATTCCGCGCGCCGATCCGCGTGCGCCCGTCCAGAACCACATGGGAGATGAGCCGGCACTCCTCGCCCAGCTCCACCTCCGGCCCAATGGTGCAAAACGGGCCCACTGTGCACGACTCCGGAACCACTGCTCCTGGAGCGATCACCGCGCTCGGATGAATCTTCACTCGGCCCCCGCGCCTGAATCCACAGTTATGGTCGACGATTCCCGAGATGCCTGTTCCGGGCGCTGCTCACGTGCCCGCGGCACCACCATGCAAGTGAGCGTCGCCTCGCACGCGAGCTTGCCGTCCACGTAGGCTCTGCCCTCGATCTTGCCGGTTCGGGTCCGGAAAGAGAGCACGTCCACCTCAATCTTTAACTGATCGCCGGGTGTCACCGATTTGCGGAATTTGGCCTGGTCGATGCCCGTAAAGACGATCAGCTTCTTGTCCCGGTCCGCAATTTCGTTGAGCATGATAATCGCACCGGCCTGGGCCATCGCTTCCACAACGAGCACGCCCGGCATGATAGGGTGGCCGGGAAAATGGCCCTGAAAAAAAGGCTCGTTGATGGTGACGTTCTTGATCGCCACTAGCCGCTTGGTGCGCTCGAACTCTACCACTCGATCGATCAGCAGAAACGGATACCGGTGAGGCAGGAAATCCAGGATCTCCTGGATGGCAAGAATCATTCTTTCCTCTCCAGACAAGCGCAGGGCCAGGGGATGCAGCCGTCATTGGGCCGGCGCACGCTCTACTGGATTATAAAGAAATGCTTTGCTGGGCGACGCTACTTAGGGCTACTTCTTGATCCGCTTCGTGGCCGCGTCCACATCCCAGAAATCGCCCGGCAGCGCCTGGTTGTAGGTCACCTTGCTGACGTAATACTGCCGCACCTGCTCGTCGTTCTTGAAGCGCGAAATGGTGAAGGGCGTCGGGAGCCCGTCCACGTTGTGGTAGTCGTCGTATTCTTCGGCGTCGGTGTTCTTGTCGTGATAGACAGGGTCGCGCCATTCAAAAGACCGGCGCAGCGGCAGGTGGGTCTGCGCGTCCATCAGGATGGTCACCGATTCGTTGTCGGGTGAGATCAGCGTCACCTGGTCGGCCAGATGCCGTTCCGCCAGATGCTGCCCTTCAAAGAGCAGGATCGTGTTCGGATTCTTCATCCAGACCTTCACGGCTGTCTCGATCGAGTGGTCGCGCCGGCGCAGGTAGTCATCCAGCGTGTCCTTATCGATGGCGTGCTTGCCTCGGTAGGTCACTTCCCACCCCTCGCGGCCGACGAAGAACTCAACCACGTCGCGATGCTTGGTCACCTCGATGCGGTCATGATCGGGCCACTCGTGGTACTCGAAGGTCTCGGTCGTCCCCAGGTCGGGATTGCCATGGAAGAACGCCGCCACATGGCCCTCCATCATCTTGTTCTTCAGGTTCAGCCAGGCATCGCCGCCCAGCGCCTTCACCATCGCGTCCAGGGCCGCGCGCGCCTGCGCCGCATTCTTCGCGCCCTCGTCGTTGCCGGTCTGCGACCACATCGCAACCGGCGCCGCCAGCATCAGCATCGCCATTACCGCCGGCAAAATCTTTCGCATGGACCCATTCCTCATCTTTTTAGACTGCGTGCTCACCCGACCAGAACCGCGCCGCCGTTCACATTCAGAATCTCGCCGCTGATGAACCCCGCCAGCGGCGTGCATAAAAACAGGATCGGCCCGGCGATCTCCCGTGCCGTTCCCACGCGCCCCACCGGAATCCCCGCTTTAATCTTCGCGCCCACTTCCGCATCGCCCAGAGCCGCAGCCGACATCTCCGTGGCCACCCATCCCGGCGCCACACAGTTTACCCGGATCCCCTTCGGCCCGAGCTCGCTCGACAGGCTCTTGGTGAGACTAATCAGCGCCCCTTTGGTCACGGCATAGTCGGCGTGGTAGGCCTCACCGCGCTGCCCCGCCGTGGAGCTGATCAGAATGATATGTCCTTTCACCGCGTCGGGAGCACTGCCCTGCGCCGCCCGTTCCATCTGCGCCGCCGCTGCCTGCACCAGCCCGAAGACCGAATCGAGATTGACACCCAGCGTGCGCCGCCACTGCGCCTCCGGCATCCGCGCTATCGAGACGTCCTCCGCCTCCCACACGCCATGATTCGCCACCAGAATATCGAGGCCGCCGAATCGCCGGACGGCAGCCTCCACCAGCGCCCGCCCGTCCGCGGGCGTGCTCAGCTCCTGCTCCATCGCGAAACACCGCTCCGGCCCGCCGCACTCGGCGGCCAGCGCCGCTGCCTGTTCGCGCGCCTGCCGGTAGTTGAACGCCACCCGCGCCCCAGCCTCGACCAACAGCCGCACCGTTTCCGCGCCAATGCCCCGCGATCCGCCCGTCACCAGGGCAATCTTTCCATCCAAAGAGACAGAAAAAGCCATAGCGCCACGCTAAAGCATTCTTCTCGGGAGTGTCGAGGGACAGGCCGATGCGGGCGATCGAGGATCGCAATGAGCGTCCATCAATAGATGGGGGATAGGCGGGTGGTCTCAGATGGCCTTCAGCACCCGCACCGGCAGAAAGATGATCGCGCTCACCAGCGCCAGCGCGCCGCCCACGGCGACCCCTGCCACGCGGAAGGGCAGCAGCACCAGCCACACCAGCGGATACAGCACCAGCGCCGCCAGCGCCAGCGGCCAGCACAAAATCAGCAGAATGCACCATAGCAAAAACTTGATCATGGTTCTCAGTGCCTCACATGCAACCGAATATACGCGGCAGCCAGCCCGTTCGTTCCCTGCCGCTCCTGAGACACCGCGTTTATTTCCGTAGCGACTTGGTTCGCGCTGCCAACAGCTTCTTCCGCTCCCGGATGACCTTTGCTCGTTCTTTCTCCGGCAAGGCCAGGACAGCTTTCGTTCGTTTCGGCAGCCTTTCGTAAATCAGGGCGCGCGCCCGCTTGAGCTCTTCTTCGATCTCCCGCGGACGAAGTACGTCCCACCGCGCCAGCGTGACCCAGTGAGCTTTCGCCAGATAAGGAGACGCAGTAATCCCCTCGATCTCCAGCAACTCATGGAACCGCTCGGCTCCACAGTGGAACCAGAGAACCCCGGTTCCTGTGCTGTCGACATCGGTCATGGCAAACATTTTGCCCCCGATGTCCCGGTCGCAGGCCCAGTACACCAGGTGATGGCCCCAGT